>NZ_JBIIOT010000022.1:0-60382 GCF_044336785.1 Tardiphaga sp. | reverse complement strand
AATCCACGGTCTGGATGACGCTCGAAATCGGCCGGGCCTTGCTGGTTTTCACCGGCTGCAGCTCGGCCTGGATCGCGGCGTCATATTCGGGCAGCGTGGTCAGCATCTCCTTCGGGCGGATGAAGACCACCTTGTAGCCGCCGGCCTTGAGCTGGGCGAGCAGGTCCGGCACCGCTGCGGCCGACCACTTGTGCAGGTCGTGCATCAACAGGATGCCTTTGCCTTTCTTTTTCAGCTTGTCCATCATCGAGACGACGAGCTTCTGCGCGTTGTGGACGCGGAAATCCTCGGAGTCGATATCGATCGAAAAGGCTGCGATATTGCGTTTAGCGAGATGCGCCTTCAGCTCCGCGGTCTGTCGCAGCTGCGGGAAGCGGAAGAATGGAGACAGGGGCTGGCCAGCCATCAGCGTGATCGCGCTGATGCCGCGCTCGATTTCGTCGATGGCTTCCTGCGGGCTCTTGTTCGCAAGATTCTGGTGCGACCAGGTATGGGTCCCGACGCTGTGGCCAGCGGCGATCACCTGCTTCAACACGGCGGGGTGCCAGGTCGAGTGCTTGCCGATCGGGAAGAAGATCGCCTGCACGCATTGCGCGGCGAGCGCGCTGAGCACGGCCGGCGTCGTATTCGGCCACGGGCCGTCGTCGAAGGTCAGCACGACTTCGCCAGGCTGCAGGAAGTCGTAATCGCGATATTGCGACATGCCGAGGCCAGGGCCGCCGGTGGTGTCGAGCTGCACGGTGCGCGAGACGCCGAGGGCGTTCGGATTGTTGCAGACCGGCTTGGTATAGGCTGGACGCTTCTCGACCGCGGGCTGGGCGGGCAGCGGTGCTGCGCTCGGAGCGGCGGCAACGGCCTGCACCTTGGGAGCGGGTTCGGCGGGGGCTTTCGATGCGGGTTTCGGCCAGCGCGTATCGACCGAAGCGGTGGTCAGCTCGCCCTTGTCGCTCTTGGCTGCGGATGTGACATCGGCAGGGCCGAAAAAGTGCCACGCGCCTGCACCTGCGGCGACAACAGCCGAAACAGAACCAGCAACAATCAAGAAAGGAAGTTTACGCATATCCACTCCGGCGCCCGAGGCCCACCTCGGATCACCATTGAGCGGAATAGTTAACCGAGCGTATGCAGCATGCACTCTCGGCGGGAAAATTCGTCACAATTCAACAGATTGCGCGTTAAGCCGGTACGATGGCGCGCCCGATCGGCCAAAGTGCGATGCCGGCAAGCTTGAGATGCGCCCACGCAAAGGGAATGCCGACAATCGTAATGGCAAGGCCGAGCGCAGTGACGAGATGGGCGATGGCCAGCCACCAGCCGGCCAGCACCAGCCAGATCAGATTGCCGAGAAAGCCGAGCAGGCCGGTGCCGATATCCTCGCGCCCGGTCACGACCTCGCGGCGCACGGCACGCTGGCCGAATGGCAGCAGTGTATAGGCTGCGATGTTGAAGGCGGC
This sequence comes from Tardiphaga sp., assembly GCF_044336785.1. Taxonomy (GTDB): domain Bacteria; phylum Pseudomonadota; class Alphaproteobacteria; order Rhizobiales; family Xanthobacteraceae; genus Tardiphaga. The sequence goes on along the minus strand of NZ_JBIIOT010000022.1, from coordinate 58,928 downwards.
GCGCGCCCAGGGCAGGCCGACAATGGTAATGGCCATGATCACCGCAGCCAGCACCCAGCCTGCAGCCATCCACAATCCGCCAAATACGATCCAGAGAATATTCAGAAACAGCGGCAGGATGGGCATGGGAGCTCTCGGGTGATGCGATAGGCGGCGTTGACCTATCCCTTAACAGATGGGATGCGCGAACGGGATGACAATGCGTGAAAGGAGCTCAGTAGCCCCGTCCACCGGCCCGCGAATAGGCCGGCCGCGCGCTGTCGGAAGGTCGCGTGTCCAATGCCATACGAACGTCGCTATTGGATTGCGGCTGGGGTTGCAGCTCCTCCAGGAAGATCGGCTTGGAGAAGTAATAGCCCTGGGCATAGCGGATCTTGGTCGCGGCCTGCAAATAGGCCAGCTCCTCGAAAGTCTCGACGCCCTCGGCGATCACCTTCATGCCCAGCGCCTCGCTGAGTGACTCGATGGCGCGCAGGATGCCCTGGCTGCGCGGCCGTTTGTGGATGTCCGTGATGAAGGAGCGATCGATCTTGATCTCGTCGGCCGTAATATCGGCCAGCGCCGACAGCGACGAATAGCCGACGCCGAAATCATCGATGGACACGCCAACACCGATCATGCGCAACATCGGCAGGATATCGTCCTGAAAATGCGTCTTGGCGACGAACGCGTCTTCGGTGACTTCGACCATGAAACGGGTCGGGCAGCCCGTATCCTCCAGCGCGCGCGCGAAAGAGCGCATGAATTCGGCATTGCCGGCCTGTTTGGCGGCGACATTGATGCTGATGGTGGCGCCGGGGCCGAAGGCTTCGTCGATCAGGTCGATCGATTTCATGATCTCCGCGAGAACGAGATGCGTGAGTTCGTCGATCAGGCCGAGTTCGACGGCCAGATTGATGAAGGCGCCGGGCGCCTGGATCACGCCCTTGTCGTCGCGCAGGCGCACCAGCGCTTCGATGCCCTGGATCTCCTTGGTGCGGATATCGACCTTGGGCTGGAACGCGCAGCAGAAACGCTTGTCGAGAATGGCGAGCCGCAGCGCCTGCTCGGTGGCCATGCGGGCGAGCGCTTCGCTTTCCATGCCGGCATTGAAGAACACCGCGGCGCCCTTGGTGTCATTCTTCACCTGATACATGGCGATATCCGCATTCTGATGCAGAATGTCGTAGGTCCGGCCGTGCTCGGGATAGAGGCTGACGCCGATCGATGCCGTTGCGAAGACCTCGGAGTCCTCAATGAAGAAGGGGGCGCGCAGGCGTTGCACCAGTCGCTCCAGATAGTCGGCAACTTCCTGCTGGCTTTGGATCGGATTGAGCAGCAGCAGGAATTCATCGCCGGAGATGCGCGACAGCATGTCTGTCGGGCGCAATTCGAGGCCGATGCGCTTGGCGAATTGCAACAGCAATCCGTCGCCGGTGCTATGGCCGTAATAGTCGTTGATATGCTTGAAATTGTCGATGTCGAGGAAGGCCAGCGCGAAATGGCCATAGCCGCCTTCCGGGCAAGCGGTGTCCTCCGCAATGAGGTCGCCGACATGTTTCTCGATCACGCGCCGTGTCGGCAGGTCGGTCAGTTCATCGTAATAGGCGCGGCGAAACAGCTCTTCCTCGATCTGCTTCTGCCGGCTCACATCGCTGGCGGTGGAGAGCAGCAATGTGCGCTCGCCGATCGTCACCGGCCGGTGCGTGGTGAGGAAAACGCGCTTGTCGAGTTCCGAATTGACGCGCTCCTCGAACACCGCGGTGCGGCCCGATTCGATCAGGTTGAGCGCTGTGACACGGCGATGTGACAGCGCCTGTTTCAGGAAATCCGAACTCTCGCTATGCGCCAGAAAGCTGTCCGGCGCCGTGTTGAATTGCGCTGCGGCAGCATCGTTGACGAGCACGAACTCGCCCTGTTCATCCTGGACCGTGACCGCGGAGGGCAGCATGCGGACGATTTCACGCAGCATCGAAAGTTCGATAGCGGACACGTCATGGGGCGATTCCTCCGCGCCGCGCGAAGGCGAGGCAGATTGGTCGGTCTGTTCCGGAGGAGGCGGCAACTGTGGGGCTGATGCATTCTGCATGGTTGTGGAACCTCGCAAAACGCCTTGTAAGTTTGGTTAAACCGATCTCGGAAAGACGGTAGTTGTGTAAATGTTGGCGCAATTGTGGGATCAGGACACCGACGTCATTAACAGAACGTCAATGGCCCCTGCGAAATGGCGCCCTTCAAATCGAGGGAAGGGAAGATCGTTCTTGTCGTATTCTCGGGCCTTGTAGATTTTTTATCTATGAGAGGCGCCCGCCAAATTGCATGACGGGCTTACTGAACGGTCCACGATCTCGTGATCGACCGATTGGGTGTTGTGCGCGGAGAAAAATGCCCTTCAACCCGCTCTAAAAACGAAACGAACACTGCGTACTTGACGGATGTCGCAGTGCGCATGTCACTATTTTTGCGGGCGTCTCGACAGGTTGAGAAGGTGTCCCCATCATCCCTTGCATTCGCAATAGACATGCTTGGGATACGTTTTTATGAGCAATCCGTCGCCAGCCAAAGTGCTCTGGTTTTTGCCGACCCACGGCGACGGCCGCTATCTGGCCTCCGCGCATGGTGCGCGCGATGTCGATTTCAATTATCTCCGCCAGATCGCCCAGGCCGCCGATCAGCTCGGCTACTACGGCGTGTTGCTCCCGACCGGGCGCAGCTGCGAGGATTCATGGGTCGTTGCCTCCGCTGTTGCGCCCTGGACCGAGCGTCTACGCTATTTGGTTGCGGTGCGCCCCGGTTTGCAGTCGCCGGCCGTCGCTGCACGCATGACCGCGACGCTGGATCGTGTCACCAATGGCCGACTGCTCATCAATGTCGTCACCGGCGGCGATCCCGTCGAGAATGCTGGCGACGGCATTTTCCTGTCGCATGACGAACGCTATGAGGTCACGCGCGAGTTCCTGAGCGTTTATAACGATCTGCTTGCTGGCAAGACGGTCAATGTCGAAGGCAAGCATATCCGTATTGCGGATGGTCGCCTGATCTTTCCGCCGGTGCAGTCGCCCCGCCCGCCGCTTTATTTCGGCGGATCGTCGGACGCCGGCATCGATGTCGCCGTCGATAGCGTGGATAAATATCTGACCTGGGGCGAGCCTCCGGCGCAGGTGGCCGAAAAGGTCGCGCGGGTGAAGGCGGCGGCCGAAAAGCGTGGCCGTCAACTGTCCTTCGGCATCCGTCTGCATGTCATCGTGCGCGAGACTAACGAAGCTGCGTGGGCAGCTGCAGACGATCTGATCAAGTATGTCACCGATGACGTGATCGCCAATGCGCAGAAGACGCTGGCTCGTCAGGACTCGGTCGGCCAGCAGCGTATGATGCAGCTGCATGGCGGACGCCGCGACAAGCTCGAGATCAGCCCTAATCTCTGGGCCGGTGTCGGTCTGGTGCGCGGTGGCGCTGGCACGGCGCTGGTCGGCGATGCGGAGACAGTGGCTGCACGGATCAAGGAATATCAGGACGTCGGCGTCGATACGTTCATCATGTCCGGCTATCCGCATCTCGAAGAAGCCTATCGCTTCGCCGAACTCGTCTTCCCGCTGTTGTCGCTGCAGAACCACGACAACGTGACGTCGCTGCGCTCCCGCACCGGCCCAGTCGGCGAAATCGTCGCCAATGAGCATCGCGCGCAAAGCGCATCGTAAATCCCACAGGCAATCCCATCATGAGCATCGTTGAAATCCTTCCTCGCGCACGCAGTCTGCGGCTGCCGCGTATCGATGGTCTGGCGCAGTGGATTGTTCCGCTCGTGATCCTGCTGGCGTGGCAGACTGCCAGCGTCACCGGCTTGATGCCATCCCGCGTCATGCCGGCGCCGACCGATGTGGCCGTCGCAGGCTGGAAGCTGCTCATGTCAGGTGAGCTCGCCCAGAATATCTGGGTGTCGTTCTGGCGGGCGTCCGTCGGCTTCCTGATTGGCGGCAGTATCGGCTTCGCCTTCGGTCTCGCCAACGGCCTGTCGCGCCTGTCGAGCACGCTCACCGACACCACACTACAGATGGTGCGTAACGTCCCCCATCTGGCCCTGATCCCGCTGGTTATCCTGTGGTTCGGTATCGATGAGTCGGCAAAACTGTTCCTGGTCGCGCTTGGCGTGTTCTTCCCGATCTATATCAACACGCTGCATGGCATCCGAACCGTCGATCCGCAGCTCATCGAGATGGGCCGCATCTATGGCATGACGAATAGCGAGCTGTTCCGTCGCGTGATCTTCCCAGGCGCGCTGCCGTCGATCTTTGTCGGCGTGCGCTTCGCGCTCGGCATCATGTGGCTGACCTTGATTGTCGCGGAAACCATCGCTGCCTCGTCGGGCCTCGGCTACATGGCCATGCAGGCACGTGAATTCATGCAGATCGACATCGTCGTGCTCAGCATCCTGATCTATGCGCTGCTCGGCAAGGTCGCCGATAGCGCCTCCCGCCTGCTCGAGCGCCTGACTTTGTCCTGGCATCCGGCTTTTCAGAAACACTGAGCGAATTCGAAAGCGAGCGTTTTGACATGACCCTTCAGCAATCCCTTCGTCTCAGCCATGCCGAAGCCCAGCGCGTCGAGGCGCCCGTCGGTGTCGAGCAGGCGCTGGCTGAAAAGGCGCGCCGTTCGCAGTCGAAGCGCGGCGCGGCGCTGACCATCCGCGGTCTGAGCAAGGCGTTCGGCGACAATGAAGTCCTGCGCGGCATCGATCTTCACATTCCCGCCGGCCAGTTCGTCGCGATTGTCGGCCAGAGCGGTTGCGGCAAGAGCACGCTGTTGCGCCTGATCGCCGGCCTGGAAAAGCCGACTGCGGGCACCATCAGCTTCAGCGACGATACGCGTGCAGAAGACATCCGGGTCATGTTCCAGGAGCCGCGCTTGCTGCCCTGGGCCAGCGTGCTGTCGAATGTGGAAGTCGGCCTCGGTCGCGATCGCCGCAAGGCGGATGCGAAAGCGCGCGCCGAACAGGCACTCGGCGAAGTCGGCCTCACCGACAAGCGCGATCAGTGGCCTTCGGTTCTGTCCGGCGGCCAGAAGCAGCGCGTTGCCCTGGCCCGCGCGCTGGTCAGTCATCCGCGCGTGCTCGCGCTGGACGAGCCGCTCGGCGCCCTCGATGCATTGACCCGCATTTCGATGCAGGGCCTCCTCAACCGCGTCTGGGCCGATCAGGGTTTTACCTCGATCCTGGTCACTCACGACGTGTCGGAAGCCGTTGCGCTGGCCGACCGCGTTCTGGTGATCGAAGAAGGCCGTATTGCTCACGATATCACTGTCGATATTCCACGTCCGCGCCAGCATGGTGCTGCAGATCAGGCCGCGCTCGAGGGTGAAATCCTCCGCAACCTGCTCGGCACGGACGTCTAGTCATTACCCGCGAGGACGCCATGAACTCTATTGTGCGCAACATCACCTTCGATCGCGATGCATCGTCCGATGCGTTCCGGGGCGCGATGCGTTCGCTTGCGGGCGGCGTGAGCGTGATCACCGTCGGACGCGGCAAGGACATCACCGGCATGACGGTGACATCCGTATCGTCGCTCTCGGTCGAGCCGCCGACGCTGATCGTCAGCGTCAACCGGCAGTCCTCCTCCTGGCCACTGCTGCAGCGCTACGGTGCTTTCGGCGTCAACATTCTCTCCGCCGAACAAGTCGATGTCGCCGAGCGTTTCTCCGGCAAGGGAGGCCTCAAGGGGGCAGATCGTTTTACGGGCGCGCAATGGATAACGCGTGCTACCGGCGTGCCGCTGTTATCTGGCGCGCTCGCGGCCCTCGATTGCGAAGTCGAGGAAGTGATCGAGCGTCACTCCCACGCCATCGTTATCGGCCGGGTTCGCGATGTCGTGACGGCCGCCCCGCACACGGCCCTGACCTATTGGGACGGGCAATATGTGGCGATCGATCAGAACGAGGATAATCTCAAGCTCGCGGAAGTGAGCTTGCCGACGCCGCGGGCGTTACGGGAGATTTGATCATCTATTTGGTCAGCAGCGCAAATGCGCCATTCCAGTCCGCCGGAGGCGGGCTGTCGCGATAGGTGTGAAGCCGTTTCTCGTACAATCCGTATAGCGCTTCCAGCTGATGGCCGGCATCCGAGCCACGCCCTCGCTCGATGGCAAACAGCGCGCCGTCCCAGTCGCGATTTCGATAGCAGGCGAGCATCTCGATGGTGAGGTTGCGCAATTGCTGGAAGCGTTCCGATCGTGCCATATCCTCACGGCCAGCGACGGCATAGATCACTTCCGGCTCGGTTTTTCCTTTCACCATGATGAAATCGAGTTCGAGAATCGCGAATTTGTCCTTTGCCGCAAGCGCAGTTTTCGATCCCACGATGATCGGAAAACCGTATTCCTTGGACTGCCCCTCCAACCGTGACGCGAGATTCACGCTGTCGCCGAGGACCGAATAATCGAAGCGCAAGTCGGAGCCCATATTGCCGACCACGCAAATGCCGGTGTTGAGGCCGATACCAACATTCAGCGGGATGTAGACGTGCCCGCCATGGGCGGCCTCATCCTCGCGTAGTTTGTTCAGCGCTTCGATCTTCTCCAGCATGTCGAGAGCGGCATGACAGGCATTGATCTGGTGCTCGCGATCGTCGAGCGGCGCGTTCCAGAACGCCATGATAGCGTCGCCCATATATTTATCGATAGTGCCTTTGCGATCGAGGATCGCATTGGTGAGCGGTGTCAGGAAGCGGTTCATCAGCGTGGTCAGGCCATGCGGATCGTGCTTGTAGGACTCCGAGATGGTGGTGAAGCCGCGCACGTCCGAGAACATGATGGTCATTTCGCGCTCCTCACCGCCGAGTTTGAGCTTCTCGGGTGATTGCGCGAGCTGCGCGACGAGGGCAGGCGACAGATACTGGCTGAAGGCCGAGCGGATACGGCGGCGCTGCGCCTGCTCGCGGACGAAATTGCTGAAGATGAGGATCAGATAGATCAGCGTCGTGGACAGCAGCGGGTAAGTGAAATCGATCAGCAGGCGCTGCTGCTGGAAGAAATACCACGACGTGCCGATCACCAGCGCCGCGAAGATCGATCCCATGATCACCAGTGTGATTGGGCCGAACATCGGCGCCAGCCAGATCACGATGATGCCGAGGATGATCGCGGTGAGCAGTTCGGCGCCGATCGCATAATTCGGCTGCGACAGGATGGTCTTGGTCAGCGCGCTTTCTAGGACCTGCGCATGGACTTCCACGCCCGGCATTGAGGCGTCCAACGGTGTTGTCTTGACGTCGAGCAGCCCCACTGCCGATGTGCCGATCAGCACCAGCTTGCGGGCCAGAGCCTGTGGCGGTGCGGTGCCGTCGAGGATATCGGCAGCCGAGACATAGATGCTCGGATCATGTTTGGCGAAATGAACCCAGAGCTGGCCGTTGCGGTCGGTGGGGATTTCGAGGCCGCGCACGCCGACGCTCTTGATGCCGGCGCGGTCGGATTTCACCAGGATGGTGTCGTTGCCGGAGGCCACGCGCAGCATCTCGAAGCTGAGCGAGGGCATGATGATGCCCTGCGTCTGCATCAACATCGGCACGCGACGCACGATGCCGTCGCGCTCGTTGCGGATCGAAAAGATACCGCGTCCGGACGCAGCATTCTCGATCAGCTCGATATTGCGCAGCAGGCCGGGAAAATTCAGCATGAAAGGCTGCGGCTCTCCGCCCAGCGTCGCCAGTCCGGTCACGGGAAGTTTCTTGTCGAGCTCGCGCAAAACGTAGGGAAGGCCAGATTCGCCAAGTACGACGCGCGATCGCTTGATGGCGTCGGCGAAGACCTGGTCATTGCTCGGCAGCGCCTTCAGGCGCGCACGCGTGTCGTCGTCGAGGCCGGCAAATGTATTCGCTGCGAGATCGGGATTGAGCCGGTCAGGCTCGGGGAATACCACGTCGAAGGCGATCACCACTGCGCCTGCCATCCGCAGCTTGTTCACGAGGTCCGCGAGGAGAGTCCGCGGCCATGGGAACTGACCGTATTTCTGGATGCTCTTTTCGTCGATATCGACGATCGCGACAGGTTTCACGGTTTTCACCCGTGGCTCGATTACCTGATAGGTGTCGAAGCTGCGCAGGCGTAGCTCTTCAAGCGCGGGGATGTCGGCGATTCGCAGCGCAGCCAGTGCGAAAAGCAGCACGACGCAAAAGGCGCGGGCTTTGCCGAACCGCCGCGCCAGCCGTCTCAGTCGCCGAGCAAGTTTCATGATGCGTGCATCACTTCTCGCGGAACGCACGCATGAACTGGTCGCTGAGTGGCTTGGCGAGATAGGAGAGCATCGTGCGCTCGCCGGTCTGCACGAAGGCTTCCACCGGCATGCCGGGGATCAAGCGAACATCGCCCAGCCGCGTCACCTCCGACGGCGGCAGTGAGATGCGGATCGTGTAATAGGCCTGCCCGGTGCGCTGGTCGGTTGTCGTGTCGGCGGAGACACGACTGACTTCGCCGTTCAATTCAGGCGTGGTGCGCTGGTTGAAGGCGGTGAGGCGCAGCACGGTCTTCTGACCGATCATCAGCTTGTCGATGTCCTGCGGATTGACACGGGCCTCCACCGAGAGACTGTCGGTCTGCGGCACGATCAGCATCAAGGTATCACCGGCGGTGATGACGCCGCCGACCGTATGGACATTGGATTGCAGCACCACGCCGTCTTGCGGCGCGCGGATGTCGATGCGGCGCAACTGGTCCTCTGCGGTCACCTTGCGTTCGACGAATTCGCCGATCTTGTCATTGGTTTCGCGCAGATCCTTCGAGACCTCGCTGACCAGATCCTTGTCGATCTGGAAGATCTGCAGTTCGATTTCAGTGATCTTGCCCTTGGCTTGTGCTCGCGCCGCGATGAATTGCGCGCGCTCGCCCGCCAAGCGGGCAGCGTCGCGCTCCAGCACGGTCAGACGTGAAATCTGCACCAATTGCTGGTCGAACAGACCGCGGACACCGACCAGTTCTTTTTCCACCAGCGCAATCTCGCGGGTCTTGGCAGCTTCCTGTGCGATCAGGCCGGAGATTTCCTCATTCAACTGAGCGATACGTTCGCGCAACTGCTGTTTTTGGCCGACCCGACCGGTCGAGCGGACATTGAACAGTTTCGTCTCGCTGGCGATGACGTTCTTCACGTCCTCGTCCGCGATCTGATCCAGTAGCTGCGGCGGGAAGGTGATGCGATCGGCGCCGCGTTGTTCGGCCTCGAGTCGTGCGGCGCGCGCCCACAGACCGTTGAGGTTCTTGGTGACAATGGCGAGGCCCGCTTTGGTCACGGTGTCATCCAGCCGCACCACGACGTCGCCAGCCTTTACGATGTCGCCATCGCGCGCGCGAACTTCGCCGACCACGCCCCCGGTCGGGTGCTGCACTTTCTTGACGTTGGTATCGACCACCACCGAGCCCGGCGCGATCAGCGCGCCGGCGAGCTGTGCGGTTGCAGCCCAGCCACCAAGGCCGCCGCCTAGTATAAGGACTACGGCGAGCCCGATGATCAGGTGAAAACGGATGGAGCGCTGTGAAGGCGTGTTGGTTGTCGTCATGGCTTGGCCACTCCGCCATCGGCGACGATCTTGATCGGCTGCGGCGCCGGGCGCTGCAGCACCTGGCCGAGCACGGTTTCCTTCGGCCCAAAAGCCTGCATGCGACCGTCCTTCATTACCAGCAGCATATCGACGCCCTCGATGCCGATCGGGCGATGGGCCACCACGACGACGATGGCGCCGCGCGTGCGGGCGGCACGTACTGCGCGTGTCAGCGCTTCGTCGCCATCGGTGTCGAGATTGGAATTCGGTTCGTCGAGCACGATCAGGAACGGGTTGCCGTACAGCGCCCGCGCCAGCGCGATGCGCTGTGCCTGGCCGGCGGAAAGTACGCTGCCATGGTCGCCGACTTCAGTGTCGTAGCCTTCCCGCATGCTCACGATCAGCTCATGCACGCCGGCCTGCTTTGCGGCATCGATAATGTCGTCATCCCTGGCGTCGGGATCGAAGCGGCTGATGTTATCCGCGATGGAGCCGGAGAACAGTTCCACATCCTGGGGCAGATAACCGATATGGCGGCCGAGATCGTCCGGTGCCCATTGTTCGATGGCCGCCGCATCGAGGCGGACATGGCCACGCACCGGCCGCCACACGCCGACCAGCGCCCGCAGCAGCGACGATTTGCCGGAGCCGGACGGTCCGATGATGCCGAGTCCGTTGCCGGCCTTCAGTGCAAACGTGACATCGCTCACGGTGACACGCTGTTCGCCTGGCGGGGCAATGCTGACGGTCTCGACGCTAAGCGTGTCACGAGGATTCTGCAGTTGCGTGAGCGGCGACTGCTCGGGCAGCACGTGGAGTAGACCGTTCAGCCGATGCCAGCTCTGGCGCGCCGTGACAAAACTCTTCCAATGGGCGATGGCGAGGTCCACCGGCGCCAGCGCGCGGGCGCTGAGGATCGAGCCGGCAATAATGATGCCGGCGGTGGCTTCCTGATTGATCACGAGATATGCGCCGACACCGAGCACGGCAGATTGCAGCATCATGCGCATCACCTTGGCGATGGCACCGAGCCCACCAGCGACGTCGCTGGTGCGCTGATTGCCGGCCAGATAGGTTTCGTTGGCATCCTTCCAGCGTTGCGCCAGCCTGCCGGCCATACCCATGGCGACCACGACTTCGGCATTGCGCCGGCCGGATGCCGCGATGCTGCCGCGCCTGGCGGCAAGACTGGCGGCTTCCTGTGCTGGCGTGCGGGTCATGAATTCGGTGAGCACGGTCAGTGCCACCAGCAGCAATGCACCGACCAGCGCGGTGACGCCGATCATGGGATGGAAGGCGAAGCAGATGGCGAGATAGAGCGGCAGCCAGGGCAGGTCGAACAGCGCGCTCGGTCCCTGTCCGGAGAGGAAAGAGCGGACATTGTCGAGATCGCGCAGTGGCTGCAGGCCTTCATTGCTCTTGCCGGCCAGCAGGGGCAACCGCACCACGGTCTGGAACACGCGTGGGCTCAGGGCTTCGTCGAGCGAGGAACCGATCCGCACCAGAATGCGCCCCCGCAGCAGGTCGAGCACGCCCTGTGCGATGTAGAGCCCGCCAGCGAGCACGATCAGCCCCACCAGCGTCGGCACGCTGCGGCTCGGCAGCACCCGGTCATAGACTTCGAGCATGAAGAACGAGCCGGTGAGATACAGGATGTTGATCATGCAGCTCATCAGCCCGACGCCCAAAAAGGCGCCGCGGCAGGCGCGCAAGGCATTGCCAAGCTCGGTCCGCGCCGGTGGGCTGGAGGGTCGTGCCGAACTACGCTGCGTCAATGCACGCTGCATGGTCAAACCTTTGCGGATCATCTGGACGTGGCCGTCACGGCTCCGACGTCATGCGCCGGCTCAGGTCCAGTCTTCAAGCCCCGATGCGCGGCATTATGCCATTGATCGGCTCGTTTGTGCAGGCGGTGGATGCGAGAGGGTTAATGGTCGGAACTGCGACTAAACCATGCTCGGTTGATTGTGCACGATAAAGTCGCTGGCATGCAGCTGCCATGACTTCACGCCTTCCAGTGTCACGGAATTATGCCCATCGAGATGGATGATCGTGTCATAACCGTGTTGCTCGATGCCGCCGCTCAGTTTCCAGAGTTGGAATTGAAGCTCTGCCAGCGGCCCGGACAGGCCCGGCGCGCCGCGAATGCCATCGAGTTCAATTTTGTCGATGCCGACCTGGAAGTCTTTGATTGTGTCCTTGCCGGTGCCAGACTGGAAAATGAACTGATCGGCGCCGCCGAAGCCTTTCAACGTGTCGTCGTGATTGCTGGCAAAGATCAGGTCTTTGCCATCGGTGCCCGTAAGGGTCAGGGGAACGTTCTTCGGCGTTGTCGCGGTGCTGAAGATGAAATTGACTTGATCGCTAGCGCCGAAACTATCGGTCACCTTGACTGTAACCATAGCCTGGCCGCCGTTGCCCTGTACGGACGCGAAATTGCCATCGAGGCGATCATCGATCGACGCCAGCGTTGCGGTCAACGAGTCCTTGCCGGTGATTTCTAGTTTGTATTGCTCGGTCCGCGACGAGTCGGCATCTGTGACAGACAGGTTGGACAGCGTGTAGCTGCTCCCCCTTTTGACGAGATGAACATCCGACGTATCGATCTCCGGCGCATCGTTCTTCCAGGTGAGCTCGGTACCACCGCGATAGTCATAGCTAATGTCGAGATGCTTGAGCACATTCGGGTCGGTCAGCGTGAAATAGTCATCCGCGCCGCGGCCATAATGCACATCGACGACGCCATTGTGACTGCCGAACCAAAGCTGCCAGGGCGCAATTCCCTTCAGGTCGATACTGTCACCATAGGACAGGCCCGACACCGTTCCGGTGAAATGCGAGCCACGGTCGAGGATCAGTGTGTCATGACTCACGCCACTGAATGTGACATTGGCGCTCGACCAGCCGCCGAATTCCAGCGAGCCGCCCTGAATCTTGGCGCTGCCCCAGCCCGTCAGATCGCCATCAATCTTGAGCAAACCGGAATAGGCGTGGAGTTCGCCGTAATTGACGAGATCACCCTTGATCTCAAGGCCACCGCAGTCATTGGATTCGATTGTTCCCCAATTGATGAAATCGGCGAAGCGGACATCGATGGTGAGCTTGTAATAGCTGTCAGCGACAATGCTGCCCAGCTTCAGGTTCAAAATATCGAGCCGGCCGTCGCCGAGCGTGCCGTAGCCTTCGATGACATTATCCAGGTTGATCAGTTTGGCATGGTTTTTGTCGCCCGTTGGCGCGCCAACGATGCGGTCGGCGAAACCGTCTAGCGTGACCGTGCCGCCGCCCCCGAGTGTAACCGTGCCATCGATCACCAATGCTGCGCCGGCCGGCGTGCAGACGTCGTCGATCACCAGTGTGCCGCTGTTCTGCACATAACCACTGACCTGCAGCGACATGCCCGGAGCGAGTTCAATGTGGCCGGCATTGACGAATGTATCGGTCACGGTGAGCTTATGAGTGGCGCCCGAACTGGTCAGCGTGATCCATGCACAGTCATCGATCAGCAGCGAGCCGATCGTGACATCGTCGCTCAGATTGACGGTGGCGTAGGTATCGCTTTGAAACAAGACAAACTGCGTGGCGTCGGGCGGCTGCTTTTGGCTCCAGTTGTCCGGATTGTTCCAATCGTTATTGCCGATCGGCCTGTCGGTCTCTACAGCCGTACGCGTTAGCGGCGGCGTTGGGCCACTCGTCCAAACATTCGCGGTAATTGTCACGGTGACCGTCTGCGTGACGCTGCCGCCGTGATCGTCGGCGATGGTCACCAGGAAAGTTTGGCTAAAGACACCGTCCTCGCTCGCTAGCAATGCGGCAGCAATCTCGGCCGGATCGGCAGAGTAGCTCCAGTTAAACGCATTGCCATTGGGAGCGGGAATGAGCACCAGTTGTCCGATAGCCGTTTCATCATCGGCGACACTGGCGTCATGCGTGTCTGTAAGATCGGCGTCGGTATAGGCGATCGTCCCTTGCGCGGTTACCGCAGTGCCCTGGTTCTGCGCTTCGGCTGTTGCCGTAGTTTGAGCGGTATTGATCGCCGGTGCATCATTGGTGCCCGTGATGGTGATCGTTTCGGTCTGGGTGACGCTCGCGCCGTGCGCGTCGGTGACGCTATATGCGATCACGAGCGTGGCGATCTGGCCTGCGCCGAGATAGGCGAAGGCGGCGGGATCGATATGTAGCTGGGCGCCGTTCAATGTCACGCCGTTCGGCGCGGCCGGGATCTGGTTGCCGTTAAGCGTATAATGGATATTGGTGACGCTCAGCGTCGCCGTATCGCCGAGATCCGGATCGGACGCGTCGGCGACGAGATCGAACACCTGTGCGGTGTCGCCCTGATGCACAGCACCCGTCAGCGCGGCGGTCACCACCGGCGCATCATTGGTCCCGTCCACGGTAAAGGTTAGTGTCTGATGCGTCGTGTCCGGGCCGGACTGGCTGTCGAACTCAATGACATAGACCGCCTTCTGCCCAGCGCCGAGAAACTTGAACGCCGCTGGATCATAGGTGACATGACCCGTCTGCGGATCGACTGTCACCAGCGATTTCAAGTTCAGCGAGGCGGGCGTGCCATTGGGGCCGGTCGCGGAGATGATCCGCGCGCTGCCCGGCACATAGGGCGTGGCGACATCGCCAGCGTCCGGATCGGTGATGGTGACCTGCTTGCCGATCTCGAAGCTGTTTTGGTCCTGCGGCAGCACGACCACCACCGGCGTCACGGTCACCGTGGGCGCAGTGTTGAAGCGCGTGATGGTGACATTGACGGGCGGCGTATTGATGTCGCTGCCGGGCAGGTTGATCGGCACTTGGAATGGCTGGCCGGGGAAGGGCTCTGGCGGTGGTGCGAATTTCAGCGGGTCGGGGTTGGTGCCGGAATTGGGGTCTGACGGCGTCGAACCACCGCCGCCACCGCCGCTGCGCGGGTTGGCATTCGGCACATAGCTCGGAAAATACTGCTGCAGGGTCTGCTGGATGATCGACTGGGCGATGGAGGACAGCGGTTCGGCCGTGCCAACCGACAGGTCACCACCGCCGGTGATGGATGTCACCTGTCCGGCCTGGTTCACCGTGCCCATGATGGCGCCGGTGTTCTTATTGTAGAGCACGTAAGAGCCGGTGCGGCCGTTCGGCTCCACCAGCACCTGGAATTTCACCGGTGGTGCGCTTCCCTGACCGGGCACCTCGAAGCCGATCTCGACCAGAACCGCGGTGCCGCGGATGCCCATGGTCGCTACCGGCGTATCGACACGCATGTCGCCATTCTTCGCGGTCTCGCCGGCAACGAAGGTGATGGTGCCTTGAATGAGGCTCAGCAGCGAGGAGTTTGCCGACCCTTGCGGATCGTAGACCATCTCGTTCAGCACCATGCGGGCATTGGCCGAAAGGCCGAACACGGTGCCGTCGATGAAAGTGAGATTGAGCGACGAATCCGCGCCGGCCTGGACGACATCGCCCTTCTGCACGTTATCGCCGACATTGAGCATCACCGAGACGCCGTTGCGGATCGCGGTGGCAGAGCCGGCGAGCTTGCTCACGGAGCCGATCACCTGCGCCGCACCGGCTGCCGCACCGCCGGCCTGGGCGACTTGCACTTCTCCAACCAGCGCCTTGACGAGATCGGGTGAAAGCATCGCCCCGTCGGACGAACTCAGCGCCTTGCGCTGGGCGCTTTTGAAATAATCGGCGATGACATGGTCATGACCGTCTTTGGACAAGACGAGATCGGAGCCCCGGCGCGCGTAATCGCCGCCGAACAGCAATTGTGCATCGTCAACGACGATGGCCGAGGCATCAGTGGCAACGCGTGTTGTGACAACGCCAGTGCCCTCATCGATGGAAGACGAGTTCCCGAGCAGCCCGAAATCAAAATTGCCGGCGTAGTTCAAAGCCTGCGCTCATCATTAAGAATTTACTAAGGATTGAGCCATGCATACCACCACGGGGTGCAATGCGAAAGTGGACGTGTACGCAGCACGTTGCGATTGGAAATGCCGCTTCATCCGCGTCTTCTAGGCGTTTGATCTCAAAGGTAAATTCTCGTTAACCCTGATTTCAGCCTGAAGATTTGGTTCCGTCCTCGGAACCGCGGTACCCCCGGAACCGAACCGGGCGGACAGAATGCCCGCCCAGCCTCGCGATCGTTCAAATTGTCACTAAATGCGAGAGGTCGGCTTAGCCGCATTCGATGAAACCGCCGGGCCATTGCCCGCATTTAACGAGGCGGCAAACACCCGCGCCCATGCTGCCCGCATCAATGATCCGGACACGTGCGAGCGGGGGCTCGCCGATGACCCGGACGGGACGGGGTGTTTCAGATGTTCGAACTTGGTCTGTCGCGCAGGATACGCGCAACAATTTTCGCTTGTGGATTGTGCTTTGTTGCTGGCAGCGCGGTCGCTGCGCCGATGATGCCGTTCCAGGCGTCGGATATTCTACGATCCTTTGAGCCGTTCTCACGCCAGGCCACAACGCTGCCGGACGACAGCGCGCTGAGTGAAAAGTGGCGCGGCGTCGAACGCCAGATCGACGATGAGATGCTGGTCCTCGCCCTTTGCGAGGAAGATCGCAGCAAATGCACATCACCCGTTGCGAGAAAGTTTCTCGCCATCGTCGATGCCGGCAAAGCCAAGGATGGTCGCGCCCGTGCTGGCGAGATCAACCGCGCTATCAATCTTGCAGCGCGTCCCGGCGATGATCTCGCCCTCTATGGCGAGGCCGATGTCTGGCGTGCGCCGCTGGCTTTCCTGACCACTGGTGCCGGTGATTGCGAGGATTATGCGATTGCCAAATTCGTCGCTTTGCGCGCCACCGGTGTCGCCAACAGTGATCTTCGTCTTGTCATCCTGCGCGATACGCTGCGCCAGGAAGACCATGCCGTCGCCTCGATCCGCCTCGATGGCCGCTGGTGGCTGCTCGACAATCGCCGCATGGCCATGGTGGAAGATGTGCAATTGCTCAATCACCAGCCGCTATTCGTGCTCGATCTGAACGGCGTGCGCCATTACCGCGATGCGCCGATCATGGCCGGCGTGCAGATGCGAATGCCCGAACCGGCAGACTTGATGAAGCTTTCGCTGCGGGTGAAATAAATCACTGAAATACGCCTTGCGCCGCGGCCATGCTCCGGCGTCAAATGCTCCCCATAAAATCAAGAATGGGGAAGCGTTCATGGGACGTCTGGACAACAAGGTCGCCGTCATCACTGGTGCGACCAGTGGCATCGGTTTGCGCACGGCCGAGGTCTTCGTGGCCGAAGGCGCGAAGATTGTGATCGCCGGGCGCCGCGCGGCCGAAGGCGATGCACTCGCCAGGCAGCTCGGTGCCAATTGCCGCTTCCTGCAGACTGACGTGACCGATGAAGCGCAGATGAAGGCGCTGATTGCGCTCGCGGTCGATCAGTTCGGCCGTATCGATTGCCTGTTCAACAATGCCGGTGGTCCCGCCCAGACCGGCGGCATCGAAGGCCTCGAGGTCGATCGCTTCGATGCCGCGATGGCAACCTTGGTCCGCAGCGTCATGCTCGGCATGAAACACGCCGCGCCACATATGAAGAAGCAGGGCTCCGGCAGCATCATCAATAATGGCAGCATTGCCGGTCATCTTGCCGGCTATTCGTCGTCGGTGGTCTATGGCGCTGCCAAGGCTGCCGTGATCCATCTTACCAAATGTGTGGCCATGGAGCTCGGCGAGAGCGGCGTGCGCGTCAACAGCATTTCGCCGGGTGCCATTGCCACCGGCATTTTCGGCAAGGCGCTCGGCCTCTCGGTGGAGGACGCAGACAACACCGCAGCGAAGATGCGCGAGGTGTTCAAGGCCGCGCAGCCGATCCCGCGCGCCGGCCTGCCGGACGACATCGCGCATGCCGCCGTCTTCTTTGCGAGTGACGAGTCGAGCTTCGTCAACGGCACCGATCTCGTGGTCGATGGTGGCGTGATTGGCGGCCGTAACTGGAGTCAGCAGCAAGCCGGTTATGTCGGTATGCGGCAGATGTTCGGAACGGACAATCATTGAGCGCATTGCGCGAAGGAGAGGGACATGTCCATTCTGATCCGCATTGTCTTCGCGGCCCTTGTCGCCGTGACTTTCGACGTCCATTCGGCATGGGCGCAGACCAAACCGAAGGTTACCACGCTCGGCCCGGATTTCCCGAAGACCGAAATCTTCATCGGCAACAGCTTCTTCTATTTCAACAACAGCATGCACAGCCATGTGCTGGCGATGGTCCGCGCAGCCGATCCTGCCAACCGAGCCAGCTATCAGGCGACCTCCGTCACAATCGGTGGTTCCGGCTTCGAATGGCACGATGTCGAAAGTTATTTCCGGCCGAACGCCATCGCCTCCTATTCATTCGATGACAACAACAACATCATCTTCAACAAGCGCGACAAGTTGTTCGATGCGGCCATCATGATGGATTGCAGCCAATGTCCGATCCATCCCAAGCTGAAATCGGTCTTCACCGACTATGCCAAGAAGGATGCGGATATCGTGCGCGCGCATGGCGCCCGGCCGATCTTCTTCATGTCATGGGCCTATCTCGACAAGCCCGAAATGACAGCGGAACTGGCGGAGGCCTATACGGTGGCCGGCAATGCCAATGATGCGCTGGTGATCCCGGCGGGGCTGGCTTTTGCCAAGGTGCGGGCGAAACAGCCTGAGCTCAATCTGTATCAGCCCGACAAGCGTCATCCGAGCATGGCGGGGACCTATCTCGCATCCTGCGTGGTGTTCACGGCTTTGACGGGCCGTTCGCCGGTCGGCAGTCCGTATCGCGCCGGCCTCGATGCTGCGACGGCTGGGGTCCTGCAGGCAGCGGCGTGGGAGACCACGCAGGAATATTACGGGAAGTAGGACTCGTTTATATCGCAAGAGCCTCCACTGTCGTCGCCCGGCCGGACCGGGCGATCCAGTAGACACAGCAGCCTACGCATTTGACTGACAGGAGTGTTTATCAGATCACCCGCTTTCGCGGGTGATGACAGTTGAGGTCGTCGCCTCATCCCTTCCGCAAATCCGGTGCATTCACCGTCGGGATCGCCACGCGTCCTGGTCCAGTCAGCGGCAGTGCCGCTGCGGCTTTGTCGTTCTGCATGATTTTTGCCATCACGGCCTGTCCTGCGCGCTCGAAGATTTCACGGTTCTCGATCACCCAGGTCTGCGACTTGCGCAGGCTCGCGATATAGCCGTTAATTTCCGGCACAACATAGCGCGCCACCATGTCCCAACTGCGCCGTGTGTTTTCCGGATTGGCCCAGTCGTGCACGAAGCCGATAATGGTGCCGACGCCACCCGACACCTGCATCAGGTTTTTGATGGTTTTGATCAGATCGTCCGGCGTGCCGATGGTCGAGGCGGCATTCTCGCCACCCGCCGTCTTCTCGACGGCATCTTCGGGTGAGCTGAACGGCTGCACGCCCGGCCGCTGCAGCGTCTTCACCGTATATTCGTTATGCCAGCGCATCAGCCCCGGCCCGGCCTCGCGCGCCGCCTGTTCGCGTGTCTCGGCAATGTGCCAGCTCAACAGCACCCGCCAGTTGGCCCGGTCCACCGTGGTGCCGTGCTTTTTGGCGGCATCCTCGGCAAAGCCCCATTGGGTCGGCAGCGCCATCAGTCCCTGCGTGGACATTGAGCCGAGCGATATGATGCCGATCCCGTATTTGCCGGCCAGCGTCATGCCCGACGGCGAGATCTGCGACGCCACCACGAATGGCATCTCTTCCTGCAGCGGCAGGATCTGCAGTGCAGCGTCATTCATGGTGAACCAGTCACTCTTGGCCGTGACGCGCTCGCCTTTGAACAGCCGGCGGATGATGTCGATCGCTTCGTCCTGGCGATCGCGCTGGGTCATCGGATCGATGCCGAGCGTATGCGCATCGGAGGCGAGCGCGCCCGGCCCGGAGCCAAAGATGGCCCGCCCGCCGGTCATATGGTCGAGCTGCACCATGCGCTGGGCGACATTGTAGGGGTGATGATAGGGTAGCGAGATCACGCCGGTGCCGAGCCGGATCCGCTTGGTACGCTCGCCGGCGGCGGCCAGAAACATCTCCGGCGAGGCGATCATCTCCCAGCCAGAGGAATGATGCTCGCCGCACCAGAATTCGTCATAGCCGAGTGAATCCAGCTGCTCGACCAGATCGAGATCCCGCCGGAATTGCAGCATCGGATGTTCGCCGATCGGATGGTGGGGAGCGAGAAAGGCGCCGAACTTCACGCGAGCCATGGAGGTTTCCTCTTTGTAATGTTTTTCGTTGTCCGCAGCCTATGGCTGCCATTGGCGGCGTCAATGCATTTGGCAGCATGGCCGCGACGCGCTGCCGCATCGTGCCGCCTTGCGGAACAATCACTGCCATCACCATTTTAAGCCTGCACCGCATTGCTGATGCAGGCGGGCAGGAGGACCAATGAGCTATTTCAAGACCGCTATTCTGTTGGCCGGCATGACCGCTTTGTTCATGGGCGTTGGCTATCTCATGGGCGGCGCGTCAGGCGCGATGATCGCGCTGGTGGTTGCCGCCGGCATGAACATGTTCGCCTACTGGAATTCGGATCGCGCGGTGCTGTCGATGCACGGCGCGCAGCCGGTGGACGCGCGCAACGCGCCGGACCTGTATCGCATGGTCGGTGAGCTCGCCCACAATGCCGGTCTGCCGATGCCCAAGGTCTATATCATGGACAACCCGCAGCCGAACGCGTTTGCAACCGGCCGCAATCCGGAAAATGCCGCGGTCGCCGTCACCACCGGTTTGATGCAGCAGCTGTCGCGCGAAGAGCTCGCCGGCGTGGTTGCGCACGAGCTGGCGCATATCAAGCATCATGACACGCTGCTGATGACCATCACCGCCACCATTGCCGGTGCGATCTCGATGATCGCCCAGTTCGGCATGTTCTTTGGCGGCAACCGCAACAACAATGGTCCCGGCATGATCGGCCAGATCGCGCTGATGATCCTCGCGCCGCTCGCCGCCATGCTGGTGCAGATGGCGATCAGCCGCACCCGCGAATATGCGGCGGACGAGATGGGCGCACGCATCTGCGGCCAGCCCATGTGGCTCGCCTCGGCGCTGGCCAAGATCGAAAACGCGTCGCATCAGATCCCGAATGAGGATGCCGAGCGCGCACCGGCGACCGCGCATATGTTCATCATCAATCCGCTGTCGGGCCGGGCCATGGACAGTCTGTTCACGACGCATCCGGCCACGCAAAACCGAATCGCGGCGCTGCAGCAGCTGGCGAGCCAGATGGGCGCACGCGGCGGCACGCTGCAGCAGCGACCGGTAGCGCCCGCCGCGACCGGCCCGTGGAATGGCGGCAATGCGCCGCGTCGTGGCCCGTGGGGCTGATCGCCCGCAAAGGCGATCGAATAAGTCACTGCGCAGCCATGTTCGGTTCAACGAAATCCGGACATGGCTGCGCGGCGTTCAGCCACTGACGAGTTTTCTTGTGTCCGCATTCTGAATGGTGATCGTGTCCGTCAGTGCCACGGAGATATGTCACCGATGCTGCGACGCCTTCTGATGCTTGGTCTTTTCTGCCTGGTCGGCGCTGGTGGCTCATTCGCTGAGGCCACGATTCCCACCAAGGATATTCCAAACGCGCGTGATAATGTGTTGCTCAAGCGCTATGACGGTTCATTCATCGTCAGTTATGAACGGCTGGCCTTCACCGATCTGACGATCCCGCTGTCGAAGCTGGAAAAGGCCGGCGAGAGCGAACGCGATCGGATGAACAACCAGATTTACAAACCGAAGCAGGCGCTTGAGGTCGAGGGCGCAAGAACACGCATCGCCTATCTGCTGCCCGCCAACCGCTCGCCGCTGGAAGTGCTGCGCAACTATCAGGATGTGGTGAAATCGGCCGGCGGCGAAGTCCTGTTCAGCTGCAAGGGCGAGGATTGCGGCGGCGAAGCGACCCGCGCGAGCTCGGGTGGCGGCGGCGATATGAGCTTGATGATGCATTTCGTCACCGAAGCTCAGATCAAGGATGCCGATTTCTCCAACGGCAAATGCGCTTTGGCATCAGGTATCGATGATCAGCGTTTCTTCGCGGCAAAAATTCCGCAGCCCGGCGGCGAGGCTTACGTCACCGTGCATACGTTCCAGGTGAAAGACGATCTCTACTGCAAGGCGTTCAACGAGCGGACGGTCGCGCTGGTGCATGTCGTGGAGCCGAAGCCGCGCGAGCAGAAGATGGTGGTGGTGAAGGCCGACGAGATGGCGAAGACGATCGGCTCGACCGGCCGTGTCGCGCTATACGGAATCTTCTTCGATACCGCGAAGTCGGATCTCAAGCCGGAGTCGGCGCCGACTTTGCAGGAAATCGCAGGCTTGCTGTCATCCGATCCGAAGCTCGCCGTGCTGATCGTGGGCCATACCGACAATCAGGGCGCTTACGACTACAATCTCGATCTGTCCCGCCGTCGCGCGGAAGCAGTGGTTGCTGCGCTGACCGCCAGTTACCGCGCCGACGGCAAACGCCTGCGCGCGGCCGGCGTCGGCATGCTGGCGCCCGCAGCATCGAATGATGCCGATGACGGGCGCGCCAAGAACCGGCGCGTGGAGGTCGTGAAGCTGAACTGATGACGGGTCTATTTCGCCGTCATCCTGTTCCACGCGTCCAGCCCGGCGATCTTGTAGGCTTCCGCCAGCGTTGGATAGTTGAACGTGTTCTGGATGAAGTAGTCGATGGTGCCCTTCAAATTGAGCACGGCCTGGCCGATATGGATCAACTCCGTGGCGCCTTCGCCCAGAATATGCACGCCCAGCAGACGCTTGGTACGGGTCGAGAATATCATTTTCATCATGCCGGTGTTCAGCCCCATGATATGGCCACGTGAGGTCTCGCGGAAACGCGCGATACCGACCTCGTAAGGAATGCCCTTTTCGCGCACTTCCTCTTCAGTGAGGCCCGTGGTCGAGATCTCCGGCACCGAATAGATGCCATATGGGAAGAATTCCGGGGGCGCATGCGCGTCAATGCCAAGCGCGTGGCAGGCAGCGACGCGACCCTGTTCCATCGATGTGGAGGCGAGCGACGGAAAGCCGATCACGTCGCCGGCCGCATAGATATGCGGGATATTGGTCTGCATGGTCGTCGGATCCACCTTGATGCGGCCGCGATGATCGACCTCGATGCCGGCGGAGTCGAGCTTTAGCGCGTCGGTTGCGCCGACGCGGCCAGCGGCGAAGAGCAGCATGTCGGACGTGACATGGCGACCATCGGCGAGGTCAGTGACGATATGCCCGCTCTCGGCCAGTCTGATTGATGACACCTTCGATCCCAACCGCAATGCGACATTACGATCGCGCAGTTCATGCATGAACTCGCCGATCAGCTCCTTGTCGATGAAATCCAGAAAGCTCGATCGTGGCTCGATCAGCGTCACCGCCACGTCGAGCGCGCTGAAGATGGTCGCATATTCGACGCCGATCACGCCGGCGCCGACCACGGCGAGGCTGCGGGGAAGCTTTGGCAGTTCGACCACTTCATCGCTATCGAGCACGCTACTGCCATTGAACGGCACGTAATCCGGACGGAAAGGCCGGGTGCCACAGGCGATCAGGATTTTTGCGCCGGTGACCCGTTTGATATCGCCGCGTTCCGAGAGGATCTCGATGTCGTGCGGGCCGGTGAAGCGTGCTTCGCCGTTCGCGGTGCGCACGCCGTTGCGGCTGAACTGATGCTCCAGCACTTCGACTTCGTGATTGAGCGTCTTGTGCAGCCGCGCGATCAGATCCTGTGCGCCGATATCCTGCTTGACGCGATAGCCGAGCCCGTAAAAGCCGCGCTCGCGCCAGCCGGAGAGGTTAAGCACGGTTTCACGCAGCGTCTTGGAGGGGATCGTGCCTGTATGCACCGAGACCCCGCCGACCCGCCGTCCTTTCTCCACCACCAGCACCGATTTTCCGAGCTTGGCACACTGAATGGCTGCGCGCCGGCCCGATGGGCCAGAGCCGATGACGATCATATCGTAGTCATGCATGGGGCAATGTCTCGGAGGGAAATGAGCCGGCTACAAACTCATGCAGCAATCAGGCCAGACGGTGTGAGCCGACATCTCTACAACGGATTTGCGACAGTCCTTTGGCCTGGGATGTAACGTTCGCCGCGTCTGCGCGTAGGGAGAGGGGAGGACCGTGACGTTCGACATGACGTCGAGCGACGTTGCTCACCTGGGAGAAACGACCATGAAGAAAACCGTTCTCGCCGCCGTCTGCGCCGTTGCCATTGGAGTAACCCCGTTCGCTGCCATGGCGCAGGACTCCAAGATGGGCGGAGGCATGCAGAAGAGCGACGGCGCGTCGCAGGGCATGGCCAAGGACAGCATGAAGAAAGACGGCATGAAGAAAGACTCCATGCACAAGGACGGCATGAAGAAGGACAACAACATGATGATGAAGAAGAATTAGGCCCCGTCGGTGCCTCTGCCCTGCATGACCTGTCATGCAGGGCTTCTCATAATACCTTTCTTGCAAAGTATCTCCCCAGATCGCGTTTGGTTGATGGGTTTTTGCGAGCGAATCGCTATTATTTTGCAGTGCAGCAACCATATGTCGTCGGTGCTGTTGTATAAGCACGCCGACCCTAGGAGCTGCCGTGTCCCTCGCCGATAACATCGAATTCTTCCGCAACCTGCCGAAAATGCCGGGTGCGATGAACGGCCTGGGGCGTACGCAGCTTCCCGCCGGTGATAGCCCGCTCGATGAAGTCACCGAGTTCGGTAGCAATCCCGGCGATCTGAAGATGTTCGTTTACGCACCGGAGCGGCTGGCGCCAAAGCCGGCCCTCGTTGTGGTGCTGCATGGTTGCACGCAAACGGCCGCTGGCTATGACATCGGCAGCGGCTGGTCGAAGCTGGCGCAGCGCTATGGCTTCGTGCTGCTGATGCCGGAGCAGAAGCGCGCCAATAACAGCAACACGTGTTTCAACTGGTTCACGCCCGAAGATATCGCGCGCGGTAGCGGCGAAGCGCTGTCGATCCGCCAGATGGTCGAACATGCCGCCATCGCCCATGGCGTCGATCCCGCCCGCATCTATATCACCGGCCTGTCGGCCGGCGGCGCCATGACCTCGGTGATGCTTGCCACCTATCCGGAGGTCTTTGCTGCCGGCGCCATCATTGCCGGCCTGCCTTATGGCGTCGCACAATCCATGCAGGAAGCGCTGGCCGGAATGTATCGTGCGCCCACCCGCAGCGCGCAGGAACTCGGCGATCTCGTCCGCAAGGCGTCGCCGCATCAAGGGCCATGGCCGCGTGTGTCGGTCTGGCATGGTGCCGCCGATCGCACCGTCAATCCCGCCAATGCCGGCGAGATCGTCAAGCAATGGCTCGATCTGCACGGCCTGCCGGATGCGCCGATGTCGGCTGGCGATGTCGATGGCTATCCGCGCGACGTGTGGTGGAATGGCGATGGCGAGACGATGGTGGAGTCCTACACCATCACTGGAATGGCCCATGGCACGCCGCTCGCCATCGAGGGCCAGGAGGACGCGTACGGCGCGGCCACCAAATTCATGCTCGATGCCGGTATCGCATCCTCCTGGCACATTGCGAAGTTTTTTGGTCTGACCAAGCAAGCGCCGATCTACACAGCGGCCCTGGAAGAGTCGGGCACCCGACCGTCGCGCCCGCAGCAGCCGCGCGCGGACCAGGATCGTCGCAATGCGCGGCGTGATCCCCCAGGCCGGCGGGCACTCGACGTCTCCGGCACCATCACCCGCGCGCTGAAGGCGACAGGCCTCATCAAATAGTCGCTGGCCGGATCGCGCGCGGACGTTGCGATTTGCGTGCGTGATGCGCCGCGGCTAACGTCGCGCGTCAATTCATACGGATCGATTGTTCCCGCATATGGCGGCAGAGCTCAGAGAGAACCAAGTCGATTTCCTCGCCGACGGCGGCGAAATGGGCGCATTGATGCGGGCCTATGATTGGGGTTCCACGTCGATCGGCGTGCCATCCACATGGCCGCAAGGGCTGCGCACCGCGATTCGTATCCTGCTCAACACCTATCATCCGATGTTCATCTGGTGGGGCGACGATCTCATCCAGTTCTACAACGATGCCTATCGTCAAACACTCGATGATGCGCAGCACCCGCGCGCCCTGGGCGCGTATGGCCGTGAATTCTGGCACGAAGTCTGGGCCATGGTTGGCCCGCAGGTGGATCAGGTGATGTCGGGCGGTGGCCCCACCTGGAACGAAAACCAGCAGATCCCCGTCACGCGCAATGGCAAGCTGACCCACGGCTACTGGACTTATGGTTATAGCCCGCTGGATGGCGATGACGGTATCAGTGGCGTGATGGTGATCTGCCGCGACGTCACCGCTGATCATTACGCCAATCTCGCTTTGCGCGAACGCGAGGCCGAATTGGCGCGCGTGCAGGAAATCGGCAAGATCGGCGGCCTCGAAGTCGATCTGCGCACCGGTTTTCGTAACCGCCGCTCGCCGGAATATCTGCGCATCCACGGCCTGCCGCCGGACGCCACCAATGAGACCCATGAAGAATGGGTGGCCCGTGTTCATCCCGACGATCGGGAAGCGACCGAGCGCAAATTCATCGAGGCCGTGAAAAGCGGCGCCCGTGACTATGGGGTGGAATATCGCATCCATCGTCCGAGCGACGGCGAGATGCGCTGGATCTCCGTCAAGGCAATCATCGAGCGCGACGAGGATGGCAAGCCGATCCGTCTTGTGGGCGCGCATACCGATGTCACCGAGGAAGTTCAGGCCCGTGAAGCCTTGCTGCGCAGTGAAGAGGAGGCGCGGCAACTTGCGCTCAAGCTCGCCGAGCTCAATGCCACGCTGGCCGAGCGCGTGCGCGAGAAGACGCGCGAGCGCGACCGCATCTGGAGCGTGTCGCGCGATCTCCTGATGGTCGCCGATTACAGCGGCGCTTGGCGCACCGTGAACCCGGCCTGGACCCAGGTGCTCGGCTGGAGCGAAGCCGATCTGCTCGATCGCACCTCGCGCTGGCTCGAACATCCCGACGATCAGGCCAAGACCATGGCTGAGGTCGAGAGGCTCGCTTCCGGCCAGCAAACGGTGCGCTTCGAGAACCGCCTGCGCCACAAGGATGGCTCCTATCGCTGGCTATCCTGGACCGCCGTGCCCGACGACGACCTCATTTATTGCGTGGCTCGCGACATCACCGAGGAGAAAGCCGCAGCAGAGCGGCTGAAGGCGACCGAGGAGGCCCTGCGCCAGTCGCAGAAGATGGAGGCCGTCGGCCAGCTCACCGGCGGCATTGCGCATGACTTCAACAATCTGCTCACCGGCATCGTCGGCTCGCTCGATCTGATGCAGACGCGGTTGGGGCAGAACCGCCTTGAGAGCCTGCCGCGCTATATCGATGCCGCGATGACTTCGGCCAATCGCGCGGCGGCACTGACGCATCGCCTGCTGGCTTTTGCGCGCCGGCAGCCGCTGGTGCCGAAATCGGTCGATGCCAATGCGCTGGTGGTGTCGCTGGAGGATCTGCTGCGCCGGACCATCGGCGAAAAGCTCGATCTCGATATCGCCACTGCCTCGGATCTCTGGTTCACGCTGTGCGATCCCAACCAGCTGGAAAGCGCGCTGCTGAATCTCGCCATCAATGCGCGCGACGCGATGCCCGATGGCGGCAAGCTGGTCATAGCCACGCGCAATATTCACGTCGGCACCATCACCGCCGACACGCCGGCGCTGACGCCCGGCGACTACATCTGCATCGCCGTGACCGATACCGGCACCGGCATGACGTCCGACGTGCTGGCACGCGCCTTCGACCCGTTCTTCACCACAAAGCCGATCGGGCAGGGCACCGGCCTTGGCCTGTCCATGATCTATGGTTTTGCGCGGCAGTCGAACGGGCATGTCAGTATCGACAGCCGCGTCGGCTTCGGCACCACGGTCAATGTCTATCTGCCACGCTATGAAGGCGCTGCGTCGGAAGCGATCACCGGCAGCCAGCGCGACGAGCATCAATCGGCCGGCGAGACCGTGCTGGTGGTCGAAGACGAGCCGGTTGTGCGCTCGGTCGTGGTCGAGATGCTGCAGGACGAGGGCTACCGTGTGCTGGAAGCCGTGGATGGCCCATCGGGCCTGGCAGCATTGCGCCGCGAGCCGACCATCGATCTGCTTGTCACCGATGTCGGCCTGCCCGGCATGAACGGCCGCCAGCTCGCCGATCAGGCCCGCGAGACCAGGCCGGATCTCAAGATCCTGTTCATCACCGGCTACGCCGAAAGCGTCGCCATGGCGGAAGGCTTTCTACTGCCTGGCATGGAGATGATCACTAAGCCATTCGATCTGGATGTGCTGTCGCGGCGCATCCGCGCCATGGTGACTTAGCCGATCTCCGCATCGGCAATCGGTTCCCCGCGCACGCGAAAAATTCCCGTTCGACGCGCGTGTTTCCGCGTTTCTATCTCCGGAACCATTGCCCGGCGACGCGCTTGTCGTGCCGCAATATATGCAATCGCAAAATGGAGATCATCATGATCCGCCGTCTTCTTGGAACTGCCGCCATCGTTGCCACGATGGCACTTCCTGCCATCGCTCAGGCCCAGGGCGTTCCCGGTGGCATCGAGCGTGGCGCACGCGATGGTGAGCGTGCGGCCGGCCCGATCGGCGCCATTGTCGGTGGCACCGTCGGCGGTGTTGTCGGCGGCGTTGCCGGCATCCTCGGTGTCGATGACCGCCCGCGTTTCCGCAGCTATGTGGTCGATCAGCGTCGCCCGTCCTACACCTATGACAGTGATGTCCGCGTAGGCGCGGTGCTGCCCGCCAGCGGTGTGACCTATTACGAGGTGCCGGCTGAATATTCGGCCGCCCGCGAATATCGCTACACGGTGGTGAATGGCCGTACGGTGCTGGTCGAGCCGCGCTCGCACCGCATCGTCGAAGTGATCGACTAAGAGTCGTCCACCTGACTCATTGAGAGCAACGCATCTCCCAAACTGCAGGTCGTCCCGGTCGGGCGGCCTGCCTTGTTTTGTGAGGCCAACTAATCACTGCGACAAATCTGCGGGGCGCCACAGCTCGTGCAACTTTTCGTCACATTTGGCGTTACTAAAACCATGATGACGAAGCCAGATACTTGGTATGTTGCATTTGGACCGGACCGGACGATCAAGTCCGATACCCGCGCGACGGGGCCGGCCCGCACCACCAAAACATTCAAATCCGAAATCGATGCCAAGGTCTTTGCGCGCGAGATCATGGCAAAGGGCTGGACCGCCACGGCCGGTACGCTGAATCCCGTTCAGCCCAAGCGGACCATTGCCGCTTCGCAAATTGACGACTGGATCAATCTTGATCGCGTCGGCTAGCCGGCCCTCAGATCACTTCGTAAGCAAACAGCAGGATGATCAACGTCACGGCGACCAGGCCGCCGAGAAAACACTGGTCGGCCACTGCCTCATAGCGCGCCGCTGTATGCGGTCGGCCCGCATTGCGCATCGATGCATAGGACGCCACGGCGCCGGCGAGAAAGAATATCGATGCCAGCGCCGCATATTCATCGACCCGACTGGGGCCGATATCGGGCTCCATCACTTTCACCAAGCCGATCACGGTGGCGCAGACACCAATCATCGTGCCGGAGCTCGGCAGGATATGTCTTGAGAGCGCCTTGTCCCTCGCGATCTCGGCCTTCGGTATGTGCTCCTCAGGCATGATCGGTCAGGCCATCCC
Source organism: Tardiphaga sp. (assembly GCF_044336785.1). Classification (GTDB taxonomy): domain Bacteria; phylum Pseudomonadota; class Alphaproteobacteria; order Rhizobiales; family Xanthobacteraceae; genus Tardiphaga. The sequence goes on along the minus strand of NZ_JBIIOT010000022.1, from coordinate 29,754 downwards.
GGTGAGGAACGGATTAGTCATCCGCTCCTGGCCGATGCTGGATCCCGGACCGTGGCCGCAGATGAAGCCGACATCATCGCCGAGCGGGATCAGCTTGGTCATGATCGAATTGATCAGCGTCTCGTGGCTGCCGCCAGGCAGATCCGTGCGGCCGACCGAGCCGGCAAACAGCACATCGCCCACATGGGCGAATTTCATCTCCTTGCTGTAGTAGACAACGCTGCCTGGCGAATGGCCGGGGCAATGCAGAATGTCGAAGGAGAGCCCGCCGATGCTGACTTTGTCGCCTTCGTTGAGCCAGCGATCCGGTTTGAAGTTGCGAACACCTGTGATGCCGTAATTGGCGCCAGAGGATTCGACATTGTCGAGCAGGTAATCGTCGGCCTGGTGCGGGCCGATGATCTCGACCTTCAGCGCATCGCGTAATTCGGCAGCGCCGCCGACATGGTCGATATGGCCGTGGGTGAGCCAGATCTGCTCGACTTTCACATCGGCTTTCGCGATGGCTTCGAGGATCAGCGGCACGTCGCCGCCGGGATCAATCACGACGGCCTGCCGGGTGGCTTCATCCCACAGGAGCATGCAGTTCTGCTGAAACAGCGTGACGGGAATGATGGTGCCGCCCGCCTGGGCCTTGGGTGCGTTCTGTGTCATCGCGCCACAATGCCGATTTTTATCCGAGAGGGAAGAGCCCCTCACCCGAAACCTTCGGTTTCGACCTCTCCCCGGTGGGGAGAGGTGTCCGAGCGTCGTTGCGAAGTTTCTAGATTTTTGGCGAGCATTGTAGCCGCTTCACCTTTCCCCTCCGGGGAGAGGTCGGATCGTACGTGCGATCCGGGTGAGGGGCCTACGCTCTGTCCGAACTACTTCTTCAATTGCACTTTCAACGTCGCCTCCACCTCGCGGTCAAACGACGATGCCTTTGGGGCCGCCGTCTTGTCGCGTTGGGCGGCCACATAGGCATCGCGCTTGGCGACCAGTGCCGCGAGCTTGGTGTTCAGTTCCTTACGCACTGCCATCTGCTTGTCGAGTTCGGCCGTGCGATCCTGCATCGACAGCTTTCGCAGCGAATCCGGCAGCTCGTCATCCTTGATGCCGTCGAGCTTCCTGCCGCCCGAGGCCACGTCGCTCACCAGATCTCCGCCGCCGGTCACGGCCTCCGACGACACCTTCGCTTTCTTGTTGATGTAGCTCGCCATGTCAGACGCCGATGCCGGCGCCGCGCGCGCGACCTCCGTCAGCTGTCGCGTCTTGTCTTCCGTGCGCTTCTGCAACGCGCGCGGACCATAGGGAATCACCGTCTTGTTGATCTCGTTCTGCAGGATGATGATCTCCTCATCATAGGGCGTCTCGATGATCACCACCTGTCCGCCATCCTGCGGGATGGCCATGAAGCGGCCGTCGCCGCGCTGGGCCACATCGCGCCAGACGCGTTCGGTATCACGGGCGCCGCCGGTCAGCACCGCATTGACGATGATGTCCTTCTGCTGCGCCACTTTCATCGTGGTCTCGTATTTCGTGTCCTGCGCATAATCCATATGCGGCGGGGCGTCGCCGACCAGGAACACGATGCGGCGGGCGTCGCTGCCTTTGGTCCATTGCAGCTTGTTAACGGCGACATCGAGCGCTTCGTTGACGCTTTCGGGCCAATCGCCGCCGCCCTGCGCACGCACCTGCAGCAGGTTGGCGTAGAGGTCCTGGATGTCGGTGGTGAGGTCGAATTTCTTTGTCACATAGTCATCGCCGATATCGCGATAGGCGACGAGGCCGATGCGGATCTCAGCGTCCGGATTCTGGTCGAGGATTGAGGTCGCGATCGACCAGATCTTGCGCTTGGCGCCTTCGATCAGGCCGGCCATGGAGCCGGTCGTATCGAGCACAAAAGCGACTTCGACAGTGGGTTTTGCGTGCGAAATCGACGCGAACAGGACTTGCGGCAAACTTGCGGCAGCGACAATCAGAGCGACGCGGCCGATACGGGCTAAACTCATGGAATGTCTCCGGTTCTTTCGCTTGATCACGCGCGCGTGAGCGTGCTTTGCGGTTTCAGGCGCCGGTTTGGTTTGGTGCGGCAACACAGAGGCAGCACAGCGGCATTCCAGCGGCCGGCGTCTGCGGGGCGTATTGGGCGCTCCTGCTGAAATCGGCTAAGTTCGTCGCCATGGAATCGAACGCCGTTCAAAGCCCGACGCTGATTTTCGACCGCCGCCAGTCCGAGACGGCATTGGCCATCGCGCGCGGAACCGTGCGCCTGCTGCGCTCGCTCGGATTTTCATGCGTGGTGGAGCTGTCGCTGCCGTCGGGGCGGCGGGCGGATCTGGTGGCGATGAACGAGAAGGGCGAGATCTGGATCGTCGAGATCAAGTCATCGGTGGAGGATCTGCGCGCGGACCAGAAATGGCCGGACTACCGCGCCCATTGCGACCGGCTGTTCTTCGCCTTCACGCAGGATCTGCCCTGCAAGATCTTTCCGGGTGACACCGGGCTGATCGTGGCGGACGCCTATGGCGCGCATGTGCAATGCGAGGCGCCGGAGCACAAGCTTCCTGCGGCCACGCGCAAGTCGATGATGCTGCGTTTTGCAATGACGGCAGCCCACAGACTGAACAGGCTGCACGACCCTCAAGGTCATGCAGCCTGGCCGAATGAGTTCTAGCTATCTCAATCCCTCATGGTGAGGAGGCGCACAGCGTCGTCTCGAACCATGAGTTGCTTGGTCCATCCTTCGAGACGCCGCGCTGTGCGCGGCTCCTCAGGATGAGGGGGAGTGTGTAGCTCTCTTACCTCGGCGCGCGTTTCGCGAGGATGCGCTGCAGGGTGCGGCGATGCATGTTGAGGCGGCGCGCGGTTTCCGAGACGTTGCGGTTGCACATCTCATAGATGCGCTGGATGTGCTCCCAGCGCACGCGGTCCGCCGACATCGGATTGTTCGGCAATTCCGACTTGTCGCTATCGATCGCGAGCAGTGCATTGACCACGTCGTCGGCATCGGCCGGCTTCGACAGATAATCGACGGCGCCCATCTTCACCGCGGTGACGGCGGTGGCGATGTTGCCATAGCCGGTGAGCACGATGGCGCGGGCGTCCGGGCGCTGCTGCTTCAATGCGGAGACGACATCGAGGCCGTTGCCATCGCCGAGGCGAAGATCGACCACGGCGAAAGCCGGCGCCGACTTGCCGATGTGAGCAAGGCCATCAGAGACGGTATCGCAGGAGGTGACGGTAAAACCGCGGGTCTCCATCGCGCGTGACAGGCGTTCCAGAAACGGCTTGTCGTCCTCAACGATCAGGAGCGAGCGGTCGGTCTGTTCGGTCACTTCGGCAAGAGCGTTCACGGTTTCAAATCCTCCATCTGCAATCTTCCCTAGCATATGGCGTCGCAGACTTCATCTGCCAAGAACGTGAACATTTGGATAGCTTGCAAGCGAAGTTAAAAAACGCAGGCTTTTTCGCGGGAAAACGGGTGGTGAACGCCTGGAACGATGCTAAATCTGCGCGGCGTGATGTCGCAGAGCAGCATGCATCGGGGAAATATCAAGAAAGCAGATCCGGAATGGACGCGACTTCACAGGGGAAGAGTGACGAGACTTCGATTCGTTACGAAGGCTGGCGGATCGTCGGTGTCTGCTTCGTTCTTGCGACTTTCGGATGGGCGCTCGGCTTCTACGGACAGAGTGTCTATCTCGCGGAACTCCAGCGGGTCCACGGCTGGCCTGCCTCGACCATCGCCACGGCCACCACCTTTTTTTATCTCGTCGGCGCGTTGCTGGTCGCCTTTGTGAGCGAGGCGATGCGCGCGCTCGGGCCGCGCAATACACTGCTCGCGGGTGTCGGTATGCTCGGCGTCGCGACCCTCCTGCTGGGCCAGATCACGGCGCCATGGCAACTCTACGCGGTGAATGTGCTGCTCGCTTTCGGTTGGGCCGGCACCAGTCTCGGCGCCATCACCAACACGCTCGGCATGTGGTTCGACAAGAAGCGCGGCATGGCCATCAGCCTCGCGCTCAATGGCGCGAGCTTTGGCGGCATCGTCGGGGTGCCGCTGCTGGTGGCCGCGAGCAATGCGTTCGGCTTTGCCGGCGCAACGATGGCGGCGGTTGGTGCAATGCTGTTGCTGCTGGTGCCGGTCATCATCTTGTTCGTCGGTCACCCACCGCATCGCACGACCATCGGCAATGTCGCAGCAGCGGATGCGCCGTCATCGACGCGCATTCGCGCGCAGGCGATGCGCGATGTCGCCTTCCTCACGGTCGCCGTCGCGTTCGCGCTCGGGCTGTTCGCGCAAGTCGGCTTCATCGTTCACCTGATCTCGTTTCTCGATCCGGTGATCGGCCGTGAGCGCGCAGCAGCCGCGATATCGCTGATGACCGTGATGGCGGTGGTCGGCCGTGTGCTGTTCTCGACGGTGATCGACCGGCTCAATCAGCGGATGGCAGCGGCATTCTCGTTTGTCAGTCAGGGCGTGGCGCTGGTGATCGTCATCAATTTCCACAACGACGCGCTGATCTTCTTGGCCTGCGCGCTGTTCGGCTTCTCGGTGGGAAACCTGATCACACTGCCGGCGCTGATCGTGCAGCGCGAATTCGATCCGCGCTCATTCGGTGTGCTGGTGAGCTTGATTACGTCGGTGACGCAGGTGACCTACGCTTTCGGGCCGGGCATCGTCGGCTGGCTGCGCGATATTTCGGGGAGCTATAGCGTGCCGTTCTATAGCTGCATGGCGCTGCAGATGATGGCGGCTGTCATGATCATGGTGCGGGGGCGGGCCGTGAAACTCTGATCCTCATGGTGAGGAGGCGCGAAGCGCCGTCTCGAACCATGAGATTGTGGCGCTCCGGAGTTTGCGGCCATCCTTCGAGACGCGCGCGAGGGCGCGCTCCTCAGGATGAGGGGGAGTGTTGTTATGCCTCCCTTGCCTTCAACAAATCCTCCACATCCAGCCGCTTCGTGAACATCGCAATCCCGCCATTGGCATCGCGCGGCCATTCGTTTTCCGGGCGGTCCCAATACAGCTCCACGCCGTTCTGGTCGGGGTCACGCAGATACAGCGCCTGACTGACACCGTGATCGCTGGCGCCGTCGAGCTGGATGCCGGCTTCGAGCACGCGGTGCAGTGCATCGGCGAGCGCCGGGCGGGTCGGATACAGGATGGCGGTGTGGAACAGGCCGGTGGTGCCGGGCGCCGGTGGCTGCCCGCCTTTGCTTTCCCAGGTGTTGAGGCCGATGTGATGGTGATAGTCGCCGGCAGCGATGAACACGGCCTGGTCGCCATAACGCTGCTTGACCTGGAAGCCGAGCACATCGCGATAGAAGCCGAGCGCGCGATCGAGATCGGCGACCTTGAGATGCACATGCCCGATCCTGGTGCCGGCGGGGATCGGCGGGTTGGTGGCGGGCATGAGAGGCTCCTAAGTGATGTGATGCTCACAAAGAGCTAGGCACCGAATCGGTGGATGGGTAGGGCGTCTTCGCGAAACCCATCGTTTCCGGGAATAGCGCGAACGTAGGATGGGTTGAGCGTCAGCGATACCCATCAGGGCTTGGCGCATGCGATGATGGGTTTCGCTTCGTTCAACCCATCCTACGAAGAGGCAAGCTCCGATACCTGCCCATCCGGCAAGCCGAACTCATACGTGTTCAGCGTCATCGACACCATCGTGTAATAGCCGCACAACCCGATGATCTCCGCCAGCGCCTTGGCGCCGAGCACCTCATTGGCTTCATCGTAAAGCGGCTTCGACAGTCCCTGCGCCTCATGCAGCGATTTCGCGACATCGTAGATCACGCGCTCCCTCGTCTCGCCGAATGTCGGCGTACGGCGGTTCTTGATGTCTTCGATGACGGCCGGATCGAGCCCGGCATTCAGCGCAAACCGCTTGTGGGCATACCATTCGAAATGCGCCGTCCAGTGGCGCGCGGTGACCAGGATCGCCAGTTCGGCATGGGCATCCGACAGTGACGTATCGTAGCGCAGAAACGCGCCGAGGCGCGTGGCGTGGCGCGCCATTTCCGGGCTGGCGAGCCACGCCATCATCGGCTCCGGCGGCTTGCCGCGCTTGCTGGCGATAGATTCGTCATAGATCGCCTTCTGGTCGGCGGACATTTCGCCAGGCGAAAGAAGTTTCAGGCGCATCGCGTTTCCTCGTCTTGGTCTTGTTGGCAACGAAACTAACGGTTCTTCGCAAGCCACCACAAGCCATTGAATTCCACGGTCTGGCGGGTAAGCTTCGCGCCAACAACAATGCGGGCGCCCCACGCTTGCGCACAAACAACAGGAAACACCCGATGCCGGATCTCGATCAATTCCGCAGCGATACCCGCGCCTGGCTGGAAGCGAACTGCCCGCCGGAGATGCGCAAGCCCGTCACGGCCGACGAGGATGTGTTCTGGGGCGGCCGCAACACCAAATTTGCATCGGAGCCGCAGCGCCTCTGGTTCGAGCGCATGCGCGACAAGGGCTGGACCGTGCCGGACTGGCCGAAGCAATATGGCGGCGGCGGCCTCGATGGCGCCGAGGCGAAAGTGTTGCGGGAGGAGATGGCAAGGATTGGCGCGCGGCCACCGCTGTCGAGTTTTGGCATCTGGATGCTCGGGCCGGCGCTGTTGAAATATGGCAATGACGAGCTGAAGCAGGAGCATCTGCCGAAGATCGCGGCGGGCCTGATCCGCTGGTGCCAGGGCTATTCCGAGCCCAATGCGGGCTCCGATCTCGCCTCGCTGCAGACGCGCGCCGAGAGCGACGGCGATCACTATGTGATCAACGGCTCGAAGATCTGGACATCTTACGCGAATTACGCCGACTGGATCTTCTGTCTGGTGCGCACCGATGGTGCTGCCAAGAAGCATGACGGCATCAGCTTCATCCTGTTCGACATGGCGTCCACGGGCGTCTCGACCAAGCCGATCCTGCTGATCTCCGGCAGGTCGCCGTTCTGCGAGACCTTCTTCGACAATGTGCGCGTGCCGAAGTCGCATGTGGTCGGCACCGTCAATCGCGGCTGGGATGTCGCAAAGTATCTGCTGCAGCACGAGCGGGCGATGATCTCAGGCATGGGCGAGCGCGGCGTCGGCCGTCCGCTCGGCCAGGTCGCCGCGGATACGGTCGGTGTGGATGGCGAAGGCAGGCTCGACGATGCGATGCTGCGCGGGCAGATCGCGACATTCGAGGTGGATGAAGCGGCGCTGTCCTGTGCGGCCGAGCGCGCGGTGGATCTCGCCAAGGCGGGGCAGGGCCATCCCGCGTTTTCGTCGGCGATGAAATATTACGGCACCGAGCTCAACAAGCGCCGCCACGAAATCCTGATGTCGGCCGGCGGCAGCGGCGCGCTGGAATGGGAGAGCGAGCGGTCGCATGAGGGTGCCAAGCCGCGCGCCTGGCTGCGGACAAAGGCGAATTCCATCGAGGGTGGCACCAGTGAAGTCATGCTGGGGATTGTCGCCAAGCGCATTCTGGATTTGCCAGGGGCATGAGCTGCCTCCCACTCCGCCCTCATCCTGAGGAGCGGCCGCAGGCCGCGTCTCGAAGGATGGCGACGGAGCTCCGCATCCTCATGGTTCGAGACGGCGTTGCGCGCCTCCTCACCATGAGGGGACCGAGATAACCCATTCAACATCGGATCATCCCATGCCTCTCCTCCTCAACGACGAACAGACCATGCTTCGCGACAGCGCCCGCGGCTTCATCGGTGACAAGGCGCCGATCGCCCATTTCCGGCAGCTGCGCGACAGCAAGGACGAAACCGGCTTCTCCCGCGCGCATTGGAAAACCTTTGCCGAGATGGGCTTTGCCGGCCTGCTGGTGCCGGAAGCCCACGGCGGCAGCGGGCTCGGGGCTGTCGAGGCCGGTGTCATCATGGAGGAGATCGGGCGCACGCTGATGCCGTCGCCGTTCTTCGCCACGTCGGTGCTAGCGGTCACCGCGCTCCGTAGCGGCAGCGAGGCGCAGCAGGCGGCGTATCTGCCGAAGATCGCGGAGGGCGCGCTGCTCGCGGCGCTGGCCGTGGATGAAGGCAACAAGCATCGTCCGCTGAACATCGCGCTAAAGGCCGAGCGTTCCGGCAATGGCTTCAAGCTCAACGGCGACAAGGCGTTTGTGATCGACGGCCATACCGCCGATCTCCTGATCGTCGCGGCGCGCAGCGGTGGCAGTGCCGGCGAGCGCGAGGGGCTGACACTGTTCGCCATCGATCCCAAGGCGAAGGGCATCGCAATCGAACGCACAGTTATGGTGGACGCGCATAATGCGGCGCGGATCGTGTTCGACAATGTGGCCGTTGATGCGGACAGCGTGCTGGGCGAGGTCGATCAGGGCGGTGCGCTGCTCGATCGTGTGCTGAATATCGGTCGTGGTGCAGTCGCAGCTGAAATGGTGGGTCTGTCGGACGAGGTGTTCGGCCGCACGGTGACCTATCTCAAGGAGCGCAAGCAGTTCGGCAAGCTGATTGGCGAATTCCAGGCGCTGCAGCATCGCGCGGCGCATCTCTATACGGAGATCGAGGTGACGCGGGCGGCGGCGATGAAGGCGCTGCAATTGCTCGATGCGGATGCGCCAAATGCGGCGGCGGCCGTTGCTGTGGCGAAAGCCAAGGCCGGTACGACGGCGACGCTGGCGGTGCAGGAGGGCGTGCAGATGCATGGCGGCATGGGCATGACCGACCAGTTCGATGTCGGCCTGTTCATGAAGCGCGCGCGGGTGTGCCAGGAATTGCTGGGGGACAGCAATTATCACTCTGATCAATTGGCGAAGATGAAGAAGTATTGAGGGGCAGCATCCTCGGTCTGTCATCACCCGCGAAAGCGGGTGATCCAGTAAACGCCGACGCCGCGGTGCTATTGCTGATGTGAGTGTCTACTGGATCGCCCGGTCAAGCCGGGCGATGACAGTGGCGGTGGTTAGCGGATCGGCGGCGCGTATTGGATGCCGCCATTGCTCCACGTCTGGTTCAATCCCCTCGGAATCTTGAGCTTCGAGCCGTCGCCGACATTGCGCTCATAGACTTCGCCGTAATTGCCGACATGGCGGATGATGCGGGCGGCCCAGTCCTTCGAGAGGCCGAGATCCTCGCCATAGGCGCCCTCGGTGCCTACCAGGCGCATCACGTCGGGCTTCTTCGACTTCAGCGCTTCGTCGATATTCTTCGAGGTGATGCCGAGCTCCTCGGCATTGATCATCGCATAGAGCGTCCATTTCACGATCATCATCCAGTCGTCGTCGCGTTGGCGGACGACGGGGGCCAGCGGCTCCTTCGAGATGACATCAGGCAGGATCACATGATCATCCGGCTTCGCCAGCGTCAGGCGCAGCGCGTAGAGCTGGGACGCATCGGCGGTGAAGGTGTCGCACTGGCCGGAATTATAGGCCTTGAGCACGTCCTCCAGCTTCGGGAATTTCACTTCGGTGTACTTGATGTTGTTGGCGCGGAAGTAGTCCTGCGCATTCAGCACCGTCGTGGTGTTGTCCTGGACACAGACCTTGCTGCCATCGAGCTCCAGCGCCGAGTCGATATTGCGCGACTTCGGGATCATGAAGCTCTGGCCGTCATAGTAAGAAACGGCGGGGAAATAGAGTGCCAGATTGCTTTCGCGCGACATGCTCCAGGTGGTGTTGCGCGCGAGGATGTCAATCTTGCGGCTCTGCAGCTCCTTGAAGCGCTCATTGGCGTCGAGGCCGACAAATTTCACTTTCTTCGGATCATCGAAGATGGCGGCGGCCACCGCGCGGCAGAAGTCGACGTCGAAGCCGGTCCAGTTGCCTTGCGCATCCGGCGCGGAGAAGCCGGGCAAGCTCTGATTGACGCCGCACAGCACGGCGTCGCGCTTGACGGTGCGTTTCAGCGTCTTAGTGTCGTAGCGTTCATAGGTGATCGCGGCGGCAGCCACGGCTGTGGCGACCGCGAGGCCGATGGCCAGGCCGGTCACGAAAGTGCGTTTCATCGCCATGAGCGGTCAGCCCCCTGATTGTCTGGCAGAATGTGATGCAAAGGATGAGCGGCAGCGCTCAGATTTCCGGCTTCTGCCGGATCACGACCTTGGTGCCGACAGGCACGCGCTCATAGAGATCGCTGACATCGGCATTGACGAGACGGAAGCAGCCGGAGGAGACGGCGGTGCCGATCGTGTCGGGCCGGTTGGTGCCGTGGATGCGATAGACGGTGGCGCCGAGATAGAGCGCGCGGGCGCCCATGGGATTGCCGGGGCCGCCAGCCATGAAGCGCGGCAGATAAGGCTGGCGCTGGATCATTTCCGCGGGCGGGGTCCAGTCCGGCCATTCCGCCTTGCGCGAGATTTTCACGAGGCCCTGCCACTGGAAACCATCGCGGCCGACACCAATGCCGTAGCGCATGGCGCGGCCGTTGCCCTGCACGAGATACAGATAGCGCTCATTGGTGGAGATGATGATGGTGCCGGGTGGCTCAGTGGTACGGTACAGCACCATCTGCTTCTGGAATTCCGGCGGCAATTCGATGGAGTCGTCGGCGATCAGGCCCGGCTCGTCGCCGACATCGGGGCGCTGCATCTGCGCGCTAGCATGCGTGATCGACAATGTCAGTCCGGTTGCAGCAATGACTGCGAGCCCGAGCAGGCGGCGGAGGTCGATCATCCCGGCATCTCCCGATTTGACGGTTCGGCTCTGCATAGCATCGCGGCACAAGCACGTGAACCCGTGAATTGCCGGCATGGTCGTTTGCGGGAGTGACGATTTGATTAAAAGCGCGGGCAAACAAAAAACCCGGAGCAGGAGGCATCCTGTCCGGGTGGAGGCTTGGAGGTTGGGAGGAAAAGCTGGATTACGCCGCAATGCTGTCGATGCCGGCATTGCGCAGGAGATCGGCGAGCTGCTTGCGGGCATAGAACATGCGCGTCTTCACGGTGGAGGCGGGGATGCCGACGATTCCGGCGACTTCTTCCACCGACTTCTCGTGATAGTAGACGAGATTGACGATCTCGCGATGTGCCGGCGAGAGCTTGGCCACGCAGGCGCGCAGGATTTCGCTGGTGCGGCTGCGATCCAGGGAGGCTTCCGGCGTGTCGGCGCTGTCGGCGACGTCCATCACCTCGTCCTGGTCGATGTCTTCATATCGGCGCTGGCGCAGCGCGGTGAGCGCCTTGAAGCGCGCAATCGACAGAAGCCAGGTGGAGACCTGCGAGCGGCCCTCGAACTGGCTGGCGGTGCGCCACACGTCGAGGAACACCTGGCTGACCAGATCTTCGGTCGCGGTGACGTCGCGCAGCATGCGCAATACGAAGCGATAGACCCGGACATTGTGACGGGCATAGAGCGTGTGCATCGCGGAGCGATCGCCCTCGGCGATGCGTTCCAGCAGCATCTCATCCGTGGTGGCCCGAGCGGTGATGATGCCCTGACGGCCTGCGGCGTTGAGTGCGATGACGTTCTGCATGACTGGCTCCCGGTGAAACGTCGGTGATGGGCGTTTCGTTGGATCCAGTTGTTAAGGTTTGCCGGTTTCAGGACGGCGGCTTGAAAAGCGGAAAATGGTTTCGTGGTAGGGAAGAATTGTTTCGTCGGGGCCGGGGAGACGAAACATTCGGGCATGAAAATCGAATGTTTCTAATGAGATAGCATTTCGGACGGCGGATTAAGCCTTCTCGCCGGCGGGCGAGAACAAATAGCCGCCACCGCGGATTGTACGGATCACGGCGGGCTTTGTCGGGTCGGGCTCGATCTTGCGACGGATGCGCATGATGCGGAGGTCCACGGCACGGTCGAACGCTTCTGCGTCGCGGGCATTGGCGAGCTCCAGCAGCCGCTCGCGCGACAGCACGCGCTTCGGATTGGCGGCGAACACCTTCAGCAGGCCGAATTCGGACGCCGTGAGCGGATGTTCGTTGCCTTCCTCGTCGCGCAGCGCCTGGGCTTCGAGATCAAGCCATTTGGTGCCGAAGCGGACGAGATGGTCCTTGCTGTTCTTTGCCGGTGCGGCCTCTGCCGCCGCCTTGGCCGGCCCGCTCCGGCGCAGCACCGAGCGGATGCGTGCCATCAGCTCGCGCAACTCGCAGGGCTTTGCGATGTAGTCGTCGGCACCGAGTTCAAGGCCCACCACGCGGTCGATCGGGCTCGCGGTGGCGGTGAGCATGATCACCGGCACATTGATGCGGCTCTTGAGATCGCGGATGATCGAGAGGCCGTCTTCCTCGGGCATGTTGAGGTCGAGCACCACGAGATCGGGCACCTTGGTTTCGATCTCGCCGCGCAGGCTTTTGCCGCCGTCGCAGAGCGTCACGGTGAAGCCGTGCATCTTCAGATAATCGCCGACCATCTCGCGGGCGGGTGCTTCGTCATCGACGACGATGATATGCGGGCTCGTGCTCATGACTGGGCCTCGATGGTGGCCGGCAGCAGGATGGAGAATGTCGCGCCCTGGCCGGGGCCGGCGCTGTCGGCGGTGACCTCGCCGCCATGCATGTCGACGATGCGCTTGACGATGGAGAGGCCGAGACCGGTCGAACTCTCGCCGCCGGTGGGTTTGGCGGACAGCCGCTGGAAGCGACCGAACAGGCGGTCGAGATCTTCCGGCGACAGGCCTGCGCCCTCATCGCTGACGCTGATGCGGACATGATCGGCATCGCCATCGACGAGAATATCGATCTTGCCGCCGATGGGCGAATATTTGATCGCGTTGCTGACGAGATTATCGATGGCCTCGCGCATGCGATCGGCATCACACATTGTGAGATCGGAATGGCCGGGCGATGACACCGTGAGCTGCTGCTGCTTGTTGACGGCCGAGGGACGATTGGCCTCGGTCACTTCGGTGACCAATGCCGAGAGATCGACGGGCTCGCGGCGGATGGTGATGTCGAAGGCATCGGCCATGGCGTCGGAGATCAGGTGATCGACCATCGAAGTCAGGCGCTTGGTGGCATCGCGAATGTGATCGATCTGGGCGACGACGCCTTCCTTCGCCGAGCCTGCGGCGATCAGCTCGGTCAGCATCTCGGTGCGGCCGAGAATGACGCCGAGCGGGTTTTTCAGGTCATGGGCGACGGTGCCGAGAATTTCATTCTTGAAGCCATTGGCGCGCTGCAGCCGCAGCCACTGTGCTGAGAGCCGGCGATTGGCCTGCATCAGCGCGCGGGTGCGCTGGGTGACGCGATCCTCAAGCTGCGTATTGGCCACCTGGAGCTGCTGATACAGGATCACATTGTCGAAGGCGATGGAGAGGCGGCTGCCGAACAGCTCCACCAGCGAGCGGTCGGTCTCGGAGAGTTCGCGCTCGGCCTGCAGCAGCACCACCACTTCGCGGCCAGAACCGGTGCGGATGTAAAGTACGGTACGGTGATCGTCGAAATCATGTTTGCGGCGGCGGAAGGCGTCTTCCACCATCTGCCGCAGATCCTTGTCGAGCAGATCCGGTTTCGGGCAGCCGGTGAAACGGCTGTAGCAGCCGGAGCCCGCGAGCACGGCAAAGTCTTCCTGGCCGCTGCCGCCATCGCGCAGCACCAGGATGCCCGCACAATCCACATTGAGCAGCGAGGCGATCTGGGTCAGCACGCCTTCAGCCAGCCGCTGCATCGAGCGGAAATCGTACAGCGTCGATGCGGCATCCAGAATGATCTCGAGGCCGCGCCGGGTCTGCACCATGCGTTCGAGCTGCTGATAGGAACGGAGCGCCGCGGTCAGCGAGGTGAACAGCTTGTCGGCGGTGAGTTCAGTCTTCGCCTTGTAGTCATTGATGTCGTAGTCGACGATCACGCGGCGCTCGGGTGCCTGGCCGGGCTGGCCGGTGCGCAGGATGATGCGGACGGTCTCGTTATGCAGCTCGTTGCGGATGAATTCGACGAGGGCGAGACCGGCATCGTCGGTTTCCATGATGACATCGAGCAGCACCGCGGCGATGTCGGGATGCTGGCGCATCAGCTCACGGCCCTCGGCCGCGGAGTAAGCCGAGAGAATTTCCAGCGACTGGCCGTTCAGCGCATAGTCGCTGAGCGCGAAGCGCGTGCCTTCATGCACCGCCTGATCGTCGTCGATGACGGCGATCTTCCATTTGCGGGCATAGGACTCTTCGAGTACCTCGCCGTCGTCTTCGATCAGGTAGAGGACATCGTCCTGGTCGGCCATTGCTGCGTCGTCCCGTCAAATGAGCCGGCGGCACCGGTGGCGCTACGCGGCATGATAATTCGAAATGTCGTGCCTTGCCCCAAACGGGATTCCAGCATCATGCGGCCGCCCAGTTGCTGGGTGACCAGATTGTAAACGATATGCAGGCCGAGGCCTGTGCCGCCGTCGTTGCGGCGCGTCGTAAAAAATGGATCGAATGCCTGCCGTTGTACGTCAGGGCTCATGCCGACGCCATTGTCCGAGAAACTGATCTCGATGTCATCGCTGCCGCGCGCCTTGGCGGTGATTGAAATCGCGCCGGGATGCCCTTCCGGGAAAGCGTGGTTGGCGGCATTGAGGAACAGATTGGTCAGGATCTGGCCATAGGAGCCGGGATAGCCGTCCACCAGCAGGCCGTCCGGTACATCCACCGTGATGCTGATCGGCGCCTTCTTCAATACCGGCCGCAGGCTGGCGATGATCTGGTCGGTAGCCTCGGAGAGGCTGAACTGACGGCGCTCGGCATGGGAGCGGTCCACGGCGACCTGCTTGAACGACTGGATGAGGTCGCCCGCGCGATGCAGGTTGGCGACGAGTTGCTGCGCAGCATCCTGCGATGTCCTGACGAAATCCTCCAGCTGCGAGCGCTTGAGCGGGGACTTCGAGCGCAGTTCGGCATCGAACATCTCGGCGCGACGGGCGAAGCTCGAGGCCACCGTGAGGCTGATACCGATCGGATTGTTGACCTCATGGGCGACGCCGGCGACGAGGCCGCCAAGGGCGGCGAGGCGTTCGGCATCGATCAGGTTCTGCTGGGCGGTGTTGAGTTCGACCAGCGCGCTCTCGGCCCTTTCCTTGGCGGCGCGCAGTTCGATTTCGGCGTCGCGCTTGGCGATGGCATTCTGGCGGAACACCTCGACGGCGCGCGCCATTGCGGCGATTTCGTCGGTAGCGGTCGTGCCCTGCACCTTGCGATCGAGATCACCGGAGGTGATGGCCCGCATCGAGGTCATGATCTGGCGCAGCGGCAGGCGGATGCTGAGCGTAATAATGATGCCGGCAGTGAGGATGATGCCGAGGAAAGCGCCTGCAATCACCATCACATTGCGGGAGATCGCGGCCAGCGTACGGGCGAAGGTCGTTTGCGCAGCCTGCTCGCGCTGGCGCATCTTCACCGACAGGCCATCGATGGCGGCGATGGTTTCGGCCTGGCTGGCATCGATGGAGTTGCGCAGCAGATCGGTGCGGCTGGACAATTGCTCCGACAATTTGGCGAGGCCTTCGCGCAAGGCGATGGCGCGGCCCCGTAGCCGCTGCAGGGCGATGCGCTGCAGGTCATTGTCGGAGAGATCGGTCATCACCGGAATGGTGCGTTCGATCGTCTCGGCATTGCGGCGGGCTTCTTCGGCGGCGGCCGAGGCCAGCGAGAGATAGTAGGAATTCGCCGCCACCAGCATGGCCGTAAAGGCTTCGCGTGACTTCCCGAGCGCCGGCCAGATCAGGGCATCGCGCTGGCCGGTGGCCCCTTCGATGATGGAATAGAGACCCGCCATGTCCTTGGCCGGGCCGAGCACCTGGTCCTCATAAGTCTTGGCGATGGTGGTCTGCAGCGCGCGCAGCTCGCCGAAGCCTGAGAGGAAGCGTTCCGTCACACGCTCGAGTTCCTCGACCGATCCCGAAATCATCGGGTCGGTGGAGGCGCGGGTGTTCAGCGTGCCCAGCACGGCTTCGCGCAGCAGCAGGATCTCGGCGAAGAGTTCGGGGCTCGGCTGGTTGATGTAGCGATGGATCAGGTTCTGCAGCCGGCCGGTCTCGCTTTCCAAGAGCGCCAGCACCTGGTCGGACTGGCGCACCTGACGCACATCTTCCCAGGCTGAGGACAGAACGCGGGAGCCACTCCAGATCAGGCCGGCCAGGACGAGGACAACGGCCGAATTCAGTGCTGCAATGGAGAGAATGCGCCAGCGGATCGGAATCGCGCGCACAAGCCCGACGATGCCGGTCCGGCCCTGAGCCGCCAGCCCTTCCTGACCTTCGGATACTTCACTTTGGCTTGTCACCACGAGTGTGTCATCTGGCTTCGGGAAAGGTTCATCTGGCGGACAAACTAAGTCTAAGCTCTTGCAGCTATACTTGCGATTGAACCGAAAGGCATCGGAATTTAACACAGGGTGGCGGGTTGATGCTTAATTCGCCCTTGGCCGTACGCAGCGGCCCGTTAAAACCTTGTCGGACATGTCATTTTCATGATGCGAAAACTCGCGCTGGGATGTTTTGCGCTGCTCGCGGCCATGCTGCCGGCGATCGCGCCGGCGCGGGCGGCCATCGAGGTGCAGTGGTGGCATGCCATGTCCGGCGAGCTGGGCCGGCAGGTCGAGAAGCTGGCGGCCGACTTCAACGCCACCCAGACCGGTTTCCGCATCGTTCCTGTCTACAAGGGCAACTATACGGAGACGGTGACGTCGGCGATCTTCGCCTTCCGCTCGCGAAGTCAGCCGGCCATCGTGCAGGTCAACGAGATCGCCACGGCGACCATGATGGCGGCCAAGGGCGCGACCTATCCGGTCTATGAGCTGATGCGCGACCAGGCGGAGAACTTCACACCATCGGCTTATCTGCCGGCGATCACAGGCTATTACACGGATACGGCGGGCAACATGCTGTCGTTCCCGTTCAATGCCTCGACGCCGATCCTGTACTATAACAAGGATCTGTTCCGCGCGGCCGGCCTTGATCCCGAGCAGCCGCCGAAGACATGGCCGGAGCTGGCCAGCATGGCCAAGCGGCTGCGCTCGGCGGGCACCCCTTGCGGCTTCACCACGTCATGGCCGTCCTGGATCAATGTCGAGAACTTTTCGGCGTTTCACAATATTCCGATGGCGACCAAGTCCAACGGTCTCGGCGGCCTCGATGCGGTGCTGACCATCAACAATCCGACCATGGTGCGCCATATCGCGCAGCTGGCGGAATGGCAGAAGACAAAGCTGTTCGACTATGGCGGCCGCGCGACGGCCGCGGAGCCACGCTTCCAGAAGAGTGAATGCGGAATATTTCTGGGCTCGTCCGGCACACGCGCTGACATTCTCAAGAATGCAAAGTTCGACGTCGGCTATGGCATGCTGCCTTACTGGTCGGATGTGGCCGGTGCGCCGCAGAATTCGATGATCGGCGGCGCCACGTTGTGGGTGCTGCGTGATCGCCCGCGTGACGAATACAAGGGCGTCGCAAAGTTCTTCGCCTTCCTGTCACAACCGGACATCCAGGCGGCATGGCATCAGAACACGGGCTATCTGCCGAGCACGCGCGCAGCCTATGAGCTGACAAAGTCGCAGGGCTTCTATCAGCGCAATCCCGGCACGGAAAAATCCATCGAGCAGATCACGCTCAAATCGCCGACGGAGAATTCGACGGGCTTGCGGCTCGGCTCTTTCACGCTGATCCGCGATGCCATCGAGGATGAGCTGGAAGCGGCGTTCGCGGGCAGGAAGCCGGCACAGCAGGCGCTCGATGCAGCGGTGGAGCGCGGCAATAAATTGCTGCGGCAGTTCGAGCGGGCCAACCCGGCGCAGTAATCGTAGGGCGGATGAGCCGAAGGCGTCATCCGCCGGCCGAGTGAGTGTGGCGAAGAACGGCGGATGACGCTGCGCTCATCCGCCCTACAGCTTCACCGCAAATCATACGACAGCGGCAGCGTGAACGACTGGCTCGACATGGCCATCTCGGCGGGGAAGGGCGGAAATGGCTGTGCGCGACGCACCGTTGCCACGGTCTCGGCATCGAAGGCCGGATTGCCCGATGAGCCGATCGCACGCACCGACAAAACGCTGCCGGAACGGCTCAGCGTGAACGCCACCATGGTGCGGACCTTGCCGCTCTGTCCGTTGCGCGCGCCGGACGGATACTGCTTGTAGCGCTGCACATGGGACTGAACGAGCTGATTGTAGCTCACGATGGCGGCGCGTGAGGCGCCGGCCATGGCGGCCGACGTCGTCGGTGCGGTGTTTTCGGCGCGCTGCGGTGCGGTGGTGCGCGGCGCCGGTTTGCTCTCGACCGGCTTCTTCTTCACCTCGGCCTGGATGGGCTTCGGCTTCACCGGGATCGGCTTCGGTGGTTCGGGCGCGACCTTGGCGGGCTCCGGCGGTGGCGGCGTCGGTTCGACCTTCTGCTCCGGCGGGGCTTGAACCTCGGCCTTCTCCATCAGAGGTGTCGGCGGAATCTGTTCTTCGACCTGTTGCTGCGCCTGCGGCTCCGGCAGCGCGGACGGCGCCTCGGCCTCCTGCATCTGCGGGCCGGGTGCCACGTCCTGCACCTGCGCTTCCGGCGCGGCCGAGACGGGCGATAGATCGATCATCACGGTGGTTTCGGCAACGCCCGGCGGTGCGTGGTTCTGATAGAACGCGATGCCCGCCGCGATCAGGCCGGCGTGAATGGCGATGATCGCCAGCGCCGAGCCTGTCCAGCGCCAGGCGGCTTTGTCGCCGGGGTGATGGAGCGCGAAGGCGTTCATTGCAGCGCGGCACGTCCGTCGAGGCCGACCAAAGCGATCTTCAGATAGCCGGCATTGCGCAGCATGTTCATCACTTCCATCAGGTCGCCATAGCTGACGGCCTTGTCGGCGCGCACGAAGATGCGTTCGTCCTTGTTGTTCCTGGTCGCCGTGCCAAGCGCCTCGCCCAGTCCCTCGCGCGGCACCACGTCCTCGCCGATACCCAGCGTCATGTCCGGCTTCACGGTGACGAAGACCGGCTTGTCCGGTCGTGGTTGCGGTTCGGCGGTCGAGGCGGGCAGATCGACGCCCATGTCAACGGTGGCCAGCGGCGCTGCGACCATGAAGATGATCAGCAGTACCAGCATCACGTCGATGAATGGCGTGACATTGATCTCGTGATTGACTTCGAGATCGTCGCCCGCGCCGATACGGCTGCCTAACCTGGAGCCCATTGCTCTTACTCTGCTGCCCGCGCCAGCGGCATGCCGCGGCGGCTATGGTCGCGGCTGATCAGCAGCATGACCTGTGCCGATGCATCGCCCAACAGCGCGCGATAGCCGGTGATGCTGCGCACCAGCGCATTGTAGATCATGACGGCCGGGATCGCGGCGACGAGGCCGAGTGCCGTGGCCAGCAGCGCCTCGGCGATGCCGGGAGCAACGACCGCGAGATTGGTGGTCTTGGTCTCGGCGATGCCGATGAACGCATTCATGATGCCCCAGACCGTGCCGAACAGGCCGATAAAGGGCGAGGTCGAGCCGATGGTGGCGACGATGCCGGTGCCGCGCGCAATGCGCCGCGCCATCGCGCCTTCGACGCGCTCGAGCCGCAACGCAATGCGCTCCTTGAATCCGTCGTCGAAAATGCCGTGCGAAAGCTCGGTCTCGCGCACGGCGGTGTGGATCAGTTGCGCGACGGCATCGCGGGCGTCGGCGCTGTCGCGTTCGACCTGGCGCAGCGAGGTGTCGCTCTCCAGCATTTCGAGCCGGCTATGCGCGAGATTGGTTTCGCGGCGCAATTCGATGGTCTTGGCGAGCCACACCGTCCAGGTCGCTAGCGAGGCGCAAGCGAGGCCGACCATCACGGTTTTCACCACGATGTCGGCATTCTGGAACATGCCCCAGGGCGACAGATTGGCCGGCAGCAGTCCCTCGGCGCCGGCGGCGAAGGCGGGTGTAACGGTGAGCGTGGCGAGTGCTGCGGCGGCGAGAAGGAGCGTGGAGCGGGAGCCGGTCATCGAAGCTGCATTCCGTGGATCGTGGCCAAGTGCAAAGTGCGGCGGACCATATCCCCCGACACCGGCGATGTCGCCACCGTGGCGGCGTGTTGTGATCTAAACTGGAGCGATTCCAAGGTCATGGCGGTTAGAATCGCAAGGTCGTGAACAGTCGCACGCCAAGGCCGGGCTGCAACACCTCGGCCTTCTTGAACGATATGTGGTTGCGGATGCGCTCGTCGAGCAGATTGTCGCCGACCACACCAAAAGTGATGTCGCGCATGCCGCCGTCGATTTTCGTGAAGGTGTGCGTGTAGCTCACTTCGGCCTTCAAAAGATTATAGCCATTGGTCGGTGTCTCATACTCGGCGATGTCGTTCTGGGTGAAGGCATGCAGCAGGCCGAGCCGTGCATACCATTCCGCACTGCGCCACCAGACGCCGCCGCCGACCCGCATCGGCGCGATGCGCGGTACGCTGCTGCCATCGGCGAAAGTGGCGCGCACCACGTCGAACTGGCCGTCGAGGCCGAACATGCCGTCATGGATGGGGGCGACGTCGAGCTGCGCCATGAATTCAGCGCCGCGGAAATTCGCATCGCGCTGGCCATAGGCGACCTGCATCAGCGGCCCTGCTGCGCCGCAGCTGGCAAACACATCGGTGCAGAAATTGCCGGTGAGCTGCTTGAAGATGAAGTCGAGATAACGCGTGTAATAGATGCTGGCCTCGAAACGGAACTGGCCGGCCGTGCGCTTGAGGCCGAGTTCGACGGACTCGGCCGTCTCGATCTTGAGATCGGGATTGCCGATCACGAATGTGCCCGAGGCGCCGTCCGAGCCGCGCGAAAACAGTTCGGGTGCTGCGGGTGCGCGCTGGGTGCGGCTGGCATTGAGCGACACCACCATGTCCCACGGCAGCGATTGCAGCAGGCCGAAGCTAAAGCTCATCGGCGTGAAGTTACGCGTCGCGGATGTTTCGGTGAACGTATCGGGCGGCGGCAGGAAATTGGCAGGGAAGGTTGCGGCCATACCGGAAACTGTGAGGGTCTCGATACGGCCGGCCGCCTGCAGCTTCAGAGTATCGTTCAGTTGCAACTGCTCGAAGGCAAAGCCGCCCACGGCATCCGTATTGGTCGGCGCGAGCAGGCCGCCGAGCACACCTGATGTGCCGAGCTTACGATTAGAGGCCTGGATGCCCCAGCTACCAGTCAGCGCGCCGAATGGCGTTGCGACTGCCGCATGATCGAGCTCGATGCGGCCCTCGATCTCCTTGTTGGTGATGGTGTTTTGCAGGCCATCGACGCCGTCGCCGCCGATGCCGAGCTCCTTGTGCTTGTAGTCGCTGACGCCGACGGCGAAGCGGATCGCGTCGATCTTGTCGTTCGGCGCGCGCCATTCGCCCTTGGTCGTCCACTTGGTCTGTTCGAGATCGATGCGCGTGCGGCTCGCGGACTCGGCGATGCCGGGGATGTGGTAGAGGCTGGTAATGTGCTGGAGCGCGGTGCCGATATAGCCGCCATCGAAGATATACGAGCCGCCGATGGCCTGGCCTTCGGATTGCTGGCGCGTATTGGCCTGCACGCCGCCGCCGGGAATGCGGTAGTCGCCGGCGCGGCGGGCGAACGCATCCACATGAATGGCGACATTATTGCCTGACGCATCGATGCTTGCTGCGCCATCGACGCTGCTGTCCACCGATGAGCCGCCACCCTTGATCTTGGCCGCAAAGCCATTCGGCACCATCGCCTCCGGAATGCGGTTGTTGACGGCATTCACCACGCCGCCGATCGCCTGATTGCCATAGCGCAGCGTGGCCGGGCCGCGGATCACTTCGACTTTGTCGGCGGTGAGAGGATCGACCGGCACCTGATGGTCCTGGCTGAAATCCGAGACGTCCTGGCTGCCGACACCGTTTTCCTGAATGCGCACGCGATAATCGTCGAGGCCGCGGATATTCGGCCGGCTCGCGCCCGGCGCGAAGGTCGAGGCGGCAATGCCGGGCTGGGTCGCCAGCAGATCGGCGAGGGACGACGAGGTGGCGCGCTGCAGCGCCTCGCCGGAGAGTTGGGTGGTGGACTGGAAGGCGTCAGCCTCCTTCTTTTCGCGCTCCGCGGTGACAGTGATCTCCGACAACGCTTCCTGCGCGCGCAGCGCGCCGGCGCTCGCCCCAAGGATGCAGGCCGCTCCGGAAAGCGCCGCCGCCGATACCCAGTTCCCCAAACCCACGCTGGACCCTCGTCTTTACTGCGAATGCTAATGCGAACTAGTCGCAATAAGGGAGGGGAACGCAGGCATTGTCAAGCGCCAGTCTCGAACCGGTAGGATGGTTGAGTGGAGGCACGCAGCGCCGGAGCGATAACCCATCACCGCGCGTTTCGAGATCGCAGGATGGGTTTCCGCTGCGCTTTATCCGTCCTGCGGGCTACTGCGGCCTTCTTTCGGGAACCTTCGCAGCGGCAACCGGTTAGCCCGGCGTGGGAATTCTCTGTCAGCACCAAATCGACCCGTGCCTGTGGGCGTCGGGTGATCTTCGCTTTGGTGTTGCCGCCTTGCCTTTGAACCGAGGGGCCCCAGTGTCGATGCTTCGGAGCAGGGCGATATGAATAACGCGCCAGCGATAGCGCCGGACGGGCTGCCGGCGCAGGGTGCGCGTGTGATCGAGACCGATATTCCTTCGCGCCTCGACAATCTGCACTGGAGCGGTTTTCACACCCGCGTCGTGATTGCGCTTGGCGTCACCTGGATTCTCGACGGGCTTGAAGTCACGCTTGCCGGCGCGTTGTCCGGCGCCCTGAAGGACGACCCCGTCCTCAAATTCTCCAATTTCGATATCGGCATCGCCAGCAGCGCCTATCTCGCTGGCGCCGTGACTGGCGCGCTCGGTTTCGGCTGGCTCACCGATCGCATCGGCCGCAAGAAACTGTTCTTCATCACGCTGGCACTTTATCTCTCGGCGGCTGCGGCGACGGCATTCTCCTGGAGCCTCGCCAGCTACGCGCTGTTTCGGTTTCTCACTGGTGCCGGCATCGGCGGCGAATACACGGCGATCAATTCAACGATCCAGGAACTGGTACCGGCGCGCTATCGCGGCTGGACCGATCTCGTCATCAATGGCAGCTTCTGGCTTGGCGCGGCGATGGGCGCCGTCTGTGCCATTGTGCTGCTTGATCCCGCCGTGGTGTCGCAAGCCTATGGCTGGCGCATCGCCTATTTCACCGGTGCTGCCATCGGCCTCGTGGTGTTGCTGATGCGCATGTGGATTCCGGAAAGTCCGCGCTGGCTGATGATCCATGGTCAGCCGGAGCGTGCAGAAGAGATCGTGCGCGACATTGAAACGTCAGCGCATCAAAAACCCTCACCTGATGTGATCGCCTCCCTGCCGAAGATCAAGCTGACCCAGCGTGATCACACGCCGCTGGCGGAAGTCGCGAAGACGCTGCTGGTGTCCTATCGCCAGCGCTCGATTGTCGGGCTGGTGCTGATGGCGGCGCAGGCATTTTTCTACAATGCGATCTTCTTTACCTATGCGCTGATCCTGACAGATTTCTACGGCATCTCGTCCAGCCATGTCGGCTGGTATCTGCTGCCCTTCGCGGCCGGCAATTTCCTCGGGCCGCTGCTGCTCGGGCGGCTGTTCGATACGATCGGTCGTCGCACCATGATCGCCTTCACTTATGGCATGTCCGGCATCCTGCTCGCCGGCTCCGGCTATCTCTTTTCCATCGGCGTGCTGAGCGCGCAGACGCAGACGATTGTCTGGATGGTGATCTTCTTCTTCGCATCACCCGCTGCCAGTGCTGCTTATCTCACGGTGAGCGAAACCTTTCCTATCGAGGTTCGCGCGCTGGCGATCGCATTGTTCTACGCCATCGGCACCGGCGTCGGCGGCATTGCCGGCCCGGCGTTGTTTGGCGTCCTCATCGATACCGGTTCGCGCAACAGCGTGTTCGCCGGCTATCTCCTTGGTGCTGTCCTGATGATCGCAGCTGCGATCGTCGGCTGGCGCTATGCCATCGCGGCGGAACGCAAGCCGCTTGAATCAGTTGCACGGCCATTGGCCGCGACGGAGTGACATCATGACTTCACCGCAGAAAATCATCGAAATCGCTTTGGATGAAGCGCCGCCCGCAGCATCGGCAATTTTCGACCACGTCGATATCGAATTGCCGCGTCTTTCTGAATGCGCGCTGCTGCTCGATATCGACGGCACATTGCTCGATATGGCACCGACGCCGCGCGAAGTCTGGGTGCCACCGGATCTCGCCACCAATATGGGCAAGCTGCTGCAGCGGACCAATGGCGCCATGGCGCTGGTGTCCGGCCGCTCCGTCAACGATATCGATTTGATCTTTGCGCCGCAGCAGTTCCCCGCTGTCGGCGGCCATGGCGCCGAGATGCGGCTTGCGCGTGAGGTGGAATCCGTCTCATCCGGTGCGCCGCCGATGGACAAGGAATTGAAGCGGCGGCTAGCTGCGATCGCAAAGCTCTCGCCCGGAATCCTGCTGGAGGACAAAGGCTATTCACTCGCGCTGCATTATCGCCTCGCGCCCCATGCGGAGAAGGCGATCTATGATGCGGTGTCGGCGATCCGCGCCGATCTGCCGAATGCGCCGATCGAAGTGCTGCCTGGCAAGTTTGTCTGCGAGATCAAGCCGTCGGGATTCACCAAGGCGACCGGCGTGATCGAGTTGATGACGCATGAACCGTTCAAGGGACGGCGTCCGATTTTCCTCGGTGATGATGTGACCGACGAGAGCGTATTCGCCATCATGCCCGGCATGAATGGATTGGCATTCTCCGTGGGCCGACATGCGCAAGGGGTTGCAGGGCATTTCGCTGAGCCGCGCGACGTGCGTGCGTGGCTCGGACGACTTCTGATCGATGATGCAAAACTCGCGTAAGGGCTTCGTCGCGTCACTATGAAGCGACGGAACTCCACAAAAATGTCCGGTTCCATTCCCACGTGCCCGAATTTGGTTTCATTCGGGTCGAATGATGACCAGGAACCATATTGATGAACGGACGTTTATTCTCGACCAGTCATCAGGAGGGAATCTTGTGAATCTCGTCGTCGTCTCAAACCGTGTCTCCCGCGCTTCGGCCAATGAACCGATGACGGGAGGATTGGCTGCAGCATTGCTGCCCGTGGTTGAGAAGTCCGGCGCGATTTGGGTTGGTTCCTCCGGTCGTTTGCGCGAAGGCGCGCAGAAAGAACCGTTCGCCGAAATTGAAGCCCTTGGTGCGGGCGCATTGGCGATGCTCGATCTGCCGGCCGCCCATTACGAAGGCTATTATGAAGGCTTCGCCAATTCGGCGCTGTGGCCCGCGCTGCATTCCCGCACCGATCTGATCCGCACCACGCAGGACAATTATCAATCCTATCGCGAAGTGAACTCGTTTTTCGCGCGTGCGCTGTTGAAATTCCGCAAGCCAGACACCGCGTTCTGGATTCAGGATTATCATTTTCTCGCGCTTGGCGCCGAGTTGCGCACGCTTGGTGTGACGCAGCCGCTTGGCTTCTTCCTGCATACGCCATGGCCGACCCGCGACATCTTTGGCGGCGTGCCGCATCATCGCGAACTGGTTGAAGCGATGCTGGCTTACGATCTCATCGGCTTCCAGACCGACGGTGATCGCGACAATTTCCTGTCTTATGTCGAAGGCGATCTCGGTCTCGAGGTGTCCGCCGGCACCGTACAGTCACGTTATGGCGCGTCGCGTTGCGCCGTGTTCCCGATCGGCATTGATCCCGCAAAGTTCGCTGCCTTCGCGGCGAAATCGTCGTCGCATCCGGATGTGTCGCGTCTGCGTCGCAGCCTGAATGGCGAGAAGCTCGCAATCGGCGTCGATCGCGTCGATTACTCGAAGGGTCTCGTCAATCGCATCGAAGCATTCGATCGCATGCTCACGGCGAAGCCGCAGCTCAAGCGCTCGGTCTCGCTGCTGCAGATCGCGACTTTGTCGCGCGGCAATATCGAGGCTTATGGCGACCTGCAGAATCAGCTCGCCAAGCTGGTCAGCGATGTGAATGGCCGCCATGGCGAGGTGGACTGGACGCCGATCCGCTATCTCAACAAGGGCTTCAGCCAGACCGTGCTCGCCGGCCTCTACCGCACGGCCCAGGTCGGCGTGGTGACCCCGCTGCATGACGGCATGAACCTGGTCGCCAAGGAATATGTCGCGGCCCAGAACCCGGTCGATCCCGGCGTGCTGGTGCTGTCGAAATTCGCCGGTGCTGCCAATGAGCTCGATACGGCCTTGCTGGTGAACCCGCACGATATCGACGGCATGGCCCGCACCATCGCCACCGCCTTTTCGATGCCGCTGCTGGAACGCCGGATGCGCTGGGAAGCTATGATGGCCAAGCTGCGCGCCGGCACGATCCAGGAATGGTTCAGCGATTTCGTCGGTGCGTTGCAGGATGCCCATGCACTCAACGACACCGCGCAGAACGACAATATGCCGGGCGCAGCCCCGGTGGTCTGGCCGGTTCATTCGGTCGCTTCGGCGGCGGCCACGTCCCGTTTGCATTGAGTTTTAGCCGTTCTCCTGCGCAGATTTAGCGGTGGGAACGGTCTCCTAGGTGGCGAAATCCCCATATTTTCCAGATAATTGCGAAAAAGCGCACGATCCGTGTCGGCGCGCGCTTGCAAATCGGTCGTGCAGCCGTCATGAGAGGCGCACTGGGGAGGTGGCCGAGTGGTTGAAGGCGCACGCCTGGAACGCGTGTAAACGGGAAACCGTTTCGAGGGTTCGAATCCCTCTCTCTCCGCCAGTAGCTCTCCTAAAGCCCTGAAATTCATATTGTTTCTTTAGAAACAAGGCTTTTACAATCGGTCCGGTGGTACACAAAGGTGGCCACAACATGCGCCGAATTGCGAAGAAGATGCTCTTTCCCTGGATAAACCCACCCAGCGCCTCCTGCTGGTTCCGCCGGCGCATTCCGGCGCGATAGCGCAAGTTCGGCATGCCCGCCGAAATCAAGTCCTTGCTCGAAGCCACGATTTGGGAGGAGGCGGTCGCACTGTGCGCGGAGCATAGTGCTAGGTAGGATTTGCCCAACGGGGGCGGGCAGTACATGACGGCGCTGCCATCGACGGCGATCGCGGTCGCCTGATATCGAGAAAAGCCGATCGCCTTCCTGAGGCCGAAGACCTTCCCGTTCGCAACCTGGCGCACGATCACCTGCTTGCCTTGCAAAAAACAGTCTCGCTCTTCACCGCGCATGTCCAGGCCGCGAATATTGACGGCGATCAAGGGCAACATTGCGCTGGAGCAATCTCCGCTACGCGGTCAAAGCCTAGTCTCCCGGCACACCGCGCGTCTGCGGGAAGACGAGGAGAACTGAAATGCGCAAGATCACGTTTCTTGCAGTCACCGTTGCTCTCGTTTCGATGGCCGGCGTCGTCGACGCGGCGGAAGTCGAGGTCAAGATGCTCAACAAGGGATCCGATGGCACTGCGATGGTATTCGAGCCAGCCCTCATCAAGATCCAGGCGGGAGATACCGTGAAGTTTGTCGCAAGCGATAAAGGGCATAGTGCAGAATCCATCAAAGGCATGATGCCCGCAGATGCCACTCCTTTCGCTGGAAAAATGAGCCAGGATGTCGCCGTCACCTTCGACAGGCCCGGCGTCTACGGGGTCAAGTGTGCTCCGCACTACGGCATGGGAATGGTGGCCCTGGTCGTCGTCGGCGCACCGACAAATGTCGAGGACGCGAAGCGCGTCACGCAGCCAGGCAAGGCCAAACCTGCTTTTGCCTCACTGTTCGAAAAAGCTGCCGCCAAGTAGCCCCTCATGCCGTTCATTGGGCGATTGCCACGGTACGAACATTTCGGCGGATATGGCGTGCAGGTTAACTTCTCGGAGCGCGAACGTCTGCGACGATCGCCCGCAAGGCTTGAGGGTGCTTGAGGACCACGCGTTGTCGACTTCCGTCGATCCAGCCACGCTCCTCCCAGCTACTGAGCCTGCGGCTGACGGTGAAGATCGTTGAACCCGTCATTTCCGCGATGTCCCGGCGTGTCAGCGGAAAGTTGATCGCAACACCGTCATCCGTTCGACAGCCGGAGCGATCCGCGAGGCGGAGCAGCGTCCGGGCGAGGCGCTGATCGACATGTTCCGTGGACATCTCCACAACACGGTTCTGCGCTTCCTGCAGCTTTTCCCCAATGGCCTTGAGCGTATTGGCGGCAAGAAGCGGGAATCGTGCAGACAGCGCGCCCCAAGCCGTGGCCGGCCAAGAAAGAACCACGCTGTCTTCCACGGCCGTCGCTGATACCGGGTGCGTGGCCACCCCCATTGCGTGAGCGGCACCGAAAATGCCGCCGCCGGAAACGAGGCGGACTATGACTTGATCTCCGGACTCGGTTATTCGTGAAACGCGGACGTGTCCTCGAAGCAGGAGATAGATGGAGAAAACCTCCACACCCTGCTGGAACACCGCTTTGCCCTGCGCGACCTGGCTTGAATGGGATTCCCAGAGGACTCGTTCGCAGGATTCTGCGTCAAGACCAGCGAAGATGGGTAGATTCGAGACTGCGGAAACGTCTACCGGCATGGAAGCGATTTCCTTTGAGTGCGTTGTGTCTCACGCACCGCGTGCCAATCCGTTCCGGCTGTTTGATTGAGCGGAGGTGGCATCGGCATTCCATTGAGACCATGTACGTCCGCCAGTTACGCCGGAAACCGATTCAATGGTCGAGAATGCGGCAAGTAGCCCGATCGATGGCAGGCTAATTCGGAAGCTTCGCCGGTGCCTCGCCTCCATCCAGGTCGTGACGAGAGAACCGGTCGCGATCCGCTCGGGGCCGCATATGATGTTGCGATCATCGAGAGGTCCATCGAGGGTGGATGTTACGATCTGCGTAGCGGCAAAATCCACGTCAAGCGGCTGCAGGACCATTTTCGGCGCAAAGGTGAATGGTCCGAGCGTTAGCTTGCGGATTATGAAATCGACGAATTCGTGGAATTGGGTCGGCCGTACGATCGTGTGAGGCACGCCGCTTTTCGCGAGCTTCTCCTCGATCTCCAACTTTACCCTGTAGTAGGCGAGATAGCGAGCAGACGCCTCGATCCCTGCAATGCTCACCTGCACGATGTGGAACGGATTCCGTCGGGCAGCTTCGATCAAGCGATCGACCACTACGAGGTCGTCGGTCGGCTTCGACTGCGAAGTGGCGCAGTTGAAGACCATCGAACGGCAGGTCAGTGCATCGGCCAGGCCATCGCCGGTCACGGCATCAAATTGCTTCCATCTGGAGGAGATCTCCGACGGCGAGATGCTCCGGCTCCCGGCGGCGTAAGGTACGTTGCGGGCGGCGAGTTGACGGCAGATGGCGGACCCGAGCAGGCCCCTTCCGCCGATGACGAGCGCATTAGGAATCATGCGCGTGCCTCGGGAGTTGTTGTTGGCTCCGCATAGGCCCAGATCACGCCGAGTAATCCGACGGCGGCTGGCAGGTAGACCGCGTGCCAGTTCTGCGCAATGACATCGGTTCCGCAGATGCCAACGGCTATCTCCCAAAGGTGGAATATGCCGTGAAAGGTCAGCCATACCGTCGCGGCGCCCCACATCCAGATGCGTTGCACCGGCGCGGCGATACCCCAGAGATAGCCGATGCCGACGAGCAGGTGACTGATACCGATGTCACGGATGAAATGCTGGTTGAACGGTCCGGTCCCGGTCACCGTCGGCACGATGACATACCAGGTCGCCGGGTCATAGAGCATATAGATCCCGTTGCCGACATTGAGCAGACCGTTCAGCCCCATCAATATATATCAGAGTGGTCATCGCTGTTCCAAAAGCCATGGTGGGTCGGCCGGTTAAGCCTCGCGACCGACCCGGGGCTCCGGTCTGCCGGCTGCAACCGAATAACGACAGCACCAAAGCCTGACTGTCTGGGTGCACCAAGCGCTAGGGCTGGACAAGCTATGCGGGAGTATAGGCTGGGCGTGCGGCGGACACCGGACGGTTTACTGCCA
>NZ_JBIIOT010000127.1:0-12297 GCF_044336785.1 Tardiphaga sp. | reverse complement strand
AGTAAGTTAGGTCAGAGGAGGCGTCATATAATGGCGCTCAAATACGACCCGCTTCGTCTGAAGTCGCGCCCCGAAGGAATAGCTGAACGGCCGTACGAACGTGTGCCTTCAATTGCGTACCACGCATTAGGGGTCTTGCTCCCATCAGGCTTGCGCGAAAAGGCTCGGCTATCACCATGCTCACAAGCATCGTTGCGGTCACAAAAGGGTCCCCGATGGAAATCAGCTTGCGCTTTTGCAATGTCGTGAGGACGTTGGCGACCAATCGGTTCAGCGCCTCGGGGCCAGCCGCATAATATGCGCGTGCTACATCGGGAAAGCGATCAGCCTGGGCGTTGATGAGGCGATAGAACGCAACGCCGTCGGCCCTGAAGATCTTGAAGGCGATATCGTGCATCATATGCTCGAGCACCTTCTCCGCAGGCCAGCCGTCGTACAGGCCGTCATCGACATTGAAGTCGAGTGGCATGCGCCATTCATAGAAAATGGCTTCGAACAGATCATCCTTCGTCGGCACGATCTCGTAGATCGTCCGTTTGGATACACCCGCGCGCGCCGCAATTTGAGCCATCCCCACGTCGAAGCCGTTCTTCAGAAACTCCTGTGTCGCAGCCGCCACGATCAGGTGGCGGGTCTCGGCTTCGGTTCGTACTGGCGGACGGCCTCTGCGTGGCGCGGAATCGGTGCGCTTGTTGTCCAACGATGCTTTCATTCGTGTCGCCATCCGTCGTGACCAGTCCTCAGCCTTCGTGTCGATCTTCACAGAGCCGCGAGACCAACTGCGTCGCTGGCATTCCAGATCGCCACTTTTCCAAAGAAATACAGGGCCGTTGGTATCTCGCTGCTTCCAACGCGGAGAGCTACAGCCAATTTGTGCATAGCTGATGCCCCGCTACGCTATGCAACGAACGACAGGTCTCGCCTATTTACG
Source organism: Tardiphaga sp. (assembly GCF_044336785.1). Taxonomy (GTDB): domain Bacteria; phylum Pseudomonadota; class Alphaproteobacteria; order Rhizobiales; family Xanthobacteraceae; genus Tardiphaga. The sequence continues at coordinate 11,366 of NZ_JBIIOT010000127.1, read as the reverse complement.
GTACCAATGAGTTTCTAAATGCTGTGGGATTTCATCGTGCCCACTGAGCGCTTCGGCCGAGCCTCGCGTAGTGACGTCAGCTGGGCCCAATGATCGCGTTGCCAATTATGTTCCGCCGGATTGGGAGTTTCTCAATGAACCGTGCCGCATTTGCCTTAGCCGCAGTGATCATAACATCCGCAGGCGTCGCGCGTGCCACAGCCGATATCCCGGACGTCACGATGCAGGCGCAGCCAGGCAACGGGCGTGTTTCCGCGACACGCTCGGTGGGGCATGAACTCGCGGCCTTCCGCGACGCGCGCCTGGGACTGCGGGACGCACTTTCGATTGCACGCCGAGCGATCAACGACGGCGAGATCGTCGATGTCAGTTTTGATGGCACGGAGGAGACTGGCCTGTTCAGGCTTCTTGTCGTGCGTGACGGGAACATCGAAGAAAGCAAGATTGACGCTGCATCTGGTTCGCTGACCACAGGCAGGCGCATCCCGGTCGACGATCTTGGCGACGACGACCGCGCCAATGTCGCAAGCCTGCAGCGATCTCCCGGCCGTATGTCGGATGCGGTTGCCATTGCGGAGGAAATGACAGGGGGCCGTGCCGTCAGCGGCGGCTTGTCGATGGATGCGCGTCAGTTGCGTTTCGTGGTGGTGGTTCTCAGCGGTGACGACCTGCGAACCGTGTCGCTGGAGCCGCCGCAGTCCCCGCGCGCGGGCACGAAATAGCTGCATCCCGTTCGTCGTCCAAAACCGATTGGACATTGTATGGCTCACACACCGATAGCGAATGCGATCGGGCGCATCGCCGCAACCATTTTCCGGCCCCGCCTCGGACACTCGCAATCCGCCGGGGCGGCAGACGGTGAGGCTCCTTCAGACAGGCCGTCCTCGCCACGAGGGGAACGCGAAACGCAATCCTCCGTCCGCGCGACCGAAGGATGGTTGAACAGCAATCTGAAGGCGCCCGACTGAAGCGACCATGACGTCATCATCATGAGAGGACAGGTGAATGCAGGACAGCAGCTCGATAATGAGGACCGGATCGCCAGCGGCACCCGATGCGAGGCATCTGCGCCAGCTCGCCAACTGCATTCGCGTCCTGGCAATGGATGCCGTTCAGGAGGGGAAAAGCGGACATCCCGGAATGCCGATGGGCATGGCGGAAATTGCGACAGTACTGTTTTCAGAGTTCCTCAAATTCGATCCAGGCGATCCGCACTGGCACGACCGTGACCGTTTCCTGCTCTCGAACGGAGATGGCTCGATGCCGCTTGATGCACTGCTGTTCCTCACCGGTTACCGGGATATGTCCATCGAGGAGTTGAAGTGGTTCCGCAAGATCGACAGCAAGACGTCGGGGGAAAAGGCACATCAGCCGTGAGCACCGCCACTTACTCCACAAAGCGACAAATTGCCGGCTTCCCGTTGTCCGCATGGTCTTTCGGCGTGCGCAACTGGGCCGCGATGATGTTGGCGCTGTATTTGGCGTTCTGGCTGCAACTGGAAAATGCCCTGTCCGCCGCCGTATGTGTCGGCATCCTGTCTCTGCCGACCCGTGGACAGGCCGCTGAAAAGGCGTTCTGGCGCCTGCTCGGTACGGTCATCGGAATCGCCGCGGGGTTCGTCATTGCCGGCGTTTTTAACCAGCTGCGCGAGCCGTTCATCATTGCTTACGCCGCATGGCTCGGACTCTGCGTATTCGTCGCCCGTTTCTTCGACGGAAATCGGGCCTATGGCGCAATGCTCAGCGGCTATACCGTCTCGCTGGTGGCCATCACGCAGATTGATGCGCCGCAGAACGTCTTCTCGACCGGCGTCAATCGTGGCGCGGCGCTCGCCGTCGGTGTGATCGCGGTCGCTTTCGTCAACGATCTGCTCGGCGCGCCCGAGGTGTTTCCGCAACTCCGGGACAAAATCATCAGGACGCAGCGGCGTGTCGGAGGTTTTGTCAGCGACGCCCTGCGTCTCGGGCCCCCGCCTGACGCGGCGGTCGGTGATCTTCTGAAGGACGTTGTCGCGCTTCGCGCTGACGTCAACGCCATGCCGACCGAAGGCCCAATGGGCGGCGGGCGCGCCTCCCTGGCCCGCGTTGCCATCGCTGCGATGGTCCAGCAGATTGGAGTCGCTCGGGCGACTTCCGCAGTGATTTCCAGGGGCGGAAATGCCGGCCGCAGGATAGGCGAGAGCTGGTCGACCACGCTCAGCCATCCGGAAAGCCCGCAGGCGCGCGAATTGCGTGCGTCGCTGCGATCCGAGCTTGGCACCGAACGCGCCGATCCCGAGCGTCTGGTCGCGGTAAGCGGCGCGATGTTGCTGTTGGACCGCGATCGGGTAGCTCGCAATGCGATCCGCGATCTCGAGCAGGGCCAGAGCCGCCGCTTCGGCATGCGTCTGCCGACCTACAGTTCCTACGAGGTCGCCTTGCGCGATGCCTTGCGCGCCTTTGCCGGCGTGACTTTGGTCGGGCTGATGCTCTCGCTGTCCAACTGGCCGCAGGTATCCTTCGTTCTCGCTCTGATGAGTGGCGTTCTTGCGGTCAGTAGCGGGCTGCCCGATCCGCGTGGTTTTGCCAAAGCCGCCTGCATTTTCGTTCCAATCGTGGCGCTGCTGGCTGGCGTCATCAAGTTCTTGATCCTCGACGGTACCGATCAGTTTCCTCTTCTGGCCATGGCACTTGCGCCGGTCGTCATTACCGCCTCGCTTCTGGTCGTGAGCAATAAGCAGGCGCTTTATATGTTCGGGTTCCTGACCCTGGTGTTCGTGCCGGCGCTGCTCGCGCCGAGCAATCCGCAGGACTACAGCCCGCTTGCCTTCCTGACGACGGCGATGCTGGCCTGGCTGGCGATGCTTCTTCTATTCCTCGCCCACACGCTTCTCTGGCCGACGAGCGACGCGATGCGTCGTCGATGGATCATGCGTTCGGCCCGCATCGACTTTCAGCGTGCCATGGCCGGGCGCGATCACGCGCGTGCGGGCCTGACAAGTTCTTTCCGTGCCGCCGACCGGATCGCCACCTATGCCGGCCTGAACATTGAAGAAATTCGGGACAGACGAGAGGCAGACACGCATGCGCTGCTGTGGCTCGCGGAAGCATCGACGGCCGCGCGCAGGGCACATGAGGCTATTGCGCGTGTCCACAGCGCGGACGCGCGTCAGGCGCAGCGCGCGATATCCACCTTGCATGCGATGGATGCGTCTGCGCTCCGGGCCGAAGCGGGCCGGTTGCTCGGTGGCACGGATGCCGCCGCTCTCCATAGCGACCGTCTGCGTGCGGCCGTGGCCATGATCTGGATGGCCGGGCTGATCGAGCAAAACCGGGCGCTCGTCGTCGCGCTGAAGATGCGGAGGAAGCCATGAGCCACACGTTCTCCGAACTGGTGATCGGCGGTGTGATGATCGCGCCTTTCGTGACCTATCTCGTCGCCAGCATCGTCGCATTTGCGCTGCTGCGGCCGTTGTTCGCGACAATCGGCTTCGACAGTTTCTTCAGCAATCCGCCGCTGGCTCAGGTCAGCCTGTTCATCATCATTCTGGCACTTGTCATGATGCTACTCTGAAAGGTTTTGCCATGGACGATCAACGCGTTGATCAGTGGGGCACGACATTGCGCGAGCCCCTCAACGACAGTGACGCTCACGGAACCGGGGCGGGAACGCTCCCCGCGGCGCGCGCGCCGGAGCCGAGCACCGACCGGCATCCGGAACGCGAGAGTGCCTCGCGCGGCGAGCCGGTGGATGCGAGTGGCGATGCCGACATGGCGTTCGATGACGAGAAATCGCGCGGCAATCGAATCGCGAAAATAATCGCAACTATCGCGATCGCCGTAATTGCAGTCGCCTCTGCCGTTCTGATCTGGAGCTACTACGTAAATGCGCCGTGGACGCGGAATGGTCGCGTGCGCGTGCAGGTGGCCAGCGTCGCGCCCCAGGTGTCCGGACAGATTTCCGAAGTTCGCGTCTCCGACAACCAGTTCGTCAAGAAAGGCGACATCCTCTACGTCATCGAACCCTTCGACTACAAGTCAGCGCGTGAATCCGCCGAAGCCCAGATGCGGATGCGGGCCGCAGAGATGCAGGTGAAAAAGGTGCAGGCAGAGCGGCGCCAGGCACTGTCGGACTTGTCCGCGACAGTCGAAGACAAGCAGGTCTTTGCAGGAAATGCCGCCCAGGCGCAGGCCGCCTTCGACGCAGCGCAGGTCCAGCTTGCGCAGGCCGACGTAAATCTTCAGCGCACCGAGGTGCGCAGCCCTGTCAACGGCTACGTTACCAACCTGTTGCTTCGCGTCGGCGACGCCGCTCCGGCTGGTACACGCAACATCTCGATTATCGACGCTGACAGTTATTGGGTCGATGGCTATTTCGAAGAGACCAAGATGGCCAATATCTGCATCGGCGATCGCGCCGAGGCACAATTGATGGGCTATGGCGCACCGATCATCGGCCGGGTCGATACGATCACGCGCGGCATCAGCGATTCCAATGCGACGCCGAGTACCCAGGGGCTGCCCAGCGTCGATCCCGTCTACACTTGGGTTCGCCTGGCACAGCGCGTGCCGGTCCGCATTGCGATCACCGGAAAGCCTGAGGATATCCCGCTGGTCGCGGGTATGACTGCAACTGTGACAATCCGCGGCCCGGAGACGGGCAATCATGGGACTGAGGACCATCCCGGCGCACTAACCCGCATCCGCCAGCGTTTCGGCGATGCCATCTATGGTCCAACGGCGCGTCCCGGATGCATGTCGATGTCAACGCCGACGCCGCCCGCCGCGTCCATTCAGTCGCCAACGCCGCCAACGAAACTGCCTGCGAGTTCCGTGGTGCCCGGCCTGACACCCGGCATGACGTTGCCTCCGGGCGCGAAATGATCCGCGCATGAACGAGAATTCAGAGAGAGCCAGAGGATGAACAAGCGCCGAAAGCAAATCGTGCTCGCGATCGATGTGGGCGGGACGCATGTCAAGGTAATGACGACCGCCCACAGGACGAAGCGCGAATTCGAGTCTGGAGCGCATCTGACGGCCAAAACGATGGTGAAGAAGGTCAAACAACTCACGAGCGACTGGACATACGACCGCGTTTCCATCGGATATCCCGGTCCCGTCATCGGCAATCGTGCGATCCGCGAGCCCCATAATCTGGGGCGCGGATGGAAGGGCTTTGACTTCGAAGCCGCGTTTGATCGCCCGGCGCGTGTCGTCAACGATGCCCTGATGCAGGCACTCGGAAGCTATGACGATGGCCGCATGTTGTTTCTGGGTCTTGGCACCGGGCTCGGCTCCGCAATGATCATTGATGGCATCCTGGAGCCCATGGAGTTGGGTCATCTGCCGTATCGAAAGAAGACTTTCGAAGACTATATCGGCGCTGCGGGGCTTGAACGGCTCGGGCGGAAGAAATGGCGACGGCGCGTTGCTGAAGTGATCAACGATCTCAGGGAAGCCCTCGAACCCGATTACATCGTCTTGGGCGGCGGCAATGTTGCGCATATCGACGAGCTGCCTCCGAAAACCCGACGCGGCGACAACGAGAACGCGTTTCTCGGCGGATTTCGACTGTGGGAGCCAACCACGCCGAGTGCGAAATCCAGGAAGAAGTTGCGGAATAAGTAAGACTGAACGCCGGTCGCGCCGGCACGAGGCTCTCATGGCCCAACATGAAGCGCATGGATCCGATCGGCCGCTTCCGATCGAGGATTACGGCCTGATCGGCGACGGGCCGGCGATCCTCTCGGTGCGCACGGCGCCATCGTGATGCTCGCCGGTGTCGCCGGCATCTTCAAGATCATCAATGTCTACTACGATCCCGAACCGGGGGAGGCGCGGCTTGCGCTCTACTACGATGATGCCGCGCTACGCCGGCTTGCCCGAAACGGGCTGTTTGTGGAGCCAACCAGCGCAAGCGCTGCTGCGGCTCTAGACAGACTCGCACAGGAAGGTCTCATAAGGCAGAATGAGAGCACCGTAGTCGTACTGAGTGGTTCCGGGCTTAAGGCAGCTTCCGCTGTCGCGGATCTCGTGAAGTAGCGCGATGATCGTTTCGAGCTGCCCCTGCCCACGCGCTTCAGGTGGTACACAGTGGTGGCGGTTTCAAAGGTTTAGAACGCCAGATCACGCGCTGCTGGGACACGATCATTCGTTATTCGCCTCATTCAGCCCGGTCAGTTAGCGACTTCACGAGAGAGGCGCGCACACCGGAGACGTGTTCGCGCATCACCGCTTCGGCGCGCCACGGCTCCCGCGCCATGATCGCTTCGTAGATGCGGTGGTGATCGTCATGTCGCCGCCGCACATCGCGATGCTCGAAGGCGACGATGTTGCGGCTCGATGACATCGGGACGTGGTGGCAGATCCGGATCATCTCGCTCAGCATGCGGTTGCGTGCGGCGGCCAGCAGCGTGTCGTGAAAATCACCGTTGATGCGGCGATAGATGAGAAGGTCGCCTTCGGCAAATTCGCCGCGTGACAGCAAGTCATCGCCGGCAACCAGGCTCCGCTCGATAATCGTGCGCTCGCTGTCGCTGAAGCCGCGTTCGGCTGCAAAGCGCGCGGCAAGACCCTCCAGCGATGCGCGGATCTCATAGGCATCGACGATGACGCTGAGCGGAAATTCCCGCACGATGAAGCCGCGATTGGGCGCGTAGTCGAGCAGGCCTTCGCCTGCCAGGGCCTGCAAGGCCGCGCGCACCGGGGTGCGTGAGACATCCAGAGTCTTGCTGAGCCGGACCTCGTTCATGCGCTCACCGGCACTGACGGTGCCATCCAGGATGAAATTGCGGATCTGCTCCATGACCGAGAGCGCCCGGTTGCCCGCGCGGACGCCAGGCGTTTCTGTCGCTTTAAGGTCTGTCAGATCAGACATCTCGATCTCTCGCATTGCACAAAGTGTACACACTTTGGCTTCGGTTGCTTCGGTTCGATAGAGCATCCTACAAAGTTCGCGCGAAATCTTGCATGAAATTCGCGCATTTTTAGGAGGCAACCTGCGGAAATGATAATCAGATAGAAAAAGTGTATGTAATTCCTGTTGACTCCGATTTCCGACACGCAATGATGCGCCATCGGAAATGACCAGTGAACGGCGTGTCTCATGGTTTCTGGGAAGACGATCGGCGAAAATGCCATCGAGGAGATCACCGCGGATCGTTCCCCGCATTATGAGCCGTTCGGCTGGCATCATTGGCCCGAGCATCCCTGGCTTGCTTATCAATTCCGCCGCGGTCTCGGTGAAACGCAGGAAGGCGGCGGCAGCGTTTCCGAAGTGATGCTGGCGGGATCGCGCATGATCCCCGGCGATCTCGAAAGCTGGCACACAGAGTGGATGGTGATCGCCGATGCCAATTGGCTGCGTGGTCTGGCCGAGGAAGAGCTTGGCCATATCCGCACGGCGATGAACTGCTTTCTCCGTGCCGCGGATTACTATCGACAGGCCGAATTCCATCTGGAGCCGACCGATCCGCGCCGGCTTCCCACCTTCGAGAAGATGGAAGCCTGCTCGCACAAGTTCATCTCTTATCTCAATCCGCCCGGCGAAGTCGTCGAGATCCCTTACGAGCCGGGCAAGCCGATCTGCGGCTATTTCATCCGTGCGCCGTTCCCCGGCGACAAGCTGCCGGTGCTGATCTGCATGGGCGGACTGGACTCCATCAAGGACGAGATGTGGTTCATGCAGGCCCATGGCTGCCTGCAGCGCGGCATCTCGGTGCTGATGGTCGATCTGCCCGGCCAGGGCGGCATGCTGCGGCGCCATGGTCTCGCGACGCGCGCCGATACGGAAGTGCCGGTCGGTAAATGTATCGACTGGCTCGAGCAGCGCAGCGACGTGGATACCTCGCGTATCGCCGTCTGCGGCTCCAGCATGGGCGGATACTATGCGGCCCGTGCCGGCTGTTACGAGCATCGCCTTGCCGCGGTGATCTCGCATGGCGCGGTGTGGTCCGTGCATGACATGTGGGGCCAGAAGGGCGACGATTTCGGTCTGGCGATGCATATCCGCTGGGTGTTCGGCGCCAAGACCATGAAGGACGCCCACGAACTGATGAGGCCCTTCACGCTGAAGGGGCATCTCGAACACATGAAGTGTCCGTATCTCGTGCTGCATGGCGGCCACGACGTGCTGACGGTGACGGCGGCGCGCTCGACCTATGATCACGCCATTGCCCATGGCGTCGATGCGACATTGCGTGTGCTCGAGCCGGAGGAGACCGGCGCCGAACATTGCCAGCACGACAATCCGACCATCGGACAAGAAGTTCTGGCCGACTGGCTGGCCGACAAGTTCGGCATCGATCAGCGCGCGCTGCTGAAAACCTCATTCAATCCGCTGGTGTGACCATGAATCCAGCCTTCCAGAATTTGGGCGTCGATCACATCAAGGCTGCCGTTGTCGCGATCGATCTGCATCGCGGTCATCTCGATATGGCGGTCGCCACCATGCCGACTACACCCGACGTCGCGGACCGCATCATCGCAGCGAACAAGCGCCTGTTCGACTGGTGCCGCGCCAGCGGCATTCCTGTCGTGCATCAGCTCACCTCCTATCGCGACGAGGCGGAGATCCGTGCCAATCCGTTCTGGCGCACGCGCGCCGAGGATCCGAAGGCGACGCGCAAGAACGTGATGCGGCACAATATCATCGGTGGCCCCGGCTGCACCGTGATGCCGGAATTGCTCCACCCCAGCGATTTCATCGTCAGCACCAAGAAGCGCTACGACTGCTTTCTCGGCACCGATCTCGATTTCGTGCTGCGCTCCCATGGCATCAACACGCTGCTGATCACCGGTGTGAACACCAATTCCTGCGTGCTGGCGACGACCACCGCCGCCAATGTGCGCGACTATGCGGCGATCGTGGTCGAGGACTGCGTCGACAGCATGGACGGGCCGGAGCTTCATGCTGCCGGTCTCGCCTGCATCCGCACCGCCTTCGGCTTCGTGATGGATACCGATGCGGTGATGAAGCTCGACGGCCTCAAGGCCGGCCGGAGCGCCGCATGATCCGTTTCAATCTTTCATTGTCGAAAGGCATCCAGCCATGACCGGTCCCATGCAGCCGCGCGAGCGGTGCGAGTTCTCCGCCATCGTCGATCGTCCCAAGCTGAAGCTGCCGGGCAATGCCCGCCTGATCTTCTGGACCATCGTCAATTTCGAGGTCTGGGACATTTCCAAGCCGATGGCGCGTCAGGTGATCCCGGCGCCGACCGGCCTGCCGCTATTGCCCGACGTGCCGAACTGGAGCTGGCACGAATACGGCATGCGCGTTGGCGCCTGGCGGTTCTTCGAACTCTACAAGAAGCTCGGCATCAAGCCGACGCTCTCCATCAATGCGCGCGTCTGCGAGGACTATGCCCGCGTGGCGCAGGAGGCCAAGGATCTTGGCTGGGAATTCATGGGCCATGCCTATGAGCAGGGGCCGATCCACAAGGAGGCCGACCAGAAGGCGATGATCAATCGCTCGATGGTTGTGATCGAGAATTTCACCGGCAAGCGTCCGGTGGGCTGGCTAGGACCGGGCCTGACGCAGACGCTGGAAACACCGGAATATCTCGCCGAAGCCGGCGTGAAATATATCGGCGACTGGGTCTATGACGACGAGCCGACGGTGATCCGCACCGAGAAGGGGCCGCTGACCACGCTGCCTTACACTGTCGAGATGAACGATATCCCGATGATGATGGTGCAGCATCACGGTGCCACGCAATTTCTCGATCGCGCCAAGGATCAGTTCGACCGCCTCTATGCCGAAAGCGCAGATCGTCCGAAGATCATGTCGATCGCGATCCACCCGTATATCTCCGGCCAGCCGTTCCGCATCAAATATCTCGAGGCGGTCTATGACTATGTGAACCAGTTCGAAGGCGTGGTGCATATGAACGGCGCCGAGATCCTTGACTGGTACAACACGCAGGCGGTGGCCAAGTGAGCGTGATCAGCCAGCAGGTCCTGCCGCCCGTGCCGGTCACCGGTGTTCCGGTCGTCGGCGGTGGCTTCTTCCCGGTGCGCCGCGTCTATTGCGTCGGTCGCAACTATCTCGACCATATTCGCGAGATGAAAGAAGCCGACGAGCGTGACCCGCCGTTCTTCTTCCAGAAGCCGCGTGACAGCGTGGTGCCGGATGGCGCACGGGTGCCCTATCCCGCATTCACCGAAGACTTCCAGTTCGAGGTCGAACTGGTGCTGGCGATCGGCGAGCCTGGCCGCAATATCGCAGTGGAAGACGCACTCGAGCACATCTGGGGCTATGCCGTCGGCATCGATCTCACCCGTCGCGATCGCCAGCGCGACGCCCGCGACATGCGGCTGCCCTGGGAGATGGGCAAGAGTTTTGACGCCTCCGCGCCCTGCGGCGTCATCGCGCCGGCACGCGATGCACGGCACTTCAACAATTGCGCCATCACGCTGTCGGTGAACGGCGTCGAGAAGCAGCGTGGCGATATCGGCCAGATGATCTGGAGCGTGCCGGAGATCGTGGCGCAGCTCTCCAAGCAGATGAAGCTGGAGCCCGGCGACCTCATCTATACGGGCACGCCGGCCGGCGTCGGTCCCATCGTGCCCGGCGACGTCATCGATGCCCGCATTGAAGGCCTGCCGTCGCTCGCCATCACCATCGTCGCGCCGGAGGAGTGAGTATGCTGCCGACCGAACGCATCAGCTACTCGCCGATCGACGGCCGCCCCCCGTTGAAGCTACCAGATGGCAAGCGCATGGCGGTGTGGATCATCGTCAATGTGGAGGAGTGGGACGCCAAGCAGCCGATGCCGCGCACGGTGCTGACGCCGCCGGCCGGCGGTTCGCCGTCGCCGGACGTGCCGAACTGGGCCTGGCACGAATATGGCAACCGCGTCGGTTTCTGGCGCATGCTGAAAGTGTTCGACGATTACAAGCTGCCGGCGGCGTTGGCGATCAACGGCGCGGCGATTGCCGCCTATCCGCCCATCGTCGAGGCAGCGAAGGCCCGCAATTGGGAATTCATGGGCCACGGCTTCACCCAGCGCAACATGCAGAAGGTGGAGAACGAGCGCGAGGACATCCGCAAGACCGCGGATGTCATCGAAGGCGTCACCGGCAAGCGGCCGCGTGGCTGGCTCGGGCCCGGCCTCACCGAGACCTGGGAAACGCCGGACCTGCTGAAGCAGGAAGGTTATGACTATGTCTGCGACTGGGTGCTGGACGATCAGCCGGTGTGGCTGAAGACCACGACCACGCCCATCGTCAACATCCCCTATACGCAGGAATGCAACGACGTCGCCATGATGCTGATCCAGCATCACAAGGCATCGGAATATTACGACCGCGCCATCGACCAGTTCGAGCAGATTTACGAGGACGCCGCCGACAGCGCCCGCGTGATGGCATTGGTTGTGCATCCCTAC
>NZ_JBIIOT010000017.1:0-72794 GCF_044336785.1 Tardiphaga sp. | reverse complement strand
CCCGAAGCGTCACGGATCCTCATTAGATTGAGTGGGCAGGCACTCAGTCAGATGGTTGTCAGTGATTGATCGCCCACAGGCCTGCATTGAATGTTTGAACTGCGTCGCTTCTTGGGTAGCGCCAGCTCCCAGCGCTCTCAACGGCTCTACGCATGTGAAAGGGAGGATCATGGCCGGAGCTGCACAGCGCAACGCGAGGGCGTTGTGATAATGGAGATCTCAAATTTAGTGTGGGTGTCTTTTGGAGTTCTAAAAAGCACAGAGTTGGATCAGGTCATGAACGCAACCTGTACCGACACCTGTACCGTAGATCTTTACACTGGAAATATATGGCCGTAACCCATTGAAATCATTGGTGGGCCCACCAGGACTCGAACCTGGAACCAGACCGTTATGAGCGGTCGGCTCTAACCATTGAGCTATAGGCCCGCCGGCGTCCGGGCGGGTGGGCCGGGACGGCGGTGCTTGCTTTCCTTATATGGCTCGTCGCTGCCGTTCAATGGCGGCGTGGTGCGCTGCGGAACTTTGGCGATCCGGGGACGTTTTCGTCCGCATTTTCAAAGCGGGGGGGCCGGATGCTGCGTTGGGCCATTATTTCGTTGATCATATCGCTGATTGCCGGTGGGCTCGGCTTCACCAATATCTCGGCTTTTGCCAAGAAGATCTCGCTGATCCTGTTCGGCCTGTTCTTCCTCGGCTTCCTGGCGCTGCTCGGCTTCGCCTATCTGGTGGCGGGGGCGGTCAGCAGCTCGGAGCTGCTGCCCGCCATGGTCGCCGTCAGCGTCTAGACCGCGTCGTCAGTCCACCGAGACCTTGGCGAAGTCCACCACCTTGCGCCATTTCTCGGTTTCGCTGCCGACCAGCTTGCCGAATTCCTCAGGCGTCATCGGCTTGGGCACGCCGCCGGTGTCGGCGAGGCGGGCGATGAGCTTGGGATCCTTCAGGGCGTCTCCAACCGCTTTGTTCAGCGTCGCGATGATCTCCGGCGGGGTGCCCTTGGGGGCGCCGACGCCGTAGAAGCCGATCGACTCAAAGCCCGGCACAGTCTCGGCGATCGCGGGGACATCCGGCACGATCGGCCAGCGCTGCGGCGAGGTCACGCCGAGTGCGCGCACATTGCCGCCGCGGGATTGTTCGAGCGCGGTGGGCAGATTGTCGAAGATCAGCTGCACCTTGTTGGAGATAATGTCGGGGAAGGCGATGGCCGAGCCGCGATAGGGCACATGCGTCATGTCGCATTTCGTCATCGCCTTGAACAATTCAGCCGACATATGCACTGAGGTGCCGTTGCCCGACGACGCGTAGGAGATCTTGCCGGGATTGGCGAGGCAGTAATCGACGAACTCCTTCACCGTCTTGGCCGGAAATGCGTTGGACACCACCAGCATATTGGCGAGCTGCATGATGCTGGCGACCGGCACGATGTCGCGCATGAAATCGAATGGCAGCTTCTTGTAGAGCGAGGTGGAGATCGCGTTGTTCGGCGCGACGAACAGCAGCGTATAGCCATCGGGCGCTGCGGTGGCGGCTGCCGCAGCGGCGAGATTGCCGCCAGAGCCGGCGCGGTTCTCCACGATGAATTGCTGGCCGAAATGATCCGACAGCCACTGCGCCATGATCCGGGCGACGATATCGACCGGGCCGCCCGCGGCGAAGCCGATCAGCCAGCGCACCGGACGGTCCGGATATCCGGCGGCGGATGCAGGGGTGGCGGTGAAACCGACAAGAGCGATAGCGCAGACAGCGACGACGCGACGCGTCATCGCGCGCAAAGATGCGAACATGATCCCTCCAGTGTTATGGCCGTATCCGCCTGCGCGATTGATCGGCATGGCAGCGCGGCGTTGATCGGGCTTTGCCGCCCGTTATCGGCATGCTTTCATAGAATCCGGCATTTGCCTATCTTTGGCTGTGCGGTCATTGTTATCGCGTCAGGATGTCTCATGAAGATCATGATGTGGGTTGGCGCGGCACTGCTGATATCCGGCACTGCGATGGCGCAACAGGAAACGAAGCCGATGTCACCGACGACACTGAGTCTTGGCACCGCGACACCCGGCGGCGGGTTTCCGCTCTATGGCGACGCGTTCGCGGACGTGATGAACGCCGCTGATCCCGCGCTGCAGCTCAAGACGCAGAACACCAAGGGCTCGACCGAGAACATCCCGCTGCTGGAAGACGGCAAGCTCGATCTTGCACTGGTGGCGGGCGAGCCGGCCTATGAAGCTTTCAAAGGCGTCAAGCGCGCGCCGACGAAGCTGAAGATCCTGACTGCACTGTATTCCAATCCCGGCATGTTCGTGGTGCGCGCGGACAGTCCTTACAAGACGATCCGTGATCTCGTCGGCAAACCGGTGGCGTTCGGCGCCAAGGGGTCCGGACTCGTCTTCCTGTCGCGCTATGTGCTGGACGGGCTGGGGCTCGATCAGGACAAGGATTTTGAGGCGGTCTATCTCGATCGTGCCGGTGATGGCCCTGCAATGGTGCTGGACGGTCGTGTCGCCGCGTTGTGGGGCGCGGGTATCGGTTGGCCCGGCTTCAAGGCCATGAGCGAGAGCCCCGGCGGCGCGCGCTTCATCGCGCCGGATGCCGCGGAGATCGCGCAGATCCGCGGCAAGCACAGTTTTCTCAAGCCACTGCTGATCGGTGCGAACAGCTATCCGAACCAGCCGGCGCCGATCGCTTCGGTGGGATCGTGGAGCTATATCCTTGTGCGCGAGACGCTGCCGGATGACGTCGCCTATCGGCTGGCGAAGACGCTGCATGGCGCCGAGGCGACGCTGGGCGCGAAGCTTGCGCAGGCGAAGGAGACGACGGCGAGCAACACGGTCGCTGCAGCGCCGGAACTGGCGATGATCCATCCCGGCGTGCTCAGATATTTTCGCGAGATCGGGGTGGTGAAGTAGCTCTACTTCTTCCCCAGACCGCAAGCCGGATCCGGCGGCCCAAACGCATCCTCGCCCGAAATCTTGGCGAGGATCTTGTAATAGTCCCACGGATATTTCGATTCCTCCGGCGACTTCACCTGCACCAGCATCAGGTCGTGCACCATCAGCCCGTCATCCCGCAGCTTGCCATTGCGGGCAAAGAAGTCCTCAATCGGCTTCTCGCGCATCTTGGCGGCAACTTTCAGCGGGTCGTCGGTGCCGGCGTCCTTGATGGCGTTGAGATACACGATCGTCGATGAATAGACGCCGGCCTGCCACATGGTCGGCATCCGCTTCATCTTGTCGAAGAAGCGCTTCGACCAGGCACGAGTCTTGTCGTCCATGTCCCAGTAGAACGACGTGGTGAGAAGCAGGCCCTGGGCCGTCGGCAAACCCAGCGAATCGATATCGGTGATCAGCGCCAGCAGTGCCGCCATCTGCTGGCCGCCCTTGAACACGCCAAATTCCCCGGCGGTCTTGATCTCGTTGATATTGTTCGGCGGCCCGCCGGCGATGCCGATGATCTTCGCCTTGGACGCCTGCGCCTGCAGCACGAAGGATGAAAGATCCGATGCGCCGAATGGCGGGCGCACCGAGCCTATCACCTTGCCTCCGGTCTTCGTCACCACGGCAGCCGCATCGCGCTCCAGCGCATGGCCGAAGGCAAAGTCGTCAGTGATGAAAAACCAGCTATCGCCGCCGCGTTTGACCACTTCCTGCGCGGTGCCGACGGCAAGTGCGCGGGTGTCGAACACCCATTGCATCGTATAGGGCGAACAGAACTTGCCGTGGAAATCGGCTGCGCCGGTGGAGTGGGTGATGAACAGCCGTTTGCGGTCGTTGGCCACATTCTGCACGGCAAGGCCCACAGCGGAGACCGGCACGTCGACGATGATGTCCACCTGATCGACATCGTACCAGCGCCGCGCCAGCGAGGCGCCGACATCGGGCTTGAGCTGGTGATCGCCGACGATGACCGTGATTGGCTTACCCAGCACCGTGCCGCCAAAATCCTCCACCGCCATCTGCGCAGCGGTCACCGAGCCCTGACCGGAGGGCGTCGCGGCCGGTCCGTTCATATCGGTGAGCACGCCGATCTTGACGACGTCGTCGGAGATTTGTGCGGAGGCGGTGGAGGCATAAAGGACAAGGCAGAGCGAAGAGATCACGGACAAACCCATGCCGCGCATAGCAATCCTCCCAATCGAATGCGGCACTTTCGGCCGCCTGTTGGAAGAAAGCTTAGGTCAGGCTCTGTCGTCGAGCAATGCGAGCCGTTCGGCTTCGGTGAGATCGTCGGTCGTATTGGCGTTAAAGAAGGGATCGATGGGCTCCACCGGCCAGTCCACGGTGGAAAGGCGATAACGGGCCATGAAGCGGCCGACCTGGCGCAGTTGTTCATCCACCAGCGCGCTGCGCAGGTCGTCGCGCAGGCCGACATCCCATAGGCTGACAACATGCTGCGTCTGACCGGCGGAAGAGGCCACCGCCATCTGCGCATCGTCTTCACGCAGGGCGCGATGCAAGCGCTCAGCGAGATCGCGCGGCAAGAACGGGCAGTCGCCGGGCACGCTCAGCAGCCAGCGGACATCAGGCCGATGCACGGCCGCCCAATCGAGGCCGGCGAGAATTCCGGCGAGGGGGCCAGGGAAATCCGCGACATTGTCGGGGATAATGGGCAGATCGAATGCAGCGAACCGCGTTGCATCGCCATTGGCATTGATCACCAGCCCGTCACATTGCGGCGCAACGCGATCGATCACCCGCTGCAGCATGCTGCGGCCGGCAATAGCTCGCATCGGCTTGTCGCCGCCACCCATGCGGCGGGCGAGGCCGCCGGCAAGCACAAGGCCAAGAACAGGCTCGAGTATGGGGTCATGATCAGTCGTCATAAGGCTGCATATGACATTCACGGCGCCGCGGATATAACGCGATTTCTCACAACGGACCTGATGCATGGCCGCTACCAAACTCGACCTCACCGGATTGAAATGCCCGCTGCCAGCGCTGATGACGCGCAAGGCATTGCGAACGCTGTCCGTCGGCGAATGCGTCGAGGTTCATTGCACCGATCCGATGGCAGTCATCGATATTCCCGTGATGGTGCAGCAGATGGGCGACCGCATCGACAGCTCTGAACGCCGGGACGAGATCATCGTCTTCGTCATCGAAAAAATGAATGCTGCGATAGCAAATGACGATTGAGCCTCTGGTATACCACTGAGATAATTGATAAATTTCGCCAATTGATACTTTTTCCCTATCGACTCCCGTGACGGTCTTTGGTCCTGTTCTAATCAGATGCGCGCGAGAATCTGTCGTCTGCACGCAGCTGGGGAATGATCACGACACGACTGTTTCAGGACGCAACTCGGCTCAGAAGGGTCGGCTGCAGGGGAGGATTTCATGACAACAATCGGCAATGCCGGAGCGTTATCCGGCGCCAAGCCAGGTCTGCTGGACCGGGAACGCATCATCGCAACGGCCGGCTTCAATCGCTGGCTGGTGCCGCCAGCGGCACTTTGCATCCATCTGTGTATCGGCATGGCTTACGGCTTCAGCGTGTTTTGGTTGCCGCTGTCGCAGGCGATTCCGAATCCGGCGGCGAAGGAAGTCTGCGACGGCATGAGCCTCGCGACCGAATTGTTCACCACCACCTGTAACTGGAAGGTCGCCAGCCTCGGCTGGATGTACACGCTGTTCTTCGTCTTGCTCGGCGTTTCCGCCGCGATCTGGGGCGGTTGGCTCGAGCGCGTCGGTCCGCGGAAGGCGGCCTTCGTGTCGGCACTGTGCTGGTGTGGCGGTTTGGTGCTCGGCGCCATCGGCATCTACACCCATCAGCTCTGGCTGCTGTGGATCGGCTCAGGCGTGATTGGCGGCATTGGCCTTGGCCTCGGCTATATCTCACCGGTGTCGACGCTGGTGAAGTGGTTCCCGGATCGCCGCGGCATGGCAACAGGCATGGCCATCATGGGTTTCGGTGGCGGCGCGATGATCGGCTCACCGCTCGCCAACATCCTGATGAACTATTTCAAGACGCCCACCGATGTCGGCGTCTGGCAGACCTTCTTGGCCATGGGCGTGATCTATTTCGTGTTCATGACCATCGGCGCGTTCTCCTATCGCATCACACCGCCGAACTGGAAGCCGGATGGCTGGACGCCGCCGGCGCAAGCCAATGCCATGATTACGACCGGTCATGTGCATCTCGACAATGCGCACAAGACAAAGCAGTTCTGGCTGATCTGGGGCGTGCTCTGCCTCAACGTGTCAGCGGGCATCGGTGTCATCGGCATGGCTTCGCCGATGCTGCAGGAGATTTTTGCGGGCAAGCTGATCGGTGCACCCGACGTCTCCTTCAGCCAGCTCTCCGCCGCGCAGAAGACCACGATTGCCGGCATCGCCGCCGGTTTCGCAGGTCTGATCTCGCTGTTCAACATCGCCGGCCGTTTCTTCTGGGCGTCGCTGTCGGACAAGATCGGCCGCAAGAACACCTATTATACGTTCTTCATCCTCGGCATCATCATGTATGCGCTGGTGCCGACCTTCGCGGCGATGGGCAGCAAGGTGCTGTTCGTCGCGGCCTTCGCGGTGATCCTGTCCATGTATGGCGGCGGCTTCGCCACCATCCCGGCCTATCTCGCCGACATCTTCGGCACCCAGTTTGTCGGCGCCATCCATGGTCGTCTGCTGACGGCCTGGGCGACTGCGGGCATTATCGGTCCGGTCGTGGTGAACTACATTCGTGAATTCCAGATCGCCGCGGGCGTGCCGCGCGCGCAGGTCTATGACTTCACGATGTATATCCTGGCCGGCATGCTGGTGGTGGGCCTGATCTGCAACATGCTGGTGAAGCCGCTGGCGGCGCACTGGTTCATGAAGCCGGAGGAAGTCGCCAAGCTGCAGGCCAAGGGCGCCGAGGCAGCGTCGGTTGGCGGCGGCTCCTACGGCATCGGCAAGGGGGGCTTCGATGCGTCCGCCAGTGCATTCTGGCTGTTTGTTGGCATACCGCTCCTGTGGGGCGTCTGGCTGACGCTGCAAAGCGCAGTCAGGATCTTCCAGTAAGATCATCCGGGGCCCGCGGCGAAAGCTTCCGGCCCCGTTTTCTTGTCGGCATCACAAATCTCACAACAACGAATATTCGGGGGTAACAATGACTCGCATCACCACCGGCCTGCTGGCCGCAGCTTTTACCGTCGCGTCGCTCACCATCGCGTCCGCCCAGGCTGCCGCTCCGGCGCCGGCACCTGCGGGCAAGATGAAGCTTAACAAGCAGAGCCTGAAGGACATGAAGGCGAAGTGGAGCGCCAACAAAGGCAAGCTCAAGGCCTGCCGCAAGGATGTGAAGACCAAGGGCCTCGCCGGCGACGATCGCTGGTTCTATATCGAAGACTGCATGGGCAAGAGCTAAGCCCGGCTCGCGAGGCGGCTTCCGTCTTTATGCCGCGTTTATGACGTGGCAGGGCGGTCCGTCTCGCATTCCTATGGCGTTGTCCGCATCTTTGAAGCGTCCCGGTGGGTCTGGCCGGGCGTCTCAATGAAACGGACAGTGACAATGACAATGTTCTTCAATCGCGACACCCAGACGCATGATTTCGCCGCCGACAGCGCCTATCGCTCCTATCTGATCAGCCGCAACCAGGCGCCAATCGTCCATCACTCCGGCGACATGCAATGGAAACGCTTTCGTGTCGGCCTCAGGCGCATGCGTAACGACATCAGAAGTTTTCTCGCGGCGATCCATATGGCGTTTGTGGCCGATAAAATGCGCCGTGCGCGGCGTGAGCTGGCACGGGTGGGCGTGCGCTATGCGGAGATCTCGACGCTGCCGGATCGCAGGAGCGCATCATGATGATGCGTCTGGCGTCTTTTCTGGTGCAGGTCTGGCGGTTCGCGCTCGGGCCGGCGGTCTATCACCCCGCGGCGCATTATATGCGCGGCCCCGGCCCGAAATGTCGTGAGAAGCGTGAAAGGGAGCGCCCGCTGGTCTAGCGGGCGCTTTTGCGACCGGCTTTTATATCGCTCGGGACATGACTTCGTCAGGCGACGCCCAGATCGCCTGCATCGCCATTTGCACTGAATGCTGACCGGCTTCGTCGACGGGCAAACGTGGTAGCCGGACGGCGAAGTTGCCAAATCCGCGCAGGCTGAGCGCATATTTGACGGCAGACGACACGTGCTCCGGCGATAATGTCTCGGCAAGTGGCATCAACATCTCGGAAATCGTGCTCGCATAACGCGGGCAGCCTTTTCGTGTCGCGTAATACATGCCGCGGCAAAGCTGCGGCGCGACATTCGCCACGGCTGAGACCACTCCGTCACCCCCCGTCAGCAAATAAGACAGCGCCGTCGCGTCGTGCCCGGTCAGGAGCCGGAAGCCCGGCGGCAACAGAAGGCGCAGCCGGGCGAGCCGCGACGCGTCGCCGGCATCGTCACGCAGGCCGATCACGCGCGATGACGCGGCGAAATCGATGATGACGTCATCCGTCAGCGCCCGCACGCAGCGCGATGGCGCATCATGCAGGATGATCGGTAGTGTGGTTGCGCGCAGGATGGCATGGAAATGTGCGGCGATGCCGTCGGTCGTCGGCTTGTTGTAATAGGGCACGACGAACATCGCGGCATCCGCACCGGCGCTCTGCGCCAAGCGCGTGTATTCGATCGCGCGTGCGGTACAATTTGAGCCGGCGCCCGCGACGATGCGCAGGCGGCCACGGGCGATGCCGACCGCGGTGCGGATCAATGTCCTCCGCTCGTCGTCGGAAAGCGTATCGCCTTCACCGACGGTCTCGCCGACCACGACCGCACTCGCGCCGGCGCGGACCTGGCGTTCGCACAGCCTTGCAAAAGTGAGGAGATCGAGCTCGCCACTAGCCTGAAAAGGCGTAGGAAGATCCGCAATCATGCCATGCAGCCAGTTCCCACCGTGAATGGCCGGACGATTTGGGAGAGGGATTCTAGACATGATGCGCAATCAGGCGACGCGTCGTTGCGGCAGTTCGGTTGGCTGGATCGATGCGCTCATATTGAGCTCGACAACACCGGCGGTCTCGATAATCGCCTCGGGGTGATGGCCGTTTTCGAACAGCGCATAGCGCACAGCATCGACGCGGTTCTTGAACAGGCCGCCAAACAGGCCCCTTTGTTCCTGCGCGACCCACTGGCCGCGGCTGTTTTGACCGATCAGGACGAGGGCAGATCCACACGAGGGAGGTTCGAAGTGAGTCACGTTAGTCTCCTGCAACAACACGCTGGTGCGCGTGGCTGCAAAATGAGCGGCAGGGCATTCGAAAACGAGATGGGAGGACCGACCGCGTTATAGGCGCGGAATAAATGACGGTTTGTCGCATGCGGCATGCGTGAGCTCGGAACCATCAATTGCAGCCGCGATTGGAATGTCCGCCAATATCAGGGAGTTTATGATGGCGAAATATTCCAAGAAGGCCGCGAAGAAAGTCGCGCGCGCGGTGAAAAAAGCCAAGGCCGGCACGCTGAAAAGCGGACGCTCCGGCAAAAAGGTGACAAGCCGCAAACAGGCTATTGCCATTGGCTTGTCCGAAGCGCGTGCCGAGGGCAAGAAGGTGCCTAAGGCGCCCACCAAGAAGGTCACGAAGAAGGCCGCAGCCAAAAAGAACACTGCGAAAAAGACCAAGACGGCCAGCAAAGCGAAGAAAAAGTCTTGATCAGGAGACGTGGGCGAAGCCGCGCAGCAAACGTCACTTCGTCTGCAGCGATGCTTTCAACAGATGATCCTTGCACTCGTCCGTTTTACCCATCGCCATCTTTTCGCTCGCGGCACTGATTTCGTCGGAGGCCGTCTGCTTCTGCTTGCCGTCCGGCATTTTCGCAATCGCCTCGGCGACGAAAGCGATGTTCGACGCATTGCATTCGCGAGCCTGCAATTGCTGCGCGTGTACGGCAGGAATAGCCAATACTGCAGCGATCGCCGCTGCCGCTGGTCCCAGTTTCTTTATCATGATCAG
Organism: Tardiphaga sp.; assembly: GCF_044336785.1. GTDB lineage: Bacteria > Pseudomonadota > Alphaproteobacteria > Rhizobiales > Xanthobacteraceae > Tardiphaga. Next base: position 62,884 of record NZ_JBIIOT010000017.1, on the reverse strand, counting down.
CTTGCCTTGCGATGCCGTGCGGTCGATCGCGCCGCCTTCTTGGCCGGACGCTTGCGTGCTGCCGGCCGACGTGAGGCGGAAGCGCGTTTGGTCGGCGCCTTCCCGCCCTTGAGGCTGGCCTTTAGCGCATCCATCAGATTGACGACATTATCCGGCTTCTCTTCCTTCGCGGCGACCTTGACCGGCTTCCCGGCGGCCTTGCGCTTCACGAGCGTCTTCAGTGCGGTCTCGTATTCGTCCTTGAATTTCTTGGGGTCGAAATGTGAGGCCTTGCTGTCGAGGATATGGGTGGCAAGCTCGATCATGTCTTTCGAGATTTTCGGGTTCTTGATGTCGTCGAAATAGTCGGCTTCGTCGCGCACTTCGTACGGATAGCGCAACGTGGTGGCGAGTAATCCCTTGCCGAGTGGCTCGATGGCAATCACATGCTCGCGATTGGTCAGTACGATCCGCGCCAGCGCCACGCGGTCCTGGTCTTTCATGGCGTCACGGATGACCGCAAAGGCATCGGCACCCGCTTTGCCGTCCGGCGCCATGTAATAGGGGTTGTTGAGATAGCGACGATCGATTTCGTCGCGCGGCACGAAATTGTCGATGTCGATGGTGTGGTTGCTCTCGATCTGAACGGCTTCGAGCTCTTCCTTTTCGATCTCGACATACTCGCCCTTGCTGATCTCGTAGCCGCGCGCCTTCTGGTCCTTCTCGACGACATCGCCGGTTTCGGCGTCGATCATCTGCTGTTTCAGCCGGTTGCCGGTATCGCGGTTGATCATGTGGAATTTGGTTTTCTCCACGGTTGTGGAGGCCGGATACAGGACCACCGGGCAGGTCACCAGCGACAGTTTGAGGGAGCCTTTCCAGTAAGCGCGGGGCGGGGCCATGGGTCCTCCAACTCATACAAAATTGCCTGCGGCGCCAATCGCTTGCGCCTGTGGAACTTCAACGGGGGCTCCCGGTTTTGGTTCCGGTCCCCGCCTTCATGGCCCCCGGAGTATGCGTCGTGGCCGACCGCCAACTATCGATTTACCGCAAGAAGCGTGATTTCGCGCAGACCCAGGAGCCGTCCGGCAAGATCGTGGTCGCGCCGGCCAAGCGGCCGCGTTTCGTGATCCAGAAACACGACGCCACGCGGCTGCATTACGACCTGCGGCTGGAGATGGATGGCGTCTTCAAGTCCTGGGCCGTCACGCGCGGGCCGTCGCTCGATCCCGCCGACAAGCGGCTGGCGGTGGAAGTCGAGGATCATCCGCTCGATTACGGCGACTTCGAAGGCACGATCCCCGCAGGCCAGTATGGCGGCGGCACCGTGCAGCTCTGGGATCGCGGCTACTACGAGGCCGAGGATGCTGCGAAGGGGCTGAAGAAGGGCGATCTCAAATTCACGCTGGACGGCGAGAAGCTGCATGGTGGCTTTGTGCTGGTGCGCATGAAGCGCGACCGCAACGGCGGCAAGCGCACCAACTGGCTGCTGATCAAGCACCGCGATGAATACGCCGTTGACGGCAGCGGCGAGGCAATTCTCGATGAGGATGCATCGGTGGCCTCGGGCCGCAGCATGGATGCAATTGCGGAGGGAAAGGGCCGTGCGCCAAAGCCCTTCATGATAGGCAAGACTGCAAAGATCAAGAAAGATGCTGTCTGGGATTCGAGCGAGGGCGAAGCGGCGGACGCACGCGCGACAAAGAGCGTGAAGACCAAAGCCGATCGAGCGAAGAAAGCGCCGGCGAAGCGGTCTGCGAAGGCCAAGAAAGCTGCGCAAATGCCGGGCTTTGTCGCGCCGGAGCTCTGTGTCTCGGTCGAACGTCCGCCGTCGGCGAGCGGCTGGGCGCATGAGATCAAATTCGACGGCTACCGGATGCAGCTGCGTGTCGAAGGTGGAGAAGCGACGCTGAAGACACGCAAGGGGCTCGACTGGACCGATAGCTTCCCGGCCATCGCCGAAGAGGCGGCCGATCTGCCAGATTGCATCATTGATGGCGAGGTGGTTGGGCTCGATTCATCGGGCGCCCCGGACTTCGCGGCACTGCAGGCGGCATTGTCCGACGGCGAGACCGATACGCTGATCTTCTTCGCGTTCGATCTGCTGTTTGCCGACGGCGAGGACCTTCGGAAACTGCCGCTGGAGGAGCGAAAGTCGCGCCTGAAATCCTCGCTGACCAAAGTGCGCGGTCGCCGCAAGGAAGGACTGATCCGCTATGTCGATCATTTCGAGACCGGCGGCGATGCGATCCTGCAATCGGCCTGCAAGCTTTCATTGGAAGGCATCATTTCCAAACGTCTTTCGGCACCCTACACATCTGGACGCTCGAAGAACTGGAGCAAAGCCAAATGCCGCGCCGGTCATGAGGTGGTGATCGGTGGCTGGAAGACCACCAATGGTAAATTCCGCTCGCTGATGGTCGGCGTTCACAAGGGCGATCATCTCGTTTATGTCGGCATTGTCGGCACCGGCTATGGCGCCGACAAGGTAAGACGCATCATGCCGGCGCTGAAGAAGGCGGCGGCAAAGCAATCGCCATTCGGCGGCGACAATGCGCCAGCGGGCGGTCGTGATGTGCATTGGCTCAAGCCGGAGCTGGTCGCCGAGATCGAATTTGCCGGCTTTACCGGTGCAGGCATGGTGCGTCAGGCATCATTCAAGGGGCTGCGGCAGGACAAGCCGGCGGATGAGGTCGAGGCCGAGACACCGAGCAAGACGACGCTGGCCAAGCCGAAGTCCAAGGGTGCTGCAAAGAAGTCTGCCAAAAAGACAGCTTCCAAATCGCCCGCAAGCAAATCTGCCGACGTCATGGGCGTGGCACTTTCCCATTCCGACAAGGCGCTATGGCCCGATGCCGGTGACGATGAGCCGGTAACGAAGCGCGATCTCGCGGAATATTTCGAAGCAATCGGCGACTGGATGATGCCGCATCTGAAGGGCCGGCCATGCTCCGTTGTGCGCGCGCCTGATGGCATCGACGGCCAGCAGTTCTTTCAGCGTCATGCCATGGCGGGAACGTCAAATTTGCTGGAACTGGTCAAAGTGGCGGGCGATCGCAAGCCCTATCTACAGATCGACCGCATCGAAGGTCTCGCAGCGGTGGCGCAGATGGGCGGGCTCGAACTGCATCCCTGGAATTGCGCGCCCGGCGAGCCCGACGTACCTGGCCGGTTGGTCTTTGATCTGGACCCATCGCCAGAGGTGACATTCGCAGATGTCATTGCCGCGGCGCGCGAGCTGCATGAGCGGCTCACAAAGATCGACATGGAGAGTTTTTGCAAGACCACCGGTGGCAAGGGCTTGCATGTGGTCGTCCCGCTCAAGCACGGCGCGCGGGATCGTGTCGATTGGAAAACGGCAAAGACATTTGCACAGGCCATTTGCCAGCAGATGGCGACGGATGATCCCGGGTGCTATCTGATCAACATGTCAAAGGCCAAGCGGAAGGGAAAGATTTTCCTCGATTATCTCCGCAACGACCGGATGGCGACGGCGGTTGCCGTGCTTTCACCTCGCGCGCGAAAAGGCGCCACCGTGTCGATGCCGCTGACCTGGCCGCAGCTCCGTGCCGATCTTGATCCTGCGAAGTTTACGCTGCGCAACGTGCCGGCACTTCTGAAGAAGAGCAAAGCCTGGATGGGGTACGAAAATGCTGCCTCATCGATCAAGGCTGCGATCGCGAACATGAAATAGCGTTTAAGTATGCAAGCTACAAAAAAAAAAGCGCGCGGTCCGTTGCTGAACCGCGCGCTTCGCATTCAAGTCTCGCTGCTTACAGTCGGCCGAGCAGCAAGAGAATCAGCAGGATCACGATCACGAGGCCGAGGCCACCACCGCCATAGTAACCGGTGCCGTAGAACGGTCCGCCACCGATGCCGCTAAAGCCGCCGAGCAGGGCGATGATCAGGATAATCAGAATAATCGTACCAATGGACATGTTGTCTCTCCTCAGCCTTCTTATGTTTCCGTTGCGCCTGCGATAAAAACGCGCGGCCCGCGCCAAGGTTCCATCGATGAAACCGATGAGGAGCTTTTGCTTGGCGGCGTGCGTTATGACGTGACGCACACAACAGGAAGTTCACGATGTCTGCACCGCTCACCGTCTCCATTCCGCATTCACTCGGCCGCGAAGAAGCTGCCCGCCGGCTCAAGAGCGGCCTTGCGCGCGCTGCCACCGGTGTGCCGATGGTGAAAATCGAAGACGAGCGCTGGGACGGGGATCGTCTGGATCTTCGTGTCCGCGCAATGGGGCAAGTGGCATCCGGGCATGTCGATGTGCTCGACGATCGCGTCAATATCGAAGTAACACTGCCGTGGCTGCTGCAACGCTTCGCGGAGGTCGCGCAAGCGACGATCAAATCACGCGGAAAGTTATTGCTGGAAAAGAAATAGGCCGGTCGTGCGATGTTGCTTCGCAGCATAAATCGACATGCAGCTGCGTGCGCTGCACATCGAATGCGTCGGTAACCTCTCGCAAACATTTTGATGAAAATCTTCGTCTTGTGCGGAGTAAGGGAACCGAACGCGACTCTGAGTCGGCACGACATCCGCCAGGCCGTCCGGCATGGATCCCGGGCGGCCTTGTCGTTTTCCATCCTCTTACTGCAAGCGTGTCGATCGAATTTTCTTCGGCGCAGCCTGCGCTTTGATGATCGTGACCGGCAGGTGTGTGAAATGCGCGGCGACGCTGATGTCCTTTACGTCGTAACCAGGTGCTAGCACCGTTGCGTCAAGCGTCGATCCGTCAAACCACTTGCGGCCGTTATCGGTGAAACCAGCCAATGAGCGGCCGACGATGACAATCGCGGCATCGCGTTGATATCGACGCGCGAAAGCGACGACATGCGCTGCATGTGGCCCGGTGATCTCAAGGGGCTCATATTCGCCATAGGTGAAAATGTCGGCGAGTTCGCCCCGCAGCTTCAGCAATTCATGCGTCCAGGCGAATTTGATGTGGCTGTTGTCCCAGGTCTCGGACAGTACCTTCCAATCCGGCGTCTTGATCTTTTCCAGCACAGCGACCCGCTCGGCGAAATCCACCGGGCGGCGATTGTCGGGATCGACCAGGGAGGTGTCGAAGAATTCCGTGCCCTGATAAAAATCGGGCATGCCGGGAATCGTTGCTTTCAGCGTGATCTGGCTGAGCGAATTGGCTGCACCGATCAGCGCCATCCGTCGCGCAAAGGCGTCGATCTGCTCGATGAAGTCGTTTGACTTGGCGGGATCGAGAATGCGGGCAAGAAACTCTTTCAGGCCATTTTCATAAGCTTCATGCGGATTGAGCCAGCTGGTCTCTTCCTTGCCCTCGCGCGCAGCCTTCAATGCATAAGCCTGCATCCGTTCGAGGAACGTCTCGTCGCGGGTATCGAGCTCCCATGCGCCGACAAGTGCCTGATACAGCATATATTCGAATGATGCGGAGGGAGAACGCATGTCACCCTCGGTGATCACATGCGGCGCGTTCAGCATCTTCCAGCGGCTCACTGCCGTCGCCCATTCGCCTGGCAGCTCCGCCAAAGCGAGCAGGCGCGTGCGGGCGTCCTCGCCACGTTTGGTGTCATGCGTGGCCGTGGACGTCATCCCATGGCGATATTCGCTGGCACGCTGGATCATCAAGTCGTGAAAGCGTTTGACAGGCATCGCCTCGGCAGCGGGTTCGCCGCCGACTTCGTTGAGCGCGAGCAGCTTGTGATAGCGATAGAAGGCGGTGTCCTCGAGCGACTTCGCCATGGTCGGGCCGGTGAATTGCTGCACCTTGAAGGCGAAGCGACGCACGCGTGGCTTGCTGTGGGCCGGGCGGCCTGGCTTGAGCAGATCAAGGGTCAGCGCGTCGCGCAGAAAGTCGAACAATCCCTCATCGGTGCCGAACCATTCGGCGCGCGCCTTTTCGATGGTCTCCGAGATCAGCTGGCGGTCGAGCGCGGACGGGCCGGCGGCGGTGAGATAGGTGCGATAGACAGGGAAATGCAGCACATAGAGCTCGAAAGCCTGGCGCAGCGTATCGGCGGAGAAATCGCGGGTGGAATAATGGCCATTGGCGATGCGCGCGAGCAGGCGCGTCAGCACGGTGAATTCGGACAGCAATAGCGTGTCGAGGACGCGGCGTTTGGCGTCTTTTAACAGCGGCGCGAACTTTGGCGAGGTGTTGCTGACCTGCCGCCAGGTTTCGCCGAGCGGCTCAAGGCCCTTTTCCTCGACCAGCATCTGGGTGATCGCATTGAGCCATTCATAGCCGGTGGTGCCATGTACGCCGGCAAACGGCACCAGCTTCTCGTCTTCGCCGAGGATTTTCTCGACGACGACATAGAACGGCTTGGCGTTGCCCTGCGCTTCGCGGATCAGGCGGCGCAGGCGCTGGAAATATTGCGAGGGATCACGCAGGCCGTCGATGTGATCGAGCCGAAGGCCCTGCAGCTTGTCCTCGGCGATCAGCCGTTTCACCTGCGTGTGGATGGCCTCGAAGGTGCCGCTGTCCTCGACCCGCAAACCGGCCAGCGTGTTGACGTCGAAGAAGCGGCGATAATTGATCTCGCTGGAGGCGAGGCGCCACTGGCCGAGCTTGTAGTGCTGGCGCTCCAAAAGCATATGCAACGTCTGGATCTGCGTCGGACGCTCAGGTCCCGCGCGATAGGCGTCGAGGCCACGGGTGATGACATCGGCTGCACCCGCGATACCGGCGAGTTGCTGCTTGAACGCAGGCGCCTCGCTGCGGTTGGGGTGGCGTAGACCCTTGTGCTTGCCGGCCAGTGTCAGGATCGCGCGGCCGGCCGCGGTGTCGCCGGCATCGGCTTCCTTGACGATGCTGCGCAGCATCTCGCTATAGCGCTCCGGCGCGATCGGCAGGCGATGCTCGTAATACCAGGCCGAGAAGCTGCCTTCCTTCGGATCATATTTGAGTTCGATCTCGCCATTCTCAAGCGCCTGGCCATAGCTGGAACCGATAATCGGCAGCAGCAATCCGCCGCGGGCGCGATAGGGCAGGGTCTCCCAGTCGATGTCGAACGAGACCGCATGCGGCGAGGCCTGGCCCCATTCCAGCACATCCAGCCACCACGGATTGTCGGCATAGTGCACGCCCACATGATTGGGCACGAAATCGAGGATCAGGCCGAGATCGTTCTTCTTCAGCGCCGCACTCATGCGCTCGAAGCCGGCATCGCCGCCGAGTTCGGGATTGAGCTTGGTGTGATCGACGATGTCGTAGCCATGGGTCGAGCCCGCACGCGCCTTCGTGAAAGGCGAGGCATAGACATGGCTGATGCCGAGCGCCTTGAGATAAGGAGCGATCAGGGCTGCGGCATCGAAATCAAAATCCTTGGTCAGTTGCAGGCGGTAGGTGGCGGTCGGGATGGCCGGCGGCATTCTACTTGTCTCCAATCCACCACTGGATCGCCCATGGCGCCAGCGCGTCGCCCTGCCGGCCCCAGATCAATGTGCCGCTGGCCGCGGGTGCGGTCACCGCTTTGTCAGATAGATTGGCGCGCAGCACCAACAGGCTGTCGTCACTCATCGTCCAGTTCGCAATCAGCAATCCGTCGGCGTGCTCGACTTTGCCGAAGCGGGCGCCAATGCTGCGCGGCACGATGTGCTGCTTCCGCATCCGCAGCAGGTCGCGCACCATGGCCCAGCGTCGCTTGCCGGCGCCGTCGCGCATCTCCCAGTCGATCTTGGCATTGTCGAAGGTCGCGGCATCCAGCGGATCGGGAATGTCGTCGCCATATTTTTCATAGGCGCTGGCGAATTCCTTCTTCCGGCCATTACGCACGGCATCCGCGAGATCACCCTGGAAATCGCAGAAGAACGGGAACGGCACTTTCGAACCCCATTCCTCGCCCTGGAACAGCATCGGCACCATCGGCGCCAGCAGCGTGATGGCCAACGCCGCCTCGACTGCCAAGGGATCGGCGATCGCCTCGAGTCGATCACCGAGGGCGCGGTTGCCGATCTGGTCGTGGTTCTGCAAAAAATTGACGAAAGCCGATGGCGGCAACGCGCCGCTGGGCTCGCCACGTTCCTCGCCGCCGCGATGCGCGGAAGGCTGGCCCTGATAAGCGAAGCCGGAGCCGAGCGCCTGCACGACGTGATCTATCGGGCGGGGCGCGTAATCGGCGTAATAGCCCTTGTCCTCGCCGCTGAGCAGCACATGCCAGGCGTGGTGATAATCGTCATTCCACTGCGCACGATACTTGCCACGCGCCGGATTGGTGACGGGATCGAGCAAGCCGGCACGGTTATCGTCGTTTTCCAGCACGAGATGGATCTGCCGGCCGGTGTCGGCCGCGAGCTTACCCACTTCGCGCGAGAGTTCATGCAGCATCGGCACGTCGCCGGGCTCGGTGATGGCGTGCACGGCGTCGAGGCGAAGGCCGTCGAAGCGATAGTCGCGCAGCCACATCAGTGCATTCTCGATCGCATAGGCACGAACTGCCGGCTGGCGGTAGTCGATCGCCGAGCCCCAGGGCGTCTGCGCGTCGCAGAAGAAGGTCGGCGCATAGGCGCCGATGTAATTCCCTTCCGGGCCGAAATGGTTATAGACCACGTCGAGAAACACGCTGATCCCGCGCAGATGCGCTTCGTCGATCAGCGCCTTGAGATCATCGGGGCGGCCATAGACATGGTCCGGCGCGTAGAGCAGCACGCCGTCATAGCCCCAGTTGCGGGAGCCGGCGAAATCGGCGAGCGGCATCAGCTCAAGCGCGGTGAAACCGGTTTTGACGAGATGATCGAGCTTGTCGATCATGGCGCGATAGGTGCCATCCTGCGTAAACGTGCCGACATGGGTCTCCAGCAGCACGGTCTCGTCCCATGGCCGTCCACGCCAGTCAGCGGCGAGCCACTGATAGGCGCTGTGATCGATGATCTCGCTGGGGCCGTTGACATCCTCGGGTTGAAATGACGAGCCGGGATCGGGCACTTCTGTCTTGCCGTCGATGCGGAAGCGATAGGTGGCGCCGGCCGTGACGCCCGGCACATCGACGCTGTACCAGCCATCCTCCTCTGCCGTCATTGCCACCGGCTGATCCAGCATGACCTCGACGCGGCCGGCAGCTGGCGCCCAGAGGCGAAAGGTGGCGCCCTTGTCGGTCAGGCGTGGTCCAAAACTACGCGCGCTCATGCAGGTGTCCCCGCGAATGCGAGAACGGAGCGCGGCGGCGCGTCCACATCGGCGCCGGGGGGCAGGATGGCGATGGAGAGATTGTCGTCGGCAGTGTTCAGCACTTGGCGCCAGCTCTTGAATTCGGTGAGTTTTGGCAGCTTGAAGGGAATGCCCTCAGGCGCCGCGTTCAGGACGATGAACAACGGATTGCCGCCCTTTTCGTTCGAACTCAGCACGTAAGAAAGGAACCGGCCGTCCGGAAATGCCCAGTCGGCCTCGGTCATCTCGTCGGCAGACGGTGTCAGCCACAGCACGCCATAGCTGCCATCGGCGCGGCGACCGTCGAGCCATTTTTGCGCGGTGATCTGCGGGAAGCGTTTGCGCATCTGCGCCATGTGGCCGATGAAGTCGGTGAGGTCGTCGTCTCTGTTGCCGAGGCCGCTCCAGTCCACCCAGCCGATCTCGTTGTCCTGGCAATAGGCATTGTTGTTGCCGCCCTGGCTGTTGCCGACCTCGTCGCCGGCGAGCAGCAGCGGCACGCCCTGGGCGAGATACAGGCAGGCGAGCTGGTTCTTCCTCAGTTGCCGGCGCAGGGCGTTGATCGCGGGATCGTCGGTCGGTCCCTCGACGCCGAAATTATTGCTGTGATTGTCGGTGGAGCCGTCGCGATTGTCCTCGCCATTGGCCTCGTTATGTTTCTCGTTATAGGCAAACAGGTCGGCCAGCGGGAATCCGTCATGCACGGTGACATGATTGATGCCGGCGCGCTGCTTGCGGCCGTCATGGTTGAACGTGTCCGACGAGCCGGTCATGCGGCGCGACACGTCGCCGATCAGCGAGCCTTCGCCGGCCCAGTAGCGGCGCATGGCGCTGCGATATTTGTCGTTCCATTCCGACCATTGCGACGGATAGGCGCCGACCTGATAGCCGCCCATGCCGAGATCCCACGGCTCGGCGATCATTTTGGCATTGGCCAGCACCGGGTCCTGCCGGATCGCGGTGAGGAAGCCGCTATTGCGGTCAAAGCCGTTCGGGCCGCGCGCCAGTTCGGTGGCGAGATCGAAGCGGAAGCCATCGACATGGCAGACCTCAACCCAGTAGCGCAGCGAATCCATCACCATCTGCAGCACGCGCGGATGGGTGAGGTTGAGCGACGATCCGCAACCGGTGAAGTCGTCATAGTAACGCGCATTGTCCGGCATCAGCCAGTAATAGGAGGCGTTGTCGATGCCGCGGAATGACAGTGTCGGACCGAGATGGTTGCCCTCGGCCGTGTGGTTGTAGACGACGTCGAGGATCACCTCGATGCCGGCATCGTGCAGCCGGGCGACAGTGGTGCGGAACGCATCGAGCGGATTGTCGGCGCCGTAGCGCGCTTCTGGCGCGAAGAAGCTGAGCGTGTTGTAGCCCCAGTAGTTGACCAGCTTCATCTCGACGAGGCGCCGGTCATCCACAAAGGCGTGCACGGGCAACAGCTCGACGGACGTGACGCCGAGCCGCTTGAGGTGATCGATCATCGAAGGTGCTGCGAGGCCGCGATAGGTGCCGCGCAATCCTGCCGGCACATCCTTGCGGCCCATGGTGAGGCCCTTGACATGTGCCTCATAGAAAATCGTGTCTTCCCAGGAAATGTTTGGCGGCGCTTCGCGGCGACCCCAATTGAAGGTTTCATCGACGACCACGGCCTTGGGCATGCCGCGGGCATTGTCGCGGCGGTCGAAGGAGAGGTCTTCGCGCGATGAACCGGTGCGATAGCCGAAATGCGCGTCGCTCCAGACAAGGCGCCCGGCGAGCTTCTTCGCATAGGGATCGAGCAGCAGCTTGTGCGCGTTGAAGCGGTGGCCGTGCTCGGGCTCATACGGCCCATGCACCCGGTAGCCGTAGAGCTGGCCCGGCGAGATGTCGTTGAGATAGCCGTGAAAAACGTGCTCGTTATATTCCGGCAGTTCGATGCGTTCGAGTTCGCGGCGGCCCTGACCGTCGAACAGGCACAGTTCGACCTTGGTGGCGTTGGCGGAGAACAACGCAAAATTCGTCCCCCGCCCGTCCCAGCTTGCGCCGAGGCGGGAGGGCGTTCCGGCTGACAGGCGCATCGATTAAGCTTCCGGTCGTAGAAAAATAGCTGCGAGGGGCGGCAATGTCAGGCTGAGTTCAGGCACAAGTCCGACAGCGGTCACTTCGCCGGAATTGCCGACATTGCTACCGCCATAAATTCCGGCGTCGGAATTCAACACTTCGCGCCACTTGCCGGTGAACGGCACGCGGACGCGATAGTCGCGATAGACGTTAGGTGAGAAATTCACGACGATAAGGCACTGTTCGCGCGGCGCGTTACCCTTGCGCAGCCAGGCGAAGACATTGTTGCCGGCGTCGTCGGTCACCATCCACTCGAAGCCTGCAGGATCGCAATCGAGTTCGTGCAGCGCCGGGGTGTCGCGATACAGCGTGTTGAGATCGCGGATCAGCGAATGGATGCCGGCATGCTTGTCCTGCTCGAGCAGGTGCCAGTCCAGCGAATGATCGTGATTCCACTCACGTTCCTGGGCGAATTCGCAGCCCATGAACATCAGCTTCTTGCCGGGATGGCCGAACATGAAGGCGTAGTAGGCGCGCAGGTTCGCAAAACGCTGCCAGTCGTCGCCGGGCATGCGGCCAAGCAGCGAGCGCTTGCCGTGCACGACCTCGTCATGGGACAGCGGCAGGATGAAGTTTTCCGAGAACGCATATTGCAGCCCGAACAGGATGTCGTTGTGCTGGTATTTGCGATAGATCGGATCCTTGCTGATGTAATTCAGCGTGTCGTGCATCCAGCCCATATTCCACTTGTAGCCGAAGCCAAGCCCGCCGAATTCGACCGGACGCGACACCTGCGGCCATGAGGTGGATTCTTCCGCGGCCGTGGTGGCATTGGGGAATTTGCCGAATACTTCGCGATTGAAACGGCGCAGGAATTCGATCGCCTCGATATTCTCGCGGCCACCATATTTGTTCGGAATCCAGGCACCTTCCGCGCGGCTGTAATCGAGATAGAGCATCGACGCCACGGCATCGACGCGTAACCCGTCGATATTGTAGCGGTCCATCCAGAACAGCGCGTTGGAGACCAGGAAGTTCACCACTTCCGTGCGCCCGTAATTATAGATCAGCGTGCCCCAGTCCATATGCCGGCCCTGTAGCGGGTTGGCATGTTCATAGAGGGCGGTGCCATCGAACTGGCCAAGGCCATGCGGATCGTCAGGGAAGTGGCCGGGCACCCAGTCGAGCAGCACGGCCAGCCCTTCGGCGTGGCAGGCGTCGATCAGCGCTGCAAAATCCTCGGGCGAGCCGAAGCGGCTTGTCGGCGCATACATGCCGGTGGGCTGATAGCCCCACGAGCCGTCAAAGGGATGCTCGTTGACGGGCAGGAATTCGATATGGGTGAAGCCGAGATCCTTGGCATATTGCGGCAGTGTTTCGGCCAGATCGCGATAGCTCAGCCACTCATTGTCGCCCTTGCGGCGCCACGAGCCGAGATGCACCTCATAGATCGACATCGGCTTGCCCAGCGCATTGATGCCTTCGGGCGCCGGGCGCGGCAACGGGACCTTTGTCTCGTCCAGCACGATGGACGCCGTCGATGGACGGACTTCCGCGGAAAACGCAAACGGATCGGACTTCAGCGGCACCTGGCCGTGCGGGCCGATGATGTCGAATTTATAGTGATTGCCGGCCGTGGCGCCGGGCACGAACAGCTCCCAATAGCCCGCGCCGCGCACCCGCATCGGATGCCGGCGCGAGTCCCAGAAGTTGAAATCGCCGACCACGCTGACGCGCTTGGCATTGGGGGCGAGCACCACGAACGCCACGCCGGCAATGCCGTCGATCACCCGCTGATGGGCGCCGAGCTTGTCATAGATGCGCTGGTCGGTGCCTTCGCCGAGCAGATAGAGATCGAAGTCGGTCAGCAGTGGCGGAAAGCGATAGGGGTCTTCGAGATCGACCACGCTGTCGCCGAATTTGGCGCGGAGCTGATATTTTGTCGACCCATTGGCCAGCGGGCCGACGAACAGGCCTGAATCGTGCACCCGCTCCAGCGGGGTGGTGGCGCCGTGATCGTCGATGGCATCCACCTTGACGGCGTCCGGCAGGAAAGCGCGCACCACCGTGCGGTCGTTCTCCTTGTGCGGCCCGAGATAATGGAACGGGTCCGAGTGACGTCCCTCGATGATGGCATAGGCTTCGGCGGGAAGATTGGTCATACGGATTCCTTCGGCTCACCGTTCAAGATACGCAACAAACCGGCGAGCGGTACGCGCAGCCAATCGGGGCGATGTGCGAGTTCGTATTCGATCTCGTAGAACGCTTTCTCGATCAGGAAGAATTTGAGCATGTCATCGGCCGCTTTGGCGTCCGCCGGCCACAGCCGCTTGTCGGTCATGGCCTCGCGATAGGCCTCGACGAACGCGTCGATGGCCCGGTCGCGCCAGGAGGTGAGGGCGATGGCGAGCTTGCCGTTCTCGTCCGGTGCGACCTTCTCTGCGCGTTCCAGCGCGGCGGTGGCGGAATAATCGATCGAGCGGATCAGGCCGGCGACATCGCGCGCGGCCGGTGCCTTGCGGCGACGATCGGCGATGGCGCGGCGTGGCTCGCCCTCGAAATCGATGATGAAGATGTCGTCCTTGACGATCAGCATCTGGCCGAGATGGAAGTCGCCATGATGGCGGATCTTCAATCCATCGATTTTGGCAGGCAGCAGGCTGTTCAACGTGTCACGAAGATCGTTGCGCAGGGCCAGAACCGCATCGATCAGGCCGCGGTCCTGTTCACGCGCGCCATTGCGACGCTGCGCAAGCAGGCTGAACACCGGCTCTGCGCGGGTGACGATCTCGTCGGTCCAGAGCCCGATATCTGCATCGCTCGTCGGTTCCGGCTTGAAGTCGGCGATATCATCGCGGCTTGCCAGCGCGATCTGCATTTCGGCGACGCGCAGGCCCGTCTGCGTCATATAACGGAGATAGGCGTTCTGGTCCTCGCTCATCTCATGACCGTCATCCACGGCGAGCAGCCGCTCGCGCTCGACGAAACGGTCGAGATAACCGGATGAGACGGTCCAGGCATCGCCCTGATTCTGCACGAAGGCATGCACGATGGAGACGGCGCTGCGCTCGTCACCTTCGATCAGCTCGATGCTGCCGAGCAATGCCGGTGTATTGGCGAATCCGGCAATCTCGGTGAGGAAGTGACCGACCTCGATCTCCGGGTTGATACCGGTCTGCAGCTTGCGATAGATTTTCACCACATAGTCGCTATCGACCAGAGCGGTCGAATTCGACTGTTCGGTTTCCACGGCCCGGATATTCTCGAGCTTGTGCTGTGGCTTGTCGGTGAGCTTCTTGGTCGGGCGGAATTCGAGCTTGATGCCTTCGACTTCCTCCACCGTCACCGAATTGCGCAGATTGTACAGCAATAGCGAGATGAAGATCTCGTCGGTGGCGACGTCCAGCAGCGTGCCCTCGCGCGCGCCCTGGCGCACGGCAGCGAACGCCTTCGGGTTGTAACGGTCGCGATCGAAGCGCACCCAGTCGATCTGCATGGGCAACACATAGCGGGATTTGGTGCCGCGCTGGGTGGTCTCGAAGAACACCAGCCATGGCCGGTTGTCGCCGATCAGCGCGAACGGTGTTGCCGAAGTCAGCGTCGGCTGGATCGCCTTGGCATTGCGTTCGGGATACCAGCGCGAGCGTGACAGGAAGCCCGGCAACACGTCGTGCTCGAATACGCCGCGCGTGCGCGCCAGCGTCATCCAGGTCGAGCCGAGCGGCACCACCAGAGTTTCGAATTCCGGCACAACAGCCGGCTGCGAGTGTTCGGAAACATCGCGCTTCTCGAGCTGGAACCAGTAGAAGCCATACGGCGCCAGCGTGACCATATAGGGCAGCTCGCCGATGGGCGGGAATTTGGTGCGGCCGAGCATTTCCAGCGGCACGCGTTCCTTCCACGGCGACAGATCGAGTTCGGTCGCTTGCGCAGCGCGCGACAGATTGGCGACGCAGAGGATCACCTCGTCACCATACTGCCGCACATAGCACAGCACCGAGCGGTTTTCCGGCCGGATGAAGGTCATGGTGCCGCGGCCAAAGGCCAGCGTCGACTTCCTCACGGCAATGAGACGCTTCGTTGCCGACAACAGTGACGACAGGCTGCGCGATTGCGCTTCCACATTCACGGATTCGTAGCCGTAGATCGGGTCCATGATCGGCGGCGCATACAGACGTGCGGGGTCGGCGCGGGAGAATCCGCCATTGCGGTCGGGCGCCCATTGCATCGGCGTGCGGACGCCGTTGCGGTCGCCGAGATAGATGTTGTCGCCCATGCCGATTTCATCGCCATAATAGATGATCGGCGTGCCTGGGAACGACAGCAGCAGCGAGTCCAGCAATTCGATCTTGCGGCGGTCGTTGTCCATCAGCGGCGCGAGGCGGCGACGGATGCCGACATTGATGCGCGCACGCGGATCATTGGCGTAAGTCGACCACAGATAATCGCGCTCGACATCGGTGACCATTTCCAGGGTCAGCTCGTCGTGATTGCGCAGGAACATGGCCCACTGGCAGTTGTCCGGAATGTCCGGCGTCTGCCGCATGATGTCGGTGATCGGGAAACGATCTTCCTGCGCCAGCGCCATATAGATGCGCGGCATCAGCGGGAAGTGATAGGCCATATGGCATTCGTCGGAATTGCCAAAGTATTCCTGCACGTCCTCCGGCCATTGATTGGCCTCGGCCAGCAGCAGGCGCCCCGGCGCATAGGCGTCGAGCTCGGCGCGCAGATGCTTGATGACCTTGTGGGTCTCCGGCAGGTTCTCGTTATTGGTGCCGTCGCGTTCGATCAGATACGGGATGGCGTCGAGACGGAATCCATCGACGCCGGCATCGAGCCAGCGCTTCATCACCTGCACCACAGCGGAGACGACGCGCGGATTATCGAAGTTCAGGTCCGGCTGATGCGAGAAGAAACGGTGCCAGTAATAGGCCTTGGCTTCCGGATCCCACGTCCAGTTGGATTTCTCCGTATCGGTGAAGATGATCCGGGTGCCGTCATATTTCTTGTCACTGTCGCTCCACACATACCAGTCGCGTGCGGATGATCCTGCCGGACTGCGACGGGCGCGCTTGAACCAGTCGTGCTGGTCCGACGTGTGATTGATCACGAGCTCGGTGATGACGCGCAGGCCACGGCGCTTCGCTTCATGGATGAAGCGCTTGAAGTCCTTCATCGTGCCGAAGTCGGGATGGATCGTGCCGTAATCGGCGATATCATAGCCGTCATCGCGGCCGGGCGACGGATAGAACGGCATCAGCCACAGTGTGGTGACGCCGAGCTCCTGCAGGTAATCCAGCTTCTCGGTCAGGCCCGCGAAATCGCCGATGCCGTCATTGTTGCTGTCAGCGAAAGTTTTCACATGCAGCTGGTAGATGATCGCGTCCTTGTACCAGAGCGGATCGATCGCATTGTTCGGCGGCGCCACGTCGGTCTTCGGCTTGATGTCGGTCATCACATTCATTACGGGCGCTTTCAGGCGAGGCAGCGGAACAGGGCGGCGGGATCGCGTTGCGGATCGATGCGCAGGCGGATGCCGCCCCATTCGACGCCGTGGCGCTCACCGGTGATGATGTTTTCGACGGCAGCGACATTGCGCGTCTCGCCATCGACGAGGATCTGGGTGTCGATGGGCAGCCAGAACTCATAGGCCTCGCGCGAGATCGCGATGGCACCGGCCACCGTGTTGGTGCCATCTACCGAGGTCTTCACAAAGCCGATGATGTTGTCGTTCTCCACCGGCATGAAGCGCAGGTTGGAGATCTGCTGCAGCGCCGGATTGGCGCGGCGGGCGAAATTCAACGCGGTGATGTATGGGATGATGTTGCCCGGCTTGTGCCAGTCGCGCGTCTTGATCTCATATTTCTCGGAGTCGAGATATTCTTCCTTGCCCGGAATGGCCTCGTGTTCGAGCAGCTCGAAGCCGTTATAGACGCCGTAGACCGAGGACAGAACAGCAGCCAGCGCCACGCGCGACTTGAACATCCACTGCTCACCCGATTGCAGGTGATAGGGCAGGATGTCCGGCGTGTTGACGAAGAAGTTCGGCCGATAATATTCGCGCTCGGGATAGCGGCACAGCTCGTTGAGATACTGCTCGATCTCCCACTTCGCCGTGCGCCAGGTGAAATAGGTGTAGCTCTGAGAGAAACCGAGCTTCGCCAGGCCCTTCATCAGCTTCGGTCGCGTGAACGCTTCAGCGAGGAACAGCGCATCCGGATGCTTCAGCTGCACCTCATGGATCGCCCATTCCCAGAACCGCAGGGGTTTGGTGTGCGGATTGTCGATGCGGAAAATCTTGACGCCCTGATCGCACCAATAGAGCAGCATGTCGCGCAGCGCATTCCACAGCGAGCCGGCATCGTCGCAGGTGAAGTCGGGATTGTGGATGTCCTGATATTTTTTCGGCGGATTCTCGGCATATTTCATCGAGCCGTCCGGCCGGCGCTTGAACCAGTCCGGATGCTGCTTGACCCATGGATGGTCCGGCGAGCACTGCACGGCGACGTCGATCGCGACTTCCATGTCGTGCTGCTTGCAGGCCGCGATCACCGCATGGAAATCCTCCAGCGTGCCGAGATCGGGGTGGATCGCGTCATGGCCGCCTTCCTTGCCGCCGATGGCATAGGGGCTGCCGACATCGCCGGGCTCGGCGGTCAGCGAATTGTTCTTGCCCTTGCGGTTGGTCTCGCCGATCGGGTGGATCGGCGTGAAATACAGCACGTCGAATCCCATCGCGGCGATCTCGGGCAGGCGTTCGATGCAATCGCGGAACGTGCCATGCTGGCCGGGCAGCTTGCTCTGGCTGCGCGGGATCATCTCGTACCAGGCGCCGTTGCGGGCGCGCTCGCGGTCGATCATCAGCGGCAGCAGCGCAGAGCGGGTGAGATCCGGGCGCGGTTGCGCTTCAGCCATGGCTTCGCGCAGTTTTGGCGAGCGCAGCGGCTCGGTTTCGCCGGTCTGCAGATAGGCCTCGCATTGCTTGACGATGAAAGCCGACGCCTCTTCGCCGCCGGACTGCGCCTTGGTCATCATCCCCGCGCCTTCCAGCGCGTCGAGCGTGACATCCTGGCCGGCCTTCAGCTTCAGGTCGAAGCCGTGGCGCCAGGTGGCGAATTCGTCCGTCCAGGCCTCGATGGCATAGACATAGCGGCCGATGGCCGTGGGTGTGAAGGTGCCGTGCCAGCGGTCGTTGACGTCCATCGTCATCGGCGCCCGCTGCCAGTCGCGATCCTGCTCGCGGCGCCAGACGATGGCGGCGTCGATGATCTCGTGACCGTCGCGATAGATATCCGCCCAGACCTCGATGGCTTCGCCCGCAATGCGTTTGACCGGAAAGCGACCGCCATCGATGATGGGGTAGATATCCTCGATATGGAACGCGCCGCCCATGGCGGTGCTTGCAGTGGTCTGAGATGTTCTGTTCACGGTGATGCCATCAACAAGAGGGATGTCTGCGCCCGTGTGGAGACAAGACGCTGCAATTGTATAAGAAGCCTCGTGACAGGGGTTTGGTTCCCCATGGAACCGAGCTTAGGACATTGCGTTGAAAACTGGCTATCCTCTTCGTTAACCTCCTGAAATCTCGCAGCAACTTGGAATTGTTCCGCAGTTGTTTGCCCTGCAAAGTGCGTGCCGAATGGACCTTGACGCCAAAGCCGCCGAACTCGGCATCCAGACCGGTTTTCACGACGGACAGGGACAGTGGCACACCACTGACGCCGCCGCGCTGAAGATCATTCTCGACGCGCTGCCGGTGCGCGCCCCGCGCCGTTTTCTCGATCATGTGGTGGCGCTGCCGGCGGGCGAGGGTGGCCGGACGCAGCTGACCGAGGCTGTGACAGGGCCGCTGAAATGGGAGGTGTGGGACGGCGATCGGCTCGTGGCCGAGGGCTCGGCCAATGGCCGAGAGATCGCCTGGCCGGCCGATCTGCCCATCGGCGTGCACCGCCTGCGGCTGGCCGACGCCTCGCTCTATTCGGAAGAGGCCGCCCTCGTGGTGGCGCCAGGCAAGGCCTATGCCGGCACATTCGAGCGCAGCTGGATCGTGGCCGTGCAACTCTACGGCCTGCGCTCGGAGCGCAATTGGGGCATTGGTGACTTCACCGATCTGCAGAGTCTGATCCGCGCCGGGGCCCGCCTCGGTGCCGGTGGCGTGGGTCTGAACCCGCTGCATGCGCTGTTCGACGATCGCCCATCCGAATGCAGCCCGTATTCGCCGAACAGCCGGCTGTTTCTCAATCCGCTCTATATCGATGTCGAGGCGCTGCCGGAATTCACCGGGGCCGCCGATAGCGAACTGGCGCCGCTCCGGCGCTCGACGCTGGTGGATTATCCGGCCGTCGCGACCGCCAAATGGAAAGCCCTGCGCGCCGCCTTCGAGGTATTTCAGGCCGATTCAAAATCACCGCGTCAGGCCGCCCTCGCTGCATTCCGCAACGAGCGTCCGCTGCT
The DNA here is from genome assembly GCF_044336785.1 of Tardiphaga sp. Classification (GTDB taxonomy): domain Bacteria; phylum Pseudomonadota; class Alphaproteobacteria; order Rhizobiales; family Xanthobacteraceae; genus Tardiphaga. The sequence continues at coordinate 43,274 of NZ_JBIIOT010000017.1, read as the reverse complement.
GACGCGTTTCGCCTGTTTCGAGGTGCTGCGCCATCGCTACCAGAAAGCCTGGTGGGATTGGCCGACCGAATGGCAGCATCCCGACGACGCCAGATGCGCCGAGCTTCGCGCTGGCCCTGATGGCGCCGAAGTCGCCTTCATCGAATATGTGCAATGGAATGCCGACCTTCAGCTCAAGGCCTGTTTCGATCTCACCATCGAACTGAAAATGCCGGTCGGCCTCTACCTCGATGTCGCCGTCGGCGTGCAGGCGGGCGGATTCGATGCCTGGAATGAGCAGGTCGCGATCTCGCGGCATCTCTCCGTCGGTGCGCCGCCCGATGCGCTGCAGCCCGCCGGCCAGAACTGGGGTCTCGCCGGCTTCAACGCGGCCGGCCTGGAGTCCAAGGGCTTTGCGCCGTTCAAGGAGATGCTGCGCGCCTCCATGCGTTACGCCGGCGCCATCCGGCTCGATCATGTGCTCGGCCTCAACCGCCTCTATGTCGTGCCGCATGGCTATCGTCCGAACAACGGTGCCTATGTCAAAATGCCGCTGGAAGCGCTGCTCGCCGTCACCGCGCAGGAAAGTGTCGACAACAATTGCGTCGTCATCGGTGAAGATCTCGGCACCGTCCCCGACGGTTTCCGCGATCATATGGCCGCATGGGGTATCTGGTCGTATCTCGTCATGATGTTCGAGCGCGACGAGCGCTATGCGTTCCGCGGCATCGATTATTACCAACCGAATGCACTGGTGACCTTCAACACCCATGATCTGCCGACCTATAGCGGCTGGCGCAGCTATCACGACCTGCAGCTCAAGCGCTCCATCGGCATCGATCCCGGCGAGAGCGACGATGCGCGCCGCTATGCCCTGCAGATGCTGGACGAGGTGCTGCGACAGAATGGCATCGACCGCACCGATTTCTACGGCGTCGCTCACTTTCTCGCGCGCACGCGGACCCGTCTCGAAGCCATCGCGTTGGAAGATCTGCTTGGCGTCACCGATCAGCCGAATATTCCCGGCACCATCGACGAGCATCCCAACTGGCGGCAGCGTCTGCCCGCCACGGTGGAGCATCTGGTGGACAGCATCGATCGCGACGCCCTGAAGATTGCGACTGCGGAGAGGAGTTCGTCCGCAGTGACCTAACCCTTATCAGCGGCGGAGATATCTTGTTCAGCAATATCGAAGACTACGCTCTGATCGGCGATTGTGAGACCGCCGCGCTCGTTAATCGCAACGGCTCCATCGACTGGCTGTGCTGGCCGGCGTTTGATTCCGATGCCTGTTTCACCGCATTGCTTGGCACCAAGGATCACGGTCGCTGGCTGATTGCTCCCGCCGCGCCGATCAAGACCTGCAAGCGGCGCTATCGCGGCGACTCGCTGATCCTGGAAACGACGCTGGAGACCGACGACGGCGCCGTCACGCTGATCGATTTCATGCCGCCGCGTGGGGCCGCCTCCGACATCGTCCGCATCGTGCGCGGCGAGCGTGGCACCGTAAAAATGCGGATGGAAATGATCATCCGCTTCGGTTTCGGTACCGCCATTCCATGGGTGAAGCGCGACGACGATGGCGCGCTGCTGGCGATCTGCGGGCCGGATATGGCGGTGCTGCACACGCCGGTGGAGACCCATGGCGAGAACCTCACCACCGTCGCCGAATTCGAGATCAAGCAGGGCGACAGCGTGCCATTCGTGCTCACTTATGGGCCCTCGCATCTCAAGGTGCCCGCCGCGATCAATGTCGATCACGCGCTGAAGGACACCGAGGAATTCTGGAAGGAATGGAGCGGTCGCTGCACCTATAAAGGCGAGCATCGCGATCTGGTGATGCGCTCGCTGATCACGCTGAAGGCGCTGATCTATGCGCCATCCGGCGGCATCGTGGCTGCGCCAACCACATCGCTGCCCGAGAAGCTCGGCGGCAGCAGAAACTGGGACTACCGCTTCTGCTGGCTGCGCGACGCGACCTTCACCCTGCTGGTGCTGATGAACAGCGGCTACACCGACGAAGCGCGCGCCTGGCATCATTGGCTGCTGCGCGCCGTGGCCGGCTCGCCGTCCGAGATGCAGATCATGTATGGCATCATGGGCCAGCGCCGCCTGCTGGAATGGGAGGCCGATTGGTTGCCCGGTTATGGCGGCGCGCTGCCGGTGCGCATCGGCAACGCCGCCCATGCGCAATTGCAGCTCGATGTCTATGGTGAGCTGATCGACAGCTTCCATCAGAGCCGCGTGGCCAAGCTCGATCTCGACGACGGCACCTGGGCGGTGGAAGGCGAGATTCTCGAACATCTGGCTTCGGTGTGGAGCCGCCCGGATCACGGCATCTGGGAGCGCCGCGGCAACGGCAAGCATTATGTGCTGTCGAAAGTGATGTGCTGGGTCGCCTTCGATCGGGCCATCAAGAGCGCGGAAATGTTCGATCTCGAAGCGCCGCTGGACAGATGGAAAGCGCTGCGCGACGAGATCCACCGCGACGTCTGCGAGAAGGGCTTTGATCCCCGCGAAAACACCTTCGTTGAGTCCTATGGGTCGGACACATTGGACGGCGCCATCCTGTTGCTGCCCGCCGTCGGCTTCCTGCCGATCGACGATCCCCGCGTGACGGGGACTATTGCAGCGACCGAAAAATATCTGATGCGTGATGGTTTTGTGTTGCGCCACGATCCGCGCGAGGTCACCGGCGAAATCCAGCCGGCGGAAGGCGCGTTTCTCGCCTGCTCATTATGGCTGGCCGAGGCCTATATCCAGATGGGCGAGATCGCGAAGGCGGAAGAACTGTTCGACCGCGTCGTCGGCGTCGCCAATGATGTCGGGCTTCTCGCGGAAGAATATGATAGCGGCGCCAAGCGCCAGACGGGCAATTTTCCGCAGGCGCTCACGCATATCGCGTTGATCGCGGTGGCCCATAATCTGGCGGGGGCGAAGCGGCCGCAGGAGAAAAAGAAGGAAAGGGCGAAGTGAAGCGAGCGACACCCCGACCTCTGTCCTCATGGTGAGGAGGCGCGTGACGCCGTCTCGAACCATGAGTTGGCCGGGTTCAGAGCCTGCGGCCATCCTTCGAGACGCCGCTGCGCGGCTCCTCAGGATGAGGGACGGAGAAGCGAGTTGGGATTAATGTCCTGAGCAAGTCGAGCCAAAAATACCCCATCGCTTTATGAGACAGACTCTCAGGATGAGGCTATGTTTGAGGTATCGACGCTACGAAACAGCGTTCCTCTTCAAGATAATCTCCACGGCCCCCGCAAATCCCTCATCCTCATTCGACGTCGTGACATCCGTCGCCTGCGCTTTCACGGCGTCACTCGCATTCCCCATCGCCACCGACATCCCGGACACGGCGAACATCGGCAGATCATTCCGCATATCGCCCACCGTCGCGATCGCCTCCAGCGAGATGCCGAGTCGTTCCGCCATCGCCTTCACGAACGTCCCCTTGCTCTGGTTCGGCGGCGTCACGTCGAGATAATAATTCTGCGACCGCACGGCGACCGCGCTGTCGCCCAGCACCTGCTGCATCTCGGTCTCGCAGCGCTCCAGCAGCGGGAAGTCCGAACTTGCGCCGACGATCTTGCAGGCCTTGGCGTAATACGGGCCGAAATCCTCCACCATCAATGGCGCATGCTGGATGGTGTCGCGCTCATGCGGCACATATTTGCCGTCGTCGCGCTTGATGACCCAGTCGTCATTGGTGAAGATCCAGACATCGACGCCATATTTGTCGAGGATCTCGATGCTCTTGCGTGCCGCCGCCTCGCCGATCAGATGCTGCACCATCGGCTTGAGATCACCATCCACCATCGATGAGCCATTGAACGGCCCGATCGGCAGCGTGATGCCGAGCGGCTCGATGAGGAAGCGCATGCCCACCGGGGGACGGCTCGACGTAATGGTGAAGCCGATGCCGTTGTCTTCCAGTTTCTTGACCGCGGCCTTGGCCTTGTCGGTCAGTCGCTTGTCATGGGTCACCAGCGTGCCGTCCACATCGGAAACGACGAGAGCGATCTTGGTCATGGTGCGATCCTTCAGGTCGGCAGTTGCTTCATGATGGCATCCACGATGCCGTCAATCTCGTCGTCGATGGACACCGTGATCACGCGCTCATCGGGACCGGGCACTTCCAGCGTCTTGAACTGGCTGTCCAGCAACGACGGCGGCATGAAGTGATTCTTGCGCGCCGCCATGCGTTTGCCGATCAGCTCCTTCGATCCATCGAGATAGACGATGCGAATATCGTGCCGGCCATGAACCAGCAGATTGCGATAGACCCGCTTCAGCGCCGAACAAGCCACGACCAGCCTGCCGCCTTCGGCAGTGATGCGGTCGATCTCGTCGGCAATGCTCTGCAACCAGGGCCAGCGATCTTCGTCGGTGAGCGGCTGGCCGGCGCGCTGTTTTTCGACATTCGCGGGTGGATGAAAGTCGTCACCGTCCGCAAACCGCCAGCCGAGCCGGTCGGCCAAAGCCTTCCCGATCGAGCTCTTGCCCGAGCTCGACACGCCCATCACGATGAGTGCCTTCGGCGCCGGATCAGACACTGTCGCCCTCCGGGAGGGCCGCGCGATCGCAAAGCCAAATCGTTTCGCCATGCGAGCGCGCACGATTGGCGGGCAGATCCTCGCCCGCCAACACACGGCCGAGAATGGCACGCTTGTCCTCGCCGCTCATGAGAAACAGCATCTCGTGGCAGGAGGCGAGGGGCGGCAGCGTCAGGCTGACACGTGGCACGAACGGCTTCACATGCGCCTCGGGCACGCCGACCACCCAGCGATCCTTGACCTCGATGCCGGGATAGCCGGGGAAGAGCGACGCCACATGGCCATCCGGCCCGACGCCGAGCAGCACGAGATCGAAGAGCGGCTTGGCGGGGTCGAGCTTGTCGCTGCCGTAGAACGCCTGCAGCTCGCGCGCATAGAGCGCCGCGGCTTCATCAGGCTTGGCAGCGTCCGTGTTGATCGCATGCACATTTGCAGCCGGCGCGCAGGCATCGAGAAACGCGCCCTTGGCCATCGCCATATTATTCAGCGCATCGCTCTCGGGCACGAAGCGATCATCGCCGATGAACCAGTGCACGCGCTCCCACGGGACACGCTTGCGATAGGCATCCGTGGCCAGCAGCTCATACAGCCGCTTCGGGCTCGACCCGCCGGTGAGGCAGATCGCCGGCCGATCCGGGTTGGCATCGATCCGCTTGATCAGCCGTTCGGCGGCGGCCGCGGCAAGCGCTGCGGCATCCGAGACCTCGATGATGGTGCGGTGCTCTGCCATCAGCTCAGGATACGCCAGCTGCGGCCGTCGCGCTTGAGCAGTTCATCGGCTTCCTCCGGTCCTTCGCTGCCGGCCTTGTAGGTCTTGAGCCCATCCTTGCCGGCCTTCTTCCAGGCGTCGAGGAAGGGCTGCACCGCACGCCAGCCGGCTTCGACACTGTCGGCGCGCTGGAACAGGATATTGTCGCCGATCATGCAGTCATAGATCAGCGTCTCGTAGCCGGTGGCTGGCGAGGCATTGAAGTAGTCCTTGTAGCGGAACTTCATCTCGACGCCGTCGATATTCACGGCGGGGCCGGGCACCTTGGTGTTGAATTTCAGCGAAATGCCTTCATTCGGCTCCACCGCGATGACGAGATAGTTCTCGGCGAGCTTCTCCATCGACATGTCCCTGAACATGGCGAACGGCGCCTGCTTGAACTTGATTGCCACTTCGGTGCGCTTGACGCCCAGCGCCTTGCCGGTGCGCAGATAGAACGGCACGCCGGCCCAACGCCAATTGTCGATCATCAGTTTCAGCGCGGCATAGGTCTCGGTGGTCGAGCCCGCTTTGACGTCCTCGGTCTTGAGATAATCCCCAATGTCGTCATTACCGACATGACCGGCTGTATATTGCGCGCGCACCGAATTCGTCAGCGCCTCTTCCTCGGATTGCACAGTGACAGCGGCCAGCACTTCGGCCTTTTCCGAACGCACCGCATTGGCTTCGAAGCGCGACGGCGGCTCCATGGCGACCAGCGAGAGCAGCTGGAACAGATGGTTCGGCACCATGTCGCGCAACGCGCCGGTGGCGTCATAGAACGAGCCGCGATGGCCGACGCCGAGCTTTTCGTCCACGGTGATCTGCACGTGGTCGATATGGTTGCGATTCCAGATCGGCTCGAAGATGCCATTGGCGAAGCGCAGCACCAGGATGTTCTGCACGGTCTCCTTGCCGAGATAGTGATCGATCCGGTAGATCTGCTGCTCGTTCATCAGGCCGAGCAGCTTCTTGTTGAGTTTCTGTGCCGATTCAAGGTCGGTGCCGAACGGCTTCTCGACGACTAAGCGGCGCCACGAGCCATTTTCCTTGAGCATGCCGGTGCGGCCGAGCTGTTCGGCGATCGGTGCAAATGCGGAGGGGGGCGTCGCCAGATAGAACAGGCGATTGCCGCCGGTGCCGCGCGCCTCCTCGAGCTTGTCGAGCTGCTCTTTCATCTTGTCGAAGCTTTCCGGCTCGCTCGGATCGGCTTCGATGCAGGTGACGCAGTTCAAGAGCTTTTGCGCAATCGCATCATCGACAGGGCGCGTCGCATATTGCTTGAGGCCCTTGAGAAGGTCCTCGCGCAACGCATCGCCGGTCATGCCCTTGCGGGCGATGCCGACCACGCAGAATTTTTCCGGCAGCAGATCGGAGGCCTGCAGATTATAGAGCGCTGCAATCACGAGGCGATGGGCGAGATCGCCGGTGACGCCAAAAATGACGAAAGCACAGGGATCGGGCTTTTTGGTCTTGTCGCTGGTCTTGGCAATCACGGCGGGCTCCGTCGTTTATTTCACGATGTTAGGCGCGTCCTGCCGCTTCGGATCCGGATGCTGATCGGGCTCTTTATGGCCGCCGAAACCGGCGCGCATCGCGGATAGAATCTTTTCTGCAAATGTATGGTCCTGCCGCGAGCGGAAGCGCGCGAACAGAGCGGCCGTCAGCACTTCGGCCGGCACCGCTTCATCGATCGCCGCATTCACCGTCCAGCGACCTTCGCCTGAGTCTTCGACGAAGCCGGAATACTCTTTCAACTCGCCGCTCTTGGCCAATGCCGATGCCGTGAGGTCGAGCAGCCATGACGGAATGACGCTGCCGCGGCGCCAGACTTCGGCGATATCGGGCAAGTTGAGATCGTAGCGATGCGCTTCCGGCAGCGCCTCGATATTGGCGTTCTTGAGAATATCGAAACCTTCGGCATAGGCCTGCATCAGGCCATATTCGATGCCGTTATGGATCATCTTGACGAAATGCCCGGCGCCCACGGGCCCGGCATGGATATAGCCCTCCTCGATGCGCGGATCGCGGCCATCGCGACCGGGCGTGCGCGGGATGTCGCCGATGCCGGGCGCCAGCGTCTTGAAGATGGGATCGAGCCGATCGACCACTTCCTTTTCGCCGCCGATCATCATGCAGTAGCCGCGATCGATGCCCCACACGCCGCCGGAGGTGCCGACATCCACATAGAACAGGCCCTGCTTCTTCAGCGCCTGTCCGCGGCGCACATCGTCCTGCCAGAAGGTGTTGCCGCCATCGATGATGGTGTCGCCGGGCTCCAGCAACTTGGTGAGCGCATCAATCGTCGTTTCGGTGATATGGCCCGCAGGCAGCATCACCCAGACATGGCGCGGCTTGGCCAGCTTCTGGACGAAATCTGCGAGCGACGATCCGCCAGTGGCGCCTTCGCCGGCGAGGCCGGTGACGGCCTTGGCGTCCTTGTCATAGACCACCGCGGTGTGGCCGTTCTTCATCAGGCGGCGGACAATATTTCCGCCCATTCGGCCGAGGCCGATCATGCCGAGCTGCATTGGTGTGGTCCTAAGATGAGGGAAATTGATAGAGCTTTGGAAACTGCCGCAGACGCCGTAGATCACCTCTCCCCACCGGGGAGAGCTCGACCTGCGAAGCAGGGCGGGTGAGGGGGCGCACCGCGTGACGTCCGAATGTGTGGCTCCCCCTCACCCGGCGCTGCGCGCCGACCTCTCCCCGGTGGGGAGAGGTGAAGCGGCGGCGGCGTTCAGGGTGAGTGAGGTGCATCTCGACTCCTAGTTCAGTGCGGTTGATATCGCCTTGTCGAGCGCTTTGAGCCCTGCTTTGAGGTCGCCTTTCAGGTGCACGCGCAGAGCGCGGCGGCTGCGGTCGGTCAGCACCTCGAAATCGCCACGCGCCTGCGCCGCCTTGATGACGCCGAAGGAGGCACGGTAATCCGGGATCGCGAGATCCTTGGCATCATCCGCCGTGATCTGCAGGAACACGCCGGAGTCCGGTCCGCCCTTGTAGGCCTGCCCGGTCGAATGCAGGAAGCGTGGGCCGAATTCGGCGCAGGTCGCGACCTTCTTCTTGTCACGCACCGCCATCCGCATCCCCTGCAGCGTGTCGATATGAGCGGCATCGCGTTCGACATAAGCGAGCAAAGCGACGTAATCGCCCGGCGTGACGCGACGGAAATGCGCCTTCAACCAGGAGGCGAGATCGCCATTGGCGCCGGCCTTCTTCAGCAGTTCGGCATTGGCCGCGTCGGTATAGAGATCGGCTTCAGCAGACGACACAACAGGTGTCTCCGGCGGCAGCGAACCCGTCTTCTCGAATGCGCTCGTCAGCTCGCGCGTCTTGATCTTGGCGTCTTCCACATCGGGCTGATTGAACGGATTGATGCCGAGCACCGCACCGGCCACAGCCGTTGCGATCTCGAAACGGAAGAATTCCTGCCCGAGATGTTCGATCGACGGCAGCGTGATGCGCGTGACGATGTGGCCGGCCTTCTCCAGTGCCGCCAGCTTGTCGTCATGCGCCCTGTCGTTTTCGCCCTCGACGCGCAGGTCGATGAAGAACCGATCATCGCCATAGACGGAGGGGGCGCCCAGCTCTTCACCATCGATCGGGATCAAGCCCTTGCCATCCTTGCCTGTGGATTCGGCAATAAGTTGTTCGGCCCATGCGCCAAAGTCGGCGATCTTCTTCGAGGAGAGAATAGTGACCTTGTCGCGCCCATCGATGCCCGCATGGCCCATGGCGAGGCCGAGTTGCACGCCCGGATTTTCCACCGGCGGCACGTCTGGCCCGCAGGAGCGGACCATGGACAGAGTATGCTCCAGCAGCTTCGATAGATCGAGACCCGCAGCCGCAGCCGGCACGAGGCCGAACGGCGACAGCACGGAATAGCGGCCACCGATGCTGGGATCGCCGTGGAAGATACGCGCGAATGTCTGCTCGCCGGCCACCTTCTCCAGCGACGAGCCGGGATCGGTGACGGCGACGAAATGCGCGCCGGCCTTGTCGGCGCCGACCGCCTTGCTCACCTCGCCGAAGAAATAGTTCTTCATCACATTCGGCTCGGTGGTGCCGCCGGACTTGCTCGACACGATGAACAGCGTCTTGGCGATAGTCACCGTCTTCGCCAGCGTCGCGACCTGTGCGGGATCGGTGGAGTCCAGCACGTGCAGCTTCGGGAAGCCCGCGACATGCGGGAAGGTCACTGCCAGCACTTCCGGCCCGAGGCTCGAGCCGCCCATGCCAAGCACTACGGCATCGGTGAAACCCTCAGCCTTCACCCATTTGGCGAAATCAGCGTAGTCCGCAAGTTTTGCCTTTTCGGCAGATACGCTGTTCAGCCAGCCCAGCCACTTGGCTTCATCGCTGCCGGTCCAGACCGTCGCATCCTTGTGCCAGAGCCGGCGGATCTTTGCCGATGCGCGCCATTCCTCGGTGGATTTTTCGACCGTCTTCTTCAGCGTATCGCCAAGCGCCAGCGCCTGGGTGCCCACGGCCTTGCCAAGCGAGGTCGCCCGCTTGTGCGCCACCGCGCCGTAAAGCTTGTCGGCGGCGTCGGCAAACAGCTTGACGCCATCGGCGACGAGATCGGTGGTGATCTTGTCCAGCGAAATGCCGGTCTTGGCGAAATCCGCCAGCACCTTTGTCGCCTCGTCGATGTTCTCTTCCAGACTGTCGCGCACTTCGCCGTGGTCGCGGAAGGCGTCGAGCGTGGCCGGCGGCACGGTGTTCACCGTATCCTTGCCGATCAGCTCCTCCACATACATGGTGTCGCGATAGTCCTTGCTCTTCACGCCGGTGGAGGCCCACAGCAGCCGCTGCGGCTGCGCGCCCTTGGCCTTGAGCTTGTCCCAGCGCGGGCCGGCGAACAGTTTCAGATATTCCTGATAGGCCAGCTTGGCATTGGCGATCGCCACCTTGCCCTTCAGCGCCTTCAGGCGGTCCTTCTCGGCGGGATCATTCGCCTGGGCGATCTTCTCGTCCAGTTGCTTGTCTGCCTGCGCGTCGATGCGGCTGACGAAGAACGAGGCGACGCTGGCAACATGCGAGGGATCGCCGCCGCCCGCGATGAATTTTTCAATGCCCCTCAGATAGGCCTCGGCGACTTCGATATAGGTCTTCTGCGCGAACAGCAGCGTGACATTGATGCTGATACCTTCGCCGATCAGGTGCTCGATAGCGGGGATGCATTCCTGCGTCGCCGGCACCTTGACCATCAGGTTCGGCCGCTTGACGCTTTTCGACAGCCGTTCGGCCTCCGCGATCGTCCCCTTGGCATCGAGAGCCAGATAGGGCGACACTTCGAGGCTCACAAAGCCATCTTGTCCTTTGGTTGCGTCAAACACCGGTTTCAAGACATCGGCAGCATGCTGGATATCTTCCACCGCCAGCGCTTCGAACAGCTCGGCCGGCGATTTGTCGCCCGATTTCAATTCAGCTGCGATCGGCGCGTCATATTCGTCGGACGAGCCGATGGCCTTCTCGAAAATCGCCGGGTTCGACGTCACGCCCTTCACGGCGTCGGTGTCGATCAGCTTCTTCAGGTCGCCCTTGGCGACGAAACCGCGGGCAAGGAAGTCCAGCCAGACGGCCTGACCATGGGATTCGAGTGCTTTGACGGGATTCATGATGCTCTTCGGTTCTATTGTGTCAAAGGCGAACGGCGCGCGCGCGCAAGCCGGTTCCGATGATCGCCCCAAACCCCTACGCATGGCAAGGCGAAGGGTTCCATTTCGCCCTGATCGCAATCTCGTGTGCGGGGCAAGATGACGATTGTGTAAATTTTGAGCGACGGCAGGCGGTCACGGCCGGATATAGGCGAAGCCCTGCGCCTGCAGCTCGGCGATTCTCACCACGCCGCCTCTGTCGGCCACTGCAAATCCCGGCAGCAAGCCGTCCAGCGCCACGTCCTGCGCCTTCATGGTGTTCTTGCAGGCCGCAAAACCGACACCGGCCTTGGCCAGTTTCGCCACGCGCTGGGTGATGTCCGGATTGGCACCGTCACGATGAAAGCCGCGCAGCGCCGGGCCGAGCACGACCAGCACGATGCTGACATGCTCCGGCCCGCCCATTCCATCGAGATGGTTCTGGATATTGCCGAAGGCAAAATTCATGCGGTCGCTGTCGGCGAGGTGATAAACGACCTTCTGCCTGGCGATCGGTGCCTCAGTCGCGGCTTGCGCCCGCGTCGCGGCCCATCCTGCGCCGAGCGAGACGAGCGCGCTCCACAGCATGTTGCGTCGGTTCATGACGTCCTCCTCATCGCGACGGTCACGGCCGCTTGCTGCGCAGGGCCGCCAGCTCCTTGCGATCGGTGATCAGCGCCTCGCAGTCCTTGATATTGGTGCGATCGAGCCGGAAAATCTTGTCGTCGGCACCGGCCGAGAGCTCTTCGCCGTCGTCGTCTGGCTTGTTGTTCTGCCAGATGCGGACACGTTCGAGCCGAACGCGCGTTGCATCGGCCGTCTTGCCAAGGCCGATCTCGATGCCGCCGCCGTCGCAATCGACGCTGCAGCCGAGCCGCACTTCGCCGTCGGTCTCCTTGCTCTGGACGGTGTGGCAGGCGCCGCTGGAATCCCAGTCGCCCTTGCGGTGGCGATATTTGAAGCCGAGCCGGAACGAGTACGGCGTGCTGCTCTCTTCCGGCGGATGGCCGAAGGTCACCAGCAGCTTCATGGCAGCGACCTTCTGCTTCGGATGCCGCGCCAGATGATCGGCGTCGTAGCGGCGCGTGAAGCAGGCATAGGTCAGCCCCTTGGCAGCGGGCGGCTTGGCAAAAAGCGTGGTGTTGAAGGATGTGACCTTGGCGGGATCGATTTTCGCCGGCTCCTCGCTCGCCGTGGCAGCCGTCGTGGCCAGCATTGCGGTCGCGACGAAGGTCATGATGGCGAAGGGCACGCGGCTCATGGGCGTCTCGCAAGATGAGGCGGCCCGTCTGGGCCCGTGCGATTTGGTCGCGTCGGGCCCGGGATACGTTCAACGAGGCTGGGCAGGCGGCGTCAGGCCGCCTGTTTCTTTGCCAGCAGGTCGGCGATCATCTGCTTGATCTTCGGCGTGGTCTCGAACCAGATCAGGGTGCCGCCCTTGTCGTTGCGGGCCACGAAGCCGTTCACCCGGCTGGCGACGCCGGCAATCGTCAGCGTCACGGGATCATCGAGCTTGGCCTGATCTGCGCCTGAAATCAGCGCGGCTTCCTGGGAGAGATTGATGACCACGATATCCAGCTCCGCGCCACGCAGCTTCAGCAGGCCCTCGCTCTTGAGATCGATGCGCGGTGATTTGCGCCGGTCGGCGCCGTTGGTCGAGGTGCGGATCACCTTCACCAGCGTGGAGCGCAGGTGATCCACTTGATGGGCAATTTCCGCTGAGCCGTCGCGGATGTCCGCGGCGCGGCGCTCGGTATCGACCGCCTCGCGGGAGACCAGAGCAATCTGCTCGGCGACTTCGCGGGCCGCATTCGAGGTCTCCGCGACATTGCGCGAGATCTCGCCTGTGACAGCGCTCTGTTCCTCGATTGCCGCCGCGATCACCGACGACACCGCCTCGACATTGCGGATCGCTTCGCCGATCTGGCCGATCGAGGTCACCGAATCCTTCGTGGCCTGCTGGATTTCGGTGATCTGTTGGGCGATGTCGTTGGTGGCCTTGGCGGTCTGCTCGGCCAGCGATTTGACCTCCGACGCGACGACCGCAAAGCCGCGGCCGGCTTCGCCTGCGCGCGCCGCTTCGATCGTGGCATTGAGGGCGAGCAGGTTGGTCTGGCTGGCAATCTCGCTGATCAGGCTGGTGACGGCGCCCACCTTGCCCGCCGCGTCCGACAATTTGGCGATGGTGATCTGCGCGTGGCTCGATGCTTCCACCGCTTCCAGAGTCAGGGTGCGCGACGAATTCACCTGGGTTGCAATCTCGGCGATCGATGAGCTGAGCTGCATCGAGGCGGTCGCCACTGTCCGTGCGGTGGACAATGATTGTTCGGCGGCTGCCGCCACGCTGCTGCTGTTGTTGCCGAGCTTGACGGCGCTGTTGCTCATCAGGCCGGCATGTTCGCTCATCCGCTCGGTACCGGCGGCGACATCGCCGACCACATGATTGACCTCGCGTTCGACCGTCTCTGCCATCTCGCGCAGCGCCTTTGTGGTGGCTTCGCTCGTCGCGCGGTGGCGCTGTTCTTCCTCATGGGCCTCGGCCTCGGCCTTTTGCGCGAATTTCAGTTTGAACTGCTCGATCGAACGCGCCATGTCGCCGAGTTCATCGTGTCGCTTCAAGCCGGGCAGGGCTATGCCGAAATCGCCTTCGCCGAGCTTGGTCACGGCGGTGGTCATGGCAACAATGGCGCGCGACATGGTTCGCGCATTGCCGATGCTCGACAGGCCAAGCAGGACGATCACGGCGAGGGCGACGATGATCACCTGCCGGTTGTTGTCCCAGACCTGCGCCTTCAGATCGTCCACATAGGCGCCCGTGCCGATGACCCAGCCCCAGGGCGCAAAGCCCGTGACATAGGACGTCTTCGGCTGCGGCGCATCGACGCCCGGCTTCGGCCACTGATAGTCGTAATAGCCGCCGCCGGAGGCGCGCACGAGTGCCGCGAAGTCCACGAAGATCGACTTGCCGTCGGGATCTTTCGTGGTCGACAGATCGGTGCCGTCGAGTTCGGGGCGGGTCGGATGCATGATCATCCGCGGCGTCAGGTCGTTGATCCAGAAATAGTTGTTGTTATCGTAGCGCAGTTTTGCGATGCGCGTTGCGGCATTCTGCTTGGCCTGCGCTTCGGTGCTGCGTCCCTTTTGCGCCTGGTCGTATTCGTCCTGCGCGATGCTGCGTGCGAGATCGACGAGATGATGCAGTTCAGCCTGACGCTGCTGCTTCAGCGCATCGGCGAGCTTGGTGGCCTGGAATGTCGCGAGTCCGATCAATCCGCAAAAGCTGAGCCCGATGATGCAATAGATGCGCAGGCTGATCGAAAACCGAAGATGCTTCATGGATATGCCCCGAACAGATTCGCTCTGTGAACGAGCGGCCCGTCGTAGGTCACATTGCGGGTACTTCCATAAAGTTAATCCGCGCGTCCTCGCGCGTGCGGAAACGCCTTTATTTATAGATGATTTGATCTAGATCAATTGTCGGACGTGTGGCGTCCTGTGCTCACAAGTCTGCTTTTACAAGATCCCACATCAGCCGATAGGTCCCGCGCGAAATCGCTGTCGCGCCGGCTGTGGCGATAGCGGAATCAAACCGCCCCTCCATGATGCGCGCGATGGCATCGGCATCGGTGCCGTCGATCAGCACATACCAGTCGCGGGCCGCCGGGTTCGGCGCGGCGGGATTATCCGTCAGCGGCTTCGACAGCCGCGGATCGCTCTCCATCAGATGCATCGAGATGATGTCATGGATCATGCCGGGATCGAGCAGGGCGCGCAGCGCCTCGCGCAGGCCATCGACATCGCCTTCCGGCGGCCGGATGCGAACCAGGCCGAGCGCGGCACCGCGCCCCTGGCCGCGGCTCACGGTGATCCGTGCCACCGAGCGCAGCATGTTCTTGAAGCGGCCGATATTGGCGAGCGACCAGGCGGTCTGGTTGGCCAGTGCCGTGCGATAGGCGTCGCTGTCGAGCACATCGAATGTCGCGGTGGAATACAGGCCGAGATATTTTGGCGCGGCATTCACCGCGACATAACGGCGTGCTTCGAGAAATCCATCGATGGCAACGCGCTCGGCGAGATGCTCGCGGTCATACCATTGGTTGAACTCCTGCTCATGCACGGCGTCGATATCCATCGACGTCATCAGCATTCCCGTTCCGGCCATCGGCATGATGCAGTCCTATTTCAATTTTGATGCCACATCCGCGACCGCCTTCATGACAGCATCGCGCACGCCGGGATCATACAGGCTATGTCCGGCGCCTTCGACGATTCGCACCTCGGCATCGCTCCAGCGCGCAGCGAGGGCATGCGAATTCACGGGCGGGCAGAGCAGGTCATAACGGCCCTGCACGATGACGCTGGGGATGCCGTTCAGCTTTCCCGCGTCGTCCATCAACTGCCGCGGCCGCATGAAGGCGTCATGCAGGAAGTAATGCGCTTCCATCGCCGGTGTGGCCGGCATCGGCCCGGTCGTGCTGGTGAGTGCCGCACGATCGAGCCGCGTGCGTTTCGGCGCCACTTCGGAAAGGATCGACTCGGTGCCGCCCCAGGCGCGGATCGCCGGGATATGCACGGCCGGATCGGCATCGAGAATGCGGCGATAGAAATGCGGTAGGGGGTCCGTGCGCTCGCTCTCGGGCAGCACGCTGAGATAATCCTCGTGCAGGCCCGGATAATGCCGTGGCAGGATCACGTTGAAGACATCGTGCAGCTCGTCACGCGTGCCGAAGAACGTGGCGCGCAATACGATCCCACTGACATGCTCCGGATGCGCCTGCGCATAGGCCAGCGCCAATGTGGCGCCCCATGAGCCGCCGACCACCAGCCATTTGTCGAAGCCGAATTTGCGGCGGATCGTCTCCATATCCGCGATCAGATGCGGCAGCGTGTTGTGCTCGCGCAGTCCTTTCGGCCTGCTGCGGCCGGCGCCGCGCTGGTCGAACAGAACGGTGTGGAAGCGCTGCGGATCGAACAATCGGCGATGATCGGGCTGGCAGCCCGAGCCCGGCCCGCCATGCAGATAGACCGCAGGAATGCCGTCGCTGCGGCCGACGCTCTCCACATAGATGGAATGGCCGTCGCCGACATCGAGATGGTCGGATGTGAGCGGCGTGAATGCATCGCCGGATACGGGGGCAGGGGAGTCAGCGGCCATGCGTGTCGTCGGCTTCAAGCGTGCCGCCCTTGAAATTGCGATAGAGGAAGCGATCGGCGCCTTCGCTGGATTCGGTCTCGGCGAGCTTGAAGATCTCTTCATGCCGCGGCGACAGCGTGCAGGCGGGATCGGTGTTGCCCGCATCGCCGGTTAGCGCAAAAGCCTGGCAGCGGCAGCCGCCGAAATCCACTTCCTTGAATTCGCAGCTCTGGCACGGCTCCGGCATCCAGCCTGTGCCGCGATAGCGGTTGAAGGCTTCGGAATTCTGCCAGATCCAGGCGATGGAGTGATTGCTGCGCACGCTTTCGAAATCGAGCCCGGTGATGGTCTCGGCCGCGTGGCAGGGCAGCACCTTGCCCGCCGGCGAGATGTTGAAGAACTGCCGGCCCCAGCCGCCCATGCATTTCTTCGGCCGCAGCGCGTAATAATCCGGCACTACATAATCGATATCGAGAATGCCCTTGAGGCGGACCCGGGCGTCATCGACAATGCGGGAGGTGTCGTCGATCTGGTCGATGGTCGGCATCAGGGCAGCGCGGTTCTTCAGCGCCCAGCCGTAATATTGCACATTGGCGACTTCCAGCCGGTCGGCATCGAGATCGACGGCCATCTGGATGATGTCAGCCAGCTGATGCAGGTTCTGCCGGTGCATCACCGCATTCACGGTCAGCGGCAGGTCCAGCTCGCGCGTCCAGCGCGCCACCTCGATCTTCTTCGCATGGCCGCCGCGATAGCCGCCGACACGGTCGGCCACCACGGGCTCATTGCCCTGGAAACTGATCTGCACATGGCAGAGGCCGGCATCCGCCAGCGCTTCAAGCTTGTCGCGCGACAGCAGCACCGCCGACGTAATCAAATTCGAATACAGCCCGACATCCGTCGCATGCTGCACCAGCTCGACGATATCCTTGCGCGCCGTCGGCTCGCCGCCCGAAAAATGGATTTGCAGCACACCGATCTCGGCGAGTTCGCTGAGCACCTTCTTCCACTCGTCGGTGGTGAGTTCTGTATTGGCGCGATCGAGCTCGATCGGGTTCGAGCAATACGGGCATTGCAGCGGGCAGCGATGCGTCAGCTCGGCCAACACCGCCAGCGGAATGCCGAATGTCTCGGCCGTCGAGCGCGTGCGCTCCAGCACGGCGAGGCTGTCATTGGTCACGACCGGTGAGGCATCTGTCAGTGTCGGACTCATCCTGTCTTCTCCCGCGCTTGCGTGAGAAAGCCCTTGTCGGCGAGATCCTGCAGCATGGCGATGACGTCATTGCCGATGTCGCCGCGTGGCGCATTGTATTTGGCGGCCAGCAGATCGACGATCTCGGCGACACTGCGCACGCCATCGCACAGCTGCAAAATCTCCACCGCAATCTCGTCCGGCGCCAGCACGCGCTCGGGTGCCAGGATCACCCAGACCTGCCGCGTCTCGTCGAATTTCAGCCGGGCGTGGCGCGGCAAGATCGGCTTGCTCGCCTCGGAGACTTCCATGCGACGGCTGCGCGGCTGCTCCGTCATGATCGATCTCTAGTTGGCCGTGGGCACAAAGGCGCCCGGCGGCACATGGCCATCCACATAGGCATGATATAGCGCGTCGAGCTGCACCCACAACACATTGGTCTTGAAGATCAGCGCATTGGCCACCAGCCGGCGTTCCGCGGGCGTTGTGGCATGCTGCTTGACGTAGTCGAGCGCGAAACCGGCATCGCGCGGTGCCTGGGTCAGGCGGCGGCTGAAATAGCTCATGATGTCCGGATTGACGAAATCATAATGCTTCAGCATGCCGGAAATGCGTTCTTCATGCAGGTTCGGCGCAAACAGCTCTGTCAGCGAGGAGGCGATCGCCTCCAGCGGCGAGCGGTCGCGGACATAATGCACATAGGCCTCCACGGCGAAGCGCGTGGCGGGCAGGATGCCTTCGGTGGATTCGACATAGGCGCTGTCGAGCCCGAGACCCTCGGTCAGCTTCAGCCAGCGTTCGATGCCGCCTTCCGCGCCGACATCGCCATCGTGATCCTCGATGCGATGCCGCCATTCCAGCCGCGTGGCGCGATCGCGGAAGCGTGAGATGACCACCGCATCCTTGATGGGGATCGTGCTCTGGTAATAATAGCGGTTCAGCGCCCAGGCCTGCACCTGGCCCTTGTTGAGCTTGCCGCCATGCAGCAGCTTATGAAACGGATGCAGGCTGTGATAGCGCGTGGCGCCGATCTCGCGCAGCGCTGCTTCCAGCTGCTCGGCATTATCGAGCGGCACGCTGTTGTCGATCGAAAGCGCGGATAGTTTCACAGCGTAATCTCCATCCCGTTATGGGGGATCTGCCAGCCGGTGGTCGTCAGTGCCGCGCGCTCGGGGGAGTCGCGCAGCAAGGCTGGGTTCGAATTGTTGATGTGCAGAAAGAATTTCTGCCCGATGCCTGCATTGGCCAGCGAGGCAATCGCGCCGTCCTCGCCGGACATGGCGATATGCCCCATGCTTTGTCCGGTCTTCTGGCCAAGCCCGGCCGCGATGAGTTCATCATCGCGCCACACCGTACCATCGAAAAACACCAGCGGCGTGCCGCGGATTCGTTCGGTCAATTCCGGCGTCACGCGCGCGCAGGCGGCGATGAAGTAGAAATGCTTGCCGCTCGCGGTCTCGCTGATGCGCAGGCCCAGCGTATCGCCGTCACCATCGGCGCCAGCTGGATGCGCCTGTCCTTCGAGATACCATGCACTCTTGCCGGGTACCGTAAACGGCAGCACCTCGAGGCCCGATGCGGTGCCGTCCTGTAGGCGCGGCGCAAAACTGCGATCCACCTCGATCGCCTCGCGCTTCACGTTCGTCTCGGAAAGCACGTTGAAAATACTGTTGGCTTTGAGGATCGCCAACACGCGCTCATGCCCGTAGATGGTGAAGGGCGAGCCCTCGCGCATGGAGAGCAGCCCGGCCACCGCATCCACTTCGGCATTGGTCAGGATCACGCCTGCGATCGGCGAATGGCGCAGCGCGCCATCCTGCGGATGCAGCTGCGGCGTCTCGGTGACCTGTTGCCGCAGGTCGGGGGAGGCATTGATCAGGAACCAGTTGCGGCCATCGGCGCTGACAGCGATGGAGGCCTGGCCGCTTTGCAATTCAGGCTTGCCGCTGCGTGCGGCCCGGCACATCGGGCAGCCGCAATTCCACTGCGGAATGCCGCCGCCGGCTGCGGCTCCAAGAACGACGATACGCAACATCAGGTCGCCTCAAGCCAGCGAGATAAAAGAGAGCGGAGAGTCGAAAAGGGCGCCTTCCCGGAAAAACCGGCAAGACGCCCTGTTCGGCTCCGACGTCGGATCTTACTTGCGCGCGGCGCAAGCGTACATGTTGATTTCCATGCCGACCGCAACTTCGACGATTTTCGGTGCTTTCCAGGCCATGATGCTCTCCCGCTCTTGAATGCAGTCGATCCTGCATGGGGTAAGTGTAATCGCTGGCAAAAGGTTCGCCAACTGCTTCGTCATCAGAATGTGAGGGATGGGATGCAGCTTAGAGGATAAAAAATCACGTTTGCGTGCGCTGCACCATAATCCGCAATGCAACATTGCAAAGGCTGCCGTGTTTCTTAACCTTGTATGAGTGATTGCGGCAAAAACCATCGCCCGCTGCTCGCAGCAATATCCAGGAAGTTCGGGGATCGTCATGCCACGTTATTTCTTCAACACCCGCCTCGGTGAGGAAGTCGTCGATGATCCCGATGGCGAATTGCTGCGCAATCCCGATCACGCCTGGGAAGTTGCACGCTCCATGATCATGCAATTGCTGCGGTCAGAGGGCACGCAGCGCGATCTTTTGGCCGCAGTGCTGGAAGTCACCGACGAGCAGGGCGAGATCGTGCTGGAATTTCCTTTCAGCGAAGCGCTGCTGGATTCCGCGGATTCGACCACGCGCCATTGAGGCGTGCGTGGCAGTGGCGCGCATGGTTTTGGTTGCGCAGAGGTACTGAAATATCGGACAGTGAATCTCGGAAAGCCCCGGACTGCGCGACAAGGATTCGTGACGGTCGATAGAGGGCTTCCTTCGAAAGGGAGAGATTCATGACCATTTATGCGTCCACACGGCAGGCATTGCTCGCCGGCGTTTTCATTGGCGTCTTTGCAACCGGCGCCATTGCCCAG
The DNA here is from genome assembly GCF_044336785.1 of Tardiphaga sp. Taxonomy (GTDB): domain Bacteria; phylum Pseudomonadota; class Alphaproteobacteria; order Rhizobiales; family Xanthobacteraceae; genus Tardiphaga. The sequence goes on along the minus strand of NZ_JBIIOT010000017.1, from coordinate 23,076 downwards.
CAATCCGATACGACCCCCGCTGCTTCGCCGCCCGCCGCTGCGCCGGCACCCGCGGCCACACCTGCTCCGGCCGCTGCTGCCGCACCGGCTCTGCCGCCGGGCTCGCCGCTGATCGGCCGTCCCGCCGACAATGCCGCTGCCGCCAAGCTCGCGCCGGTCGCACCGCCGCCGATTCCATCCGCCGCAGACAAGCTGCCGACCGCCAAGCTGAAAGTGCCGGCCGGCTTCAATGTGGAAGTCTATGCCGCCGGCATGGCCAATGCGCGCTCCATGCGCGAAGGCGACAAGGGCACCGTGTTCGTCGGCTCGCGCCTGGTCGACAAGGTTTATGCGATCGTCAATCAGGACGGCAAGCGCCAGGTGAAAGTGCTGGCCTCGGGCCTCTATCGTCCGAACGGTTTGGCCTTCAAGGACGGCACGCTCTATATCGGCGAGCTGTCGAAAATCTCGAAGATCGAGAAGGTGGAAGACAATCTCGACAATCCGCCGAAGCCCGTGATGATTTACGACAAGCTGCCGAAGGACGAAGCCCATGGCTGGAAGTTCATCGGCATCGGCCCGGACAACAAGCTCTATGTCCCTGTCGGCCAGCCCGGCAACAGCGTGCTGCATAGCGAGGAGCACGGCCAGATCCGCCGCATGAATCTCGATGGCTCTGGCGCCGAAGTCATCTTGCGCGGCATGCGCAACACCGTCGGCTTCGACTGGAATCCCGAAACCAAGCAACTGTACTTCACCGACAATGGCCGCGACTGGATGTCGGAGACGGTGCCGGAGGACGAGCTCAACCGCGTCACCAAGGTCGGCGAGAATTTCGGCGCGCCGTTCTGCCACCAGGGCAATATCCTCGATCCCGAACTCGGTTGGGGCAAGTCCTGCGCCGACTACACCGCGCCGGTCGGCCTGCTCGGCGCACATACGGCGGCGCTCGGCATGCGCTTCTACAATGGCAAGCAATTCCCGGCCGCCTACAAGAACGCGATCTTCATCGCGCGTCATGGCTCGTGGAATAAGTCGCAGAAGCTCGGCGGCGATGTCGTTGTTGCCAAGCTGAACAAGGACGGCACGGTGAAGTCGATCGAGCCGTTCCTGACCGGCTTCATCGAGGACAACAAATATGTCGGCCGTCCCGTGGATGTGCTGCCGATGAAGGATGGTTCGCTCTTGGTCTCCGACGACTGGAACGGCGCCATCTATCGCATCAGCTACGGCAAACCGAAGGTGGCCGACAAGAAGTGACTATGGATAGTGCTCGGCCTGCATGGTTCGAGACGCCCGCTTCGCGGGCTCCTCACCATGAGGGTCTTTTACCGAGCCATACTCTTCCCTCATCCTGAGGAGCGGCCTTCTTAGGCCGCGTCTCGAAGGATGGCCGCATCCTCACCCTGACCCTCTCCCCGCAAGCGGGGAGAGGAGACACGACCGCCGTCGCTATTTCAGAATATAGAAAGTAAGTCCCCGATGCGCCCGTTCGCAGTCATCGTTGCTCTAATACTTTCCTCGTCCTCACTCTCCGCCGCCGAGCCCATCGCCGAACGCGTCGCACCGTGCCTCGCCTGTCACGGCGAGAAAGGCACGTCGGAAACCGAGATCACACCATCGCTCGGCGCGCAGCAGCCGGCCTACACGCTGATCCAGCTCTATATGTTTCGCGAGAAGCTGCGGACCTTCGAGCCGATGAACGAGATGGCGAAGGATCTCACCGACGACGATCTGCGTACATTCTCCGACTACATCGCCACGCTGCCGAAGCCGGTGGCCGTCGAGGGCGGCGATCCCGCGCGCCTGCAGGCGGCGAAGGCGCTGACCTCGCAATTCCGCTGCGACAGCTGCCACAACGCCGACTTCGCCGGCCGCGACAACATCCCGCGCATCGCGGGCCAGCGCGAGGATTATCTCGCCAAGACCATGCGCGAATACAAGGACAATTCACGGCACGGCTATGATGCGACGATGGCTGACGTGATGCAGCCGATCAGCGACGCGCAGATCGTGGAGTTGGCGTATTATCTGGCGCGGGTGAAGTGACACACGCTCGACGTCCGTAGGATGGGTTGAGCGTCGGCCGTAGGCCGTCGCGATAACCCATCGGCGGAGTTTGCCGCACCGACGGAATGACGGGTTTTCGCGGAGTTTATCATCGGGCGCGCTTCGCGCGACCCGTTGGCTCAAACCATCCTACCACCCGTCGCCTTCGTTCCGTTTTTGTTCTTGACAAAATTCCCATCGCCGCCATACTCCCTCCCGTCTTGTTCGGTGAGGGGCGCTTCATGAGGCGTCATTGAGCGGAACATGGATGCGGCGCCTGCGGGCCGGGGGAGGACGTATCCCCAGCACTCGGGTGGTCGAGGGTCACCGTCCGGGCCCAATACGGGGCCCTGCCGCTAGCGCGGCTGGACGTGGTGCGGGCGAAGGCGGAGAAATCCGTCGGATGACTCCCATTGTGGAGTGCCCAGTACCCGGAAGAACGGTCCTTCGATCAGGAAGAACGTCGCGGTGGCGCGCCGTAAGGCGTTGCGCGGCTCGGGTTTGCTGGCGATCCAGCAGGCAAGAGCAGCGTCAAGTCCACTCAAGTGCGCCTTGCGGCGTGCCACCTCCCCTCATGTCTGGAGGGGAAAACGGCTCACACCTCGGACGCTCCGGCGCCGCGAGACAGCAATGCCGTACCCGCATTTGGCATTCACGGCACATGCTGCGATAAAACCGGCCGCAAATACGGGAGCACTGCATGAATGATCTCTGGCGTCTGTCGGCCTCGGAACTCGCTGGTCTCATCAAGACGCGGCAAGTGTCCGCGAAAGAGGCGGCGCAATCTAGTCTCGACAGGCTCGATGCTGCGAATCCCGCGATCAATGCCGTGGTCGATCATCGTCCCGAAGAAGTTCTCGCGCAGGCCGAGGCCGTCGATGCTGCGCTCGCGCGTGGCTTCAATGTCGGCCCGCTCGCCGGTGTGCCCGTCACCGTGAAAGTGAATATCGACTACAAGGGCTATGCGACCTCGAACGGCGTCAAGATCCAGAACGAGATCATTGCCACGAGCAACAGCCCGGTGATCGATAATCTCATCAAGGCCGGCGCCGTCATTCTCGGCCGTACCAATTGCCCGGCTTTCTCCTATCGCTGGTTCACCACCAACCAGCTCTATGGTGACACGAAGAATCCACGTGATCCCTCGCTGACGCCCGGCGGCTCATCCGGTGGCGCCGGTGCATCGGTCGCAGCCGGCATCGGCCATATCGCTCATGGCACCGATATCGCAGGCTCCATCCGCTATCCCGCTTATGCCTGCGGTGTGCATGGATTGCGTCCCACCGTCGGCCGCATCGCTGCCTATAATCAGGCGCTGCCCGAGCGCATCATCTCCGGCCAGATCACCGCGGTGTCGGGTCCGCTCGCGCGCACCATCGCGGATATCCGCCTCGGCCTCGAAGCCATGGCGCAACCCGATCCGCGCGATCCCTGGTATGTGCCGGTGCCGCTGATCGGCGAGCCGCGTGAAAAGCGCGTCGCCATGTGTCTGCGCCCGGACGGGCTCGAAATCACCAAGGCCGTGGAAAGCGCGGTGCGCGATGCCGGCAAGCGGCTGGAGCGGGCAGGGTGGATCGTCGAGGAAGTCGAGAACACCCCGGCGCTGCGCGAAGCCGCTCTCCTGCAGACGACGATCTGGTTCGGCGATGGCTATCAGGGCATGCTGGACGCGGCCGAGCGCGAGGGCGATCCCGCAGCGCTCGTCTGCCTGCGCGGGCAGAAAGACAAGCTGAAGGACTTCGACAATGGCGGCCTGTCGCGTGCATTGGTGCGCCGCTCCACATTCGTTCGTGATTGGGAGCTGTTCCTGCAGCGTTACGCGGTCGTGCTGATGCCGATGTCCGGCGAATTGCCGTTCCCCGACAATCTCGATCTGGAGGGTGAGGAAGGTTTTGCGCGCGTCTGGGCGGCACAAATGCCGCAGATCGGCATTCCCTTCATGGGGCTACCGGCGCTGAGCGTTGCAACGGGCCTCGTTGGCCGCACGCCGACTGGCGTCCAACTCGTTGCCGGCCGCTATCGCGAGGATCTCTGCCTCGCAGCCGGCGAAGCGATCGAGGCCGGCGGCACACCGCCGATGCCTTGCGATCCCATCACTGCATGAGGCCCGATGAGCAGCATCTATGATTTCAAAGCCGACTCGCTGAAAGGCGATACGGTGTCGCTGAAAGACTTCGAAGGCCGTGTGCTGCTGGTGGTCAACACCGCCAGCGCCTGCGGTTTCACGCCGCAATATGAAGGCCTCGAAAAACTGCAGCAGGATTTTGGCGCCCGCGGCTTCACTGTGCTCGGTTTTCCCTGCAACCAGTTCGGCGGCCAGGAGCCCGGCACGGCCGAGGAAATCGCCGGATTCTGCCAGAAGACCTATGACGTCTCGTTTCCGATGTTTGCCAAGATCGACGTCAATGGCGGGCTGGCGCACCCATTGTATAATTTCCTCAAATCTGAGAAATCGGGCCTGCTGGGTTCGGCGATCAAATGGAATTTTACCAAATTCCTGGTCGACCGCTCCGGCCGGGTGGTCGATCGTTTTTCGCCGACCACCAAACCCGAATCCCTGCGCGACAAGATCGAGGCCCTGCTATGACCGAGACCACCAAGCCCGCCATCCCGGACCATCTGTCGGTGGATCCGCGCAGCCCGCATTACAACGAGGCGGTTCTGCAGTTCGATGTCGGCATCCGCTTCAAGGGCGTCGAAAAGAGCAATGTCGAGGAATACTGCATCAGCGAGGGCTGGGTGCGCGTCCCCGCGGGCGCCGCCAAGGACCGCCACGGCAATCCCTTGCTGATCAAGCTGTCGGGCGATGTCGAGGCCTATTACCGCGACTAATCCGTAGGGCGGATAAGGCGAAGCCGTCATCCGCCGCGGAGTTTCAACCATCAAATCGGCCGGCGGATGACGCGTCGCTAATCCGCCCTACGCCATCGCCGACCGCAGTGCAGCACGACTGACTAGCAAAAAGGCGCTGCCCGGCTAAATTTGAAGCTTAAAATAATCGCGGGTTCTGGTTATGCTGCCGGCATTGGGCATGACCAATGAAGGACCGGGAATGAAAGTGGCAACGCTGCGCTCGGACGCTCAGACCAGGCTGGAAGCTGTACGTCAGCCTGCGCAGGCGATGATCGAGATCGATCACGTCTCGCAGCGCTTTCAGACGTCGGGTCGCCAGAGCCATCTCGCGCTGTCGGATATCAATCTCAGCATCGAGGATGGCGCCTTCGTTTCCATCCTCGGGCCTTCGGGTTGTGGCAAGTCCACGCTGCTTTATATCGTCGGTGGCTTCGTCAAGCCGACCGAAGGCAGCGTGAAAGTCAAAGGCAAGGCGATCACGGGTCCTGGTCCTGATCGCGGTCCGGTGTTTCAGGAATTCGCGCTGTTTCCGTGGAAGAACGTCCTCGGCAATGTCATGTATGGCATGCTGCAGCAGGGCATGAAGAAGTCCGAAGCCGAGGCGCGCGGCCGCAAGCTGCTCGAAATGGTCGGCCTCAAAGGCTACGAGAAATTCTATCCGAAAGAACTCTCCGGCGGCATGAAGCAGCGCGTCGCCATCGCGCGCACGCTGGCTTACGATCCGTCCGTGCTCTTGATGGACGAACCCTTCGGCGCCCTCGATGCGCATACGCGCACGCGGCTACAGAACGACCTGCTCGATATCTGGGATACCCAGCGCAAGACGGTGCTGTTCGTCACCCATTCGGTGGAAGAGGCGGTCTATCTCTCCGACAAGGTGATCGTGATGTCGCGCTCGCCGGGTACCATCAAGGAAATCATCGACATCGATCTGCAGCGCCCGCGCAAGCGTGCTGATCTGTTGCTCGATGCCCGTTTCCAGAAATACATCGTCGATATCGAGAAGATGATCGACGACGGTCAGGAAGCGCACTGATGTCGCCGCGCCGCATCCTGAAGGCGCTGTCGCCGCTGTTCGCCTGCATCGGTCTGCTCGTGGTCTGGCAGATTGCCTCGATGCGATTGGGGACCGAAAGCTTTCCGACCGCGATCGAGACGCTGAAGGCGGTGCCGGCGATCCTCACCGACAAGGAATCGATCCGCAACATTCTCGATTCCATGCGCCGCATGGCCATCGGTCTCACGCTGGCGGTGCTGTTCGCGATCCCGCTCGGCCTGATGATGGGCCGCGTCAAGGCGGTGGCGAATTTTTTCAATCCGCTGATGATGATCATCTATCCCGTGCCGAAAGCGGCCCTGATGCCGATCATCATGCTGTGGCTCGGCGTCGGCGATGTCTCCAAGACGCTGGTGATCTTTCTCGGCGTCAGCCTGCCGATCATCTATCACTCGTTCCAGGGTGGCAAAGCCGTGGAAGAAAAGATGCTGTGGTCGGGTGCTGCGATGGGCATGTCGGCGCCGTCGCGCATGCTGCGCATCGTGCTGCCCGCTGCCCTGCCGGAAATTCTCACCGGTTGCCGCACAGGTCTGGTGCTGGCGCTGATCACGATGATTACGTCCGAGATGATCGCGCGCCAGTCGGGCGCCGGCAATATTCTCTTCAATGCGCTCGATATGGCGCAATACGACACCGTCTTCGCCATGATCCTGATTGTCGGCCTGATGGGCATCATCTTCGATGCGGTGTTCGAAAAGGTCCGCATGTCACTGGTGCGCTGGTCGCAGCCGCGCGACGACATGCCCCTGAGCTTTACGTGAGGAGCAGGGCATGAGCGAACGCATCAATTCCTTTCTCTTCGGTCTCATTCCCATCGCGCTGTTCCTGGCGCTGTGGCAGTCGCTGATTTCGTTCGGCTATGCGCCGACCAATCTGTTGCCGCCGCCTGGTGCTGTATTCGGGCGCCTCGCGACGCAATTCTTCACCGCCGATTTCATGCATGATCTCGGTGCGACCCTGATCCGCCTGTTCGCCGGCTTCGGCATCGCCGTGGTGCTCGGGGTGTTGATCGGCCTCGCGGCTGCCGTGAATCCGGCGATCAATGCCGTGGTGAAGCCGCTGGTGCGCGTGCTCGCACCGATCCCGAAAGTCGCGCTCTATCCGGCGCTGCTCTTGATCCTCGGCTTCGATCACGCCTCGAAGATTACGCTGGTCACCGCCGATGCACTGTTTCCGATCCTGCTCTCGACCTATTACGGCGCGTCCATGGTCGAGCAGAAGCTGATCTGGTCGGCGCAGGCGGCGGGCACGCCGCGCTGGCAGATTTTGTTCAAGGTGGTGTTGCCGGCTGCGATGCCGTCGATCCTCACCGGCTGCCGCATCGGTTTGGTGATCTCCTGCATCGTGGTGTTCCTGGCCGAGATGATCACCTCATCCGATGGCCTCGGCCACATGCTGGTGCAGGCCGCGCGCACGTTCCAGACCGTGGACATGTTTGTGCCCCTTATCATGATCTCGCTGCTGGGCCTGATCCTGAACAGCCTGCTGCACACGTTGCGCGGCTATCTGCTGCGCGGTTTTCCGGAAGTCTAACTCCGATCTCTCATGGTGAGGAGGCGCGAAGCGCCGTCTCGAACCATGAGATGCGGCGCTCCGTCGCCATCCTTCGAGACGCCGCTGCGCGGCTCCTCAGGATGAGGGCAAAGTGTGAGGCGCCTTACAGCACCGGCGGCTTCTGCAACTGGAAATGCTTCAGCAGATCCACGAATGCCGACAGTCGACCCTCGCGATAGGCATCCACATCGAGGCCTTCGTAATTCAAAAAGCCTTCACCCGTCCGCAGGCCGATCTTTCCTTCAGCCATGTTGCGCCCGATGATCTCCGGCGCGGCGTAGCGATCATTGTTCAACGCGCCGGTCATATATTTGCTGGCGTAATACAGAATATCGCCGCCGCCCCAATCGATGAATTCGAGCAGTCCCAGCACGGCAAAGCGAAAGCCGAAACCGTATTTGATCGCCTTGTCGAGGTCTTCCGGCGAGGCGACGCCTTCCTCGACCATGCGCGCGGCTTCGTTCATCGCCAGCGCCTGGATGCGCGGCACGATATAGCCGGGCGAGGCCGCGCAGACGACCGGCACCTTGCCGATGCCTTCGAGCAGCTCTTTCACCTTCGCCGTGATCGCCGGATCGGTCTTCGCCCCCGGCGAGACTTCGACCAGCGGCACGAGATAAGCGGGGTTCAGCCAATGCGCATTGAGGAAGCGCTCCGGCTTTTCGATCGCGCTGGAGAGATCATCGACGAGAATGGTCGACGTGGTGGAGGCGATGATCGGCTCGGGGCCAGCCAGCTGCGATGCGCGCGCCAGTGCCTCGCGCTTCTGGTCCAGCACTTCAGGTACGCCCTCGAAGATGATCGCCGAGCCGCTGAGCGCCGCACCGGCATCGGCTTCCGGCACGACGCGGACGCGCGACACCAGTGTCTCGATGTCGCTGTCTTTCAGCAGGCCGAAGCGCGCCATGCTCGCAAAGGTCTTGCGGACTTCAGCGATCGCCTCAACCTCGAGCGCCCTGAACTTGTCGGTATCACGCGGCTTGAAATCGACGATGGCGACCTCGTGGCCCGCATAGGCAAAGGCCACGGCAATGCCGCGGCCCATGCGACCTGCGCCAAGGCAGGCGATCAACGGACGGGCGCTCATGCGGCATAGCCTTCGCGCAACAGCTTCTGCAGCGCATCGCGCGAGAGATCGCCGAAGCCGAGCGAGGCCAGCGTGCGTCCACCTTGCAGGAAGTCTTCGCCGCAGATGGCGCCGCCGATCGCGAGGAACGCCTTCACCAGCGGTGTCTCGACGCCCGCGAGCTGCGCGCAGGACAGGAAGAAGGAGAGGCCGGTGCGCAGATCCTCGCGCATATAGCGATGCTCCAGCAGCACGATATTCTCGCGCCAGTCGCCGCTGTCGGTGAGGCGATCATGCGAGCCGCGGCCATACATCCACTCTTCGCCTTCGCGATTGTAGTGATGCACCAGCGGGAAATGCGGGCCGTGATAGCCGAGTGCCTCGCGGATCGCGATGCGTTCGCCATCGAGCTGGTCGGTGACCCGGCGGATCGCGGCTTGCGTGCCTTCCTTGTGGATGTCCCAAGTCGGGAAATGTTCGAGCGGGCCGGCATTCATCACGATCAGCGGCGGATGGATGATGGGCCCCGCATTCATCAGCGCGCCCGACAGCGCATCGCCGCAGGGCTCGATGACGCCCGGGAATGCCTTGTCGATGACCTTGCAGGCGTAATCAGAGAGCGACAGCGGAAACACACCGGTCGGCAGCCGCTTGGCGCGGATGGTGATGGCGACCTCGAATGGCCCGTGCTTGCGTGCCAGCCATGGCAGCGTGCCGGTTTCCGCAAAGGCGACCTTGGCCTTGTTGCCGGCATCATGCGCGGCCTTGGCAAAAATCATCGCGCCAAACGTCGCGGGCGGCAGATAGACGACCTGGCCATCGGTCAGGTGTGGTGCGATCTGCCTGGCAATATCCGGCTGGGCGAAGGCCGGCGCGGGGCAGAGGATCAGCTCGACACCGTCGATGGCCGCCGCGATGTCGGTGGTCACGAGCGTGAGCTGCGTGTCATGCGTGCCCTGCGCATTCTTCACGGTGATGCGCGAGCCGGCCGCCTTGTGCGCGGCGACAGCCTCGGCGTCACGACGCCACAGGCGAACATCATGGCCCTGCAGCGCAAAATCACCTGCGGCCGCGAAAGAGCCGTTGCCGCCGCCGAGTACTGCGATCTTCATTCTCTCAAGCTCCCAATCAATACGGCGCCAGCACACTCAGTCCTCATCCTGAGGAGCGCGCAATTGCGCGCGTCTCGAAGGATGGCCGCAAGCGCCGGTGCCCTGCAGCTCATGGTTCGAGACGGCGCTCACGCGCCTCCTCACCATGAGGGATCGAGTGTATGGCCTCATGTCGAGGCCTTTGTCTCTTGCTTCAATTTGAAATGCTGCACCTTGCCGAGCGCGGTGCGCGGCAGGTCGGTGACGAAAATGATGTCGCGTGGATGCTTGAAGCGGGCCAGCTGTGTCGCCACATGCGCTTTCAGGATCTCGGCGGTGCAATCACAGCCGGCCCGCAGCACCACATAGGCGACCGGCACTTCCTGCCATTTCGGGTCGGCCATCCCGATCACGCCCACATCGGCGACGTCGGGATGTTCGAGCAGCACGCGCTCGATCTCGGCGGGATACACGTTCTCGCCGCCGGAAATGATCATGTTCTTCTTGCGGTCATGCACGAAGAAATAGCCATCGGCATCGCGCGTGCCGATATCGCCGGTGCGATACCAGCCGTCATGCAGCGCGTCGCGCGTTGCAGTCTCGTTGCCCCAATATTCGTAGAACACGTTCGGCCCGCGCACGATGATCTCGCCGGCCGTGTTTGCGGGGCGCTCAAGACCGTTATCGTCCACCACCATGGCTTCGCAGCACAGGCCGGGCAGTCCTGTCGAGCCGATCCGCGAATAATCTCCGCCCAGTCGCGTATAGACGGCAATCGGGCATGTTTCCGTCGAACCATAAACCTGCAGCACCGGAATGCCGCGATCCGCGAAGCGCGCGATCAGATGCGGAGGCACGATGCTGGAGCCGGTGGAGACGGCGCGCAGGCAAGACAGGTCCGTGGTTTTCCAGGCCGGATGCTCGCTGACGGCCTGAATTGTGGCAGGCACCAGCACGGTCAGCGTCGGTCGCTCATGGGCAATGGTCGCGAGCGTCGAGTCTGGCGTAAAGCGCGCGTGGATGGTCACGGTGGCGCCGTGATGCAGCGCCGGCGTGGTCTGGATGTTGAGGCCGCCCACATGGAAGAACGGCAGCACGGTGAGGACATGGTCGTCCGAGGTGAGGCCATGCATGTGCTGGCTCATCACCCCGTTCCAGAGCAGCGCCTCCTGGCGCAGCACCGCGCCTTTCGGGCGACCGGTTGTGCCTGATGTGTAGACGATGAGCAGCGGGCAGGCGAGATCGGTATGCGGATTGTGGCCGTCGCCGGACGCCTTGGCGAGCAGAGCCTCGAATGTCTGGGCTGGCGCAGGCGGCGTGAAATCCAGCGCGATGACGCGAGTGTCGGGCAGGTCGGTCGCAAGCTGCGGCAGGATGGCTGCAAAGCCTTCTTCCAGAACCAGCACTTTCACCGAGGCATCGGACAGGATGAACAGTTGCTCGGCGACTGCGAGCCGCCAGTTCAGTGGCACGAGGATCGCGCCGAGTCTGGCGCAGGCATAGAGCAGGACGAGATAGTCGGGACGGTTGAGACTGAGGATCGCGACGCGATCGCCTCGCCCGACGCCGCATTCTGCTTTCAGTGCCTTCGCCGTCGCCTCGATGCGTGTGTTGAACGCGGCATAGGAAAGCGTCGTGCCCTCGAAATGAATCGCAGGCTTATCCGGCGTGAAAGCCGCGTTGCGGGCGATGAGGCTGGAGAGATCCACGATCCATATCCGTTGTAGTCGTCATTGCGAGCGAAGCGAAGCAATCCAGACTTTGCGAGAAGCGAAGGCTGGATTGCTTCGTCGCTCCGCTCCTCGCAATGACGGCGTGTTACTCGTCCTCCTCGCCGGGCTCATACAGCGCTTCGCGCCCAATGCGGTCCAGACACAGTTCTGCCGTCCACGGCAGCATCAGCGCGCCGCAGCGGCTGTCGCGATAGATGCGCTCCAGCGGCAGTGTCTTCAGCATCGATTGGCCGCCGCAGGTGCGGATCGCCAGCGCCGCGAGTTCGTTGGCGCCTTCCATCACGGTGAACTGCGCGGCGTAGGCACGCAGCACCTGCTCCTTGGTCGGGTTGGCGCAGGCCTCGGTGACAGCCTGGAACCAGATGCCCTTGATCTGCTCCAGCTTCACCTGCATCTGCGCCACTGCGATCTGCTTGGTCGGATACATGCGGCGCTTCACCGGCGGCATGCCGGGCACTTCGCCGCGCAGATATTTGACGGTGAAATCATACGACGCCTGGGCAAGGCCCATATAGGTCGGCGACAATGTCATGAACATATGCGGCCAGCGCATCGCGGCCTGGAAATACACGCCGCGCGGCATCAGCGCGGAATCGGCGGGGACGAACACGTCCTTGAAGATCAGCGTGCGCGACACCGTGCCGCGCATGCCGAGCGGATCCCAGTCGCCGACCACGGAGACGCCGTCGGATTTGGCGTCGATCGCCAGATACAGCGTGTTGCGGCGGGACGCCTTCTCGCCCTCGACGGTTTCGGTACAGAGCACGCCGTAGAAATCGGCGGAGCCGGAGAGTGATGCAAAGATCTTCTTGCCGTTGACGATCCAGCCGCCATCGACAGGTTTGGCTTCGGTGCCGAACGCCACGCCGCCGGCAGCTGCTGCGCCACCTTCGGAGAACGGCTGCGCATAGATCGCGCCGTCTTCGAGGATACGCTTGTAATGCACCGCGCGGCGACGCTCGTGATCGGCACGGGTCTGCGCATCCATGTCGAGGTCATCGGCCAGCGGGCCGGACCACAGCGTCGAACAGACATGCATGTTCCAGGTCAGCGCAGTGGCGCCGCAATAGCGGCCGATTTCGGCGGCGGCGAGCGAATAGGTCTGGTAGTCCGCGCCCGAACCACCATTGGCCTTGGGCACCGAGATGCCGAGCAGGCCGGCTTTGTGCATGTCCCGATAGTTCTCCATCGGGAAGATCGCCTCGCGATCCCATTTCGATGCGCGCGGCGCGAAATTGGTCTGCGCCAGTTCGCGGGCTTTGGTGATCAGTGCAGCCTGCTCGTCATTGAGACGATAGGCCTTCGGATCGAACATCGGTTTATCGAGCACGATGCCATCGAGCTTGGAGGCGGGCACGTTCATGAGGAAGATCCCGAGAGGTTGTGAGTGGTCTTGAGGAAGTCGGCAATCACGTCGTTGAATTCATTCGGGCGTTCGAAACTGGCGAGATGTCCGACGCCTTCGAGTTCGACATAGGTCGCGCCGGGCACCATGCTGGCCATCTTTGCCATGGTCTTGGCTGGCGCATTGTTGTCCTTGGAGCCTGACAGCAGCAGCGTCGGCACTTTGATGTTTGCAATTTCGTTGCGGAGATTGAAGCCGATCATCGATTTCATCGAGGCGCGATAGGTGTCGGGCTTGACGGACGCCATGCAATCGCGCGCGAGGTCGAGGCCCTTCGGATCGGCATCGTCGCCGATCAGGCCGGCCACGAGATTGGGGGCCATCGACACCATGGTCTCGCCGCGGTCCAGCGGTCCGAGGCGGGCATCGATAAAGTTCTTCTGCCATTCGCCATCGGAGCTGCCGAACACGGATGTGGTCTGCGCCAGCACGGCGGCGCCGGCGAGATCGGGATAGTCATGCAGGAAGCGCTGCACGATCATGCCGCCGATGGAATGACCGACCAGCACCGGCTTCCTGGCGCCGATCTCTGCGAGAAAGTCTTTCAGCGCAGCTGCAAAATTTGGAATGCTCGGCTCGTCGAGCTGCTGCGATCCGCCGTAGCCGGGCGCGTCCCAGCCGATGGTGAAGTAGCGATCGCCGAATGTATCGATCTGGGGACGCCAGCCACGGCCGGCACCGCCGATCCCGTGAAGAAACACCAGCGGCGTCATCGACGCATCGCCTTTGGCTTCGTAGCCGAAGCGGCCGTCCTTGGTTGTCAGGGCTTGCGAGTGCGGCACGTGATGGCCTCCTGTACGAGCGGACGTGATAATCCTAGCACGACCGAGATATATGAAAAGCGATAGTTTTAGACTTAAAGGGTCTAGAACTGCCTAGTGCGCGTGCAATGCAGCACCAATTTTCAGCGGTTTGATGTCGGGCGTTCTTAGTCCCTCTCCCGCGGGCGGGAGAGGGGACATGACATGCAGAGCGCAACAACAATCGCCCTTGCCGGAAATTTCTTTAGGTTTAAAACAATTGCGGATCGCGCGAGACAAGGAAGCCTCCATGCCCGACACCACATTTCTCACCTGGCCGTTTTTCGAAGACCATCATCGCAAGCTGGCCACGGATCTGTCGCGCTGGGCTGCGGACAATGTCGCAGGCCTCGTCGATCACCACGACACCGATGGCTCCTGCCGCAAGCTGGTGAAGGCGATGGGCGAATCGGGCTGGCTGCGCGCTGCGGTGCCGGCAGCCTATGGCGGGCTGTATGACAAATTCGACGTCCGCGCGTTGTGCCTGATCCGCGAGACGCTGGCCTATCAGAACGGCCTCGCCGATTTCGCCTTCGCGATGCAGGGGCTCGGCACCGGGCCGATTACGCTTTATGGCTCGGAAGAGATCAAGCAGCGCTATCTGCCGCGCGTCGCCAAAGGCGAGGCGATCGCTGCCTTCGCATTGTCGGAGCCCGATGCCGGCTCGGACGTCGCCGCAATGAGCACGACCGCGGTGCCCGATGGTCCCGATCATGTGCGCATCAACGGTCTTAAGACCTGGATCTCGAACGGCGGCATCGCCGATCAATATGTCGTCTTCGTGCGCACGGGCGAGGCCGGCGCGCGCGGTATCAGTGCATTCGTTGTCGATGCCGATACGCCCGGCTTCACCATCGGCGAGCGCATCGACGTCATCGCGCCGCATCCGCTGGCGACGCTGCATTTCAACGATTGCCGCGTGCCGGTGAAGAACCGCATCGGCGGGGAGGGCGAAGGTTTCAAGGTCGCCATGGCGACGCTCGATGTTTTCCGCTCCACCGTTGGCGCCGCAGCGCTCGGCCTCGGCCGCCGCGCGCTCGACGAAGGCCTGCACCGCTCGGTGACGCGAAAAATGTTTGGCGATACGCTGGGCGATCTGCAGCTCACGCAAGCCGGCCTTGCCGAGATGGCGACGTCCATCGATGCCTCGGCATTGCTGGTCTATCGCGCCGCCTGGACCAAGGATCAGGGCGTGCCGCGCGTGACGCGCGAAGCCGCCATGGCCAAGATGTATGCCACCGAAGCCGCGCAGAGCGTGATCGATCGCGCGGTGCAGATCTTTGGCGGCCTCGGCGTGCAGTCGGGCGTCAAGGTGGAGGAGCTCTATCGCGAGATCCGCGCGCTGCGCATTTACGAAGGCGCCACGGAAGTGCAGAAAGTCGTGATCGGACGTGATCTGATCAAGTCGGCGCAGGCTGGCCTCTAACTGTCTTTGGACCACGCTCCAACTGCCATCCCCGCGAAAGCGGGGATCCAGTAGACACTCACTGGAGTGCGACACGCGACCGTCGCCGTTTACTGGATCGCCCGCTTTCGCGGGCGATGACAACTCGAGTGCAAGGCGAGGTCAGACGAGCGCAGCTTGGTCCTTGGCGACGGGCGCGAGTTTGGGCTCCGCCCGATACTCCGGCGTCGACGCCAGAAACCTTGCATAGGCATCCGCATCCGGCGGCGAAAACTTTTCCGCCAGCGCGCCGCGCCGTTTCACGGTCGCGCCCATATCGTCGAGCAATTCGTCAAAATGCTTGAAGTGATACGGCGCCACGCAGAGCCCGCCATAGACACCGGCCGCGGGACGTTCCTTGCGCTTGAAACGTAGCATCATGTCCATATTCGCCTGCATCTCATCAGCCGTCGGCTGTTTCGCCAGTTGGCCATCGGCGTAACGCACCAGCCAGTTCGCGGCCATCTCTGCCGTCAGCACCGAGCAAAAGCTCGAATTGAAGCCGACAAATCCCATCTCCGGCAGATCGGGATTGGCGATCACGCGATACAGCCGATACTGCCCGTCAGGCTGAACGAGCTTGTCGCGATAGGCTTGCGGCAGGAACGGTACGTCGAGCTTGAAGCCGATCGCGAGAATGGCCATGTCGGCCTCCACGCGCTGGCCGCCGGCCATCACGATGGTCTTGCCGTCATAGTGATCGAAGGTGCCGCGGATCGCGGTGATGCGGCCATCGGCCACCATCGGAAAGAAGCCGGGCGTGGCGATAGGCACTGAACAGTTCACGCCATCCTCGAAGCGCGTTTCTGGCACCATGTCGCATTTGCCGAGCTTGAGCTGGACCTTGAGCAGGCTTTCCAGCCCACGCCAGTGCGCCCAGACGAACGGCTTTGCGATCGCATGCTTGATACGTGAGAGTGTGCTGAGGCCCCAGCCGGGGAACATCTCTTCCTGCGCGCGAATATAGAGGATGCGTTTGAAGTTGATCAGCCCGCCGACGAAATAGGGAATGCGCCACACCGGTTCGCGATAGACGAAGGTGACGGCGCTGGCGCCAGCTTTTACCGAATGCACGGCGATATCCGTGGCCGATTTCGAGCCGCCGAGCACCACGACCTTCTTGCCTTTGACGCGCGAGGGATCGGTGTGCTCTGCCGAATGCAGGATCACGCCGCCGGCGGCCTTGAAGCCGTCCTCGCCATAGTGATGCAGCTCCTTGCGTTCGTTGAACTGGCCGGTACAGACGGCGACGAAATCATAATCGGTGATCGCATCGCGCCCGGCATGATCGCGTGTCGCCACCGCCCAGCCGGGCTGCCCGTCGCCGCGGCGTTCGACGGCACTGACTGTGGTGTTGAAGTGCATCAGCGGCAGCAGGCCATGTCTGCCCGCGTAGTCCGCAAGATAGGCATGCACCTGCGGCCCCTTCGGCCATTCCGGATAGCTCTCTGGCATTGGCTTGTCGGTAAAGCGATAGAGCTCTTTCGGGCTCTGGGTCTGCACCTCGGGATATGAGCGTGCCGGTTCCCAGACGCCGCCGAGATCGCCGCTGCGTTCCAGGATGGTGACGCGGTGGCCATGGCCCTTGAAAGCCTTGGCCGCCGCGAGCCCTGCAATGCCGGCACCGATGACGCAGACATTCTTTTGCATGACCATGACCGTGTCTCCTGTTGTCTTGCAAGAATTTGGGACGCAGATCTCCGGGCGCACAGGCGAGGGCCTGCGCGGTGGGATTTGCGGGGTGAATGAGAGGCCGTCATTGCCAGCGGAGCGAAGCAATCCAGTTCTTCGCTTGCGTCTGTCTGGATTGCTTCGTCGCTGACGCTTCTCGCAATGACGATGGACGGCTAGTCGTTCGCTTCCGGCGGCAGGAAATCGACGTCGTGCTCGGCGGAAATCCGCACGATCTCGGCGACGTCGCTCAGATTATCCAGCTTCTTGAACAGCGCTTCGAGCTTCGCCGCCGGCGATACCCAGAACAGGGCCCGCGCCGGTTTGTCCGATTTGTTGAAATAGCCATGCGGAATCCCCCGCGGCAGCCGCACGAGATCGCCGGCATGGGCGCGCACCCATTTGCCATCGAGTTTGAGATCGAGCGTGCCTTCCTGCACCAGGATGAATTCTTCCTGGGTGGGATGGATATGCACGGGCACGAACTGGCCGGGCTCGCTGTTGGTTTCGAAAGCGAAGGTCGAGTCGGTCACGGCCTTCGGGAAATAGACCTGGCCGAGAATATTCCAGGTCGTGCCGCCATATCCCGTGCCGTTTTCGGTGATGCCTTTTTCGAGTTCAGCCATGTCTTGCTCCTCCGTTATCTGATCGTGAGATGCTGCGTCGGTTCAAACCCGCCCGCTAGCCGCTGAACGAAATCGCTGTCCGGTGGACGAAATAATTCGAGCCGTTGCAGCCGGCCTATTGCGACGCACATGCGCATTCGTTGTGCAGAGCGGCAAAATTTCCGGCGTCCGGGCGTCTTGTTCGGCCCGGGATCCGTTGATTAGTATCAATCCCGACAAAGCGAGCAGTCGAACCATGGCGATGGGTGGAGCGGTCTCAATGAGCGACGGCGCGGTGCCTGCACGGCTCGCCGCCTTTGCCCGTGTCTGCACCACGGACGTGGACGAGGCTGCCGACGAGATCGGCCGCATCTTCTGTCCGCACGGGCTGGCGCCGACAGGGCGCAGCGGCCCGCATTTCCATGCGCATCACAACAGCGCCGATTTCGGCGGCTTCTCGATCAATTACGTGTCTTACGGCGGCTCGGTCAGCATCGATCCCGGCTGCCTCGATCGCTTCTTCCTGCTGCAGGTGCCGTTGCGCGGCCATGCCCGCGTCAGTACCGGCGGACGGATGGTGAGTGCGAGCGCTGGACGCACCGCGTCGCTGCTGTCGCCGACATTGCCGACGCGGATGGTCTGGCAGGACGACTGCGCCCAGTTGATCCTGCTGATGGAGAGACGCGTGGTCGAGCAACGGGCCGCGGCGCTGGCCGAGCGCGCCGATGGCGTGATCGAATTCGATCCGGATGTCGATCTGACCACGCCATGCGGCCGCGCCTTGCGCGCGCAGCTCGATTATCTCGTCGATCTCGCCGAACATGCCGGTCCGGATCAGGCATTCTCCGCGACGCTGACGGCCATGCTGCGCGAGGCGGCACTCAGCCTGCTGCTCACCGGGCAGCACCACAGCTTTACCGATGCCATCGCACAGATGGATCATCGCCCGGCGCCATTGCCCGGCGTGATCAGAAAGGCCCGGCACTATCTCGAGGCCCATGCCACAGAGCCGCTGGATCTGGAGCGCATGGCGCGCGCGGCCGGCATCGGCATCCGTTCGTTGCAGCTCGGCTTCCAGCGGCACTTCGGCACCTCCATCTCGCAGATGTTGCAGGATATCCGGCTGACGCATCTGCATGCGCGGCTGCACGCCGCCAAGCCCTGCGAGCGGGTGATCGATATCGCCTTCGATCTCGGTTTCACCCATCCGAGCCGCATGGCCAGCGCCTATCGCGTGCGGTTCGGCGAAAGCCCCTCGGACACGCTGCGCCGCGGCGGCTGAGTGAAGATCAATCTCCCTTGTCGTCGCCCGGCCTGACCGGGCGATCCTGTAAACTCAGCTCTTTTGGTGTGTACTGGGTCACCCGGTCGAGCCGGGTGACGACAAGATGAGCAGGTGGCTTTCTTGCAAAAGCTTGAAGTTTAAAATATATCCGGCAGGCGCATCCAAGCTGGAAGGCCTGCCATGTCCTTGTCCCGTTCCTCCCACGCTCTGGTCACCGGCGGCGGCCGCGGCATCGGCCGCGCCATCGCGGCCTCATTGGTGAAGGCGGGTGCGACCGTCACCATCATGGGCCGTAATCTCAAAGTGCTGGACGAAGTCGTTGCGGCCGGCGATGCACATCATGCGTTGTCTGCTGATGTCTCCGATCAGGCTGCGATGCAAGCGGCGATCGCTGAAGCCGCGAAGCGCCAGCCCATCGATATTCTCGTCGCCAATGCAGGCGCTGCGGAATCCGCGCCATTCCTGAAATCCGATGCCGCGCTGTTCCAGCGCATGATGGATGTGAATTTCATGGGTGTCGTGCATGCGGTTCACGCTGTGTTGCCCGACATGGTCGCGCGCAAACAGGGCCGCATCATCGCTGTCGCATCGACCGCTGGCCTCAAGGGCTACGGCTATGTCAGCGCCTATGTCGCGGCGAAACATGCCGTTGTCGGCCTCGTGCGCTCGCTGGCGCTGGAAGTTGCCACCAAGAATGTCACCGTGAATGCGGTGTGCCCAGGCTTCACCGAGACCGATCTGCTCGAAGGCTCCATCGACAACATCATGAGCAAGACCGGCCGGACGCGCGAGCAGGCCATTGCCGAGCTTGCGAAACACAATCCGCAGGGCCGTCTCGTGAAACCCGAAGAAGTCGCCGACGCCGTGCTCTGGCTGGCAGGCGCGGGCGCAGGTTCCATCACAGGGCAAAGCATCGCCGTCGCCGGCGGTGAAGTGTAAGCTTCAATCCAAGAATACGATCTCAGGGAAACGTCATGACTGCACTCGTCAAGAACAAGGTTGCCAATCCCGTCACGCTTCCGCTGGCCGATTACAAGCCCGAGCATTTCCTGCTCAAGGTCGATGGTCGCATCGCCACGGTGACGTTGAACCGGCCCGAGAAGAAAAATCCGCTGACGTTCCAGAGCTATCGCGAACTCACCGATTTCTTCCGTGCCTGCGCGTTCGACGATCAGGTCACCACCATCGTCGTCACTGGCGCCGGTGGCAATTTCTCGTCGGGCGGCGATGTGTTCGAGATCATCGGCCCGCTGATCGAGATGAACACCCGCGATCTCACGGCCTTCACGCGCATGACCGGCGATCTCGTCAAGGCGATGCGCGCCTGTCCGCAGCCCATCATCGCCGCTGTCGAAGGCATCTGCGCCGGCGCCGGCGCGATCATGGCGATGGCGTCGGATATGCGCCTGGCTGCCACCGGCGCCAAGGTCGGCTTCCTGTTCAACAAGGTCGGCCTTGCCGGCTGCGACATGGGCGCCTGTGCAATCCTGCCGCGCATCATCGGCCAGGCCCGCGCCTCGGAGTTGCTCTATACCGGCCGCTTCATGAGCGCGGAGGAGGGCGAGCGCTGGGGCTTCTTCAGCCGCATCGTGGCACCGGAGGCGGTGCTGTCGGACGCACAGACGCTGGCCAGGCAGATCTCCGAAGGCCCCACTTACGCCAACACCATGACCAAGCGCATGCTGGCCATGGAATGGGCGATGTCGGTGGACGAAGCCATCGAAGCGGAGGCTGTGGCGCAGGCGCTATGCATGACCACGGAAGATTTTTCGCGCGCCTATCATGCGTTTGCCAACAAGCAGAAGCCGGTATTCGAGGGGGATTGAGGTCACCATCGTCATTGCGAGGAGCGCAGCGACGAAGCAATCCAGGTCTTTCTTCGTGCGGCGCTGGATTGCTTCGCTGTGCTCGCAATGCCGGCGGTTGGGCCCCAGGCCATGGCCACTGACCTTTTGATGTGCATCAAAGCCAGCAGCATGCCGATTGATCAGGCTTGCCAGAAATTGCTTTAGGTTTAAAATATATCCCATTCAGGCACTGCGGAGGCTGACATGAAGATCGCGATTATCGGTGGCGGGCCGGCGGGCCTCTATTCTGCGATCCTGCTGAAGAAACAGCGGCCTCAGGCGCAGATCACCGTCTATGAGCGCAATCGGCCGGACGACACTTTCGGCTTCGGCGTCGTGTTTTCCGACACCACGCTCGACACATTCGAGAAATACGATCTCCCGAGCTATCAGCGCATCACCCAGGAATTCGCCTACTGGGACGACATCGCGATCCATTTTCGCGGCACGCAGCATCGAGTCGGTGGCAATGGTTTCTGCGGCTGCTCGCGCCGCACGCTGCTGCTGATCCTGCAGGACCGCGCCCGCGAACTCGGCGTGCATCTGATTTTCGAGGCCGATATCACCGATGAGTCGCGCTTCGCCGATTGCGATCTGGTGCTGCTGGCGGACGGCATCAACAGCCACTTCCGCAACAAATATATCGAGCACTTTTCGCCCGAGATCGATCTGCGGACCAACAAGTTCACCTGGATGGGCTCGACCAAGCCGCTCGACGCCTTCACTTTCCTGTTCCAGGAAACCGAGTGGGGCCCGTTCATCGCGCATGCCTATCAGTATGAAGCGGGCCGCTCGACCTGGATCTTCGAGACCGATGCCGAGACGTTCAAGCGTGCCGGCCTCGAAGGCCTCGGCGAGCAGGAGTCGGCCGATCGCATGCATGCGATCTTCAAGGACTTCCTCGGTGACCACAAGCTGCTGATCAACCGTTCGATGTGGCGCAACTTCCCGATGATGCGCAACAAGCGCTGGGTGAAGGACAATATGGTCCTGCTCGGCGACGCCAAGGCAACCGCGCATTACTCCATCGGCTCCGGCACCAAGCTCGCGATGGAAGACGCCATCGCGCTGTATGAAGCGATGGGCAAGGCGCCGACCGTCGAAGCGGCGCTGCATGCCTACGAGACCGGCCGCCGCGAGGAGACCGAGAAGATCCAGCATTCCGCCGACGTGTCGCTGGTCTGGTTCGAACATCTCGAACGCTTCTGGGATTTCGACCCCGTGCAATTCGCCTTCGGCCTGATGACGCGTTCCAAGGCGATTACCTACGATAACCTCGCATTGCGTGCGCCGGATTTCGTCAAGCAGGTCGACAAGGTGTTCGCGAAGCAGGTGAAGGCGCAAGGATTCGACGTCGATCTCGACAAGCCCGAAGTGCCGATGTTCCAGCCGTTCAGGCTGCGCGACATGGTGCTGGCCAATCGCGCCGTGGTCTCACCCATGTGCATGTATTCGGCGAAAGACGGCGTGCCGAACGATTTCCATCTCGTGCATTACGGCGCACGCGCCATGGGCGGCGCCGGCCTCGTCTTCACCGAGATGGTCTGTATCAGCAAGGATGCGCGCATCACTCCCGGCTGCGCGGGTCTGTGGACCGATGAGCAGGAAGCGCAGTGGACGCGTATCGTCGATTTCGTGCACGGCCAGTCGGCAGCCAAGATCTGCCTGCAGCTCGGCCATGCCGGCCGCAAGGGCGCCAGCAAGCTGATGTGGGAGGGCATGGACCGTCCGCTCTCGGAAGGTGCCTGGGACATCGTCTCGGCATCGCCGCTGCCCTATTATCCGGATAGCCAGGTGCCCGCCGAACTCGACCGTGCCGGCATGGACAAGGTGAAGGCCGATTTCGTTGCCGCGACGTTGCGCGCCGATCGCTGTGGCTTCGACATGCTGGAGATGCACACCGCACATGGCTATCTGCTGGCAAGCTTCCTGTCGCCGCTCACCAATAGCCGCACCGATGAATATGGTGGCTCCGTCGAGAACTGCCTGCGCTTCCCGCTCGAAGTGTTCGCCGCGATGCGCGCGGCATGGCCGAAGCACAAGCCGATGTCGGTGCGCCTGTCGGCCACCGACTGGGCCGAAGGCGGCAACACCGGCGATGACGCGGTGCTGTTCGCGCGTGCCTTCGCCGAAGCCGGCGTCGATCTCGCCGATATCTCTACCGGCCAGACAGTGAAGGAATCCCGACCGATCTATGGCCGCATGTTCCAGACCCCGTATTCCGATCAGGTCCGCAACGAAGCGAATGTCGCGACCATGTGCGTCGGCAACATCACCACGGCAGATCAGGTCAATACGATCATCGCCGCGGGCCGCGCCGATCTGGTCGCGCTTGGCCGTCCGCATCTGATCGATCCGTCGTTCACCATCAAGGCCGCGGCCTGGTATGGTGCAAAGGAGGCCTATTGCCCGCCGCAATATATGCCCGGCAAGGATCAGATCTACCGCAACAGCGTGCGCGAGAAGCAGGATTTCGACGACCTGAAAATTAAGGCTAAGCCGAAAACCCGCGCTGAAATGCGCGCGGAAGCGGCAAAGTCACTTGCAGCTGAATAGTTGAGCATGCGACGTTTTCCCCTCGCCCCGCTTGCGGGGAGAGGGTGGCCGCGCGAAGCGCGGTCGGGTGAGGGGGAGCCT
>NZ_JBIIOT010000085.1:0-21487 GCF_044336785.1 Tardiphaga sp. | reverse complement strand
GCTGTTTCTGCTGATGCTGTGCATCACCGGCCTGCCGCTGATCTTCCGCCACGAGATCGATGCGATGCTCGATGGTGGCCCGGCGAAGCCGACACGATCGGAGCAGGCTGCACCGGCAAGTCTCGATATCGCGGCCGGCAACGCACAGCGTGCCTTGCCCGGTCAGTTCATCCAGGCGTTCTTCTGGGATCACGACGACCCCACCGAATTGAGTTTTGTACTGGCTCCAACACCCGGCGCACATCCGACGCAGAATCGCACGCTGCGCGTCGATGCCATGTCGGGCGAGGTGATGAGCGAAGCGAAAACGCGCGAACGCTTCACCTATTTTCTGTTGCGGCTTCACACCGATCTGTTTCTCGGCCTCTACGGCAAACTGTTTCTCGGTGTGATGGGTCTGTTGTTCGTCGTGGCGACCGTCTCCGGCGTCGTGATCTACGGCGTGTCGATGCGGAAACTGTCTTTCGGCACCATGCGTTTCGACCGATCGACGCTGCTGCGGTGGCTCGATCTGCACAATCTGCTCGGCATCGTGACAGTGGCCTGGGTCATGGTGGTCGGCATCACCGGCGTCATCAATACGGGGGCTGATCTCGTCATCAAGGCCTGGCAGAACGGACAACTGGTCGAAATGGTTGGTTCGGTGAAGAACCGGCCACGTCCGCAGGTTCTGGCGTCGGTGCAATCGGCCGTTGATACGGCGCAAGCGACGATCCCGAGCATGAAGCCGTTCTTCGTCGCCTATCCCGGCTCGCTGTTTTCGAGCCAGAGTCACTACATCGTCTTCATGCACGGCAATGCGCCACTCACGGCGCGTCTGCTGACGCCGGTGATGATCGATGCGATGGACGGCCGCTTCGTCGATTCACGCAGCCTGCCTTGGTACGTCTCGACTGTGCTGTTGTCCCAGCCGTTACATTTCGGCGACTATGGCGGATTGCCGCTGAAGATCGTCTGGGCGGTGATGGATATCGCGGCTATCGCGATCCTGATCAGCGGGCTCTATCTGTGGATAGCGCGGCGCGGACGCCGGCTCGCGTCTCGGGAGGCACGAACCGAAGCCGGCGCCATCCGTCACCGCATCGACCTGCGTGCGGTATACCGTATCCCAATCTGGCTGATGGTCGTGTCGTTACTCGGGCTGGTCGTCGCGCTCGTCGGCGATGGGATTTGGAACATCGTGGGCTGGCTCTCCCTCGCGTTGCCCATCTTTGTGGTGGCCCTCAAATATCGGCACGCGAGAAAACCCCATCCGCGCGCACCTGGACCGTGATCTGGCACGGCACATTTTCGCCGCAAGTGTGCCGCCGTGCGGCCGCACGAATTCTCCTCGATCAGGCGCTATTTGCGTCTTCCAGCAGCGCGCTGGCGTTCAACCATTGCTCTTCTGCCCGGGCCAGAGCATCGGCTGCCGCAGCGCGGGCTTTGGTGAGTTGTGCCGCCTGTTTGGGATCTTTCGTAAAGATATCTGGCAAAGCTAATGCGGTATCGATCTTCGCAATGATCCCCGTAATGCGCGCCATTTCGGTTTCGGCTTCGGCGACCTGCTGCTTCGGCGAGCTGCGCTTTTCCTTCGTGCGCACCGGCTTGTCTTCAGTCGCAACACGCTCGCGCGCCGGCGTGCGCGGATCGCGGATCTGCATCACCTGCTTGCGATAGTCTTCGAGGTCACCATCGAAATTGGTGACGGTCTTGTTGGCGACGACCCAGAGTTGATCGGCGCAGGCCTCGATCAGGTAACGGTCATGCGAGACCATGATCACGGCGCCTGGGAATTCGTTGATCGCCTCCGCGAGCATCGCGCGGCTGTCGATGTCGAGATGGTTGGTCGGTTCGTCCAGGATGATCAGGTTCGGGCCGTAGAAAGTCGCAAGGCCGAGCAGCAGGCGGGCTTTCTCGCCGCCGGACAGGCTTTTCACCGTTGTATCAGCAGCCTTGCCGGAGAAGCCGATATTGCCAGCACGCGCGCGGACCTTGGACTCCGGGGCTTCCGGCATCAGCTTTCGGATATGATCATAGACCGATTGCTCCATCACCAGTTCATCGACCTGATGCTGGGCGAAATAGGCGACTGATAGTTTGTCAGCGCGCGTCACCGCGCCGGAAAACGGCTGCAGCTTGTTCGCGATCAGTTTTACGAGAGTCGATTTGCCGTTGCCGTTGGAGCCAAGCAAAGCGATCCGGTCTTCGGTATCGACGCGCAGCGTCACCTTGCTGAGCACGGGCTTGCCGGGCTCATAGCCGATCGAAACATTGTCGAGCGCCAGGATCGGCGGCGACAGCATCTTTTCCGGTGCGGGGAAGTGGATCTCGCGCACGTCATTGCTGACGATGGCCGCGACCGGCTTCATGCGCTCCAGCATTTTCACGCGCGACTGCGCCTGGCGGGCTTTCGATGCCTTGGCTTTAAAGCGATCGACAAAATCCTGCAGCCGCTTGCGCTCGGCTTGCTGGCGTTCAAAATTCTTCGCCTGCAGCGCTTCGCGATTGGCGCGGAATTCTTCGTAATTCGAATAGGTGCCGCGATAATGCACCAGCTTGCCGCGGTCGAGATGCAGGATCTCGTTCACGGAGACATCGAGCAGATCGCGGTCATGGCTGATGACGATCACCGTGCGCGGATAGTTGGCGAGGTGATCCTCCAGCCACAGCGTGCCTTCGAGATCGAGATAGTTGGTCGGTTCGTCCAGCAGCAGCAGGTCGGGCGCCGAGAACAAGGTCGCCGCCAGCGCCACGCGCATACGCCAGCCGCCGGAGAATTCGGAGCAGGAGCGCAGTTGATCCTCAGCCGGGAAGCCGAGGCCGCTCAGGATTGCGGCGGCACGGGCCGGGGCGGAGTGGGCGTCGATATCGACCAGGCGGGTCTGAATGTCGGCGATGCGGTCGGGATCCGTGGCCGTCTCGGCCTCGGCCAGCAGCGCGTGGCGCTCGACATCGGCCTTGAGAACCACGGAAATCAGGCTCTCCGGCCCGTCCGGCGCTTCCTGGGCCAGACTACCAATCCGCCAGCGCGGCGGAATGCTGATGCTACCGCCCTCAAGCGAGAGGTCGCCGCGGATGGCATGGAACAGGGTGGATTTGCCGACACCGTTACGGCCGACGAAGCCGACGCGCGCGCCGGGGGCAATCTGCACCGTGCTTTCGTCGATCAGAAGCCGGCCGGCGATACGGATGGAAATGTCGGTAATGGAGAGCATGCGGCCTTGTCACCGCTGCAGAGCACAAAGGCAACCCGGATTTGCGGGGACCGACCGCTCAGGCGCTGTCTTTGTCGCGCTGCTGGAGTTCGCTGAGGAGCATCTGGAGGTGCGACGGCAGGGAGTCGTCGGTCCCCATATCCCGGCGCAGCCGTTCCCCGATGGCGTTGCGGATTGCCGCGCTGGTGTTGCGGTCCATCTCGTCCTCGCGGTTGGTGGGGAAGGGTGACGTCATAGCCGATCCAAGGTGTGTTCGTTGCCGTACAGATATCAAGGCAAGTCACACGGGTTGAAAATGTTTCCCGTTTCCCGGATTTCAGCGCGAATGGTTCAAAAAAGGGTGAAATATTCACAGGTGCGATGCAAGAACGCCCGGCCGGGAGGGGCCGAGCGTTCCTGTGGTAAATAGTTAGTAGCAGCGATTGATCGTCCGCCAGCGGGGTCCCCACGGGGTGGGAACCACCCGACGGACCCAGCAGCCGCCTCCGCCGTAATAGGCCGGGCCGGCTACAAAGCGCGGCCCTCCGGCAAAACGGGGCGGGCCGCCCCAGCCGCGGTGCCATCCGCCGCCGCCATGCCATCCGCCGCCGTGCCATCCACCATGTCCGCCCCAGGCCGAGGCGGAAGTCGGCGCCAGCGCTGCGGCGCCCAGGGAGGCGGCAGCGACCAAAGTCAATGCAATCTTGCGGAACATCGTCATCTCTCCTCGTCGGCACGTCCGTTGGCCGGTGGATGCCGCCGGAAGCGGGTGGGGCGTGCTGTTGAGATGAAGCTAGGCCCCGGCGGCTGAACGCAGGCCGGCCAGATCTGTCAGAAACGGTTCATCTGCATGACATCTTGGTCATTTTTGCTGTCCAGATGGCAGGAGCGATGCTGACGGATCGCTTGCCGTTCCAGCATGGCGCCGATATAAGCCGCCATCTTTCCAACTATCGTTATTCAAGGATGTATCATGGCCATCGAGCGTACCTTTTCGATTCTGAAGCCCGACGCGACCGAGCGTAATCTGACCGGCGCGATCAATGCGCTGATCGAGAAGGCCGGCCTGCGCATCGTCGCGCAGAAGCGCATCCACATGACCCGCGACCAGGCCGGCACTTTCTACGCCGTCCACAAGGAGCGTCCCTTCTTCGGCGAGCTCGTCGACTTCATGACCTCGGGTCCGGTCGTCGTGCAGGTGCTGGAAGGCGAAGGCGCGATCCTGAAGTATCGCGACGTGATGGGCGCCACCGATCCGTCGAAGGCCGCTGAAGGCACCATCCGCAAGGCTCACGCCAAGTCGATCGGCGAGAATTCGGTGCATGGTTCGGATGCTGCCGAGACCGCTGCGATCGAAATCGCGCAGTTCTTCGCCGGCAACGAGATCGTCGGCTAAGCTTTAGCCGAACGCAACTATCTGCCGGCGCGCGGGGGCGCGCCGGCATTTCCATAAGACGACAACGACGAACAAAAGAGGGGCGCACTGTGGACTGGCTACTGCAAGTTTTCGATCCGGCGACGATCAAGTCGGTTTTCACCCAGTTTCAGCTCGAGATGCAGCAGCCCGCTTTCTGGGTTGCCGTCGGCAAGATCATCTGGATCAACGTGCTGCTGTCGGGCGACAATGCGCTCGTGATCGCGCTTGCCTGCCGCGGCCTCGAGCCGAAACAGCGCATGTGGGGCATGATCCTCGGTGCCGCCGCCGCCGTCATCCTCCGTATCATTTTCACCGGCATTGTCGCCTCGCTGATGGCACTGCCCTATCTCAAGCTCGTCGGTGGTCTCGCGCTGATCGTCATCGCGGCCAAGCTGCTGGTGCCTGAACCGGAAGAAGAGGACGGCGTGAAGGCCGCCTCGAATCTCTGGGCCGCCGTGCAGATCGTGGTCATCGCCGATATCGTGATGAGCCTTGATAACGTGATCGCCGTCGCCGCTGCCGCCAATGGCAGCGTGCCGCTGCTGATCCTCGGCCTCGCCATCAGCGTGCCGCTGATCGTCGCCGGTGCGGCGCTGATCATGGCGCTGCTCACCCGCCTGCCGGTGCTGGTGTGGCTCGGTGCTGCGCTGCTCGGCTGGGTCGCCGGCGAAGTGATCGCTACAGATCCTGCGGTTCTGCCGGCGCTGCACAGCTTCTTCGGTGGTTCGCTGGGCGCCAGCCTCGATGGCGTGTTTGCCTCGCTCGGCAGCGGCATCCGTTTCACCGGTGACGGCACCGGCGGCGAGATCCTCTGCGGTCTGCTCGGCATCTTCGTTGTGCTGGCCGTCGGCGGGCTGTGGCGTCGCCGCAGCCAGGCTGCGCATGCAGGGCATGCGGCGTAAGCTGCTGTGTTAGAAACGAACTTGAACGGGCGCTTCGGCGCCCGTTTTTCGTAGGATGGGTTGAGCGGAGGCGCGAAGCGCCGGAGCGATAACCCATCGGCGGAGTCCGCCACATGGTCGGAATGATGGGTTTTCGCTACGCTCAACCCATCCTACGGCCTCAGCCCAACATCTTCCGCTCGCGTGCCTTCACAATCCCGACCACCGTGTCATTCACCGGCGTCGGCACGCCGAGCGGGTTGCCCAGGCGCGGGATCGAGCCATTGATGGCGTCGATCTCGCAGCGGCGACCGGCCTCGTAATCCAGCAGCATCGATGGCTTGGCATGCGGGATCTTGCCGCCGAGCTTGCGCACATGCGCGACGGGATCGCCGACATCGAGGGTGATGCCGGATGCGCGGGCGACCGCGATCGCTTCCTCGGCGCAGCCGCGCGCGACTTTCCACGCGTCCGCATCATCGATGATCTCGCCGATAGTCAGCCCGGTGGTGCAGGAGGTGCCGGAGAAGGCGACATTCATGATCAGTTTCTCCCACACCATCTGTTTGATGTCGTCGAACAGCGCGACCTTGAATCCGGCCGACTCCCAGATTGTTGCTGACGCCTGCACCAACTGTCTTGGCAGGCCGGCATAACTGCCGAAGCGGATCATCTCCATGCCGTTGTGATGGACATGGCCGGGGCCGCGCATCGATGCGCCGAAACCACCGACAACGCCGACGGCGATGCGATCGGCGCCGATGATGGGAGCTGCGACTTCCGGTGAGCCGAGACCGTTCTGTATGGTTTGCACGATAGTCTCGGGGCCGAGTAGCGGCGCGCAGCTTTGCGCGGCGGCTTCCACATCAAATGCCTTGGTGGCGATGATGACGAGATCGCAGGGGCCGATACCGTCGGTGGTGGTTGCGCCATGGATCGGCACGGTGCGGTCGCCACTGATGCCCTCGCAGCGCAGGCCTTTGGTGTTCATGGCTTCGGCATGATCCGGCCATGCGGTGATCGCGTGGACCTCATGGCCGGCATCGACCATCAAGGCTGCATAGACCGATCCCATCGCGCCGCAGCCGACGATTGCCACTTTCGCCATTCATTCACTCCCTGTCATGCGGCGCTGTTTTGATCGCGCTTCGCCCATGCAGATTACTTCTTCTGTGCGGGATCGAGCAATGCAATCGGAGATGTCGGTTGCTCGCTCAGCAAGGTTGCGTGGACCACGTAGCGCAGCGGTCCCTCGGTGATGGCGTCGAGCGGCCAGCAGGTGGTCAGCGCCAATCCGGTTTCATCGGCACGGGCATCGATGTCCGACGCATCGAAGGGGACGATGGACGTGCCCGTGACCCGGTAGCGAACATGGCGGCCATCGCTGCGTGTCACGTCGATGTCGTCGCCGACCACGACGTCACCGAGAAAACGGAAATGCGTATCGCGATGGGCGGAATAGACCGCGATGCCGGGCTCGCCGGCGTCGGGCGTATTCTCCACATGGCCGGGACCGAAAGCGAGCGCCTGTCCGCTGCTGCCATGCAGCGCTATGGCCCCCGCATGCAGCCGCTTCACTTCGATCCGCGCCACGGGCCAGGTGTCCGCCCACGACCATGGTTTGACGGGGTGGCCGGTGGCGAGCGACGCCGTGAAGGCACGTTCGAGCAGCACTTGTGCGAGCATGGCCTTGGCATGGATGTAGCTACCCTGGCCGAACAGAAAGATGCCGATCAGCGCAAACAAAGCGGCGGTGATGCGGAGCATGGCGATGTCCTTGCGTAATGGGGAAGGGAAAGCGCGCGCGGCCGGGGATGCCGCGCGCGCCGGGAGGAAACGGCCCCTCCCATCGCCGCCGTCAGCGGGGGATCATCCGACGGTGGCGGACCATCACAAGCAGCAGGCTCAATGAGAGCAGCACGAGACCGAGCATCATCTTCAGCTCCGCATCCGTGGCCGTCTTCGGCAGTTGCACGGTGGCGGGCTGCGCGATCTGCACAGGCTGCGGCCGCTTCGCCGTGGCTATCTGGACCGGCTTGCCGTCCGTCTCGGCCCGGCGCTCGGCAGGCGGTCTCGGCAATTGCGGGCGCTCGCCGAACACTTTTGCAAAGTCCCAGCCGGCGGGCAGGTTGGCCGGCAGATCCGAGAGCCTGAGCGGTTCGCCTGCAGGGCGGCTAGGCGTCTTGTCGATGGCCACGAGGCTGGTGAGCCGCGTCACGAGCTGATGTTCGAGGGCGAGCGACAGGATGGCGCTGTCGGCATCGGCGGGCTTGAGCTTGTTGAGCGTGCGCGCCACTTCCGCATCGTCGATCATGCGGCGTGCCCACACTTTGGAAAGACCTTTGCCTTCAGCCGCGCGATCGAGCGGCAGTGTGACGGTCCATGGCTGATCGCCGATGCGGCCCTTGATGGTGACGCTGCCGGCGAGCTTGTCGAGGCGTGCCGCGAGAACCAGAGGTTCGCCGCGATAGAGATCAGGCAGGGCGTTCGGCGTGACATCGGCCTTGGCCTCCGAGAACGAGGCGGTGAGGCCGGTGACGACAGGATTTTCAAGCTTCGCAAACAGGTCGCGCATGCGGGTTTCGACCTGCGCCGTCGAGCCGATATGGGTAAAAGTGCCGCGACCAAGTTCTGCGGCGCGCGTCATCAGGAATGTGTTCGGCGCCGAGCCGATGCCGACCATGAAGATCCGTGAGCGACCTCGCAATGCGGTGATCGTATCGAACAGCTGCTGCTCGTTGCCGATGGCGCCATCGGTCAGGAACACCACCTGGCGCAGCGTGCTGCCGTCAGCATTCGTGTCGTCTGCGAGGGCTGCGCGCATGGCTGGCACCATCTCGGTGCCGCCCTTTGCCTCCAGGCCGCCGACGTAAGACGTGGCATTGTTGATGTGCTGGCTGTCCGCAGGAACGGACGACGGAAACAGCATGTCCATGGTGTGATCGAAGCGGATGACATTGAAGCGATCAGTCGGCTGCAGGCGGCCAAGCGCAGAGGTCAGGCTGGCTTTGGCCTGGGTGATCGATGTGCCGCCCATGGAGCCGGAATTATCGATGACAAAGATGACCTCGCGCGGCATCGGCTTTTGCTCGGCCGTCGCGGCCGGCGGCGTGACATAGGCCAGGAGATAATCGGATTTGCCGAGCTGTTCGCGGAACAGGCCGACTGACGGGGTGGTTTCTGCGGCTGGCTTCCAGCTCAGTTCGAAATCACGATCGGCGGGCACGGCGCCGTCGGCCAGCGTGATGACGCGTGTGGCACTGTCGGGGCTATCGATCTTGACGCGGTGATGTTGGCTGGTGACATCGCCGAGCGGGAAGCCGGCCTGCAGGCGCACGGTGATGGTGGTCGGATTGACTGGCGCGTGCTTCGCGGGATCGAGCACGGGCTGGGTGATGCGGTCGCGATCCGGAACAGGATCGGACGCGGCGGTGCCCCAGCCGCCGCCGTCCTGGCGCAGGTCGACGGTCTGCACGATCGGTGCGGGATTGTAGCGGGGGCCAACCACCATCGGAATCCGCAGCGAGAAGTCGCTGCCGTTCTGATGCACCGGCTCCTGATATTCGATCTGCACCAGCACGGTTTCGCCGGGGCCAATATTGGCGACGGCATTGGTAAAGATGTTCGGTCGCTGCTGTTCGGTCAGTGCCGCTTTCTGACCGGCCTGCTTGGCCTGCTCATAGATGGCGCGGGCCTGTGCGCGCTCCTTGATGTCGCCGACCACGACGCGGTCGCCGATCACCAGTTTGAGCGTATCCACGGCGCCGCCTTGCGGCAGCGGATACATGTAGGTCGCCTCCACCCAATCATTGGTCGGATTGCGGAAGATTTGCGTGACGCGGGCGCGCATGGTCGGGCCGGACACGCTGAGGTCGACATCGATGCCGAGGCGGGTGGCTTCGGCGTTGCCAGTTTCCGACTTGATGATGAGCGAGCCGGAGCGGGGCGCGTCATCGCCTGTGGCCGACCAGGCCGGGCTAAGGTCGAACAGCAACAGGCCGATGCCGAGCAGGAACGCGGCGACGCCGCCGAGCGCGAACAGCAATATCTGTTCGATCAGGTCCGGCAACCCAGTGACGCCGCGCTCGTCGGCATCGTGGTGGTCGTAATCGATGATGGTCATGTCAGGCACTCCCGAAGGCATTGCGATGACCAAGTCTTGCGGGACGCTGATCGGGCGGACGAGCGTGATGATCGGCATTGATTGGCCGGTCACCGCCGCACATGCGCATCCGGCCATGCGGGCATGTGCGGTTTTGTGCTGGGTTGTCCGTCTGCTAATGTGCTGGGCGAAATGACAGGGATGACGATGCAGACGCCGGACAAGCAGCTTTCCGACGAACAGAGCCGGGAAATTGCCGCCATCATTCGCGAGGAACTCGCGCGTCGCCGCATCTCGCGGCAGACACTGGCCGAGCAGGCCAAGCTCAGCATCTCCACGCTGGAGAAAGCGCTGGGAGGCCGGCGGCCCTTTACGCTCGCAACAACAGTGCGTTTGGAGGAAGCGCTCGGCGTATCGCTGCGCAAGGGCGCAGATGCGCCGGTGGTCGCCGTGGCGAGCAACGGCAATGGCGATGTCGCGCCCGACAGTCTTGGCGCCTATTCGCGGCGCTCCATGAGCTGGATCGCCGGCGCCTATGTCACGCTGCGGCCGTCATTCGGCGAGGCTGGATCGATCTATGCCTATCGCACCGAGATCGCGTGGGACGCCATGGGCTCCTGCTACGAGTTTCGCGAGGCCGAGCGGCAGGATGCGGCCTATACGCAGTTTGGCGAAGTCTCGGTGCCGAACCAGTCCGGCCACATCTATTTCGTCACCAACCGCAACGGCCAGTTTCGCCTGATCACGGTGTCGCGGCCGACCATTGCCGGCGAGATGTATGGGATCATCAACACGCTGCTGGCAGGGCGCGGCTCGCTGCTGACCCCGATCGCCGCACCCATCGCCTATGTGCCGATGGCGGGGATCGCTGAGCCCAACTACGGGCGCATCGCAGCAGGCACGCCCAACTACGATCTGTATCGTGCGCATCTACAGAAGATCATGGACGAGCCCTTCGCCATGTTCCTGCAAGGCTAGAGCTGTTTTGGATTGAGACTACTCAGTCCTCATGGCGAGGAGCGCGCCTCTTGGTGCGCGTCTCGAACCATGGAGCTTGGCGCCATCCTTCGAGACGCGGTCGAAGACGACCGCTCCTCAGGATGAGGGAGTTCTCGCTGAGGCCGAATCATTTCAAGGCGAAATTGGTCCAGCTTCGACAAGGATAGCGGCGCGGATCACCGCGCCGCGTCGCGCTCAGGACTTCTTCTTTTTCGGCTTGGCCTTGGCCTTGGGTGCTGCGGCCTTCTTACCCTTTGCAGCTTTCTTGGCCGGCTTGGGAGCTTTCTCGGCCGCCTTCTCCGCAGCCTTGGCAGCGTCCGCGACAGCCTTCGCTGCAGAGACTTCCGCGGCCATCCGCATCGACCGTGCAAAACTGTCAGCGGCGTTGTCGGCGGAGATTTGCAGGCGGCGGGCGGCAGCGGTGCCTTGCTCGGTCACATCCCTGGCGGCCTGCTTGTAGCGTTCCTTGGTGCCAGCATCTTTCGCCTTGGCGGCGAGGCCGTTGAAGTGATCGCGCCGTGCCTTGATGGCGGCGAGGATGGTTTTGTTCTGCTGCTTTGCGGTCTGCCTGATGACCACATCGATATCGGCGCCCGCCATATCCTGTTTCCTTAATGATCGGTTAAACACTTGTGCGCCTAGACTATGCGGATACCGCTTAAACTTTGCAATCAGCGGTACGCCGGCATAATGCTTGGGCGATCGAGCAATCGCATAGCACCGATAATGTTCGAGTTTTGCTAACGCGGGCGGCCTCGCAGTGATGAAACACACGCAGTGGCGCGTCAGTTTCCGGACATCGATCATCGCGGTGTTCGTCGGCATCGTGCTGACCGTCGGGCTGGCGCTGCTCTATCTCAGCTTCAGCCGCGTCAACGCCATCGTCCGCACTGCTGCATCGTCCTATCTCGGCTCGGTGGCGCAATCCTCTGCGGACCGGATCGATGGCCAGTTGAAATCGGTCCGCGACAATCTCGATATCCTGCGCGGCATGCCGTCGGTCCAGGCCGCCGATATCAGCGACAACCAGCGCCTCTACAACCTGCTGGCCTCGATGCTGCGGAATAACCGACAGCTTGGCAGTCTCTACATGGGCTATGACGACGGCTCGTTTCTCGAAATGGATTTCATCGAGCGTTTGGGCCCCGAAGCCCGCAAGCGCATGGGGGCGCCGGAGGCGGCGGCTTTCAGGATGTTCCTGATCGTCAAGTCGGGACCGACCGGCGCACGTCAGGCATCGACGGCTTATATTGATGGCTCCTTGCGAGTGCTGCAGCGAGTGCCGGGTCCGGACGATTACGATCCGCGCAAGCGGCCCTGGTATGCCGGCGCGTTCGAGCCCGATGCTGCGTTGCTCACGGCGCCTTACATTTTCCATCTGATCGGCAATGTCGGCTACACGCTGCGCCTTCCCATCAGCGGCGACGGCGCAGGTGTCGTTGCCGGCGATATCCTGATCGGCGAAGCCGAGACGATGCTGCGCCAACAGGGGCTGGGCAAATCCGGCGTCGCCTTTCTGTTCGACGAAGCGGGCCGGGTGCTTGCGCATCCCGATCTGTCGAAATGGCTGGGCGCGCGGGTGACCGGCGATCACCTGCCGGATCTGCCGCGCCTCGCGGATGTCGATAAAGTAGGGGCGTCGTCAGCAATCGAAGCCTGGCGCAAGACTGGGCAATCCGAACAGTTTTTCAAAGACCGGAACGGCCGCGAATATCTGGCGGCGATCCAGCCCGTGAATGTGGCCGGGACAGCGGATCTGCGGGTGATCGTCTTTGCGCCCATCGATGAATTCTATTCGGACATCGTGGCCGAGCGACGCTCGCTCATTATCGTCGCGATGCTGATGCTGCTGACGGCATTGCCGCTGGCCTTCCTGATCGGCAACCGGCTGTCGCTGTCGCTGCGCATTCTGGCGCGCGAGGTGGATCGCATCCAGCGCTTCCGCTTCTCGACCATGCCGCGGCTGCGGTCGCCGATCCGCGAGATCGACGATCTCGGCCGCTCCGTCTACACGATGCGCTCGCTGGTGCAGACTTTTTCGCATTTCGTGCCGAAGCGGCTGGTGCAGCAATTGGTGGAGACCGGTGACTCCATGGAGCTCGGCGGTACGCGGCGCGAGGCGACGATCCTGTTCACCGATGTCGAGAATTTCACCAGCCTGACCGAGGAGAAAGATCCGACGCAGGTGATGCTCTACACATCGCGTTACTTTGCTGCGATCTCCAACGTCATCGCGGCAAATCAAGGTACGGTCGATAAGTTCATCGGCGATGCGGTGATGGGAATCTGGAACGCACCCGTCGAATATGACGACCATGTCCTGCAGGCCTGCGAGGCGGTGCTGCGTTGTATCGAGGTCAATCAGGCTCTGAACGAGGAGTTCGAGCGGGAGGGCTGGCCGGCTTACAACACGCGCTTCGGGATCCATGTTGGCGATACCATGATCGGCAATATCGGCTCTTCCGATAGAATGAATTATACGGCACTCGGCGCGACGGTGAATCTGGCATCGCGCCTGGAGACGCTCAACAAGGACTATGGAACGCGGGCGCTGGTCAGCCAGGCCGTGAAAGACGCGGCCGAAGCCCGCTTCACATTCCGCAGTGTGGCAACCATCAAGCCGAAGGGATTTGCCAGGGAGGTCGGCGTCTATGAGTTGCTTGGGCGCCGCAGGGATGCGCCGGCTCTGCCTTTGACGGATGTCGTCAGTCCCGCTGTTTGATCGCGCTATTTCGCGCTATAGGACTTTCATGTCCGATATCAAACCGATCCGCCGCGGCCGCCCGCGCTCCGTTGAAACGGAGGAGGCGATTCTCGATAGCGCCTATCGCATGATGGCAATCGATGGTCTCACTGCTGCGACCATCGATGCGATCGCGCGCGAATCCGGCGTGTCGAAGATGACCATCTACAAATGGTGGCCATCACGCGAGGCACTGCTGATCGATGCCTTCCTGAAGCAGGCGGCGAGCATGTTGCCAATCCCGGAAAGCGGCGATGCCATCGCGCGCATCAGTCGGCACGCAGCGGCCTATGCCGCCGCACTGAGCGGCGAGTTCGGCAAGGTGCAACTGGCTGTGATTGCCGAATGCATCGCGCGCACGGGATCGGCGCGCATGTTCTCGGAACGCTATCTTGGCGCTCGCCGCGATATTACGGTGGCGATCATCAAGGCCGGTCAGAAGGACGGTTGTGTGACGTCACCGGAGCCCGCAACGGACCTCTATGATCGCATCTATGGAACGTTGTTTTATCAGGACGCATTCGGTTTTCGAGCTGTCACGGCTGACCATGCGCGGAAACTGGTGAAGTCGGTATTGTCAGGCGCGTAGGGTGGGCATGCTGCGCTTTGCCCACCCTACAGGCCACGCGCGCGGCGAAACCAGGCAAAGGTCTCGCGGGTAACGCGGCGATAGCCGCGGCCGCGATGCAGGATGCGATCATCGACAATGGCATTCAGCTTTGGCAAAGCGTGAAAGGGCACCGACGGATAGGCGTGGTGCTCCACATGGAACGGCATGTTCCAGCTGAACCACTTCATCAAGGCGCCGGTGTAAGTGGTGCGGGTATTTTCGAAAGCGCTGCGGGTATGTTCGCAGCCGGTATGCTCGGCATAAAGATAGGGCCGCAGGAACAGCTGGCCGACGATCAATGGCAGCACCCAGCACCACAACAGCACGGTCGTGTGCAGGGCGACCGATCCAGCCAACAGCAACAGATAGACCAGCGCATAGATGCGCGCTTCGCGGACGACGAGGCCGCGCTTGTTCTCCGGAATCCATGGCGCAACAGCCTGTCCCGTAAAGGCGCGGCGAAGCAGCAGGCGGATGCGGTTGGTAAGCTGGATGATGCCCGTATAGGCGATCGCCAGCTTGGTATCCGATGACGGGATGGTCGCGGTCACCAGTTCTGGGTCGCGATCGGGATCCTGGGTGAAGCGATGATGATCCCAGTGAAACAGCGCGTAATATTCATAGGGATGCACGATCAGAAACGATGAGAGATGACCGAGGATTTCATTGGCAAGACGGCTGGTGAAAACCGTTTTGTGTGCGGCTTCGTGTACGGGCATGAACAGGAAGGCGATGAGATAGCCCTGGACCGCAACCAGCGGCAACGCCCAGATCGCGCCATAGCGTGAGACGGTCAGCCAGATCGCGGTACCGACGACCAAGATCGCGCCATAATGGCTCAGTGACCGCACGGTGCCCGGCAGATTGGCACGGATGGACAGGTCTTTGAGCTGTGCAGGCGTCAGCGCACGCACGGGCTTGTGATGATGGGTATCGATGGTTGTCATGTGTCGAGGAAAGCCTTGATCTTGGCGTTCAGGAATGCCTTGTCCGCGGGGACCTTGATCGGATTGCCGGCGCGGTGGCCGTGCAGCGAGGGGATCGGGCAAAGCTCCGCCGAGCGCGCATTGGTGAGCAAAGGCAGCTCGGCCTCGTTATCGCCGACCTGGAAATAATCGTCGGTGGCGCCCGGCATCAGCAGCACGCGGGTCTTGATGGCCGCCATTGCCTTGCTGAAGTCGCCGCCGAATTCGGCACACTTGCTGATATCACCATTCTGCCACGTCCAGAGTTGGGCGAGAATGTTGTTGGCATCGCGATGTGCAAAGGCCATGTCCCATGAGCGGCTGAGGTAATCCTCCAGCGACGTGAAGCCGCCCTCGCGCCAGAGTTCGTCGCGGTAGAATCCGTGCGACATCGCCCAGCCGGCATAAACACGCCCCATGGCACGCAGGCCTGCAGCGGGGCGAGAGGTGAAGCGGCCATCGGTAAAAGCCGGATCGGCGGTGATCGCGGCGCGGACGCTTTCCAGAAACACGGTGTTGAATGGCGAGCATCGAGCGCTGCCGCAGACGACGGCTGCACGTTCCACCATGTCGGGATAGCGCGCGGCCCAGTGATAGGCCTGCATGCCGCCCATCGACCAGCCATAGACCATAGCGAGGCGCGGGATGCCAAAATGCTCGGTGACCAGGCGATGCTGGACCGCGATGGCGTCGTGATAGGTAATCGTCGGATAGTCCGCGTCAAAGCCAGGCGTATTCGACGGCGACGAAGAAAGTCCGTTGCCGAACAAGTTCGGAATGATGACAAAATAACGCTCCGGATCGAGCGCTGCGCCCGGCTCGATCAGCCATTCCGTGTCATAGTGCTGGGCGGCAAACGAGGTCGGATAGAGGATGGCATTCGACTTGTCGGCATTGAGCCGGCCATAGGTCTTGTAAGCCAGTTTGAGGTCGCTGAAGACCCTGCCGGATTGCAGCGTCACGTCTCCGGCGTCGAAGATGTCGTAATCGGGTGATACGCTCATGCGAGAGTTTCCAGAAAGCGATGGCCATTGCGCGTCGCGCAATTGAGACAAGTCAATAACTGGACCATAAGTACAATAAATAGCAGGCGGCAACGGCAAAATACGGGAGAGGCGCCGCAATTGCGGGCAGCAACCTGCTTGTTCTTTGCGCGATGCTGCGGTGCACGAATGTCCAAGACACGGATGGAACGGACAATGTACTGACGTCACGGTGGCGCTGATTGCAGGATTTCTTGGGCGTTTCAACGTCTTGCAGGTGCGGCGCCTTTCGATCCGATCGGATTCCAAGCCAGCAAGGAGCCTCGATATGCCAACCATCACCACCAAAGACGGGACGGAGATTTTCTACAAGGATTGGGGACCGAAGGATGCGCAGCCGATCATGTTCCATCACGGCTGGCCGCTGTCGTCGGACGACTGGGATGCGCAGATGCTGTTCTTTCTCAAGAATGGCTACCGGGTCGTTGCCCATGACCGCCGTGGCCATGGCCGCTCGGCGCAGGTCTCCGAAGGTCACGACATGGATCACTACGCTGCCGACGCCTTTGCGCTCGTCGAGGCGCTCGATCTGAAAAACGCCGTTCATATCGGCCATTCCACCGGCGGCGGCGAAGTCGCTCGCTATGTGGCCAAACACGGTGAGCCGTCGGGCCGCGTCGCCAAGGCGGTGCTGGTATCCGCCGTGCCGCCGATCATGGTGAAGACTGAGGCCAATCCCGAGGGACTGCCGATCGAAGTGTTCGACGGCCTGCGCGCCGCGCTCGCTGCCAACCGCGCGCAGTTTTTCGTGGATCTTCCGGCCGGCCCTTTCTACGGATTCAACCGCGAAGGTGCGAAAGTTTCGCAGGGCGTGATCGACAACTGGTGGCGTCAGGGCATGATCGGCAGCGCCAAGGCGCACTATGAGGGCATCAAAGCGTTCTCGGAAACCGACCAGACCGAGGACCTCAAGGCCATCTCGGTGCCAGTGCTGGTGCTGCATGGCGATGACGACCAGATCGTGCCTTATCAGGACGCCGGCGTCCTGTCCGCCAAGCTGGTGAAGAACGGCACGCTAAAAATCTATCCGGGCTATCCGCACGGCATGCTCACGACGCATGCGGACGTGATCAATCCGGACCTGCTGGCTTTTGTAAAAGGCTGAGCGACATGCCAGAGGGCGCTGCGGTGACAAACCGCTGCGCCCTTTAGCGCGCCGACGAGCTTGCGCGCCTGCACCGACTGTCAGAGATGGCGTTGTTGTGCTATTCATCAACCCAAGGTAGATTAAGGTCTGGCGGAGGTCTGGATCTGTCCGACCGGCTGCGGTGACCTTGGGGAGGGGCGAATGCAGATCGGCCGTGATATCCAGAATGCGCGGCGCGGTAGCGACCGGCGGGACATTGTTCCCACCACATCTCATGCACTTGCAATTCAACTCCAGAAAATCATCAGGCAGGCTGAGTCCGGAAAGACGTCATCGGCGGGCCGAGACAAGCGGGCTGATCGAGCAAAGCGGGACAAAGACCTTGATGTGCGCGCGGGTTTGATTCAGGCACCGCGCAGCGATCCCAACGGCCTGGAACGACTGATCGGCAGAAGTGATTTGCTGTCGATCAATTTTCTCGACCTAGGCAAACGCGCGGCGGCGGCTGTTTGCCGTATAAAAGTCCCGACCAATGGCGGCGCCTGGTATGGTACGGGCTTCCTCGTCGGTCCACGCTTGCTGGTAACCAATAATCATGTGTTGGGCGATGCGGACGAAGCCAGCCAGTGCGAAGCGCAATTCGGCTATGAACACGATGCCGATGGCGTGCTGCAAAATCCCGTCTGCTTCAATCTGCGTCCTCACGAGATTTTCTACACCAATCCTGATTTAGACATCACATTTGTCGCGGTGACGCCGCTGTCCGATCAAGGCGTTTCACTCGATCGTTATGGGCGCCTGCCATTGCTGCCGCTCCGCGGTAAGACGCTGGACGGCGAGTGGGTGACGATTATTCAGCACCCAGGCAGTGAGCCTAAGCAGATCGCGATACGGTCCACGCAGATCGTCAAGCTAGACAAGAAGCTTGCTGCGAGCCTCAAGGTTGAAAATTTTATCCACTACTCGACAGATACCGAACCAGGATCGTCTGGCGCTCCGGTGCTCAACGATCAGTGGCAGGTTCTGGCCGTGCATCATAAGGCAGTGCCGGCGCCGCAGAAAAATGCGACCAGACCAAATGCCGAGCCGATCTGGATCGCCAATGAGGGCATACGTGTCAGCGCGATATTCGAGCTGCTCCAAAGCGACCGTATCAACAATCCGCAAGCTGACCTCGTTCTCGACCGCTTGGGAGTGGCGTTGGGGTTTCTGCCTTTGCCGGATGGCGCGGAGCGCGCTGAACTTGCCTTCGAAGCCGATCACAAGCCGCTCCCCGCCAAAAGATGGACGAACGTAAAAGGTTATGATCCTGCGTTTCTCGGTG
This sequence comes from Tardiphaga sp., assembly GCF_044336785.1. Classification (GTDB taxonomy): domain Bacteria; phylum Pseudomonadota; class Alphaproteobacteria; order Rhizobiales; family Xanthobacteraceae; genus Tardiphaga. The sequence goes on along the minus strand of NZ_JBIIOT010000085.1, from coordinate 3,140 downwards.
CCGGCTCGAATATCGAACTTGCGAAAATCTACGCGCCGATTTTGGCAGAAGGCAACGTAGCGCCGCTGCTGGGGAAGTCGTCGAAACACGAACTCGCTTACCGACATTTCTCGGTCGTCATTCACAAGGCACGTAAATTTCCTCTACTAACGGCCGTCAATATAGACGGAGCAAATCTGAAGCGTCCCGAGAAGCGCAAGAACACCTGGCGCCGGGATGTCCGCATTGCCGACGAATATCAGCCTGCAGGAAATTTCTACGAAAGGAACAAAGGAGATGATCCCGTTCCATTCAGCCGAGGTCATCAGGTGAGGCTTCTCGATCCCTGCTGGATGACCTCCATTGGTACAGGTGCTGCAGTTGAAATAGAGCAATGTATGGAAGATACATTTCACTACACCAACGCGGCCCCGCAATTCCAGAAATACAACGACACCGACTGGGGCAATCTGGAAGATTACATATTGGACAAGGCGCAAACCACTGAGAGAAAGCTTTCGGTGTTTACTGGGCCGATCTATCGCGATGACGATCCGCTCTATGGCCAGCATCGTGAGGGCGGGCCATGGCGAATTCCGCTGACCTTCTGGAAGATCGCAGTGCTGAGAAAGACGACAGAGAAGATTGTCGCTGCCGCCTTTGTTGTCGGACAACTCGAATACATAAAGGCGCTCTACGAAGCGAAAGTCTTTACTGGACTGACGCCGTATTCCGTCGAAGAGATGAAGAAGCGGACCATTCAGACGACGATTGCGGCCGTCGAGAATGCGTCAGGGTTGAATTTCTCGATGCTGAAGCAATTCGATGCGCATGGATCGCTGGAATCGACCCGCAAGACGCGCGTCATCAGCAATCTTGCAGATATTACGATCTAGCCGAGAAATGGTCCGTTTGCTTGGTCCGTAGATTTGCCGGGGGAACGCGTCAAATCACAGTCGGCGCGATCAGGCTGTCTTCGGCATCGACGCCGGCGGTGCTGGTCGTCACGTCGCCGGTGATCTTGATGCCATCCGTCGCCAGCAGTCGCAGCGCCTGCGGATAGATCTGATGCTCCACGCTGAGCACCCGGGCCGCCAGCGTGTCGGCGGTGTCGTCAGCGGCCACAGGCACCGCGCCCTGCATCACGATCGGCCCGGCATCGGTTTCCGGGATGACGAAATGCACGGTGGCGCCCGAAATCTTCACGCCGGCGCGGAGCGCCTGGCCGTGGGGGTCGAGGCCGGGGAAGGATGGTAGCAATGACGGATGGATGTTCAGCATCCGGCCATACCAGCGCTGCACGAACTCCGCCGTGAACAGGCGCATGAAGCCGGCGAGGCAGATCACCTCGATCTTGTGCTCGTCGAGGGCTGCCTGCAGCAGCTTCTCGAAGCCGGCGCGGTCCTTGCCGAATGGCTTGCTCTCGATCACCAGCGTCTTGATGCCATTGGCCTCGGCATTGGCAAGGCCGGGCGCATCCGCGCGGTTCGAGATCACCAGGGCGATCTGGGCGGGGAAGCCGTCAGCAGCGGCGGCTTCGATCAGCGCGGACATGTTCGAGCCGCGGCCGGAAATCAGGATGGCGACGGGGCGCATCACGGCCTCACAGTTTCAGGTCGAGATGCCCGTCATAGACCACGCGCTCGTCGCCCTTGGCCTCAACCACGTCGCCGAGCAGCGAGACGGTCTCGCCGGCTTCGCGCAGGATATCCATCACCTCTTGCACGGCGTCGGGCTTGACGATGGCGATCATGCCGATGCCGCAATTGAACGTGCGCAGCAGTTCGAGCTCGGCGATGTCGCCTTCCGCAGCCAGCCACTTAAACACCGGCAGGACATTGAGGGCAGGCAGGTCGATGCGAACGCCGAGATCCTTCGGCAGCACGCGCGGGATGTTGTCGGTAAAGCCGCCGCCGGTGATATGGGCGAGCCCCTTCACGGCGCCGGTCTCGCGGATCGCGCGCAGGCAGGATTTCACATAGAGCTTGGTCGGGGTCAGCAGCGCACCGCCCAGCGTCATCACGGGCGAGAACGGCGCCTTGTCGGCATATGAGAGGCCAGTGCGCTCGACGATTTTGCGAACAAGCGAAAAACCGTTGGAATGCACGCCCGACGACGCGAGGCCGATGACGGCGTCGCCGACGGCCATGTCCTTGGTCGGCAGCAGGGTGCCACGTTCGGCCGCGCCGACCGAAAAGCCGCCGAGGTCATAGTCGCCGTCCTTATAGAGGCCGGGCATTTCGGCGGTCTCGCCGCCGATCAGCGCGCAGCCGGATTCCCGGCAACCTTCGGCGATGCCGGCAACGATGGAGGCGGTGGCTTCAGGGTCGAGCTTGCCGCAGGCAAAGTAGTCGAGGAAGAACAGCGGCTCGGCGCCCTGGACGACGAGGTCGTTGACGGACATGGCGACGAGGTCAATGCCGATGCCGTTATGCACATTTGCCTCGATGGCGATCTTGACCTTGGTGCCGACGCCATCGGTGGCGGCCACCAGGATCGGATCCTTGAAGCCGGCTGCCTTGAGGTCGAACAGGCCGCCAAAACCGCCGATCTCGGCATCGGCGCCGGGGCGGGCAGTGGCGCGCACCATCGGCTTGATGAGGTCCACCAGACGATTGCCGGCATCGATGTCGACGCCTGCATCCGCGTAAGTGAGGCCTTTTTTCTGGTCGGTCATGCCCGGTATCCTGGCGAAGTGCGAAATTGTGAATTTTCCGCTGGTTACGTCGTAAATTGCGGTCGCGCAATGGCTCGTAAACGCTATCCCGGCTACTATCTAGGCGTTACGCCGGTCAGGGCAGCGATGCCCGGATTCTGGCACGATCCGCAGCCGGAAAGCGCCAGTTGAGTATCCCGAATATCATCACTTTGGGCCGCATTCTGCTGGTTCCCATCGTCGTCTGGGCGATCGCATCCGGCCAGATGGAGATAGCCTTTGCGGTCTTCGTGATCGCCGGGGTCAGTGATGCCGTGGATGGCTTCCTCGCCAAACGCTTCAACATGGCCAGCGAACTCGGCGCGTTGCTCGATCCGCTGGCTGACAAGGCCCTTCTGGTGTCGATCTATGTGTCCCTGGGGATATGGGGGGCAGTACCGCGCTGGCTGGTGATTCTGGTGGTGTCGCGGGATATCATGATCGTGGGCGCCGTGATCGTTTCCTG
>NZ_JBIIOT010000028.1:0-52645 GCF_044336785.1 Tardiphaga sp. | reverse complement strand
GAAGCCGCTGATGGTCTCGAAGCTCAATACGGTGGCCCAGGTGGGCTTCGCCGCCTTGGTCCTCGCAGCCCTCGGATTTGGTTTCAATTCGTCGCCTTACGATTTGATTCTAATGGGTTTTGTGACTGTCCTGACACTCGCTTCCGTGGCCCTTTACCTGGTGGAATGGGTGAGGCACATGAGCACGATCGAGACGGGCGCGCGCCCTGAGTAAATTGCCGGTCACCCGGCCTGGAGTATCCCTGCGTGTCTGTTCGCGTCCAACCCCGTCAATTGGCGTTTGCCTTGCCCCATGCGGAAAGTCTGTCACGCGACGACTTTCTCGAAGGCAGTGCCAATGCGGAGGCACTGGGGCTGGTCGATAGCTGGCCGGACTGGCCGAACAAGGTGATGCTGCTGGCCGGGCCGGAAGGCAGCGGCAAGAGCCATCTCGCGGCGATCTGGGCCGAGGAGGCCGGTGCGCGTTCGACCATGGCGCATGCCTTGACGGCAGCCACCGTGCCGGGCGCGCTAGCGACAGGCGCCGTTGTGGTCGAGGACCTCACCCCGGACAGTTTTGATGAACGCGCGCTGTTTCATCTTCTCAATCTTGCCCGCGAAGATGGTGCTTATGTCCTCATCACCGCCCGGATTGTACCGGTTGCCATGGAGATCGCGTTGCGGGATCTCCGCTCGCGGCTACGTGCCGTGCCTGTGGTGCAGCTCAAGGCGCCCGACGATCACCTCTTCAAGGCGCTGATCGTCAAATTCTGCGCTGATCGTCAGATGAGCATGGACGAGGCGACGCTCAATTACGTCGCCAGCCGTATCGAGCGCTCGTTTGTTGCCGCGCGCCATACCGTCGAACTGCTGGACGGTGAAGCTTTACGGCTCGGTCGTCCGGTCACTCGTGCCCTCGCTGCCGAACTCTTGCGCGAGTCCTGATCCAAAAGACTTTTAAATGTACGGAAATTCCGTATATTCGTCTGATGGCCGCGGATCATTTTGACCCTGCCAAGGATGCGGTCAATCGCCAGAAGCACAAGTTGTCGCTGGCGTTTGGCGTGCGCATTTTCGAGGACGCAGCCCACCTTGTCGTTCCGTCCATCCGCGAGACCGATGGTGAAGCGCGGTTTAAGGTGGTCGGCATTGTCGATGGCAAGCTGTTCACGGCTGTTTTCGTTTGGCGCGGTGAGGTGCCACGCTTCATTTCGGTGCGAAGGAGCAACAAGGGTGAAGAAAGAGCATATCGTGCTGCCGGCTGATCCCGCTGATGCGGAAGACTTCGACGTATCCGCCGAGGCCCTCGAGCGTGGCCAACGTGCGCGCCTGATCCGCATGACAAGGACCAAGCTCGGTCTATCACAGTCCGAATTCGCGACCCGCTTCCGCGTCCCAGTTGGCACGCTCCGCGATTGGGAGCAGGCCCGTGTAACAGCTCCCGATTTCGCAGTGGCTTACGTCAAGGTCATCGCGCTGCATCCCGACGTCGTGGCAGACGCGGTGGCGTAGCCTCACTCTTGCGCGAATCCTGAGTTTCTTGTCGGGTGCGATGCCTCGCAGCGCAGCGAATTATCCGCCTTGACGGCAGCCTGTGCCAGTTCCTGAATGTCATTGAACTGTCACGTAACTAACACATTGTCCGCGGCGATTGGCTGCTACCGCCTCAATGCCCGAAATGGATGGATGACGACCTGATGGATTCCGTGGAAGAGATTGCGATTGAAGAGAAAAAGGGTGAAGCGAAGGCGGCTGAGGCGATCGCGTCCGGGCCTGAGCGTTTCATCAATCGCGAACTTTCCTGGTTGCATTTCAATCGCCGCGTGCTGGAGGAGTCCGTCAATCCCGGCCATCCCGCGCTGGAGCGTGTCCGCTTCCTGTCGATCTCCGCCAACAATCTCGACGAATTCTTCATGGTCCGCGTCGCCGGCCTGAAGGCGCAGGTGCGCGAGGGGATCACGGAGCGCAGCCCGGATGGCCTGACGCCGCTCGAGCAGCTCGTGCTGATCAATGCATCGGTGTCAAAACTCGCCACCGACCAGCAGGCGATCTGGCGTGACCAGCGCGCCATTCTGGCCGATGTCGGTATCGTGTTGCTCGACGGCAAGGACGTCACGAAGCCCGAGCGGAGCTGGATCGAGGATCATTTCCTCCACAACATCTTTCCGCTGCTGACGCCGCTGGCGATCGATCCCGCGCATCCGTTCCCGTTCATTCCCAATCTCGGCTTCACCATCGCGCTGCATCTGACGCGGGTGGCCGACGGCAAGACGATGAACGCGCTGATCCGCATGCCCGGCAAGATCGACCGCTTCATCCGTCTGCCCAATCCCGGCAAGGATGGCGAAGTCCGTCTGATCACGCTGGAGCAGGCGACCGGCCTGTTCATTGGCCGTCTTTTCCCCGGCTATATCGTGCAGGGGCAGGGCGCTTTCCGCATCATCCGCGATAGTGAACTGGAAGTCGAAGAAGAGGCCGAAGATCTCGTTCGCCTTTTCGAGTCCGCACTGAAGCGTCGTCGCCGCGGGTCGGTGATCCGGCTCGAGATTGAAGCAACGATGCCCGTCGAATTGCGGGCTTTCGTGCAACGCGCGCTGGCGACGTCCGACGACGAGATCCTGCTGGTCGATGGCGTGCTCGCCATGAACGAGGTGTCGCAACTGACGCGGCTGGATCGTTCCGACCTCGAATTCGTGCCTTATGTGCCGCGTCATCCCGAGCGCGTCCGCGATCACGGCGGCGATATCTTTGCCGCGATCCGCCAGAAGGATCTGGTGGTTCATCACCCCTATGAGTCCTTCGACGTCGTTGTCCAGTTCCTGCAGCAGGCCGCGCGCGATCCCGACGTGGTGGCGATCAAGCAGACGCTGTATCGCACCTCCAACAATTCACCGATCGTGCGCACGCTGATCGAGGCGGCCGAGGCCGGCAAGTCGGTGACGGCGCTGGTCGAATTGCGCGCGCGCTTCGACGAGGAAGCCAATATCCGCTGGGCGCGCGATCTCGAACGTGCCGGCGTGCAGGTCGTCTACGGCTTCCTGGAGCTGAAGACGCATGCAAAACTCTCCTTGGTGGTCCGCCGCGAGGGCGGCGCGCTGACGACTTATGTCCATACCGGCACCGGCAATTATCATCCGGTCACCGCGCGCATCTATACCGACCTCTCTTACTTCACGTCCGATCCGATCATCGGCCGCGATGTGGCGCGCGTGTTCAACTACATCACCGGCTATGCCGAGCCGAGCGACATCGAGAAGATGGCGGTTTCGCCATTGACCCTGCGCAAGCAGATGATCGACCACATCAAGGGCGAGGCGGAATTCGCGCGTGCCGGCAAGCCGGGCGCGATCTGGCTCAAGATGAATGCGCTGGTCGATCCCGGCATCATCGATGCGCTCTATGAAGCCTCAAAAGCCGGCGTTTCCATCGAGCTGATCATCCGTGGTATTTGCTGCCTGCGGCCTGGCGTTCCCGGCCTGTCCGAGAACATCAGGGTCAAGTCGATCATCGGCCGTTTCCTCGAACATTGCCGCATCTATTGCTTCGGCATGGGGCATGGCCTGCCGAGCCCGAAGGCGATGATCTACATCTCGTCGGCCGACATGATGCCACGCAATCTCGATCGCCGCGTCGAGGTCTTGTGCCCGCTGCAGAATCCGACGGTGCATACCCAGGTGCTCGAACAGATTATGGTCGCGAATCTGAAGGACACCGAACAGAGCTGGCGATTGTTGCCCGATGGGTCGTCAACGCGTATGAAGGCCGCGAAGGGCGAGGAGCCCTTCAACGTACATAATTACTTCATGACGAATCCGAGTCTGTCTGGCCGTGGAAAGTCGCTTGAGAAATCATCGCCCCGGCGGCTTACGCGCCGTTCTGAACGCCAGCAATCGTCGTAAGGATCAGGCCTCGTGGTAGCGCGCACGGGTCAACGCGCCCAAAGCGTTGCGGTCATCGATATCGGTTCGAATTCCGTTCGTCTCGTCGTCTATGAATCGCTCGCCCGCAGTCTCGTCACCATCTTCAACGAGAAGGCGCTGTGCGGTCTGGGCCGCGAGGTCCAGAGCACGGGTCTGCTGGCCAAGGACGCCGTTGACAAGGCACTCGTTGCACTGAAGCGTTTCCGGGCGCTGTGCAAGATCATGAAGGTCGGTCGCGTCTATGCGATCGCGACGGCCGCGGCGCGCGATGCCAGTAATGGTCCGGACTTCATCACGGCCGCGGAGAAGATCTGCGGCACCGAAATCCAGATCATCTCAGGACCGCGCGAAGCAAAGCTCTCCGCGCTTGGCGTGATCTCCGGCGTCCACAAGCCCAATGGCCTCGTCGGCGATATGGGCGGTGGATCGCTCGAGCTGATCGACGTGCGCGGCAATTCGCTGCGGCAGGGCATCACGCTGCCGCTGGGTGGTCTCGCCTTGCAGGATGCGTCGAAGGATTCGCCAAAGCGCGCCGAACGCATCATCGCCAAGGCCTTCGCCGACGTAGAGCAGCTCAAAGCCTGTGAGGGCCGCAATTTCTACGCCGTCGGCGGTACATGGCGCGCGCTTGCGCGGCTGCACATCCTGCAGAGCGGCTATCCGCTCAAGGTGATGCACGGCTACACGATTTCCGCTGCGGACGCGCTCAGCTTCGTGCGCCGCGTGCGGCGTTTCGCGACCGCCAATGTGCTGGCCGATATCGAGACCATCACAGAGGCGCGCCAGCCGCTGCTTGTCTATGCGGCGATCTTGCTCGAACACATCATCCGCATCGGCAAGCCGAAATCGATCGTGTTCTCGACCTATGGCGTGCGCGAAGGCCTGTTCTACGAGATGCTGACACCGGCGCAGCGCGCCGAAGACGGCCTGCTCGGCGCGGCCGAGACGATGAACCAGCTTTACTCACGCTCGGCCCGCCATGCGCAGGAGTTGAGTGACTGGAGCGATCACTTCGCACGCGTGACGAAATTGCAGGAGACGGATGAAGACAAGCGCCTGCGCCGCATCGCCTGTCTGCTGTCCGACATCGGCTGGCGCGTGCATCCCGATCATCGCGGCGAACAGACTCTGCATCTGATCACCAACGGCAATTTCGGCTCGGTCGATCATCACGGTCGCGCCTTCCTCGCGCTGTCGGTCTACTACCGCTATGCCGGTTTCAGTGCCGAGAACGAGCCGCCGGAAATCGTGCGCGCTCTGGTGACACCGGCGCAGGTGGAGCGCGCGCGTTTGCTCGGCGCGCTGTTCCGTGTGGCGCATCTGATCTCGGCGGCGCAGCCGGGTGTGTTGCCGGCCGCGCATTTCACCGTGCAGGACCGCAAGATGATGCTGATCTTCGAGCATCGCCTGGTCGATCTCGTCGCCGACCGCGTCGGCAGCCGCTTCAAGCAGCTGGCACGACTGGTCGGCAAGTCGGGCTCGGTGGTTCGGCGCTAATCTAGTCTCCGGCCCTCATGGTGAGGAGGCGCCAACGGCGCCGTCTCGAACCATGAGTTGGCTAGGCTCCGTGTTTGCCGCCATCCTTCGGGACGCGCGCTTTGCGCGCTCCTCAGGATGAGGGCGGAGTTTAGTTGCCCACCCGATTCTCCAACGTTCCAATCTGCTCGATCTCAAGCGTCATGACATCGCCGGCCTTGAGCGGTCGCGGCGGTGTCATGGCATAGCCGACACCGGACGGCGTGCCGGTGGCGATGATGTCGCCTGGCTCCAGCGTAAGGCCCAGCGACAATTCGCTGATGATGCGCGCGATCGGGAAGATCATGTGCCTGGTGTTCGAGCTCTGCCGAACCTCGCCATTCACCTTCAGCGACAGATTGAGCGCCTGGGGATCGCTGACATCGCCACGCTCCACCACCCACGGCCCCATCGGACAGGTGCCGTCAAGGCCCTTGCCCTTGAACCACTGATCGTGGCGGCGCTGCACGTCGCGGCCGGTGACGTCGTTGATGATGGTGAAGCCGAAAATGTGATCGAGCGCGCTCTCGATCGGAATGTTCACCCCGCCGCGGCCGATGATGACGGCGAGTTCGACCTCATAGTCGAGCATCGCGGTGACATTCGCGTGCAGTGGCACAGTTGCGCCTGCGCCGATCACGGCCGTGCGCGGTTTGGTGAAGAACTGCGGATATTCCGGCAGTTTTACCTCGGTGCCACGCGCCCGATATCCCTCTTCGACATGCTCGATATAGTTGCGGCCGACACAGAACACGTTCTTGCGCGGCGAGGGGATCGGCGCCTGCAGCGTCACGTCGGAAAGCTTGACGATGGCGCTTGGCGGCGCGGCGGAGGCGAGACGTCGTGCAGCTTCCAGCCCGGCAGCGCCGGCTTCGATCAGGCTGATCAGATCGGCAAAGGCCGCATTCGGCTCTGCCTTTGCGAGATCGAGCACACGCTCACCATCGAGCATCACGCCCAGACGCGCCGCGCCGCCCGACAAGATCGATACGAATTTCATGACGTCTCCCCGAATGTGCTGCGCTTGAACGGCAGCGGCACATTTGTGCCAGAGATCGGAGAGGTTTGGGAAGGGTTGGCGATGGAAATGAGATGTCGTCCCCGCGAAGGCGGGGAGCCAAACCTCTGGAGACATGGAAGAGCGCGATGGTCGCGGCTCTCGTGTTTCTGTCAGGTCGTCGGAGGCCATCGGTCCCCGCCTTTGCGGGGACCACAAGACAGCTTACGTCCGCTCGACGCGGATCACGCGGCCTTTTTCCATCGCGAGTGCCAGCCGGCCGTGCTTCAGCGCCAGCGCATCCTTGCCGAACAGCTCATGCCGCCAGCCCTGCAAAGCGCCGACATCGGCATTGTCGTCGATGGCGATCTGTTCGAGATCGTCCACCGTGGCGATCACCTTGCTCGCGACAGCGTGACGTTCCGACGTCATGCGCAACAGCACTTTCAGCAGCTCGACAGTGGCTGCGCCATTGCCGTTACCGCGCGGCTTTTCCAGCTTCGGCAGCGTGTTGGGATCGCGATTGATGCCGCGCTGGATGGCGGCAATGATGTCGCTGCCCCATTTCGAGCGCTCAAAACCCTTCGGCAGCGAACGCAGATTGGCGAGCTTCTCAAGCGTGGTCGGCGCATGCGTCGCGATATCGCCGACGGCGTCGTCCTTCAGCACGCGCGAACGCGGCACGTCGCGGCTCTGCGCTTCCTGCTCGCGCCAGGCGGCCACTTCCATCAGCACCGCGAGCTCCTTCGGCTTGCGGACGCGGGTCTTGAGGCGTTCCCAGGCGCGCTCGGGATGGAAATCATAGGTCTTTGGCGAGGTGAGGATCTTCATCTCCTCGCTCACCCAGTCGCTGCGATTGCGCTTCTTCAGATCGGCATCGAGCTTGGCGAACACGTCGCGCAGATGCGTCACGTCCGAGACCGCGTAGTGCAGTTGCTCGTCGGTCAGCGGGCGGCGCGACCAGTCGGTGAAACGGTGGGTCTTGTCAGGACGATGGCCGGTGACGCGCTCGACCAGCTGGTCATAGGCGATGCTGTCGCCATAGCCGAGCACCATGGCGGCGACCTGGGTATCGAAGATCGGATGCGGCACCACGCCATTGCGGTGGACCATGATCTCGATGTCCTGCCGGGCGGCGTGGAAGACCTTCAGCACGGCTTCGTTGTTCATCAATGCGAAGAACGGTGCGAGATCGATGCCTTCGGCCAGTGTATCCACGACCACCGCATCCTCGGCGCTGGCCATCTGCACGACGCAGAGCAGGGGATAATAAGTGGTCTCGCGGAGGAATTCCGTATCGACGGTGATGACGGGATGCTGGGCGAGGCGCTCACAGGCAGCGGCGAGTTGGTCGGTGGTGGTGATCAGTTCCATGGATGGTCCATAACGCTTTTATCAAGGCGTTCGGCCCAAAACGCTGGTGAGTCAAGGGAATCCCGCAGATTTGAGGTCTGCGGGAGCAAAAATGGGGTGATCAGGTACCGCAGAACGTGCGTAACACGCGCTCATCCATCGCTGGCGGATGGGTATAATCCGCCATCTGCGGTTGATCTTCATAGGGTTTTGCCAGCACGGCAACCAGTTCCTCGAACGGCGCGAAGTTGTCCGCGAGCGCTGCCTGGATCGCCGCCTCGATGCGGTGATTGCGGGGGATGAAGGCCGGATTGACGGCATTCATGGCCTCGGCACGGGTGGCGCCATCCTCGGACTCCGCGCTGAGTCGCTGCCGCCATTTGGCAGCCCATTCGTCATAGGCGGCGGGATTGACGAACTGGTCGCGGACACTGGCATCTCCTGCCGGATCGGCAGCAGCGGCTCCGAGCTGGCGGAACGTGTTCGTCAAGTCCGCCTGATTGGCCGTCATCGCGGCGAGCAGATCCTGTACCAACGCTTCGTCATTGGGCTGGCTCGTGAACAGGCCGATCTTCTTGCGGAGACCGCCTTGATAGGCGTCATTGAAGATGTCGGTGAAGGCACCGAGTGCGGATTGCGCGAGTTCGATCGCCGTCTTCTCGTCGCTGTCGATCAGCGGCAGCAGCGTCTCGGCGAAGCGCGTCAGATTCCACAGCGCGATGCGTGGCTGGTTCGCATAGGCATAGCGGCCCATCTCATCGATGGAGCTGTAGACCGTCGCCGGATCATAGGCGTCCATGAACGCGCAGGGGCCGTAATCGATGGTCTCACCGGCGATGGAGCAATTGTCGGTGTTCATCACGCCGTGGATGAAGCCCACATGCAGCCAGCGCGCGACAAGCTCGGCCTGCCGCCTGATCACGGCGTCGAGCAGCGCTCGGACGGGATGTTCGGCCGTCGCGAGATCCGGATAATGCCGATTGATCACGTGATCGGCGAGGCGCTTCACAGCAGCGATATCCTCGCGTGCGGCGAAGAACTGGAACGTGCCGACACGGATATGGCTCGATGCGACGCGCGTCAGCACCGCGCCGGGCAGCATGGTCTCACGCTGGACTTTCTCGCCGGTGATAACGGCTGCGAGCGAGCGCGTGGTCGGGATGCCCAGTGCGAACATCGCCTCGCTGACGATATATTCGCGCAGCACCGGGCCGAGCGCGGCGCGGCCATCGCCGCGGCGCGAGAACGGCGTCGGGCCGGAGCCCTTGAGCTGGATGTCACGACGGACGCCGCTCCGGTCGATGACTTCGCCGAGCAGGATCGCGCGACCGTCGCCGAGCTGGGCGACGAAATTGCCGAACTGATGGCCGGCATAAGCCATCGCAATCGGATCGGCCCCATCGGGCACACGCTTGCCGGCGAGGACATCCACCCCTTCAGGGCTGGCGAGCCAAGTGGGATCGAGGCCGAGTTGCTCGGCAAGCGCCGTGTTCAGCTTGATCAGCCGCGGCGCATTCACTGGCGTCGGCGCGACGCGGGCGAAGAAATTGGCGGGCAGGGCCGCGTAGCTGTTGTCGAAGGGGAAGTGGACTGTCATGGGCCTAAGATAGGCCAGCCCCTGCAATTGACAACCGTGCCATTCGCGCCGGTGTCATCACCCGCGCAAGCGGGTGATCCAGTATGCGGCGTAGTTCCAGTATGTTCTCTGTCGTCTCAGATTACTGGGTCACCCGCTTGCGCGGGTGACGACAGTTGAGATTTAAGCCGCCCGGACCGTATCAAGGAACTTGTCGACTTCGCCCTTGAGACGGTTGCTTTCCATCGACAGCGACTGCGCCGCAGCAAGCACCTGGGTCGAGGCGGAGCCGGTTTCGGCGGCGCCGCGATTGACCTCGGTGACCTCATTCGCGACCTGACCGGACAGTTGCGCCGACTGCTGGACGTTGCGTGCGATCTCCTGCGTCGCCGCGCCCTGTTCCTCGACGGCTGCGGCGATCGCCGACGACACTTCCGAGATCAGCGTGATGGTCGCGCCGATTTCCTTGATGGTCTCGACGGTCTCGGAACTGGCCGCTTGCATGCCGGCGATCTGGGTCGAGATTTCATCGGTGGCTTTTGCGGTCTGCGAGGCGAGGGCCTTCACTTCGGCGGCAACCACCGCGAAGCCACGGCCGGCTTCGCCAGCGCGGGCCGCTTCGATCGTGGCGTTGAGCGCGAGCAGGTTGGTCTGCTCGGCGACGGCGGTGATCAGCTTCACGACGTCGTCGATGCGGGCCGTCGCCTGGGTCAGCTTGGTGATGCTCGCATTGGTCTTCTCGGCCTGCTGAACGGCGGTCGCGGCGATCCGGTTCGATTCTGTCACCTGACGGCCGATCTCGTTCACCGACGACGTGATCTCTTCCGTCGCGGCGGCGACCGACTGGACGTTCTGCGACACTTCGGTCGAGGCCGAGGCTGCCGAGCCCGACAGCGTCATGGTCACATCCGAGGTGCGCGTCAGCGTGGTCGCGGAGGCTTCCAGTTCGGTCGAGGCCGACGACAGCGAATTCACGAGTTCGCCGATCATCGCCTCGAAATTGCGGGTCGCGTTATTGATCGTCTCGGCGCGCGCGGCCTTGACCTGGGCTTCGGCACCTGCGGCTTCATCGGCCGAGCGCTTGGCGATCAGCGCGTTCTTGAAGATCTGCAGCGCGCTGGCAATGCGGCCGATTTCGGTGCTCTCGCCCTGATGCGGGATGCCGACATCCAGCTCGCCGTCGGTGAGCTTGCCCATCGGCTTGAGGATCGACGAGATGCCGCCCGAAATATCGCGCACCAGATAGATCGCAGCACCGATGCCCGCGACCAGCGCTGCGGCGAGAATGCCGATCATCATCCAGATCGAATTCGCGTAGGTGCTGTCGGCATGCTCGCCAGCGATGCCGGCGCCCTTGTCGTTCAGCTCGGTGAGTTTTGCCAGTGTCGCGTCCATTGCGCGGCCGGTCGGCACGACCTTCTTGGCATTGATGTCCTTGGCGGCGTTGAGGTCGCCCTTGGTGGCGAGCGCCTGCACATCGGCGGCGGCGCTGATGAAGTCCTTCCATTCCTTGTCCAGCTTGTCGGCGAGTTCGCGCTCGGCCGGCGAGGAGACCAGCGGCATATAGGCCTTGGCAGCCTTGTCGAAGTCCGACTTGCGGGCCGCGAGATTCTTATCGACGTCCGGACGGTCGGCATCGGAGACGATCAGATGGTCGCGCAGCACGGCACGGTAGCGGGCCGATTGCACGCGCATCTCGCCAATCCAGCGGACGCTGGGCAGCCAGTTGTTCTTGATGTCATGGGTGGCGGCGTTCATGGCGCGCATCTGCAGAAACGAGACTGCGCCGATGCCGGCGATGGCGATGAACAGGAAGGTGACAATGGCAAACAGCTTTGTGCTGATCGAGTATCTGGCGAGCACGGAAGTTTCCTCGGCGTTTTGGCCGCGCACCTCGGCTGGCCAATCACGGCAATGGAGGGCACGCAGCGGGCAATGAATGCAGCAAGTTCCAGCTGAAGAGCCTGCCTTCAAAACGGGCAGGTTTCATGCAAATGACACTGACGGCGGGTGGTCAAAGATCGGTAAATTTTTCTGCAAATCGCCATAAGCTGTTGAATTTGTCCCAAAAATACCGCTGGAACCGTTCGTATGGCGAACTCGCGGGTGCTTTTGCGTGCCGGCGTTTATGTGTGCACCTTGAGGGTGTTGCGACTTAAAAGGTTGTTCGCACCTGTCGATTCTGTTCGGCTTCGGGTTTCCCTGGCCGCTGCCATTCGGTTGCCGCGCAAGATGCGGTCGGGTAAACCCTGCGCTTCGCGCGCTAAAGCGCGGCACCCGATTCTGAACCTCTGAAGCACTGCCAGGATAATCATGCATCGCTACCGGTCCCACACCTGCGGCGCGCTCCGCGACAGCCATATCGATCAGACCGTGCGCCTGTCCGGCTGGTGCCATCGTATCCGCGACCATGGCGGTGTGCTGTTCATCGACCTGCGCGATCATTACGGCCTGACCCAGTGTGTCGCCGATCCGGATTCGCCGGCCTTCAAGGTGGCCGAAACGCTGCGTTCGGAATGGGTCGTGAAGATCGATGGCAAGGTGCGCCGCCGTCCGGAAGGCACCAACAATGACGAACTGCCGACCGGGCAGGTCGAAATCTATATCGATGCCATCGAGGTGCTCGGCCCGGCCGCCGAACTGCCGCTGCCGGTGTTCGGCGATCAGGAATATCCGGAAGACATCCGCCTGAAATTCCGCTTCCTCGATCTGCGCCGCGAAAAACTGCATCAGAACATCATGACCCGCGGCGCCATCATCGACAGCATGCGCCGTCGCATGAAGGAGGGCGGCTTCTTCGAATTCCAGACGCCGATCCTGACCGCGTCGTCGCCGGAAGGCGCGCGCGACTTCCTGGTGCCGTCGCGCATCCATCCCGGCAAGTTCTACGCGCTGCCGCAGGCGCCGCAGCAGTACAAGCAGCTGCTGATGATGTCGGGCTTCGACCGCTATTTCCAGATCGCGCCATGCTTCCGCGACGAAGATCCGCGCGCCGATCGTCTGCCCGGCGAATTCTACCAGCTCGATCTCGAAATGAGCTTTATCGAGCAGGAAGACGTGTTTGCGGCGATGGAGCCTGTCATCACCGGCATCTTCGAGGAATTCGCCAACGGCAAGCCGGTGAGCAAGGACTGGCCGCGTATTCCTTACGCCGAAGCCATTCGCAAATACGGCAGCGACAAGCCGGATCTGCGCAACCCGCTGGTCATGCAGGATGTCTCCGAACACTTCCGCGGTTCGGGCTTCAAGGTTTTCGCGCGCATGCTCGAAGACCCGAAGAACCAGGTCTGGGCCATTCCAGGTCCGACCGGCGGTAGCCGCGCATTCTGCGATCGTATGAATTCCTGGGCGCAGGGCGAAGGTCAGCCCGGCCTCGGCTACATCATGTGGCGCGAGAACAATGAGGGCGCTGGCCCGATCGCCAACAATATCGGCGCCGAGCGTGCCGAAGCGGTGCGCGCTGCGCTCGGCCTCAAGGCCGGCGATGCTGCGTTCTTCGTCGCGGGCGATCCCGAGAAGTTCTACAAGTTCGCTGGTCTCGCCCGTAACAAGGTGGCCGACGATCTGAACCTCGCCGACAAGGAGCAGTTCAAGCTCGCCTGGATCGTCGATTTCCCGATGTTCGAATATAACGAGGACGACAAGAAGGTCGACTTCGCGCACAACCCGTTCTCGATGCCGCAAGGCGGACTCGACGCACTGAATGGCCAGGATCCGCTGACCATCCGCGCTTTCCAGTACGACATCGCCTGCAATGGTTTCGAGATCGCTTCAGGTGGCATCCGCAATCACAAGCCGGAAGCCATGGTGAAGGCGTTCGAGATCGCCGGTTACGGCGAGGAGACGGTGATCGAGCGCTTTGGCGGTATGTATCGCGCGTTCCAGTATGGCGCGCCGCCGCATGGCGGCATGGCTGCTGGCGTCGACCGCATCGTGATGCTGTTGTGCGGCACCAACAATCTGCGCGAGATCTCGCTGTTCCCGATGAACCAGCGTGCCGAAGATCTCCTGATGGGCGCGCCATCGGAAGCATCGACCAAGCAGCTGCGCGAAGCGCATATCCGGCTGAACCTGCCGGAGAAGTAAGACTCTTTCACCTCTCCCCACCGGGGAGAGGTCGCGCGTTCTTACGCGCGGGTGAGGGGGCTCGTGACGTCGGAGTTTGGGGCTCCCCCTCACCCGAAATCTACGCTGCGCTTCGATTTCGACCTCTCCCCGGAGGGGAAAGGTGAAACAAGCCGTGCCGACGAGCTAAATCCTACGGCCCGCTCTGCGCCTCGATCTCGAACAGCGAGATCGCATCCGGGCCGCCTGCTTTCAGCACATCGATCATCTCCAGCAGCCGCAGGCTTTGCTTTGGCGTCATGCTGACTTTCAGCGTGCCGTTCGGCTTCCTGATGAAGTCCACAAGTGCCGCACCGAACTTGCCGCCTGCCGGATCCCTCGCAGCCAGCGCTTCGCTGTTGAGCTGCACTTCGGCCATGATGGCGGTTCGTGCTTCCTCGATCATGATACCGTGCTCGCGCGCATATTTGGCGAGCAACAGATCGACGCCGCCGAGATCGCGCAACGTGATCTTGAGCGGGCCGGGCTTGATCAGCGACGTCGTGACAAGCGCCTGGGTTGGATTGGTCGTGAAGAGGTCGCGCAGCACGTTGTCGAGCGACAGTTCGGCATTGACGGCGAACAGCTTGCCGATCTCGAATGTGCCGGGCGTGAGCACCAGCTTCCTCTCGCTTTCGTTCCAGACGAGGCCGACATCGATCACGGCGGTGGCTTCATTGATGCCGACATCGCGCAACAGCATGAAGGGCTCGCCGTCTTTCTCCTCGATCGGGCCGGTCATGTTGAGCTTGAGCTGAACCTTGCTCGGGATCGGGCCGACGAACTGGCCCCAGCTCAGGCTGGCATCATGCAGGGTGACCAGCTTGCCGCTTTCCTTGTGCGGCACCACCATGTCCTTGAACTCGACGCTCTCCAGCACTTTCAGCATGCCGATGATGTCGTCATTGGACGGCGTTGCGCCGCGCACGGTCATCTTCGAGGTCTGGCGCATCAGGCCGGAAAAATCGAAGCCCTTCACAGCGAAGCGACCGATTTTGAACGGACCTTCCTTCGATTTGCCGTCGAGTCCCTCGACGGCGAATTCACTGATCTTGCCGCGATCGACATTGAAACGCATGGACGCAAGCTTCACCGGTCCATCCGGCGCCTGGAACGACAGGCCGCGCATTTCGGCATTGTCGAGCTGGATGCCTTCATAGGTCGAGGCCACGGTCTCGATCATCGCGCTGGTCTTGGCGGGATCAAGCGGTGCGTTCGCTGCAGGCAATGCGGCGAGCAATTCCTGCATCTTGAACTTGGACGGCTGGATCTTCATGCCGCCCATGCGAATGCCGTCGATACGGAACGCGGGGCCGTCATCCGATGTCAGCGTATAGGCGCCGGTGCTGACCTCTCCCTGAATGCGATAGAACTTGTCATCATTCATATGGGCGGGATCGAGCACGATTGCCGTGGCCGTGGCATCGAAATCCCGTGCGGTGATATCGGCGATCTCGCCCTTCATGCGCACCTGTTTGCCCGGCTGCGCCACGGTCATCGCGACATTGACGCGGCTCACATGCGAGGTCGCGACCTTGCCGTCCTTGATGTCGCGGATCGACAGATCGGAATAGACATAATCGGCGCCGCCCGGCAGCGCCGTGCCTTTTGCGGTCACCGTGACGGTCGGCGCCGTCAGCGCGCGCGCCGAGATGGCGGCGAATTGCGCGAGGCCGGCGCGATACATATCAAGCGGTGAGGTGATTTTGCTCTGTGCCGGCAACTGTGTCGGGCCGGAATAGTCGGCAATCTCGACGCGGGGCGCCTTGACCGTGACATCGAGGCCGCCCGACGGCGCGATCGCGCCGCTGGCGTCGATATCGGTGAGGACGATCTTGCTGGTTGTGAAGGTCGATGTGCTTGTGAGCCCCACGCCTGAGGCGGCGAAGCGGCCGACAGTGATCTTGGCTTGCTGCGGTGCACTAAATTCCACAGCGATATCGGAAATGGTGACATCGCGTGTCCACAGGCTGAAGGCGAGGTCGCCATGCTTGGCCTGTCCGCCGCCGGCGCGGATCTGTGCGAAGTTGGTTTCGATCTCGGTGGCGATCCGGTGCTTGATATAGGCTTCGGTGCCGAAATAGCCGCCGACAGCAGCGACTGCGACCACTCCGAGGCCGATGACAGTTTTGGACATGGAAAACTCCGTTAGCGGGCGATGTGATGCGTCAATGCCTGAGGTCGCCAACGATCGAATGGCAGCGCCGGAGCGCTGAGTGACACATTTGCGTGCAATGGCATCAAGGTACCCAATTTTTGCGCGGTTGGGCAAGGCAGTCATTCCTAAGACGCGCATGGCGCCCGATCGGTTCGAGGCGGGTTGGGCGAAATATCATCGCTGATGTGGCCTCTGACATGCGTCCGGAAGCGGTTGCGCCAATGCCGTCCGGCGGGATAGACATCGCGCTGAATCCGCTGAACAACCCATCATTCAGTTGTCCTGCAGTCCTTCCTGCTTGCCCCCGACCGGAGCGCTTATGTCCTCTCCTTCCTCCGAAGAATTGTCGCGCGCGGCGCTCGCTTATCATCGCCTGCCCAAACCGGGTAAGCTCGAGATCCAGGCGACCAAGCCGCTGGCCAATCAGCGCGACCTCGCGCTCGCTTACTCGCCCGGCGTTGCAGCGCCATGCCTCGCCATCGCCGCCGATCCCAATGAAGCCGCAACCCTGACCTCGCGTGCCAATCTCGTGGCGGTTGTGTCGAACGGCACGGCCGTGCTCGGCCTCGGCAATATTGGCCCACTGGCCTCGAAGCCGGTCATGGAAGGCAAGGCCGTCCTGTTCAAGAAGTTCGCCGGCATCGACGTGTTCGACATCGAGATCGCCGCCGACACCATCGAGCGCGTGGTCGAGACCGTCTCGGCGCTGGAGCCGACCTTTGGCGGCATCAATCTCGAAGACATCAAGGGACCGGAGTGCTTCGAGATCGAGGCGCAGCTCAAGGAGCGGATGAAGATCCCGGTGTTCCATGACGACCAGCATGGCACCGCCATCATCGTTGGCGCCGCGATCAAGAACGCGCTGCTGCTGAACGGCAAGAAGCTGCCGGATGTGAAGATCGTGTGCTCGGGCGCAGGTGCTGCGGCAATCGCGTGTTTGAACCTGCTGGTGTCGCTCGGTGCCAAGCGCGAAAATATCTGGGTCTGCGATATCGACGGCGTCGTCCATGAAGGCCGCAACACGCTGATGGATCGCTGGAAGGCCGTCTATGCGCAGAAGACCGATGCGCGCACGCTGGGCGATGTCATCGGCGGCGCCGACATCTTCCTCGGTGTCTCCGCGCCAAACGTGCTGAAGCCTGACATGGTCAAGGCGATGGCCGACAAGCCGCTGGTGCTGGCGCTCGCCAATCCGACCCCGGAAATCATGCCGGATGAGGCCCGCAAGGCGCGTCCGGACGCGATGATCTGCACCGGCCGTTCGGACTTCCCGAACCAGGTCAACAACGTCCTCTGCTTCCCCTTCATTTTCCGCGGCGCGCTGGATTGTGGTGCAACCGCCATCAATGAAGCGATGAAGCACGCAGCCGTGGATGCCATCGCGCAGCTCGCGCAGGATCCGCCGTCGGACGCCGTGCATGCAGGCTTCGAGAGCGAGACTCAGGGCTTTGGTCCGGGCTCGCTGATCCCGTCGCCCTTCGATCCGCGCCTGATCCTGCGCATCGCGCCGGCCGTCGCCAAGGCTGCGATGGAGTCGGGCGTCGCATCGCGTCCGATCACCAATTTCGACGAATACACCGCCGGCCTCGAGCGCTTCGCGTTCCGTTCGGGCCTGGTGATGAAGCCCGTCTTTGCGAAAGCCAAGACGCAGCCCGTCCGCGTGATCTATGCGGAAGGCGAGGACGAGCGCGTGCTGCGCGCCGTGCAGGTCGTGCTGGAAGAGAAACTGGCGCGTCCGATTCTTGTCGGTCGTCCGTCGGTGGTCGATGCGCGCATCAAGCGCTTCGGCCTGTCGATCAAGGCCGGGCAGGATTTCGACCTCATCAATCCCGAGGACGATCCGCGTTATCGCTCTTACGTGCAGTCCTATATCGACGTTGCCGGTCGTCGCGGCGTCACGCCTGATGCCGCACGCACGGTCGTGCGCACCAATGCGACGGTCATCGCAGCACTTGCCGTGATCCGTGGCGAGGCCGATGCGATGATCTGCGGTGTCGAAGGCCGCTTCATGAGCCATCTGCGCCATGTGCGCGAGATCATCGGCTTCCTGCCGGGCGTGTCCGATTTTGCGGCACTCTCGCTGATGATCACCAGCAAGGGCGCGCATTTCATCGCCGATACGCAGGTGCGTCCGAATCCGAACGCCCATGAGCTCGCTGAAATCGCAGCGCTCGCTGCGAACCACGTGCAGCGCTTCGCCATGAAGCCGAAGATTGCCTTCGTCTCGCATTCGGATTTCGGCAGCTACGATACGGACTCGTCGCGCAAGATGCGTCACGCCGCAGCCCTGCTGCGTGAAAAGCATCCGGAGATCGAGTCCGATGGCGAAATGCAGGGTGACACTGCGCTGTCGGAAGCAGCCCGCAAGATGGTTCTGCCGCATTCGAAGCTGGAAGGTGCTGCGAATGTGCTGATCATGCCGACGCTGGACGCGGCCAATGTCGCCTATCAGATGATCAAGACGCTCGGCGATGCGTTGCCGGTCGGTCCGATCCTGATCGGTCCGGCGCGTCCTGCGCATGTCCTGACACCGGGCGTGACCGCGCGCGGCATTCTGAACATGACGGCTGTTGCTGCGGTCGAAGCGCAGGAACGGGCAGGGCGTTCGCAGGCCAATCTGTTCGGCTGAGATGTTCTGACTGTCGTCGCCCGGCTCGATCGGGCGATCCAGTAAACACTGCGATATCGTTTATGCACTGCTGACTGTGTCGACTGGATCACCCGCTTTCGCGGGTGATGACAACGGCGCAGATCGTTATTTGACATTTGTATTTGCGACAAACTTGATCATACTTGTCGCGTTTCCATCCGCAGTCATTGCAGTTCGTGGGGCTTTCCTATGCCGGCGTTTATTACTTTCGGCCGCATTCTGTTTGCGGTGATCTTCATTGCCTCCGGCGCAAACAAGTTCCTCGATCTCGGCGTGGCCGCGGATGCCATTGCCAACAAGATCATTCCCACGCTGCCGGCTGAAATAACGCCCTACACGCAACAGCTCGAACAATTCACGAAGATGGAACTGAAGCAGATTCTCGCGATCGCGACCGCGGCGCTGGAACTGATCGGCGGCATCATGATCGCGCTGAACTTTGGTGCGCGATTCTTCGCCCTGGTGATGGTGCTTTTTGTGATGGCCGCGACGTTCTATTTCCACGACTTCTGGAATCTCACCGGCGCCGATGCGAAGGGCCAGATGATCCACGCGCTGAAGAACCTGTCGCTGATCGGCGGCCTGTTCATGATCGCGGGCATCGGCAAAGGTCCGCGCATGGATGGGTACAGCGAGACGTGATCGACGCTTTGCGTAGGATGGGTTGAGCGAAGGCGCAAAGCGCCGTAGCGATAACCCATCACCGCTGAGCGCATGTGGTGATGGGTTGTCGCTGCGCTCAACCCATCCTACGAATTACAAACGCCGCCAGGCCGTCACCGTCACATCATTCTCTGCATCCAGCACCCGCGTCTCGCTCGCTTTCAGTCCGTGGCTTGCCAGCACTTCATGCGCCGACTGCGCCGGCATACCCGGAAAACACGGCTGGCCATCGGGCAAGCGAACCCTGTGCGCTTCCGACAGCCAGAACACGTCGTAGCGATCGAGAAAAAGACCATAGACTTCCGGGCCGCCGATGATCGCGGCTGATCCGTCGGTGATGCCAGCCGCGTGTGCTGCGGCCTCGAAGGACGCGCCAGCGGGGTTCCAATAGACGGCTTGCGGGATGTCGTCGGCCAATGCCAGGGCAGCGACGCTGCGGGTCACGATGAGCCGTCGCCGCACGCGCTCGCGCGGATCGTCATCGCCGGAATTGCGGCCGTGGACGACGAGCGCCGCCCGCTTCAGGCCATCAACAAAGAAGCGATGGTCCGCCTTGAATCGCAACGCATCGGGCTGCTGGTGAGTTGCGTCGGTCAGCCGGCCGTCGGCGGAGACGATGACGAAGCCTTCAACCGTAATCGGCATTGCGCAGGCTATTCCGAGACCGTGGTCACGACGCTGTTCACCGGACGCGAGCTCACCGTCGGCAGTTTGGCGTCCTTGGTGATCGCTTCGTCATAGGACGCAATCGTCTGCACCGGCGCCTTGGCGCGCATCAGCACGACCTTGTAGCCGCCGGCTTTCAGCTTCTGCAGCAGCGTCGGCAGTGCTTCCGCCGTGTGCTTCTGGAAGTCGTGCATCAGGATGATGCCCTTGCCGAGCTTGTCGAGCTTGGTCATCACATTGGTGACGACCTGTTCGGCCTTGCGCGTCTTGAAATCGAAGCTGTCAATGTCGGTGGAGAAGATCGCCATGTTGCGTTCGCCGAGATAGGTGACGATTTCGGGCGGATGCTGCAAAGCCGGCGCGCGGAAGAAGGGGGCGGGCGCGGCGCCCAGGGCCCATTTCACGGCGCTGAAGCCTTTCTCGATCTCGTCCTTGCGCTGCTGTTCGGTGAGCTTCTTGTTGGTCAGCGCGACGTGGGCCCAGGTGTGCCCGCCCACGGTGTGGCCGGCGGCGGCGACCTGCTTGAGGATTTCCGGATAATAGGTCGCGTGCTTGCCAATCGGGAAGAAGACGGCGCGGACGCATTCATCGGCGAGGGTCTTCAACACAGTCGGCGTGGTGGTCTGCCATGGGCCGTCGTCGAAGGTCAGCACTACTTCCTTGTCGCGCAGGAAGTCGAGCTGCTTGAAATGCTCGAAGCCGAAACCGGGGCCCCCGGTGGTGTCGATCTCGACCACGCGGCTGACGCCGAGGGCATTGGGATTGGCGCAAGGCGGCGCCTTGGCTGCGGTCGGGGCGGGAGCAGGAGCAGGAGCAGGAGCAGGAGCAGGAGCAGGGGCAGGGGCAGGTGCAGCAGCCGGCGCGGGCGCGGCCGGAGCGGCAGCCTTCGGGGCCTGAGCCTGTGCGTGCATCGCCCAGAGCGAGACAGCGCTCGCCAAAAACACACCTGCAGACTTGCGCATGACGTCCCCCGTGGAACCGGCCTGCGGCCGGGTGAAAATCGGTTGGCTCGAAGTCTAGCGTGATTTCAGGCACCGCCGCCATGGTTGCGGGCCTTATCCCCAGCGTGGGATTTCTGGAATGGATTCAACTGTCAAACAGCCACGTCACTCCTGAAATCATGAGTCCTCATTCTCGCGGCGCCGAGGCGTCCGAGGTGTGAGCAGGTCTCCCCTCGAGACATGAGGGGAGGTGGCACGCCGCAAGGCGCACTTGAGTGGACTGGACGCTGCTCCTGCCTGCTGGATCGCCAGCAAACCGGAGCCGCGCAACGCCTTACGGCGCGCCACCGCGACGTTCTATCTGGCCGAAGGACCGTTCTTCCGGGTACTGGGCGCTTCCCATAAGGAAGCCATCCGACGGATTTCTCCGCCTTCGCCCGCACCACGTCCAGCCGCACTAGCGGCAGGGCCCCGTATTGGGCCCGGACGGTGACCCTCGACCACCCGAGTGCGTGAGGCCGCGTGAGCCTCCCGCCCGCAGGCGCCGCATCCACGTTCCGCCCAAAAGACGCCTCATGAGAGCGCCCCTCGCGAACGGGACAAGAGGGATATTGATGAGGATGGGAATTTTGTCAAGAACAAATTAAGAACAAATCTCCGTCCTCATGTTGAGGAGGCGCGAAGCGCCGTCTCGAACCATGAGATGGTGACACTCTCGAGCCTGCGGCCATCCTTCGAGACGCGCGCTTTGCGCGCTCCTCAGGATGAGGGTGGAGTGTGGGTCTTGTCTGTGCACCCGCGATCCTCTTTTGCAATCGCCACATATTCCGCCACCCGCCTAAATCTTGTCGCAGCCCGGCAAATCCTTGGACGCCTTAGCCAGATATGGTATCCGGGCGCAGTTCCTGACCACCACCCGAGACCGCCCGATCCCTGCCTCTCAGGCCGCGGCGGTGGAGATATGCTCACGATGACCAGTTCGGCTCCCAACGCCTCGTTCTTCTCTGCTTCGCTCGCCAAGGCCGATCCGGAAATCGCCGATGCCATCCGTGGCGAACTCGGTCGCCAGCGTCATGAGATCGAACTGATCGCGTCGGAAAACATCGTCAGCCGCGCCGTGCTGGAAGCGCAGGGCTCGGTGATGACCAACAAATATGCCGAGGGCTATCCGGGCGCGCGCTATTACGGTGGCTGCGAATTCGTCGATATCGCCGAGAACCTCGCCATCGAACGCGCCAAGAAACTGTTCGGCGCCCAGTTTGCGAACGTGCAGCCGAATTCCGGCAGCCAGATGAACCAGGCCGTGTTCCTGGCGCTGCTGCAGCCGGGCGACACCTTCATGGGTCTTGACCTCGCAGCCGGTGGCCATCTCACCCATGGTTCGCCCGTCAACATGTCCGGCAAGTGGTTCAAGCCGGCGCATTACACCGTGCGCCCGGACGACCAGCTGCTCGACATGGACGCCATCGCTAAGCAGGCAGAAGAGGTGAAGCCGAAGCTGATCATCGCCGGCGGCTCCGCTTATTCGCGCGCCTGGGATTTCAAGCGTTTCCGCGAGATCGCCGACAGCGTCGGTGCCTATCTGCTCGTCGATATGGCCCATTTCGCCGGTCTCGTTGCCGGTGGTGCGCATGACTCGCCGGTGCCGTATGCGCATGTCACCACCACCACCACGCACAAGTCGCTGCGCGGTCCGCGCGGCGGCCTGATCCTCACCAATGACGAAGCGCTGCACAAGAAGCTGAACTCGGCGATCTTCCCGGGCCTGCAGGGCGGTCCGCTGATGCATGTGATCGCGGCCAAGGCGGTCGCCTTCAAGGAAGCGCTGCAGCCGGAATTCAAGACCTATGCGGCCAATGTCGTCGCCAATGCCAAGGCGCTGGCCGAGACGCTGGTGGCCCAGGGCTTCAACATTGTGTCGGGCGGCACCGATAACCATCTGATGCTGGTTGACCTGCGGCCGAAGGGCCTGAAGGGCAATGTGTCGGAGAAGGCGCTCGTCCGTGCCGGCCTCACCTGCAACAAGAACGGCGTGCCGTTCGATCCGGAAAAGCCGTGGATCACCTCGGGCATCCGTCTCGGGACCCCGGCAGCCACGACCCGCGGTTTCGGCACCGACGAGTTCAAGCAGGCCGGCGAGTTCATCGCCGAAGTGCTGAGCGCCGTGGCGCAGTCCGGTGACGGCTCGGCGCCGCTGGTGGAAGCCGCGGTGAAAGACAAGGTGAAGGCGCTGACGGATCGTTTCCCGATCTATCAGTAACAGGTTCGTTCGTTGTTTTCGTCATTGCGAGGAGCGAAGCGACGAAGCAATCCAGCTCTTAGCTTTCTGGGTTGCTTCGCTTCGCTCGCAATGACGGGGGGATAAGTCGTCATGCGCTGCCCGAACTGCAACAGCCTCGATACGCAGGTGAAGGACTCGCGGCCTACCGAGGACTCGTCGGTGATCCGCAGGCGGCGCGTGTGCATCGCCTGCAATTTCCGCTTCACGACGTTTGAGCGCGTGCAGCTGCGCGAACTCACGGTGATCAAGCGCAACAGCCGCCGCGTGCCGTTCGATCGCGACAAGCTGGTGCGCTCGCTGCAGATCTCGCTGCGCAAACGCCCGGTCGATCCGGAGAAGGTCGAGACCATGGTCTCGGCCATCGTCCGTGAACTGGAAAGCGGCGGCGAGGCGGAGATTTCATCCGAGGCGATCGGCGAGATCGTGATGGAGCATCTGCGCGTGCTCGACGATGTCGCCTATGTCCGCTTCGCCTCGGTCTATCGCGATTTTCGCGAGGCGAAGGATTTTGAGGCGCTGCTCGGCGAACTCCACACCGATGAAGATGGACGGCCCACGGCCGCACGAAAATGATCTTCCGCATCCTGGAGGATCAGCATCGCGAAAAGCTGGCCACCGCGAAAGCCGACGATCTCCGCTTCATGCAGCTTGCGCTGACGCTTGGGCGGCGCGGGCAGGGGCGGACATGGCCGAACCCGGCCGTCGGCGCTGTGATCGTCAAGGATGGCGTGATCATCGGCCGTGGCTGGACGCAGCCGGGCGGGCGTCCCCACGCGGAGCCGGTGGCGCTGGCGCAGGCCGGCGCTGCGGCGAAGGGCGCGACACTGTATGTGACGCTGGAGCCGTGCTCGCATTTCGGCAAGTCGCCGCCTTGTGCGGATGCGATTGTTGCCGCCGGGATCGCGCGGGTCGTGGCGGCCATCGAAGATCCCAATCCCGACGTTGCCGGACAAGGCCATGCGCGCCTGCGTGCGGCAGGTATCAAAGTCGATGTCGGCCTGTGCGCCGAGGAAGCCGCGCGCGATCATGCCGGACACTTCCGCCGCATTCGCGACAAGCGTCCGCATGTGGTGCTGAAGCTGGCGGTGTCGCCGGATGGCAAGATTGCAGCTAGCGGCCACAAGCCGGTCGCCGTGACCGGCGAACGCGTGCGGTCGCGCGTGCATCTGCTGCGCGCGCAATGCGATGCGATCCTGGTCGGCATCGGGACGGTGATTGCCGACGACCCCGAACTGACCTGTCGCCTGCCGGGCATGGCGAAACGCTCGCCGGTGCGCGTGGTGCTCGATCGCGCGCTGCGCATTTCAGGCAACAGCAAGCTCGTGCATTCGGCCCGCACCACGCCGCTCTGGGTGATGACCTCGGATATTTCCGAAGCACCGGCCGCGATGGCGCTGGGCGCTGCGGGCGCGCAGGTGCTGCGCGTGCCGGCGGTGACATCGCCGGTGCCGGGGCTGGACTTGTCGGCGGTGCTGCATAGCTTGGCAGAGAAGGGCATCACGAAGCTGCTGGTGGAAGGCGGGGCGAAGATCGCGTCATCTTTCGTGAGCGCCGGGCTGGTCGACGAAGTCTGGCTGTTTCAGGGGCCGAATGCGATCGGCGCGAACGGTGTCAACGCGCTGGACGCATTGCCGCTATCGGCGATCACCGGGTCGTCGGGCTTCAAGGCGCGTGCTAGCGAGAGTTTTGGGGCGGATACGCTCACGATTTACGAGCGCACCTGACTCCGTCCCCTCATGGTGAGGAGCGCGCTCTTGCGCGGGTCTCGAACCATGAGATGGTGAAGCTCCGAGCTGGCGGCCATCCGTCGAGACGCCGCTTCCGCCTTCGCTCTGCGAGCTACGGCGGACAAGGCGCGGCTCCTCAGGATGAGGGGCGGAGTGGGGTGAGACGTAGGAAGAGAGAGTTTCATGTTTACCGGCATTGTCACCGATATCGGCGAGATCGAGAGCCTGACGCCTGTGGCGCAGGGGCAGCTGCACCGGCTGCGCATCCGCTGCGATTACGACCAGACCACCATCGCCGATGGTGCGTCGATCGCGAATAACGGCGTCTGTCTCACCGTGGTCGCGTCTGGCACCGCCAATGGCAAGACCTGGTTCGACGTCGATGCCGCAGCTGAAACGCTGGCGCTGACGACCGCCAAACACTGGCAGGTCGGGACCAAGCTCAATCTCGAGCGCGCGCTGAAGATCGGCGATGAACTTGGTGGCCATATCGTCGCCGGCCATGTGGATGGCATCGCCACCATCGTGTCGCGCGACAACCTGCCGGACATGGCACGGATCACCTTTCGCACCACGCGCGACCTGGCCAGGTTCATTGCCACCAAGGGCTCGATCACGCTGGATGGCGTGTCGCTGACGGTGAACACCGTGTCCGACGTCGAATTCGCCGTGCTGATCATCCCGCATACGCTGAGCGTCACCACGCTGGGCGAGGGCTGGCAGGCGGGCGCCGAGGTGAATATCGAGGTCGATCTGATGGCCCGCTATGCGGCGCGGCTGACGGAGATGGCCTGACGCTGCTCTTTCGGTCGTCATTGCGAGCGAAGCGAAGCAATCCAGGAGCCGCTGGCAAGAACTGGATTGCTTCGTCGCCAAGAGGCTCCTCGCAATGACGGAGGAATGTACCCGTGCATTGCCGCTTGGCATCCCCGCCGGTGGCGACTAAAACCGCGCGCAACCCGCTGATATTTCGATTGGAAGACGATGGCCGACCCGCGACGTGCCCCCCTGAAGGACCAGACCGACATCACCGGCGCCCGTGCGCTGATCGTCGAGGCCCGGTTCTATGACGATATCCAGGATGCCATGCTGGAGGCCGCGATCGCGGAACTGAAGGCCGCGGGCGTCTCCCATGATGTTCTCACCGTGCCCGGCGCGCTGGAAATCCCGGCCGCTATCGCCATTGCGGTGGATTCTGCCGAAAAGAACGGCAAGCCTTATGACTGTGCGATCGCGCTCGGCTGCGTGGTGCGCGGTGATACCATCCATTTCGAGATCGTCTCGATGGAGTCCTCGCGCGCGCTGATGGATTACTCCGTGACCGCCCGGTTCCCGCTCGGCAACGGCATCATCACGGTGAACACCGAGGAACAGGCCTGGGCCCGCGCCAAGGCGTCGGAGCTGAACAAGGGCGGCGATGCCGCCCGCGCCGCGCTCGCAATGCTGCGCATCAAGCGCCGCCTGGCGAAGGCGTAAGCGATGGGCGAGTTCAAGAAACCGGAACCCAAAGGCGAGCGCAAGGCGAACCGCCGCGGCGCCGCCCGTCTCGCCGCCGTGCAGGCGCTCTACCAGATGGATGTCGGCGGCACCGGCATCAATGAAGTGCTGGCCGAGTTCGAGAGCTTCTGGATCGGCAGCGAGGTCGAGGGCGAGCAGTATCTGCCGGCCGAAGGCGCGTTCTTCCGCGACGTCGTGTCGGGCGTGCTGCGCGACCAGAAGGAACTGGATCCGCTGATCGACGACGTGCTGTCGCGCGGCTGGCCGCTAGCCCGTGTCGAGGCGATCCTGCGCGCGGTGATGCGGGCAGGGGCCTATGAGCTGCAGCATCGCAAGGACATTCCGGGCCGGGTGATCGTGTCGGAATATGTGGACGTCGCGCATGCCTTCGTGGAGCGCGACGAGACCGGCATGGTGAATGCCGTGCTGGACCAGATCGGGCGGCAGTATCGGCCGGACGAGTTTACGCGCTGATTGTCTCTGGTTGTCATCACCCGCGAAAGCGGGTGATCCAGTAGACACCGCCGCTTGTTGATAGAACCGAATCGTCGCCGTTTACTGGATCGCCCGGTCAAGCCGGGCGATGACAGGGATAGTGAGAGACGATAGCCGATGGCATCCAACGAAGACTCGCTCATCTCCCGCTATTTTGCGCCGCTTGCCACCGATCCCGGCGCGTTCGGCCTGCGCGATGATGCCGCCGTGCTGAAAGCCGCAGGCGAAGACATCGTCGTCAATACCGATGCCATCGTCGAAGGCGTGCATTTCCTGCCCGACGACCCCCCCGACACCATCGCCCGCAAGGCGCTGCGCACCAATCTCTCCGATCTTGCCGCCAAGGGCGCTGTTCCCGCCGGCTTCGTGCTGACGCTGGCGCTGAAGGTGCAGGACGAAGCCTGGCTGGCGGAATTCGCGCGCGGGCTTGGCGAGGATATCGCCGAATTCGACTGCCCGCTGCTCGGTGGCGACACCGTGTCCACGCCGGGGCCGCTGATGATCTCCGTCACTGCCTTTGGCCGTATACCGGAGGGGCGGATCGTGCGGCGTGCGGGCGCGCAGATGGGCGACCTGATCGTGGTCACCGGCAGCATCGGCGATGCAGCATTGGGACTTGCGGTGCTTCAGGGGCGGCTGGCTTCGTCGAATGAGGACCCGCTGATCGAGCGCTATCGCGTGCCGCAGCCGCGCTGCGCGCTGGCGCGTGCGGTGCGGGATCATGCGACGGCGTCGATGGACGTGTCGGACGGGCTGGCCGGCGATCTCGCCAAACTATGCGCGGTGTCGGGTGTTAGCGCGGTGGTCGAGACGGCGATGCTGCCACTGTCGGCACCGGCCGGCGCGCTGCTGGACGCCGGCATGATCGGCTATGAGGCGCTGGTGGCGGGCGGCGACGACTACGAAATTCTCTGCACCATGCCGGAGGAGCGGTTGGCGTCCTTCATGGCACAGGCGGACGAGGCGGGCGTTGCTGCTGCGGTGATTGGCGAGATCGTCGCGGGTGAGGGGCCGCCGCGCTTTGTCGATGCGGCGGGCGGCGAGATCGTCTTGAAGCGGCATTCCTACAGTCACTTTTAAAGCGCGATGGTTGCCGCGAACTAACCTCTCCCCGCATCTTGCGCGGGGAGAGGTCGCCGCGTCTTCGCGGCGGGTGAGGGGCCGGGCACGCGAGAAGTGTCAAGCCAGATATCAGTCGTTTGAGAGATTCGATGGTGCAGGCGGGTGGAGAGCTCGTGCCATGCCCCTCACCCGATCCGGCTTCGCTGCGCTCCGCCGGCTCGACCTCTCCCCGCAAAAGGGCGGGGAGAGGTTATCGAGCGTCGCTGCATCTCCCCTACATCCCCTCCAAATTAGCAGCCTTCTTCCATCTGCGGACGTTGCACGCCGATACCGGATTTGACATGCTTCCTGTTACGAGAGGCCGTCCTCACGTACTCAGGACAGGCCTCCGATCATATGCGCCATCATAACAAGGCGCCGGGCAGGAAGGACTGAGGCAGATTCCATGACAGCATTGTGGGTGATCGTGCTCTGCGGGGCACTGTCGATCGTTTACGCGATCTGGGCGACAAGTTCGGTGTTGAAGGCGGATGCCGGAAATGCGCGAATGCAGGAAATCGCAGCGGCGGTGCGCGAAGGCGCGCAGGCCTATCTGCGGCGGCAATATCTCACCATCGGCATCGTCGGCGTCGTGATCTTCGTGCTGCTGGCTTACTTCCTCGGCATGCTCGTGGCCGTGGGCTTCCTGATCGGCGCGGTGCTGTCGGGCGCGGCCGGTTTCATCGGCATGAATGTCTCGGTGCGCGCAAACGTCCGCACCGCGCAGGCGGCGACCAGTTCGCTGGCCGGCGGACTTGAACTCGCCTTCAAGGCGGGTGCCATCACCGGCATGCTGGTGGCGGGCCTGGCACTGCTCGGCGTCACCATCTACTTCATGATCCTCACCCAGAGCCTCGGCCACGCCGCCAACAGCCGTATCGTCATCGATGCGCTGGTGGCGCTCGGCTTCGGCGCCTCGCTGATCTCGATCTTCGCGCGTCTCGGCGGCGGCATCTTCACCAAGGGTGCCGACGTCGGCGGCGATCTCGTCGGCAAGGTGGAAGCGGGCATTCCCGAGGACGATCCGCGCAACCCTGCGACCATCGCCGACAATGTGGGCGACAATGTCGGCGACTGCGCCGGCATGGCGGCCGACCTGTTCGAGACCTATGCGGTGACCGCGGTCGCCACCATGGTGCTCGCGGCGATCTTCTTTGCGACGTCACCGCTGCTGGTGAACATGATGACGCTGCCGCTCGCCATCGGCGGCATCTGCATCATCACCTCGATCATCGGCACTTTCTTTGTGAAGCTCGGCGCCAGCCAGTCGATCATGGGCGCGCTGTATAAGGGCCTGATCGCGACGGGTGTGCTGTCGCTGTTCGGTCTCGCTTTCGCGATCTACTGGCTGGTCGGTTTCGGTCCGCTGGCGGGCGCGAAATATACCGGCTTTGCGCTGTTCGAATGCGGCGTGGTCGGTCTGGTCGTCACCGGCCTGATCATCTGGATCACTGAATACTACACCGGCACCGACTATCGTCCGGTGAAGTCGATCGCGCAGTCCTCGGTCACCGGTCACGGCACCAATGTGATCCAGGGCCTCGCGATCTCGATGGAGTCAACCGCGGGTCCCGCCATCGTCATCATCGCCGGCATCCTCGTCACCTATAGCCTCGCCGGCCTGTTCGGCATCGCCATCGCCACCACCACCATGCTGGCGCTGGCCGGCATGATCGTGGCGCTCGATGCCTTCGGCCCCGTCACCGACAATGCCGGCGGCATTGCCGAAATGGCGGGCCTGCCGAAGGAAGTGCGCAAGGCCACCGATGCGCTCGATGCGGTCGGCAACACGACGAAGGCCGTCACCAAGGGCTATGCGATCGGCTCGGCCGGTCTCGGCGCACTGGTGCTGTTCGCGGCCTATAACGAAGACCTTAAATTCTTCATCGCCAATGCCGCGAAGTATCCGTACTTCAAGGACGTGCTGCCCGACTTCTCGCTGAACAATCCCTATGTGGTGGTCGGCCTGCTGTTTGGCGGCTTGCTGCCCTACCTGTTCGGCGCGATGGGCATGACGGCGGTGGGCCGCGCGGCCGGTGCCATCGTCGAGGAAGTGCGGCGTCAGTTCCGCGAGAAGCCGGGCATCATGCAGGGCACCGACAAGCCGGATTACGGCCGGGCGGTGGACCTGCTGACGCGCGCGGCGATCAAGGAAATGATCATTCCGTCGCTGCTGCCGGTGCTGTCGCCGATCGTGGTCTACTTCCTGATCTATGCGATTGCGGGCGGCGGTGCGGCCGGCAAGTCGGCGGCGTTCTCGGCCGTTGGCGCCATGCTGCTCGGCGTCATCGTCACCGGTCTGTTCGTGGCCATCTCGATGACCTCGGGCGGCGGTGCCTGGGACAATGCCAAGAAGTATATCGAGGACGGCCATTTCGGCGGCAAGGGCTCGGATGCCCATAAGGCAGCCGTGACCGGCGACACCGTCGGCGATCCCTACAAGGACACGGCTGGTCCTGCCGTGAACCCGATGATCAAGATCACCAACATCGTGGCGCTGTTGCTGTTGGCGATCTTGGCGCATTGATCTGTGGACGTAGGGCGGATGAGCGAAGCGTCATCCGCCGTTCTTCGCCACATGCGCTCGGCCGGCGGATGACGCCTTCGGCTCATCCGTCCTACTGGACGAGCGTTACGACCAACGCAAAGGTCCCGCGGTGAGAGCCGCGGGATTTTTTGATGGGTTTCGCTACGCTCTACCCATCCTACGGCATCTTGCTATGCTGATGGCCCGGCGCTCCCTCATAGGTCCACTCGCATGATCCGAAGCTCAATCCCAACGGCACTTTTCTTGTGTTTCGTGACTTGCGTCGCTCCGGCTGCCGCCGCCGAAAAATGCCCCATCAGCGATGACGCCGCTGCCAAAGCGGGCGGCTTGGCCAATGCCGTGACCGCCGCCGTCAAAACCGAGTTCAGCTGCGAAGGCGCGTTTCGCGTCCTCGATCTCTGCCAGCTCGGCTCCACCGCGGACAATGCGCTGTCCGACATGGTGCTGGCGAAATGCGAACCGCGTTTCCTGCCCAAGGCGCAGCCTGCGACAAGGGCCGCGTATGAGAAGGCGCGGGCGAAATGCAGTAAAATCGCCGCAAAGGACGGCACCATGTATCAGGGGCAGGCGGCGGTTTGCCTCGCGCGCACCGGGCGCGATTTTGCGCGGAAGTACGGGACGAAATCGTAGGATGGGTTAAGCGCAGGCGCGTCGCGCCGGAGCGATACCCATCACCACGCGCTCCGGCGTTTGTGGTGATGGGTATCGCTCCGCTCAACCCATCCTACGGCCGTGGGCCTGGATTGGAATCGACCAATGACCGATGTTCTGCAGCTGGATCGCTATTTCGAGCGGATCGGATTCAGCGGAAAAGCTGCGCCCGACCTTGCGACGCTGACGGCGATCCACGCGGCGCATGTCAATGCGATCCCGTTCGAGGGGATCAATCCGCTTTTGAAGCGTCCGGTCGATCTCGACCTCGCATCCCTGCAGCGCAAGCTCGTGGAGTCGCGGCGCGGCGGCTATTGTTACGAACATAACGCTGTGTTGCGCGCCGCGCTGGAAGCCATCGGTTTCAGGGTCACAGGCCTCGGCGGGCGCGTGCGGTGGAATGCGCCGCCGGACAGCCCGCTCGGGCCGAAGACGCATATGCTGCTGAAAGTCGATCTGCCCGATGGGCCTTATCTCGCCGATGCCGGCTTCGGCGCCTGCGTGCTCGATGCGCCGCTGCGGCTCGCCACCGATATCGAGCAGTCCACGGCGATGGGCACGTACAAGCTGACGGAGGCGGACGGGCGATTGTGGCTGGCCGCCAAGCGGGCAGGTGGCTGGCGGACCATGTATGTGTTCGATCGCATCCCGCAATTGCCGTCGGACTACGAGCTCGGCAATTGGTACACATCGACCAATCCAGCCGTGCCGTTCCCGACCACGCTGGTGTTGGAGCGCGTCACCGGCGATCGCCGGTTCAAGCTGGTCAATCGCCATCTCATCGTCGAGGCGCGTGATGGCGAGCAGGTCTCGACGCGGACGCTGGAGAGTGCCGGGGAGTTGCGGCAGGTGCTCGACGAGACGTTCAATGTCGCATCGCCGGTGCCGGTCGAGGAATTGTGGGCGATCATCAATCGCGTGCAGGCGTAGGCCGGATAAGGCGTAGCCGTCATCCGCCGCGGAGCTTGCAGCGCGCGTTGCGGCGGATTACGCCTTCGGCTTATCCGCCCTACGATCGATCACCGCGAGAGCCAACAATGTCCCTGTCATCCGCCAAGAACTACGCTTTGCGCGCCGCCAAATCGCAGGATCAGAAGGAAGCCACCGAACTGCTGTCCAAGGCGATCATGGAATTGACGCTGGCGATCGAGGCGCAGGAGGCGAAGATCAAGAAGATCAACAAAGGCGGCTGATCCCGCTGCGCTCACGGCCTTGCGAGTGAACCAAACCCGGTTCCAGCCGTTCAATGTTCCCACCATCAAAGGAACATGACATGAGCGCGCTCAGCAAAATCAAAGAACATATGGAAGTCATCGGCGCCGACGGCGTGCATGTGGGGACCGTCGATAAGGTCGAGGGCAACCGCATCAAGCTGACCAAGAAAGACTCAGGCGAAGGGCACCACAAGGGACATCACCATTTTATCGATGGTGGCCTCGTGGCCGATATCGAAGGCGACAAGGTGCGCCTGTCGGCCAATGGCGCGGTGGCATTCTCGCTGGAAGAAGAAAAATAAGCCGTTCAAAATCCAGCCGGGGAGGCGGGCGTGGCGGTCTGCGAGTTCTGCGAGCGCGAGATTCCCGGCGGCGCAGGCGTCTGCCATCACTGCGGGCGTTTGCAGGCGTCGCCTGCTGAACGGCGCCTGACGATGATCAAAACGGCCACCGCCATTGTAATGGCGATGGCCGTCTTTCTGTTGTGGGGGAAGTTCGTCGGCTTCACGCCAGGCTGATGCGCTTACTTCACTTCCATCTGCAAGCCTTCCTTATCGATGATGCCCTTGAATTTCAGGGCCTCGGCTTCGATGAAGGTCTGGTATTGCGCGGGCGTGCCATAGTCGGGCACGGCGCCCATGGCCGCGATGCTCTTCTTGGCGGCGTCGGTGGCGAGCAGCACCTTGATCTGCTCGTTGAGGGCGGTCACGGCTTCGGTCGGTGTGCTCTTCGGATAGAACGCGCCGAACCAGGTCGAGACATCGAAATTCGCGAGTTCAGGCACGCCGGTCTCGCGCATCGACGGCACATTCGGGCACTGCGCATTCCGTTCGGGTGTCGTCACCGCGAGCGCGTTAAGCTTGCCGTCGAGCACCTGCGGCAGCGACGGATAGAGATTGTCGCACAGGATCTGCACGTCGCCGGCCAATGCCGCCTGCAGGGCCGGACCTGCGCCACGGAACGGGACGTGCTGCATCTTGAGGCCTGTGAGCTGCAGCCACCATGCGCCGGTGAGATGCGGGCTCTGGCCGACGCCGGATGACGCGTAGTTCAGCTTGTCCGGATTGGCCTTGATATAGGCGATCAGCTCCGGGATCGTCTTGATCCCCACGCTCGGATGCGCGCACATGATGTTGGGCAGCTTGATCATGTTGGAGACCGGCTGCAGCTGGTCGATCTTGTAGGGCAGGTTCTTGAAGATGCTGTAGGCGATGGCATTCGGGCCGGGATTGCCGATCAGGATGGTGTGACCATCGCCCTTGAGGCGCGCGACTTCAGCAACGCCGATGGTGCCGCCGCCGCCCGAACGGTTTTCCACCACGACCGACTGGCCCCACACCGGCTGCAGATGCGCGGCGAGCATGCGGCCCATCACGTCGGTGGATCCGCCGGCCGCAGCAGGCACGATGACGCGGACGGTTTCGGTGGGCTTCCATTCGCCGGCACCAAGGCTTGCGCGCGGCAGGATCGCAGCCGTTGAAAGTGCGGCAGCACCGGTGAGTATGCGGCGGCGCGTAACCAGTTTGGTCATCACATTTCCTCTCTTGGATTTATTACTTTGGCTCTTAGCGAAAACCGTAGTCAGAGCTGTGACGGCAGACAAGACGTGTTGGCGCTGCGAACAACAAAAAGCCCCGCAGCTTGTGCTGCGGGGCTTTTTGAATTTCGTAGGGCGGATTAGCCACCGGGTCGCGCGAAGCTCGCCCGATGATGAACTCCGCGTCATCCGCCGCGGAGTTTCCGTTGTGAACTCGGCCGGCGGATTACGGCTTCGCCTAATCCGCCCTACGGCCGCAGTTGTTAGCGGAAGCTCACCAACCGGAACAGCGGTGCGAGATAGCTCATCTCCGAGCCCGAGGTCGGCGTGGTGCGGCTGATGAAGTCGAAGATCTTGCCGTCCTGCAGACCATAATTGGCAAGACGCGTGACCCTGCGATTCTTGTCGAAATAAATGGCAATGACACGCTGGTCGGTGACACTTTGCTGCATGAAGGCGACGGGTCGTTCGGCGCGCTGCGAGATGTAATAGAACACTTCGCCGTTCAGCGTGGCGACGGTGGACGGGGTGCCCATCACGATCAGCACCTGATCCTGGCTGGCACCGATCGGGATCTGCTCCAGCGCGCCGGGGGGCAGGATGTAGCCCTTCTGGAATTGCTCGGCGCAGGCGCCCAGCGACAGGCAGACGGCGGCAACGGCCACGGCTGAGCGGACCCGGCGCCAGTTCAGGCGCGATCCGCGGATGGCAGTGCTCAGGCTCGAATTGATCATCGTGGAGGAAATCCCCATCCTCTAGGCGCTTCCGGGGCTCTTGCATCCCGGAAGGCGTTGACGTACCGGGCAGAACCCTCGAATGCAACATGCGCGTGCCCGACCGGCCCGCAAGGAACCCGTCATGATCTGGCCGTTCAGTCGATTCAGGAAGTCCCCGGCGCGATTGCGCGGCACCATTGAAGCGATCTATGGCATGATCGTGGCGCAGGCGAGAGAACCGTTGTTTTACCGTGATTTAGCAGCTCCCGACACGGTCGATGGGCGTTTCGATATGTTGCTGGTCCAGCTGTGGCTGGTGCTGCGGCGGCTGGATCCCAGGAGCGAACTGGCGCAGGGGCTTTTTGACAAGTTCTGCGACGACATGGACGACAATCTGCGCGAACTCGGCACCAGCGACATGAAGGTGCCCAGGAAGATGCGGGACTTCGGCAGCGCCTTCTATGGTCGCACCAAGGCCTATGATGTGGCTCTGGCCGAGGGCGGCGAGGCGCTGGCAGCGGCGCTGTCGAAGAATATCTATAATGGCCGCGATCTCGATCAGGCCCGGCAGCTCGCAGCTTACGTGGAAGCGGCCGATCATCATTTCGCCGGGCTCGATCCGGCGACATTCACCTCCGGCGCGTGGCGGTTTCCGTCGCCCGCGGCAACTTTGGTAACGACATGAGCAAATCCGATCGCGGCCAGAAGCCATCGCAGCTTCCGCCGTCGCAACTCCCGCCGCCGCCCTGGAGCGTGCCGGTCCCGGTGACCGAAATCCCGGATACGGGACTGTATCAGACCATCGAGGCGCGGCCGGAGAAGCGCAAGGCGATGGCCGAACTCGGCGGTGTGCCGGATATCGCGGCTGTGAAGGCCGAGTTGCGGCTGCTGCCGGTCAAGGGCGGCACGGTGCATGTCACCGGCCGGGTGACGGGCAAGGTGACCCAGATCTGCGTGGTGTCGCTCGATCCGTTCGAGAACGAGATCGATGAGGACGTGGATGTGGTGTTCGCGCCGCCCTCGCAGATTCGCGAGCTGGCCGATTCGGCCGACGAGGACGACGGCGAGAGCGATGACGACCGGCCGGATCCACCGGAGCCGATCGAGAACGGGGCGATCGACATCGGCAAACTGGTGACGGACGCGCTGTTTCTGGGTCTCGATCCCTATCCGCGCAAGCCGGACGCGGTGTTCGAGGACCAGGTCGAGGCGCCGAATCCCGACGAACACCCGTTTGCAGCGCTGAAGGCGCTGCAGGACGCGCCTGCGAAGCCGTAAAAGGGGTGATCGGAGGCGCCCGGCTCCGATTCTCGCCCGGTTCCACCCCCGCGGCTGGCGCGGGAAAACGCCCGGTCAAGGTGTTGTGTCAAATGGCGGAAACGCTATTGTCGCGCGCCGTAAAGGGGTACATGCCATAGCTTTACTGCCGCCGGTCGCGGCAGTTCGTCGGCGGCCATGTGGATGATGCCGCTCAAGACAGGTTTCCAGGACGTACATGGCTAAAAAGGTTCGCATCGCGCTCGACGCCATGGGCGGTGACTTCGGCCCATCGGTGGTCATCCCCGGCGCGGCGATTTCGCTGACCCGGCACCCCGACAGCGAATTCGTGCTGGTCGGCGACAGCGCCAAGATCGAGGCCGAGCTGGCCAACCACCCGGCACTGAAAAAAGTGTCGAAGGTGATCCATTCCGACGTCGCCGTGTCCATGCATGACAAGCCGAGCCAGGCATTGCGCCGCGGCCGCAAGGTGTCGTCCATGTGGATGGCGATCGATGCCGTGAAGCAGGGCGAAGCCGATGTGGCCGTCTCCGCCGGCAATACCGGTGCGCTGATGGCGATGGCGCGGTTCTGCCTGCGCACTCTGCCGGGGATCGATCGCCCGGCGATTGCCGCGGTGTGGCCAACCATGCGCGGCGACAGCATCGTGCTCGATCTCGGCGCCACCATCGGCGGCGATGCGCATCACCTCAAATCGCTGGCGATCATGGGCAGTGCCATGGCGCGGGTGATGTTCGATCTCGAGCGTCCGACCGTGGGCCTGCTCAATATCGGCGTCGAGGAAGTGAAGGGCGGCGAGGAAATCCGCGAGGCAGCCGAGCTGTTGCGCGCCGCCGATCTGCCGCAACTCAAATTCATCGGCTTCGTCGAGGGCGACGGCATCGGCAAGGGCGACGCCGATGTCATCGTCACGGAAGGCTTTTCCGGCAATATCGCACTGAAGGCGGCCGAAGGCACCGCGCGCCAGATCGCCGAATATCTGCGCGGCGCCATGAGCCGCACCTGGCGCTCCAAGATCGGCTATCTGTTCGCCAAGAACGCCTTCAAGGCGCTGCGCGACAAGATGGATCCGTCGAAATCCAATGGCGGCGTGTTTCTCGGCCTCAAGGGCATCGTGGTGAAGAGCCATGGCGGCACCGATGCCGATGGCTTCGCTTATGCGGTGGATGTCGCCTATGACATGGTCCGCTACGACCTTCTCAACAAGATCAATGAAACGCTCGACCGCGATCATGGTGCTGTCTCTGCGCCCGCGGCCGCGCAGGAGGCTGTCTCGTGATACGTTCGGTCGTGCTCGGCTGCGGCTCCTATCTGCCGGAGCGCATTCTCACCAATACTGAACTGGCCCAGAAGGTCGATACGTCGGACGAGTGGATCGTCCAGCGCACCGGCATCCAGCAGCGCCACATTGCGGCCGAAGGCGAGTTCACCTCGCATCTCGCCATCAAGGCAGCACAGGCGGCGCTGAAGAATGCCGGCATCGACGCGCAGTCGATCGACCTGATCGTGCTCGCCACCTCGACGCCGGACAATACGTTTCCCGCGACAGCTGTGGCCGTGCAGAACGCACTCGGCATCACGCACGGCGCAGCATTCGACCTGCAGGCCGTGTGTTCCGGCTTCATCTTTGCGCTGACCACCGCTGACAGCCTGCTGCGCACCGGCGCCGGCAAGCGTGCGCTGGTGATCGGTGCCGAAACCTTTTCGCGAATCCTCGACTGGACCGACCGCGGCACCTGCGTGCTGTTCGGCGACGGCGCCGGCGCCGTGGTGCTCGAAGCACAGGACGGGGCAGGGACGACCGCCGATCGCGGCGTGCTCACCACGCATCTGCGCTCCGACGGCCGGCACAAGGAAAAGCTGTTCGTCGATGGCGGCCCGTCCTCGACGCAGACCGTGGGTTATCTCCGCATGGAAGGCCGCGAGGTCTTCAAGCATGCGGTGGGCATGATCACCGACGTGATCGTCGATGCTTTCGCTGCGACCGGTGCGAATGCGGACAGCATCGACTGGTTCGTGCCGCATCAGGCCAACAAGCGCATTATCGATGCGTCCGCGCATAAATTGCATATTGCGCCGCAGAAGGTGGTGCTCACGGTGGATCGCCATGGCAACACCTCGGCGGCGTCGATCCCGCTGGCACTATCTGTTGCGGTCAATGACGGGCGCATCAAGAAAGGTGACCTGGTATTGCTCGAAGCCATGGGCGGCGGTTTCACCTGGGGCTCGGCGCTTGTCCGCTGGTGATGGTGGCAAAACCACAACATCTCAAATTGTCTCGACTTTCCATGCGCTTGCAACGCCCTGCGGTGTTGACCCCGTCCCGTTAACCTCCTAGTTTCCGTGACGAATTTCGGTTCGCCGAGAAGTTTTTGGGGCTGGCATGACGGGCACGGGAAAAACAGTCACACGCGTCGATCTGTGCGAGGCGGTCTATCAAAAGGTAGGCTTGTCGCGCACGGAGTCATCGGCGTTTGTTGAACTTGTTCTGAAAGAGATCACGGATTGTCTGGAAAAGGGTGAGACAGTGAAACTGTCCTCGTTCGGCTCCTTCATGGTGCGTAGTAAAGGCGAGCGCATCGGACGCAATCCGAAGACGGGCACGGAAGTACCGATCTCGCCGCGGCGGGTGATGGTGTTCAAGCCGTCGGCGATCCTGAAACAGCGGATCAACGGCAATGTCGATGCCGTCGGTAACGGCAAAGA
This sequence comes from Tardiphaga sp., assembly GCF_044336785.1. Classification (GTDB taxonomy): domain Bacteria; phylum Pseudomonadota; class Alphaproteobacteria; order Rhizobiales; family Xanthobacteraceae; genus Tardiphaga. The sequence continues at coordinate 14,372 of NZ_JBIIOT010000028.1, read as the reverse complement.
CCACGACGAGTAGACCTTGATTTGACGCGTTTTCTTCTCGCGAACCGGTTTCCACTTCGCTTGAAAGCGCTTTGATATAGCAACGGGATGAACCACAGGAATCCTGCACTTGGATAAAGCGCCGGATGCGTTTCGGACCATCAGCGAGGTCGCCGACGACCTCGATATTCCGCAGCATGTGCTGCGGTTCTGGGAAACGCGGTTCACTCAAATCAAACCGATGAAGCGATCCGGCGGCCGGCGATATTATCGCCCGGACGACGTCGATCTGCTGCGCGGCATCCGCCGGTTGCTGTATGGCGAGGGCTACACGATCCGCGGTGTGCAGCGGATTCTCAAAGAGAACGGCATCAAGGCGGTGCAGGGGCTGGTGGACGGAGAGGCCACGCCGGCCTTCGCGCCCGTGCCTGCGCGCGGGGCGGAGCCACGGATGACGTCGGCGGCCCCGCTGATGACGCGACCGGCTGCGAAGGCGCCGGTGGTCGAGGACGAGCCGGACGAAGAGGCTGAGGCCGAACTCGAAGATGAGCTCGAGGACGAGGAAACGGCCGACGAGGACTCCGGGGACGCCGAGGAGGAGGAGTCTGACGAGGACGATTCCGAAGAGGGCGACGAGGAGGAATCCGACGACGAGGACGCGGACGAAGAAGAGTCCGAGGACGACGAGTCTGAAGAGGAAGGCGCCGACGAAGAGGAGGTGGCAGAACCAGTCGCCGCCCGCAAGGCGCCTGACGTCGTGGCGCGCCGCGAGCCCGATCTGCGTCCGCCGACCGGGGCCGCGCCGGAGGTGCGCACCGATCCCGCGCTACGCGCTGCGCCGCGCGTTGAACCGCGTCTGCAGCAGGCCATCGGCCGCACAGATCCGGCGTCCATGAGCCGTGCCAATCCGATGCCGGCGGTTCGTGCGAATCCCGCTCCGCCGCAACCGCGCTTGAATCCCCAGCCATCGCCGCAACCGAGTCCGGAGGTTCGCTCGCTCGACCGCGAAAGGCTGGAATTGGTGCTCGAGGATCTGCTCGCAGCCCGCCGCGCGCTCGATGCGGCGATGAAGGATGGCGGCGGTTGACCCGACGCCCGCTGGCAGCGGCATGCCGGCTAACCGGCGAGGAACTTAGCTGAGGGTCGGTCAGTTGTATCGGGCAGATACCCTGATCCGAGGTGGTGACATGACCCATTGGCATTCGGCTGCTGGTGCCCATGATTTCCAGCATAAAGAGATCCAGCACGAAGATGACGTCGGCTACTATGGCGGATGGACCATCAGTGGCCTGGCTGTCCTGGCTACGATTGGCGCCGTATGGCTCATCGGGATGTAGCCTGATCGGCATCAACGAACCGGTGTTGCGTGGCCAATGTTCCCTAATGGCTCAAAACGACCTTGCTTGTCGGGGCGAATATCCCTAATCAATCAGCGCCGTCAGGCATTCGGAGCGTAGCGCAGCCCGGTTAGCGCACTAGTCTGGGAGACTAGGGGTCGGAGGTTCGAATCCTCTCGCTCCGACCATTAAATCATTGAAACTGCTTGATAAGCGACAAAAAGGCCCGGATTGCTCCGGGCCTTTTGTCGTCTTGCGGCTATCAGTAATAGCCGTAGCTGCGGTAATAGCGCGGGCCGCCGCCGTAATAGCCGTAGCGCGGGCCATCATAATAACGGGGACCGCCGTAATAGCGCGGACCACCGTAATAGCCCGGTCCCGGACCATAGGCGTATGCGCCGCTAGCTGCGGCACCGGCCACCAGCGCGCCGGCTGCGAGGCCGAGGCCGATGGCGGCGCCGCGACCACCACGTGCTTCTGCAGGCTTGGTGGTGATGGTTGCAGCGCCCAGCGCTGCAATGGTGGCGAGAGCGATTGCCATTCTCTTCATGTTGCTTCTCCTTGTTCTCGGGAAGGCAACGTGTGGCTTCGCGCATCGTTCATGCCCCAGGGGCAATGCAGCCATATGGAACCGGGCAGGGAACCCAAACAACAAAAATGACCCGGAACCGAAAGCTCCGAGCCATTTCCACGCAGACGTACATCCGGCCTGCGTTAACCTGATGACCACTGTGAGTCGTGATCGTTAATGCGACGTTAGCGTCAGCATAAGAATGTGTGATGACGTGCGCACGTCAGTTTTGTGCGCGATCAGCCCGAAGGCCCTTCGACCTCATCAATGTCCTTGTCGGGAAGCATGCCGCTGCCCGGCGTCTTGTGGTGGTCGGTGAGTTCGGGCTTGTCGTGAGGGCCGGCCGGCGAGACTTCCTCGTCCGGCTTGGACTTGTCGTGATCGCGCTTCGTTTTGGGATCGGTCATGCGGTGGAAACGCCCGTCGCAACATGACGTTCCCATTCGATCCGAGGCGATGCCATTTGGCGTCATATGCTTTGAATCAAATCGGAACCTTTAGATCACCTTCGACTTGTCCCCGCAGATTTCACAGGAAGGGACACAATGATCAAGAAATTGGCTCTGCTGGCTGCTGCCGGCCTTCTCTATATCGGCACTCCGGCGGCTCCGGCTGCAGCTCAGGGCATCAATGTCCAGATCGGCGGCGGTGGTTATCATGGTGGCCATCGCGGCTATCATCGCGGCCCCGGCTATCATCGTGGTCCCGGCTATCGCCACAGCCGCGCCTATTACGGCCCGCGTCACGGCCATCGCCATGGCTATCATGGCGGCCGTACCAAGACGATCATCGTTCGCTAAAGCGGACGACATTCAACGGCAACAGCCTCGCGCAAGCGGGGCTGTTTTCGTTTGAGCAATGGGTTGAGTGGATCAGTGCCCGATCCAGGGCTCGGCGAGATAGCGCAGCAGTTTCGCTTCGCGTCGGCCGCGCGACACGGTGTCGAGAATGAGACCGGAGAACAGCGAGATCACCGCGACCAGCATGATGCCGGTGGAGAGGATCGCGGTGGGAAAGCGTGGCACCAGGCCTTCTTCCACATAAGTGAGGAAGAGCGGGATCGACAGGATCACCGACATCGATGCCAGCGTGATCGCGATGGTGGTGAAGAAGCGCAGCGGCTTCTCCGAGCGATAGAGTTTCAGGATGGTGCCGAGAATACGGAAGCCATCGCGCCAGGTGTTGAGCTTGCTGTGCGATCCGGCCGGCCGCGAGAAATAGGGCGTCTGCATTTCCGCGACGGGGATCGAGAGTTCGAGCGCGTGAACGCTGAGCTCGGTCTCGATCTCGAAGCCATCAGACAGCACGGGGATGGTCTTGACGAAACGGCGCGAGAACACGCGATAGCCCGACAGGATATCCTCGAAGCCGCGGCCAAACGTGTCGGCAAGAAAGCGCGTCAGCAGAAAATTGCCGGTGCGGTGACCTGGGCGATAGGCGGCCGTATCCTGATCGACGCGCTGGGCGACCACCATGTCGAGGCGTTCATCGATCAGCTTGGCGATCATGGCGGGCGCGCTGGCGGCATTATAGGTCGCGTCGCCATCCACCATCACATAGATGTCGGCATCGACGTCGGCGAACATGCGGCGCACCACATGGCCCTTGCCCTGATGCAGTTCGCTGCGCACCTGGGCGCCTGCAGCGCTGGCGATAGCCACCGTGTCGTCGGAGGAGTTGTTGTCATAGACATAGACCTCGGCCATCGGCAATGCGGCACGGAAATCATGCACGACCTGAGCGATGGCGGCGGCCTCGTTGAAACAGGGGACGAGCACGGCGATGCGGATGCTGGCTTCCGTCATCGTGCGGGCAGTCCTTCTGTATGAGTTGTGAATTCATCGGCGTGGCGCGCTGTCGCCATATAGCGCTGGGTGGCGACGAACAGGCCCCACATCAGGCCGAGCATCAGCCAGAAATGACGCCAGTGATCGGTGTCGATGATGAAGGCCTCGCCGACCGTGCCGAGATAGGCGGAGAACACTGCGAGATAAGGCCGCTGCCACGGCGTCCGCACGAAGATGTAGCGAAAGCCGATCAGGGCGGTGGTGAAGACCAGCGCCGGATAGACCACGCCGGAAATCCAGCCGCCGGACATGAAGGCGTTGAGATAGGAATTATGCGTGTCTTCGGGGAAGAACTTGTTGAATTGCAGCGGGCCGATGCCAAGCGGCAGATCGAGCGCCATCTGTGCGCCCAGCAAATGACGGCCGAAACGGCCGAAGCGGCCTTCATCGTATTTCTGGTCGAACGAGGCGCGCTGCTGGAACATGTCGCGGATGAAGTCGAATTGCAGCAGGATCACCAGCACGAGTACCAATGCCACGATGGCGGCGATCGCCATGAGGACGATGCGCGAGCGCTGCCGATTGGTCTGGCTGGTCAGCATCATCAATAGCAGCATGAAGGCGGCGGTGAGGGCGAGCAGGCCCCAGGCGGCGCGCGAGAAGGCGAGCAGCAGCGCCAGCGTGATGATGCCGAGCAGGATGGTCGAGCGCAGCGAGCGGCCAAAGCCGTCGCTGACGACGCTTTGCAGGCAGAACAAGGCCGGCAGCACCAGGAATGCGCCAAACACGTTGGGGTCCTTGAAGGTGCCGGCGGCGCGGCCATAGAGCGTGAAGAGTTCACCGGGCGTCAGGCGCAGATAGCCGGCGATGCCGGCCAGCGATGCGATCACGGCACCTGCGATCAGGCCGGAGCGCAGATAATGCAGCCGCGCGGCGGTGTCTTCGGAGACGACGAGGGCGATGAAGATCGCGGTGACCGCCATGTACCAGGAGGTCAGGATCCAATAGACGATCGGCTGCTGGTCGAGCAGTGGCAAAGCGCAGATCGTGTAGCCGAGATTGACGGCGAACAGCAGCAGCGCCAGCGGCATGAAAGCGAGCCGCATACGCAGGCCGGTGGCGGCGAACACCACGACCGAGGTCAGCGCGAAGATTTCATAAGGGCTGGGCTCGATGAAAACGATGGCCCCGCCCATGCCCATCAGCCACAGCAGCCCGTGCTGAAGCGTCACGACGGCCGGGGCCGTCGGCGCTGCATAAGCGTAATCGCTGGACGCGTGCATGGTCATGCGGCGATGTTAGCGGGGGCGGGTGAATGAGTGGTGTAGGATCAGTCTCGGCCCTCATCCTGAGGAGCGGCCTCTCGGCCGCGTCTCGAAGGATGGCGGCACGCTCGGAGCCAAGCCAGCTCATGGTTCGAGACGGCGCTTCGCGCCTCCTCACCATGAGGGTGGGAGTCCCCTCAATACGCGTTCTCGTTCTTGGTCAGCATCGAGATCGGCGTGCGGAACAGGATATAGGCGTCGAACAGCACCGACCAGTTCTCGATGTAATACAGATCGAACTCGACGCGCTTCTGGATCTTCTCTTCGCTGTCGACTTCGCCGCGCCAGCCATTGACCTGGGCCCAGCCGGTGATGCCCGGCTTGACGCGGTGGCGGGCGAAATAGCCGTCCACGGCTTCGTCCAGCAACTGGCTCTGCAGCTTTTGTTGCACTGCATGCGGACGGGGGCCGACCAGCGAGAGATTGCCCTTGAACACCACATTGAACAGCTGCGGCAGCTCGTCGATGCTGGATTTGCGGATGAAGCGACCGACACGGGTGACGCGCTTGTCGCCTTTGGTCACCACCGTCTTGGCCAGCGGATCGGCCTGGTCGTGATAGAGCGAGCGAAACTTGAAGACGTCGATGCGCTCATTGTTGAAGCCAAACCGCTTCTGCCGGAACAGCACCGGGCCAGGGCTGTCGAGCTTGATGGCCAGCGCCACGAGCGCCATGAAGGGCAGCGCGCAGAGCAGCGCGAGGCCGCCGACCACATGGTCGAACAGCCATTTCATCACCAGGTCCCAGTCGGTGATCGGCGCCTCGAACACGTCGAGGGTCGGCACCTTGCCGAGATAGGAATAGGAGCGGGGTCGGAAGCGCAGCTTGTTGGTATGCGCGGACAGGCGGATATCCACCGGCAGCACCCACAGCTTCTTCAGCATTTCAAGGATGCGCGTCTCGGCCGAGATCGGCAATGCGAACAGCACGAGATCGACGCGGGTGCGGCGGGCGAATTCGATGATGTCGTCGATCTTGCCGAGTTTCGGCGCGCCGGAAATCGTGTCCATCGAGCGCTTGTCGTTGCGGTCGTCGAAGACGCCGAGGATCTGGATGTCGGAATCCTCCTGCGACTGCAATTCCCGGATCAGCTGCTCGCCATTGACATCGGCGCCGACGATCACGGTGCGGCGCGCAAGGCGGCCCTGCTGCGCCCAGCGAACGATGAGCGCGCGCAGCACGGTGCGTTGCGCGATCAGCGCAATGAGACCGACAATAAAGAATGACGACAGCCAGACGCGCGACACCGCGTCGCCGAACTTGGCAAAGAACAGTACGCCGATGAACAGCAGGAACACGAAGGCCCAGGCCGACACCATGCGGGTCAGCTGCTTCACACGGCCACGAAACATCTGCAGATGATAGATATCGGCGGCCTGAAAGCACGCAACCGCGACGGCGGACAATGCGATGATGCCTGCGAGATATTCCCAGGAGAAGCCGGCGGCGCGCACCACATAGGAAAAATAGAGCACGGTGCCGACAAGGCTGAGCATCACGAAATCGACCGCGCGAACGACGCCGGTGATGACCACCGGCGAATAGGCGGAGCGGACTTTCTGTTCGACGAGGGCGAGTGCTTCTGGCGTGAGCCGGCGGCGGCGTTCGAACTGGCGCGGCGCGGATGCGTCGGTCGCAGCAGCGTCGATCATTGAGCGTGCGTTGATCGGATCCAAAGCGAATTTCCCGTTATTGCGAGGCAAGCGACGGCGGTGCGTCGAGCCTACTCCTTTTCCGCTGAATTAGCGGATAAATCGGAAGAATTCGTTACAAGTTAATGAGAGTTAATGCTTCGCAAACGCTGCGCGGTAGCCGGCGACGACGCCTTCCACCATGGCATCCTGCGAGAAGTGCTGCTGGATGCGTTCGCGTAGTATCATGGCACGCGCACGCGTGCCGTTGAGATCACCGAGTGCTGTTTTGATCGCCTCGGCCATGGCGCCGGCATTGCTCGGCGCAAACAATGCATCGGTGTGCGGACCGAAGATTTCCGGGATGCCGCCGACATTGGCGGCGATCATCGGCACGCCGGCAGCGCCGGCCTCGATCACCACATAGGGCATGCTGTCGCCGCGCGACGGCACCACCAGCAGGCGCCCCTTGGAGAAGCCGAAACGCGGCTTCACATGGCCGATGAAGCGCACGGCGCCGCCGAGGCCGAGGCGCTCGATCTGTGCTTTCAGCGCATGGGTCTCTTCGCCGTCGCCGCCGAGGGTGAGGGTGACGGCATGGCCATCGGCGCGCAGCCGCGCGACCGCATCGACCAGGAGGTCTGCGCCCTTGATGCGGCGGAATTCGCCGACATAGCAGATGTCGGTGGCGTCCTCGGCGAGTTCGACCGGCTCGAATTCGCCGGCGGTGACGCCATTGAAGACGCATTTCACGAGGCCCGACGGCGTGCCGATCATGCGCTGATAGGTGTCGCGCGCGAAGGCGCTCTCGAACAGGAACAGTTCGGTGCGGTTCATCAGTGCGCGTTCGAGACGGCTATAGAAGGCGCCCTTGGGCGTGTTCTGTGGATAATGCAGCGAGCCGCCATGGGGCGTGTAGATGCGGATGGTGCCTTTTGCATGGCCCTTGAGGCGCACGAAGGCGCCGGCCTTGGCGCCGTGGCCATGCAGCACATCGGGCTTCAGCTGACGCACGAGGCTCTTGAACTTGAACCAGACCGCAATGTCGGTCGGATCGGGCTCGCGCTTGATGGGCAGGCGATGGATGCCGAGGGTCATGCGCGGAGCGATCTCGGCCAATGCGGCGTCGGCGCGCTCGCCGCCGGTCAGGCTGTCGGCGAGAATTCCGACCTGATGGCCGCGATCGGCCTGGCCATTGGCGACATCGATGATGTGACGGAAGATGCCACCGACAGGCGCGCGCACGGCGTGCAGGATTCGGAGTGGCTTATCCGTGGCATACATGCGTGAGACCAGCATTCGGGAAGGGCGCGAGGCCCCTGGACCGGAAATTCCTGAAGCAATTAACTTCAATAAGCGCCATCGCCGTTAACAAAGCGTGAGGCTGCGGGATTCGCCCAGCCCGAGCGCTGCGCGCAGGTCGGTCAACCTGCGCGATTAACCGGCCGGCAACCTTAATCGCATTTAATCGATTCCGTTGAGTAGGCGCTGTGGCGTTCTGTAGGGGTATGCGATGCGTTGGCCGTTTGGGCGTGCAAAGAAGAGTGATGCGTCGGTTGATCAGGCCATCAAGGCTCCCGTCGCAGAAAAGCCCGTCTCGCCGCTGAAGTCGGCGTTCAGCTCCAGACCAAAAGAATCGATCGTCGAAGAGCGCGTGACATCGTCCACGCCGCCGCAGCTTGGTGATCTCGATCTCGGCGCCCTCGGCCGCGCGCTGCTGCGCAAGCGGATGTGGGTGATCGTGCCGACACTGGTGGCCGCCGTCGGCTCCATCGTTCTCGTCAATCTCATCACGCCCCGTTACAAGTCGGAATCCCGCATCCTCATCGATGGCCGTGAAAACATCTTCCTGCGGCCGAATGGCGAGCGCAGCGAAGAGCGCCTGTCGCTCGACCCCGAGGCTGTCGCCAGCCAGGTGCAGCTGGTGCTGTCGCGCGATCTTGCGCGCGAGGTGATCAAGAAGAACAAGCTCGCCGAGCGCCCGGAATTCGATCCCGTGCTGAAGGGCGCGCAGCCGTGGAAGTCGCTGCTGGCGCTGATCGGTGCGGCGCGCGATCCGTTCTCGATGACGCCGGAAGAGCGCGTGCTGGATTCCTATTATGAGCGGCTGACTGCCTTCGCGGTGGACAAGTCGCGCGTGATCGTCGTGGAATTCCAGTCGGCCGATCCCGATCTTGCAGCGCGTGTCGCCAATTCCATCGCCGATGGTTACCTCGTGATGCAGCAGAGCGCACGGCAGCAGCAGGCCAAGGCGGCCGGGCAGTGGCTGTCGGGCGAAATCGATGATCTCCGCAAGAAGGTCAATGATGCGGAATCGCGGGCCGAGGAGTTTCGTTCGAAATCGAGCCTGTTCATCGGCACCAACAATACGTCGCTGTCCAACCAGCAGCTCGGCGAGATCAACAGCCAGCTGGGCAATGCGCGGGCCTTGAAATCGGATGCGGAATCCAGATCGCGATTGATCAAGGAGATGCTGCAGACCGGCAAGCCGATCGAGTTCTCCGAGGTGCTGAATTCCGACCTGATCCGCCGCCTGTCCGAGCAGCGCGTGACGCTGCGTGCGCAGCTGGCCGAGCAGTCATCGACCTTGCTCGATGCGCATCCGCGTATCAAGGAGCTGCGAGCGCAGCTCGGCGATCTCGACAAGCAACTGCGTGATGAGGCTGCCAAATTGTCGCGTTCGTTCGAGAACGATGCGCGCGTCGCGGCCGGCCGTGTCGATGGACTCACCAACAGCCTCGAACAACTGAAGCGCCAGGCGTCGAGCAGCAATGGCCAGGACGTGCAGCTGCGCGCGCTCGAGCGCGAAGCCAAGGCACAGCGCGACCTGCTGGAATCCTATCTCGCCAAATATCGCGAGGCGACCACGCGTGAAAATATTGATGGCGCGCCGACCGACGGCCGCATCATCTCGCGCGCCATCGTCTCCAACACCCCGGCCTATCCGAAGAAGCTGCCGATCGTGCTGATCGCCACGCTGGCCACGCTGATCCTCACCGCGGGCAGCATCGTCACCGGCGAATTGCTGCGCATGACGGCGCCGCAAGGGCCGGTGTCAGGTACCACGCGGGTGACGCAGGCATCGCGCCGTGTCGAGCCGGACGTGCAGCCCCATGCGGAGCCGGTCATGCCGCAGATGCCGGCGCCATCGGCGACGATCGTGCCTGAGCCCGCACCTGTCGCGGCACCTGCACCTGTTGCTGCGACGCCGACCATCGTGCCGGAGCCGGAAGCTGCATTGGTGCAGTCGCCGCTGCGGGATCATCATCCCGAACTCGCCGCCGGTGTGACGGAGATCGAGCAGCTCGCCCGCGATATCCGCGCCGCTGGACCTGCCGCGCGCAAGATCACTGTGCTCGGCACCGGCCATAATGACAGCATTTCGCTCACCGCCCTGACGCTGGCGCGCATCCTGGCGCGTGACGCCAAGGTCGTGCTGGTGGATCTGTCGGTGTCGTCACCGACCTTGAAGGCGGTGTCGAACGATCCGTCGGCGCCGGGTCTTGCGGATCTGATGCTGGGCGAAGCTTCGTTCGGCCAGGTGATCACGAAGGACCGGATGTCGGGGCTGCATATGGTCTTGGCGGGTCGTGCCAGCGCTGACCGTACGTTGCTGCAGTCACCGCGCCTGACCATGGCGCTGGATGCGCTGCTGCGGGTCTATGATCATGTGTTGCTCGATGCCGGCACCGCTGCTGATCTGCCGGCCGGCATGCTGACCGCGCAGGCCCGCGCCATCGTGGTGCCGGAAGCGGGCATGGGGATGGAAGCGCGGGCGCGCATGGCGGAGGAGCTGAGGGCTGTCGGTTTCGGCGATGTCCGCATGCTGCGTTCAGTGGCGGAAGCACCGAATGGCGATGAGCCGAACGGGCATGGGCCGCGCGTGGTGGCGGCTTAATGCATTTGTAGGATGGGTGGAGCGCAGCGATACCCATCACCGCCGGGCGCTGGTGGTGATGGGTATCGCTGCGCTCAACCCATCCTACGTTCTAGCGCTGAAACGCGCTGCGCAGCTTCTGCGCCATCTGCAGCAGGGCTGGCGATTGCTTCACCATTCGCTTGGCATGGGCCATCGATGACAGGCCGAGCGCACCGAGTCGGCCGCGCGTGGTCAGCGGGATGTAGCTGTCGAAGATGATCTCGTCATCCTTGCAGAACATCCGCTTGTAGTCGCCTTCGCCGATGCCGAGATCGAGCGACTCGATGCCGCGCTCGGCATAGTAATCCACGATGCTGCGCATCAGGATCAGGCCGGGGCTGTATTTCGCATTGGCCGACATGGTGTAGGTGTTGAACATCATCGAGAAGCGATGCTCGTCGGTGACGCCGGCATACATGGCGATGACTTCCTCGTCGCAGACGAGGGCGTGGACATCGATGGCATAGCCGCCGGTTCGGGGCGCAGCACAAGCCTCCCGCAAAAACCCTTCGATGCCGGGCTCGGCAAACACGTCGGGCAGGCCCTGTTCGGCCATGCGCAGGGGCTTCACGGCAAAGAACATGTCGAGCACACGATTCACTTCAGCCGGTGTCGTCGCATGAAGATAGCCGTAGCCGGGCAGGCCCTTGTATTTGGCCTCCTTGGTCTTCAGCCGCTTGCGCATCGAGCTGGAGACGCGATCGGTCGGCACCGCATCGGGGACCATGATCAATAGCGGGCATTCATTCGCCGATGGCTGATGCGCCAGCAGAGCCAGCGGATTGGCGATGCCGCGCCAGCTTTGCGGTTGCTGCAGCATGGCCAGCACGTCGATCTTGTCGGAGCCGGACTGGATGCCCTTGAGGAGCACATCCATCTCGGCGCGCGTTGCGGTCTCCGCAAAATCGCGGCGCCACAGCGGCATATTGAACGTGACGTGTTTGCCACCGGGGAAGCTGGCCACGCGCATGCCATTCTCGCGGCTGACGACGAGCGGCAGCAACATCAGTGGCTGCTGATCATTGTCGTAGGCGACGACAATGAGAGGCTGCACACCTTCGGCCTTACCGGCATGGGCCTGCCAGGCGGAGAGGAAGTCGAAGCGTTGATAGGGCGTCGCGAGATGCGCGGCTGTCTCGAACTGCCGCCAGATCGGTTCGGCGCTGGCGAAATCATGCAGGATATCGACCCGCGCAATACGGGGCGCGCCGGGACGTGCCGCGATTGGTGTTTCCATTGCCGCAGCCATTGTCATTGCGATGCCCGATCGGGGATTTTTAGGTTTGAGGTGCAGTTTTGCAAAGAAATCTCAACAAACGGTAAGGACTATGGCAGCGCGGAGATGGCCGCGGCGGGGTGTGCGGTGTCGTTGGGAACGGATTGGACGGCGCTCAAACTGGAACTCGCCTATGCCAGCGGGCTTTGGCGATTGCTGGAACCGTCGCGCGGCGGCGCCGGTATCATCCTCAAATTCGAGCGCGTGCGACCGGCGCGCGATGCCGCGTTCCAGCCGCTCAAGGCGAGCGAGATCACACCGCAATTCCTGCATCGGGTGATCAAAAGCCTGAAGCGCTGGCCGCTCGACATTGTTTCCATGGATGAAGCCTGCCGTCGCGTGCAGGCGCCGCAGTCAGGTCGCCGTTTCGTCGCGCTGACCTTCGATGCGGCGACGCGCGATTTTCTCGATTATGCGTGGCCGCTGCTGTCCGGCCATCAGGTGCCGTTCACGCTCTACCTGCCAAGCGCGTTTCCCGATGGGCTCGGACGGATGTGGGGGCTGGCGCTGGAGCAGGTGATCGCGGGGCAGGACCGCATCAATGTGGTTGTCGATGACGTCAGGCGATATTTCGAGACGGCGGATATCGCCGGGAAATATCTCGCGCATCATTATCTCGACGGCTGGCTGCGCAGCCTGCCGCCGCGCGCGCTGGATGTTGCCATCGACGATCTCTGCCTGCGTTACGATGTCGATCTCGGGGCTTTATCGCGCGAAGCTGCCATGACGTGGGACGATGTCGCGGTCTTTGCCGCCGATCCCCTGGTAACGATCGGCACCAGCACGTTGCATCATGCGATCCTCGCAAATCTCGACGATGCCACTGCGAAGCGCGAGATGGCGATGGGACAGGCCGTCGCCCAGGCGGCACTGCCGGTGTCGCCGCGGCATTTTGCGTATCCGTTCGGCGACAAGACTGCGTTTGGTGCGCGGGATGTTGCGATGGCAGCGGAGCAGGGTTTTACGAGCGCGGTGACGTCGGTGCCGGGTGTCGTGAAGCCAGCGGCAAGCTTGCATGCGTTGCCGCGATTGGCCTGGGACGGGCGGCGGAGCTCGCTGCGGATCTTGCGCGTGATGATGAGCGGCTGGATGTAGGGCGGATGAGCGAGGCGTAATCCGCCGGCCGACTGCATGCAGCGAAGGACGGCGGATGACGGCTTCGCCTCATCCGCCCGACGGCTTTAAGCGTCTTCCGGGTCCGGTTTCTGCATCCAGCTGATGATCGGCATCGCCGGCAGCACCCAGCCGATGCCCGCCACCACGTAGAAGATCGCCTGTCGCCAGCCCGAGGCGGCGAGCCAGGGCATCTGCGCCATGGCCATGCCGAGCAGCGACCACACCACCACGAGAATCAGGAGGAGGATGGTTCCGATGAATTTGCGGGTGCGGATTTTCATGAGCGGTAAGTGGCGGATGATCCGGGGAGGGTGGGCAAAGTGCCCAGCTTTGCAGGGGTCTGGGCGCGGACTATAAGGGGCGCGAAAATTCGTTCAAAGCGATCATTTCGTAGCACCGGATATCGTCACCATGATTGCCCCAGCTCAAAGCCAAAGGGCTCAAAGCCACGGCGTTGAAATCCGCGACAAGGAATTGCGCCCGGTCCGCCTGTGGCTGATGGTGGTCGCGGCCATGATCGTCGCCATGGTGCTGGTCGGCGGCGCCACGCGGCTGACGGAATCGGGATTGTCCATCACCGAATGGAAACCGGTCACCGGGACGCTGCCGCCGCTCACCGAGGCGCACTGGCACGAGGCTTTCGAGGCCTACAAGAAGATCCCGCAATATCGCGAGCTCAATCACGGCATGAGCCTCGCCGAGTTCAAAAACATCTTCTGGTGGGAGTGGAGCCATCGCTTGCTCGGCCGCACCATCGGCATGGTGTTCCTGCTGCCGTTCCTGTTTTTCCTGTGGCGTCGCAAGGTGCCGTCCGCATTCAAGAAGCCGCTCTGGGTGATCTTTGCACTCGGCGGCCTGCAGGGCTTTGTCGGCTGGTGGATGGTGGCGTCAGGCCTGACGCATCGCGTCGAGGTCTCGCAATATCGCCTCGCGGTGCATCTGATGCTGGCGCTGATCATCTTTGCCGCCATCGTGTGGGTGCTCAGGCGAATGAGTGCTGGCGTCACGGTGCCGGCGTCGGCGCGGCTGCGCGTGACGAGTTGGGTGTTGCTCGGGCTCACGTTTCTGCAGATCTATTTCGGCGCGCTGGTGGCGGGACTGCGTGCCGGGCGTGTCTTCAATACCTGGCCTGATATCGACGGCGCGTTCATTCCGTCGGCTGCGCGGCTGTTCTTCGAGGATCCGTGGTGGCGCAACATGTTCGACAATGCGCTGACGGTGCAATTCCAGCATCGCATGACGGCCTATCTGCTGTTCGCCGTCGCGATCTGGCACGCGCTCGATGCGGTGATGGCACGGGCGGAGCGGTCGGTGGTGAACGGCGCGTTATGGCTGGTGGCGACGATTGCCGTGCAGGCCATGCTCGGTATCATGACATTGCTGCAGCAGGTGCCGATCGACCTTGCGCTGATGCATCAGGGCGTGGCGATC
>NZ_JBIIOT010000169.1:0-5853 GCF_044336785.1 Tardiphaga sp. | reverse complement strand
GCCTTCGATGATCGCGTTCATGATCGCGGGCGAGGCGGGGGCGATCGGCTCCTGCCCGGCGATCATGAACGCGATCATCTAAGGCCTGCATCGCGAATACAGGATCGAGCACATCGACATGCCCGCAACCCCCGAGCGGGTGTGGATGGCGATCCGCGAGCACGAAAGGCTGCACCGGCTCTAGCCCGTAGGATGGGTTGAGCGCAGCGAAAACCCATCACCCCCGCGCCGGCCGTGATGGGTTTCGCTGCGCTCAACCCATCCTAAGACACCACTTTTGGAATACCCGTCGTCAGCCGGGGTTCATGCCTTTGTTGCACATTAGTCCTAGTCGAATTCTAGAAAAGGAAGGTCTTGATGAAATACGCATTTCTCGTCGCCGGTGTCCTGGCGCTCGGTATCGGTGCCGTTTCGGCCCAGCAGGACATCGTCAAGGACCGCCAGGCCCAGATGAAGGCCACCGGCCGCGCCTTGGGCGGCACGCTCAGCGCCATGGCCAAGGGCGACAAACCCTATGATCAGGCCGCCGTGGATGCCGCCTTCGCGACCCTGACCGAGACCGCGACCAAGCTGCCGGCGCTGTTTGCGGACAGCACCAAGGGCCTGAAGGAAGGCACCGAATATTCGACCTCGCCGAAGGTGTGGGACGACAAGGCCGGCTTCGCCGCGCATGTCGCGGATTTCAGCAAGGCGGTGTCCGAGACCAAAGGCAAGGTGAAGGATCTCGACAGCCTCAAGGCCAATGTCGGCGCCATTGGCAAGCAATGCGGCAGCTGCCACGAGACGTATCGGCTGAAGAGCTAAAGCTCTGCCCTCATCCTGAGGAGCGGCCATCGGCCGCGTCACGAAGGATGGTCGTGCACGCAACTCATGGTTCGAGACGGCGTTCTCAAGAGCGAACGCCTCCTCACCATGAAGGCGGAGTTTCAGCGCAGTGGTTTTATCTTCCAGAGTGACAGGCTTTCGCGTGCTGAAACGCTTTCTCATCCTTTTCGCATTCTTCTTCGCCATCGGCCTAAGCGTCTATTGGTGGCTGACGATCCCGGCAACCGTTGCGGCCAGCACCTTGCCGGCACACACGCCCGATGTCGCCAATGGCAAGACCGTCTTCAATGCCGGGGGCTGTGCGTCATGCCATGCGACGCCCAAGCAGGATGACAAGCTCGCCCTCGGCGGCGGACTGCCGCTGACCTCGCCATTCGGCACCTTCTACGCCCCGAATATCTCGCCCGATCCGACTGCCGGCATCGGCCGCTGGAGCGAGGCGGATTTCGTCACGGCGCTGCTGAAGGGCACTTCGCCAAAGGGTGAGCACTACTTTCCTGCTTTTCCCTACACGTCCTATCAGCGGATGACCTCCGCCGATGCACGCGATCTGTTCGCCTATATCAAGACCCTGGCGCCGGTGACGACAAAGGCGCCGGATCACGATGTCGGTTTCCCATTCGATCTGCGCCGCAATCTCGGCGTCTGGAAATTCCTGTTTCTCGACGGCAAGCCCTTTGTCGCGGACAGCGCAAAATCCCCGCAATGGAATCGCGGCGCCTATCTGGTGAACGCGCTCGGTCACTGCGCCGAGTGCCACAGCCCGCGCAACGAAATCGGCGGCATCGTCGAGAAGCAGCGCTTTGCCGGCGGTCCAAATCCCGAAGGGCAGGGCTGGGTGCCCAATATCACCCAGAAGGGCCTCAAGGACTGGAGCGAGAAGGATCTCGCTTATTTCCTCAAGACCGGCGAGACGCCGGAAGGCGACACGGCGGGCGGCTCCATGGCCCCGGTGATCCGCAACACCGCGCAGCTTAGCGACGAGGATCGGGCGGCGATGGCGGCCTATCTGAAGTCACTGCCGGCGGTGGAAGGGCCTCCGAAGCCCGCGAAGAAGGGCTGAGGCTCAACCGGGCACACGCGATTGTCATCCTTCGCGAAAACGGAGGATCCAGTAAGCGGCGGCCTCTCGGCCCTATCGCCAGCGGCGTTGTCTACTGGACCACCCGCTTTCGCGGGTGGTGACAGCCAGAGAAGGGGTGTCGTTCCCACTGTGCTCTCCCACGCATGGAAACCCGCCAAGCCATGTCCCCGTGGTGGTTTTCGTGCGTCTGCTCACGTGATTGTGTGCTGCAGCATTTGCCGACCGGCGATTCCCTGCAATTTTGATCTCCTGCTCCCCATGAACATCTTCAAAGCCGTGTCGCTGAAAGTCGCCAGCACCATGGCCTTTGCCCTCATGGGCGCGCAGGGGCGCTATCTCGGCAGCGCCATTCCGCTCGGCGAAATCGTGTTTTGCCGCGGCCTTTTCGCGCTGATCCCCATCGTGCTGTTCTTCGGCTGGCGCGGCCAGCTGCGCGGCGCGTTGCAGACCGATCGGTTCTCCGCCCATCTCGTCCGCGGCTCGTTCAGCGTGATCGGCACCTTCTGTACTTTCGGCGCCTTGGCCCGCCTGCCGATTGCGGATGTCACTGCCATCGCCTTCATCGCGCCGCTGATCACCGTGGTGTTCGCCGCGCTGTTCCTGAAGGAGAAAGTGCATGTCTATCGCTGGTCGGCGGTGGGTGTGGGCTTTTCAGGCGTCATCCTGATGCTGTCGCCGTATTTCCACAATCACGCAGCGCTCGATGGCGCGATGATGGTTGGCCTGTTCCTGGCACTGATGAATGCCTTCACGGCTGGTGGTGCCACCATCCAGATCCGCCGTCTCACGGCAACCGAGTCGTCGGCCTCAATCGTGATCATCATGACGCTAATCGTGATGGCTGCATCGCTGGTGACGGCGCCGTTCGGCTGGCGCTGGCCGACGGGCTTCGAGCTTGCCTTGCTCATCGGCATCGGCATTGCCGGTGGCCTGGGCCAGATGCTGTTCACCGAAAGCTATCGCTATGCGCCGGCATCTTTTCTCGCGCCGTTCGATTACACGGCGATGCTGTGGGCCTTCATGCTCGGCTTCTGGATGTTCGGCGAAGTGCCGACCATCTATGTCGTCATCGGCGCGGTGATCGTTGCCGCGGCCGGCATCTTCGTGATCCTGCGCGAGCGGCATCTCGGCCTCAAGCGTCTGCGTGACACGCCGATGTCACCGATATCGGCCATGGCCGATGATGAAGCCGATCCCGACGCGCCCGTGACGGTACTCGGCAAGAAGCGCTAGCTTCGCCGAAATGCTGCGGTGCACACTCGTCGCGAGCTGCGGCATTTTTGAATTTGGAACATGCACAAACTGGCGGGCCTTGCTCCTGCCATGCGACTGCACTTAAATGCAGGTCGTCGCAACACGCGACATCCCGTGCATGGCGGGCCCGATTGGCGGAATGATCGCGCAAGGATGCTTGCCGCGCAGGCCGCTGTCCCACACGACCTGTCTGTACTGGCGCTCAACAAAAACGCTTCCGCAATTCAAAGAGGTTACCAATGGTCAACCGCCTGCAATTCTACATCGACGGCGCTTGGGTCGATCCCGCCGTCAAGAAGTCGACGCCCGTCGTCAATCCGGCGACCGAAGAGGCGATGTATGAAGTTGCGCTCGGCTCCAAGGCCGATGTGGACAAGGCCGTCGCCGCCGCCAAGCGCGCCTTCGAGACCTTCTCGCAGACCACCCGCGAAGAGCGCATCGCGCTGCTCGAAAAGATCATCACCGCCTACAAGGCCCGCATCAAGGATATCGGTGCATCCGTTTCCGACGAGATGGGCGCACCGCTGCCGATGGCCGAGCGCCTGCAGGCCGGCGCCGGCCTCGGCCATCTGACCGCAACCCTCGACGTGCTCAAGACCTATGCGTTCGACGAGAAGCACAACCAGGCCGTCATCACCAAGGAGCCGATCGGCGTCGTTGGCATGATCACGCCGTGGAATTGGCCGCTCAACCAGATCGCCTGTAAGGTCGCGCCCGCAATCGCTGCCGGCTGCACCATGATCCTGAAGCCGTCGGAATTCACGCCGACCTCGGCGCTGATCTTCGCTGAAGTCATGCACGAAGCTGGCGTGCCGAAGGGCGTGTTCAACCTCGTCAACGGCCTCGGCCCAGAGGTCGGCGTCGCCATGAGCGAGCACCCGGATATCGACATGGTGTCGTTCACCGGCTCGACCCGCGCCGGCATCGACGTTGCCAAGCGCGCTGCCAACACCGTCAAGCGCGTCAGCCAGGAGCTTGGCGGCAAGTCGCCGAACGTGATCCTCGAAGGCGCCGACTACGTGAAGGCCGTCACCGGCGGTGTCGCGCACATGTTCAACAATTCCGGACAGTCGTGCAACGCGCCGAGCCGCATGATCGTGCCGCAGGGCGCGATGAAGGAAATCGCCGCCATCGCCAAGGCCCAGGCCGACAAGACCAAGGCCGGCGATCCCCGTGCCGATGGCACCGTGATTGGCCCGGTGGTCAATCGTGGCCAGTGGGACAAGATCCAGGGCCTGATCCAGAAGGGCATCGACGAAGGTGCCACGCTGGTCGCCGGCGGCCCCGGCCTGCCGGAAGGCGTCAACAAGGGCTTCTATGTCCGCCCGACGATCTTCGCTGACGTCACCGAGAACATGACCATCGCGCGCGAGGAAATCTTCGGGCCGGTGCTCGTGATCATGGGCTCCAAGGACGAAGCCGATGCACTCCGCATCGCCAATGACACGCCCTATGGTCTCGCCGGCTACGTCTCGGCCGACACGATCGAGAGCGCCCGCAAGTTCGGTCGCCGCATCCGTGCCGGTAACGTCAATCTGCAGGGCGCCCCGAACGACCGCACCGCGCCGTTCGGTGGCTACAAGCAGTCCGGCAACGGTCGTGAATGGGGTAAGCATGGCCTCGAGGACTTCCTCGAAGTGAAGGCCATCGCAGGCTACGACGCGGCGTAAGACCGCGTTTCGAAGCGCAAGCTTCGTGACTGAAAACGCCGGGGCGAAAGCTCCGGCGTTTTTGTTTGTAGGATGGGTAGAGCGGAAGCGCGAAGCGCTGGAGCGAAACCCATCGGCGGAGCTTGCCGCAATCGACGGAATGATGGGTTTCGCTGCGCTCAACCCATCCTACAATTCCGCGCTATCCTCCCAGCGCCCCCTGCGTGTTCACATATACCGCATAGATCGACTGGCTCGATGCCATGAACAGCCGGTTGCGCTTGCGGCCGCCGAAGGCGAGATTGGCGCAGCGCTCGGGCAAAGCGATCCGCCCGATCGGCGCGCCATCCGGTGCGAAGATCATCACCCCATCAAGCTCCTGCGTTCCCATGCCCCAGCCGCACCACAGATTGCCGTCGATATCGCAGCGCATGCCGTCGGGCGTGCCCGGTCCGGCATCGATGGCGATGCGCTTGTTGTGCAGCGTCTTGCCGTCGGGGGCGACGTCATAAGCAAGGATCTTTCGCGTCGGCACGCCGCGCGACTCGACCACATAGAGGATGCTTTCATCCAGCGAGAAGCACAGCCCGTTCGGCGCGAGAATGTCGTCGGCAACGATGCTCGCCTGCAGCGTCTCACCATCGATGCGATAGACGTTCTGCCCGATCTCCGACGGCGCCTTGTCGCCTTCATAGTCGCTCATGATGCCGAAAGCGGGATCGGTGAACCAGATCGAATTGTCGGACTTCACCACCACGTCATTCGGTGAGTTGAGCCGCTTGCCCTCGAAGCGATCCATCAGCACCGTGATGCTGCCGTCATATTCGGTGCGGGTGATGCGGCGGCCGTGTTCGCAGGTGATCAGCCGTCCCTGCCGGTCGCGCGTATTGCCATTGGCATAATTGGAGGGCCTGCGGAAATCGCTGACAGCGCCGGTCTCTTCATCCCAGCGGATGATGCGGTTGTTGGGAATGTCCGAGCACAACAGATAGCGGCCATCGCCGAACCAGACCGGCCCTTCCGCCCAGCGCAGGCCGGTGG
>NZ_JBIIOT010000082.1:0-22680 GCF_044336785.1 Tardiphaga sp. | reverse complement strand
CAATCATATGTGAAGCTAACTACACTTAGCTGCCCTATGGAAAATATAGTTCGCGAACGAGTCCTTGAGATGTTGACGCATTCCACATTGAGCGAGATGATTCGCGTCGCAGGCGACGTTGATGAAGCCGGGATACCAACGTCGTGAGCGTAGCACGCGCGAGAGCCAAACCTGCCCCCGCACCTAATTCAGGAGACGGCATGTCGATAAACGAGACACTCTCTCCCGCTGCTCAGGAGCTGCGCTCTAGACGCAATGCGTTTGCCGAGCAGGTTGCAACAGCCGCTGGCTGGAAGCTGGATGGTGACGCGTTCAAAGCCGACGATGGCCTGTACGTCGTTCCGGTGGCTGAAGTGAAGGACTGGATCGGCCTTTGTGGCACGACCGATATCGACCTTGTCGCCAACGAGATCGCATCCCGGGGGACTTGGCTGCCGATGAGCGACGAAGCAAAAGGGGATGCTTGGGTCGTGATCAAGATCAACGGTCGCCCCTATCAGGCTTCATGGCATGAAGACCTCAGCATCTTCGTCCTCGAGTATTGCAATCGTGGTCACTGGGGACCGATTGCCGAGTGGATGCCTATCCCGGAAGAAGAATTCCCGATGGTTCCTCGCTGCCCTGTGTGCGGAGCGAAGGCCGACATCTCGACCATAAATCTGGCTATCACCTGCGAATGCGCTCACAGCTCTACGTGCTGCCGTCCGGAGATCGTGAACTACGACGTCGATCCGTGGTTCGACAACGAATTCATCAGGTCGGCTCGGTATGAGGTGGCGGCATGATCACCGAAGCCACAGCACGCTGCCCCGACTGCGGATCGCCGGCCGTGATCACGATGACCCTCAGGCCAATCGACGGAAGCCTTCCGATCGGACGCAGCAAGATCGGCATGAAGGTGGATACTACCCACACCGTCGTCTGTGATCACGCCGATGCGTGTCCGCGTCCGGAGATCGAGGACAACAATTGCGATCCTTGGTTCCGGAATCCATTTAGTCGCGCCGCTGCTGCGGAGCTGGAGGCCGATCGCCGAGAGTGCAGCCCGTTCCACCGGAAGCCATTGCTCGGCACCGCGTGGCAGGGCCCGGCCAAGCGGAGGCAGCGGGCATGACGGCTTTCAGCAAACAGCAGGAGATCATCCTGTCGGCGCTGGCGGCCGGGTATCGTGTCACGTTCCGCTACGACTGGACCGGCTTCTTCTCGATCGAGTGGCCATGCGGCATCTCCACCGTGGTCTACAAGAAAATTGACGACACCTTCTGGTGTCATCCGAAGGGCGTTTATGGTCTGGAGAGGAAGTCGATGCTGCCTGCGTCGGACTTCTTCACGTTCGGGGACTACGCGCTTGAGCGCGGATGGAATCGGGCGAAGGTTTCATTGAAGCCGGAGCATGTGGCGCTGGCCGAGACTGTTAGGGCCGAGCGCCTCGCCAAGCCTCTGACGGCGGCGGTGAGAGACGCGCTGCTGGTTGCCGGCGGTCCCGGCATCATGCAGTGGTCGGGCGACGGCGCATATTGCGGGTATCGTTACTGCGTCGCTCCAGACCTCGTAGAAGCGAAGAACGCATCGCGTCAGTTTCTTGCACCCGCCATCGAAGCGCTCGCCGAGCGCGACTGGCTGCTCCCGATCGATCGGATCGAAAGCGGGTACGACGTCGACGGCGTCTATCGATTGAACGGCGCCGGCATGGATGCGCTGGCGATGGTTGTCGCCAGGACGAGAAAGGTCGCCGCGTGATGTCCGGTATGTTCGCGGCCGGTGGGATCCAGCTCCTAAGCGATGATGGTTTCATCACGCGGATCGCAAGCGCCAAGGCAGCGTCGATTGAATACCTGCCGCCGGGGTACGGCTTCTCCATGATCGTCACCGACGCCGGCAATGTGAATCTGATCGACGCCATGATCCACGTCGAGCGCAATTTCCCGGACTGCGACCGGCGGCGTCGGAAGCGCGAGATGCGGAAAGCTCTCGCCAGGGCGCGAGCGGCCAAGACCATTGCAGAGCTGGAGGCAGCATGACGACGATATCAAGACAGCCCGTCAATTTCCCCGTCATCTCCACGCTCGCTGAGCTGGACGCCCTCGACGACGATGAGATTTTCGCCGGCTACACGGAAGCAAAGCCGACTGATCCGGAGCCGGGCGAGAACCGTGGCAAAGCGTACTGGCATGGCTGGTGCAATCGCCAGCGCGATGCCGGGGTGCTCGACTGGAATCCGATTCATGCGGATCTCGTTCACCAGTGCCGACTGCGCGAGGATGCGCTGCGCCCCGTCAAAGGACACGCTTGATGGTCGATCTCTCCCGCCGCAATCTCCTTATCGGATCCGCCGCCACCGCGGCAGTCGCTGCCATGCCGGCTGCGGCGATCGCTGCGGTCAAGGAAGCGCCGCTCGCTTTTATGGCTCCTGAATGGACGCCAGGACGTCATATCGCCATCGGCGAAATCGTCCGGATCAACGGCGTTCTTCACTGGTGCGCCGGCCACGTCACCGCGGACACCCCGTCGGAGAGAGACTCCAGGAATTTCTTGGAGCTCGCATCATGAAGCAAGTCCCCGCCCGCGTCGTCTCAACACCGCACGGGTATGCGATCGCTCGCGGCTACGTCGAATATTGCGACGGCATGCGTGTCTATGAAGACCAGGTCGTCGTCGGACCGTATGGCGAGCGCAAGGTGTCGCCCGGCTGGGTCGAAGTCGCTGGACAGAGGATGTCGTGATGTATCTGGATTTCAAGGTCAGCGACATTGTCACGCGCGACGGCTCTGATCGCCAGCGCGTCGTCGAGACGGACGGCCACAGCCCGCCGATGACGATCACGGTCGAATGCATTCGTGAGCCGGCGACCGACGAACTTTCTCCGGAGCCATGGTGCAAGCTGGGAGAGCGCGAATTCAACCTCGCGCGCCGGTACGGCTACGCCCATGACGCCATCGATGGTGAGTTCACTGTTATCGCTGGAAAGCTCGCAGCTCCGCACGGTGAGAGGATGTCGTGATGTATGAGTTTGCTTCAGAACGACTTTGCGAGGCAGAACAGGCGCTGCTGGCGAACGACTATCAAGGCTACGTCATGAGCATGCGGAACCTGAGGGCTGCAGGCTTCTATGATGTCGAGCCGCGTAATCAGGTGCAGCGCGACATGTTGAACATGTGCCCGTTGCCAATTGACCTCTACGCAAATCAGCTTGTGAAGCTGTGGCATCGAAGGGAATCGTTGAAAGCGGCGGCAGCGTGATGCCCCGCCCCCACGCCTGGCACCTTCAGTTCGACCGCGTCATCTGCCGCGCGTGCGGCGTCCCGCAGGCTGAGGACGACGGAGAGGCATGCAGCGGCGCCGCGAAGATCAGGCCAACGGCGACGATGCGGCTGCCTGCCGACCGATACGTGATCAATGAGGTCACAACGTTTCCCCCTGGGTTCGAGCGCATCGAGACGCCGGTGGTCTACCCGCCGACCGTAGGTTTGATGCCGGCCGGCTTAATCAAGATCTGGTCGTCCGAAGACGATCCGACCGCGTGGCGGCGGGCGTACGAATTTTGGAGCAAGTGATGCAGAGCTTGAAGCTCAACGGAATCGATACGATTGTCTCGGCGTTCGCGGATCTGCGTGATCGCGCCGCGAAGGTGTATCCACACGCGGCCGCCGGACGGCTGACGATGGGCGTCCGCATCCGAAATCTTCGGAAGGACCGCGGCCTCACGCTCGATGCCCTGGCCGCAAAGTCGGGATGCTCCAAGAGCTATCTGTGGGAGCTGGAGAAGCGACCGCACAACAGGCCGTCGGCAATGAAGCTGGCCGCGATCGCGCAGGCGCTCGGCGTGACCATCGATTACCTCCGCGGATGCGTCCCGCAGGCCGTCGGCGAAGACGAGGCATTCCTGCGGTTCTATCAGTCGCAGCCGCGGGCGATGCGTGCGAAGATCCGAGCCGTCGCGAAGGTGCTGGGGGAATGAGGGGACGGGGCGATCTATCACGCAAGCGACCGCTGCCGTTCGTCCACTATTCAGAGACGCCGATGGCGGCGCTTGGGAGTGTTAGTCAATTGCGACCGTCGGATGTCGGGCCTCTCGGTGCGAACTACCTACGCAAGCCTCGCGGTCTGTGGTTCGCCGAGGACGGTCAGTGGCAGAACAGTGCGGGAGGATGGCAGGGACCGCAGGCCTTCCGTCATCGATACGAAGTCACCTTCCTTCCGGAACTTGATCTCATCCGCCTGGAAACCCCCGAGCAATTCCACGACTTCGCCGATCTCTTTGCGGAGACGCACGACTATCGTGACTGCGACTTCATCCGCTGGCACGAAGTCGCCATGCTCGCCGACGGCATTCAAGTCGCCGTCGACGTCTACCAAGCCATAAAGTTCGGCAGGACCGGGTGGCTTTGGGATGGGACATCGCATCGGGATGCATCTGGAACGTCGAGAATATCACGTTGACCGACACCTCGAACGGACGCGAGATGCCGCGCGTGGCGGTCCATGAAAGGTGGCCGGCGGCCACGGCGGCATGATATCAAACCGCCACCACCGGGGGTCTCGCATGTACATTCCGCAATCGTGGCTGATCTCGGCCGCCATCTTTCTCGTTGTCGGCGGCTTCACCGTCTGGGGCTGGCTCACGCGGGCGAAGCTCGAGGGCATGGTCGAGATGATGAATGCCGTCATCAGACAGGTAAGCCCGCACTACGAGGGGATGGACCCGTTCCCCGAGGACCTCGGCCAGGCCTTCCTCAAGATGCGCGGCGACGTCGACACCGCCTGGTTCAACATGGGCCGCATCGCCGCCTTCAGAAAACACGCCGATGTCGTCGCCGCCCGCATGGCCGAGGCCTGTGTCGAGCAGGGTCGTCGGCAGGCGCTGCAGATGGGCGTCACCGATCCCGCGCGAGCTTCCTAGTGTTGCGCCACTTCGGATCCTTGCGGCTGCTGTCGTAGACCGGCACGCGCGGGTTCAACGCCTGCATCATGCCGATCCGTGCGAACTCGATGGGCCCGCCATTGTCGGCGGCCTGGATCAGGACGTGGACGGCGGTCTGCCACCGGATCTCGTCCTGCTCGGATTTCGGTAGTGTAGTGATGTAGGTGGCGGCATCGCGCAGCGTGACCAGAGGCTTCTGGCCGGCCACGGAGATCGGCTCAGGCAGCCTCTGGTCCCAGCTACTCATACGCAACTCCTACTGCCGACTCGATTCATTCGAGGCGATCTAGTTCCCGCCGCGACGCCGCACCTCGTCCAGGAGTGCCTGCATGTCCGAGAGATCCTCGTCGGTGACCCCGGAGCCGCCGAAGAACCGGTCGCCCCATGCCTTCTGGATACGCATGAACGCGATCGAGAAGGCGAAGTCGTCCAGGGTGCGGTTCTCGCGCTCGACACGGGCGTGCACGGCCGCCTGCATTATCGACTTCGCGGTCTCGGCGAGCGTTGCATTGAGCGCCGGCAAGTTGAAGAACGGGCCCACGTTGACGAGGTCGCTGTTCTGCCTCGTGAGGATGCCGAACCCGCGATAGGTCGGATGCGTGCCGAGCTCGCAGAGCTGGTTGTAGTCCTTGGCTCTCCGCAGGCCCTGGGCACCGTCCCGCTCGTCGAGTGCCGTCCGGATCTTCACCGCCGAAAACTTCTTGCGGCGCTCCTCTTCGGTGCACTGACGCCAGGCCGGGATCCGGTCGGGGAAGCTTCGGAAATAGTCCAGGAGAAAGGCCGTCTCCAGGATGTCGCGCAGGATCATGATGGCGCTCTGGTAGTATCCCGTCATGAGAAGGCGCATCGTCGAGGCGGCGCTGTTGAACATTCGGGCGGCCAGCATCTTCATGACGAGATCGTCCTCGTCCTTGTGCTCATGCTGCTTCGCCTCCTTGTCGAGCGTCGACATCGAGGCCTCGATCATGCGTGCATGCAAAAGCAGATCGGGCGACGCCTCGATGGCCGCCTTCGAAAGTGCTCGGATCTGATCCTCGCCGGCCGCCAGAAGATCGAAGTTCTCGGGGAGCGTGCTCATGTCGCGACCTTGAAAAGCGCGTAGCCTATGCAGAGAACGATGAACGCCGTCCATGCCAGGACAAGACCCCAACTCCGCTTCTTCGGCCCCGGGGAGAAACGTTTGTCGGCCTGCAGATCGTCCTGAGCGGTGCGGACCATATCCGATGCCCAGGACTGACCGGCTTTGTAGGCCGGAGTCTCTTCCGCGGCGACCGGCGTTGCGGGCTTTCCAGCTAAAGGCGGTATCTCCCTCCAACCGAACTGCTCAACCCGGCCGCGCTCCGATCGCGGCATGTCGGAAGGGTTTTCCGTCGGGACAAGGTGCCAATTCACGAAACCCGATTGGGGCTCATGCCAATCGTTCTCGGGCACCCAGAGATCGGTGTCGAGGATGATATCAAGTGCGGTGGCACGACCAGCCAGGAATGCTCCCTCGGCGTCTGCAAACGCCTCCTGGGTGACGTAGACCTCGACATAGAAGTGGTCCGCGTCGTCCGGCTTCGAGATTTCCCAGTCGTAAGGGAGGAAGCCGATCGTGCACTTCCATTCATGCTCCGAGCCCGGAGGCACCGCACGCACGGAGAACTCCATCTCTGTGGAGCGAAACTTCGATCCGGCCACCGCGATCGCATCACGTCGCTGGATGATGGCCGTCCCGCTGATGCGTCCAGTAACCTGCGCCTTGCCTTCATCCACGGAGTAGCCGCGATGGTAGACGAGATCTCGGACGTGAAGCGTCAGCGACCGGATCATGCCCCGAACGTAGACGTCTTTTTCGCCTTCGACATGTAGTTTGTTGTCGCGCATCGTCGCGCGTGGCAACTTCTTTTCGTCAGCCATGGTTTCCCCCTGCGGCATACACTATACCGCCGGCGGCTCCGGCGCGAAGGGGTCTCGGCGGGTCTTGGGCGCCAACTGCAGCAGCGTCGCCACCGGCCGCTTGCCGGCGCGCTTGCATTTCTCGCAGCGGAGACGTGTCGCGAGGTAGTGGACGCACGTCGTCGGCGGCGTCTTCAGCGCAGCCAGGTCGATGTCCCTGGGCGTCCTGCAGCGCGAGCACTCGATTTGCAGCCACGGGAATCCGCCGTTGACGGCCTGGTCCACCGTCGGCGAGGGATCGATCGGCTCGCCGTCCGCCCACATGCGTTCGTTCCAGCTCTCGCACGACAGCTTGTCGGCCTCGCGGAGCATCGCCTCGGCGCGAGCGCGCAGGTCCTCGGATTGTCGCGCCAGCATCATCGTCACGCCGCGAGATTTCATCAGCTCCTTCTTGAGAGCCTTGCGGTCGCCGCCGGACAGTGGAGTGGGATGATATTTCGGTGCCATCGCGAAATCAGAATTTCCCCTGAAGTCATATTTTGCGACCACGATGGAGGGCGAAAAATATGACTATTGGCGATAAAGCCCAGCAACATCAGCGCTCCGAAAAATCGGGTGCGTAAATACCAAAACGCTAAGTGCGAACGATGTCCGGCCAGCAGCCGTCGTCGTCGCGGGATCCGGTCCGGCTCATGCAGCCCTGCTCGAGCAACTTCCGCCCGACGTCGCGCGTCGGTGCCTGGCCGCCGTAGAGCTTGATGGCGTCGGAGACGGTGACCTCGACGATCCGAAAGCAGCGCAGGCACTCGAAGCGGATGGCCTCGCGCCGTGCGTCCGCGAGGCGGCGCGGTCGGGATGACGGCGGCGGGCGAGTGGCCTCGGCACGCGGGTCGGCCAGGACGGCGTCCCAGTAGCTGTCCGGCATCGGATCGGCCGGGCCTATGGCGTACGTAGTATGTACACCATCGCTAATTCCTTGCTTTTGCTGGGCGGCGCGGGACATGTTGCGGGCCGTCTCCTCGGCGCGGGCCTGCTTCTCGGTGGGGAACCGCCAGTCGGCTACGCGTCGTCCTGCCATTGTCATCACCTCGTGGATGAGAACAATTAGAGAACAGATCGCGGAAGAGTCAACGAGGAACTCTAGACAGATCGGGGCGAAACTGACGCCAGGCTTGAATCGTCCAACGATTCAAGCGAGCGGCCATCCATCAGAAAGGCCGCGGCCGCGGCGTCCAGTTCGGAAGCTCGACGACGAGATCCTCGATGAAGCCGGCGTTCTCCGACATCCCGACGCCGCGCGCGTAGCCGCGGGGATTGCAGACGATGCGGGTCTCGCCGACTTCGTAGTCGTGGGTGTCGTGGACGTGGCCGTGCAGCCAGAGTGGCGGCCGAAACTCATCGATGACCGCAGTGAGGTCGCTGACAAAGCTGGCGTTCAGCGCGCCGGTTGAAACGTATCTGGGATGCAGTGACCCTGGATGCGGGGCGTGGTGGGTGACGACAACGGTCGGTCCGTCGTGCTCTTCGGCCAGGCGATCGATCAGCCACCGACGCTCACCCCAGTGTCGGCGAAAAGCCTCCTTCGGCGTGAAGGGTCGCGGGAAATCGCCGCCGTCGGCGGTGGTGATGAAGCGGTGGTCGTTGATGTATGTGCCGGCGTGGAGGCCTTCGAGCTGGGTCCGGGACATGAACATGTAGTCTGTCCAGAGCGTGCAGCCGATGAAGCGCACGCCGTCGAAGACCGGCACCTCATCGGCATCTAGAAACGTCACGTTCGTCCCGCGGCACGCTCCGCGGATCAGCGACGCCACGTCTTGCAGCAGGCCGCGATAGAATTCGTGGTTGCCTGCGACCAAAATCACCGGCTTGTCGCGCAGGGCCTTCTGACCAAGGAGCCAATCGACGGCTGCCGGTCCGCGGCCGATGTCACCGGCGAACACCGCGACGTCGAAGTCGAGGCCGTCGGGCACGTCGTAGCCGTGCGGGCCCATCTCGCCGTGGAGATCTGATGCGGTGAAGATTTTCATGGCCACAGTGTCAGGGCTGCGCCTGCAAGCTCAAAGCAGAAAGAGCAGGTCCGGAACGCCCAACCGTTTGTACAAAATTTGTACACAGCCCATATGCGCAGAAGGCCCGCTCGATGGCGGACCTTCTAAGTCATTGATATCTCTATCGAATTCTTGGTAGCGAGGAGTGGACTCGAACCACCGACCCCAGGATTATGATTCCCGTGCTCTAACCAGCTGAGCTACCCCGCCACAGGGTCACGACGGCCAAAATGCCGCGTCGCGAACGGGCCGCTTATAGGGACGGGGAGGACGCCCTGTCAAGCAAGGCGACCACCGAAAATCCGCTTTTCCGCCATTCGGTTAGCTGGTCTCCGGCAGAGCGCCGATTACGGCGCTCTGCCAACGGCTTGAGAGCCCTCGGTCGCACCCTAACCGCCGTCAAAGGCCTTTTGCAGCGCGGCCATATCGAGCTTGATCATGCCCATCATGGCGGCCATGGCCCGCTTGGCGCCCTCGCCATTCTCGCTGGCGAGCAGTTCCGTAAAGCCATTGGGGACGATCTGCCACGGCACGCCCCAGCGGTCGTTGATCCAGCCGCAGGCGTTTTCCTTGCCGCCATTGGCCAGAATGGCGTCCCAGACACGATCGACCTCGGCCTGATCCTCGCAATGGATGGTGAAGGACACGGCCGTGCTGAAGGTAGCGGGGCTGCCGCCATTGAGGCCGATGAAGCTCTGGCCAGCCAGCGTGAAGCCGACGACCAGCACATGGCCGGCCTTGCCGCCGGGATAATCAATGGGTGCGCGCTGCACACGGTCGATGGAGGAATTCGGCACCAGCGAGCAGTAGAATTTTGCGGCCTCTTCGGCCTCGGTTTCGTACCAGATGCAAGGGGAAATCTTCGACATCGCGCGTCCTCCGCTCAGCTCGCCATCGCGGCTTCGGCGGCCGCCATGTCCATCCACATCACTTCCCAGATATGGCCGTCCGGGTCTTCATAGCTGCGGCCATACATGAAGCCGAAATCCTGGGTCGGGGTCGGATCCGGCGTGCCGCCGGCATCCGTCGCCTTCTTCACCAGCGCATCAATCTCGTCGCGGCTGTCGGCGGAGATGCAGATCAGCACCTCGCTCGATGTCTTCGCATCGACGATCGTTTTCGAGGTGAACTGCTTGTACTTGTCGTGTGTCAGCAGCATCGCATGGATGGTGTCGGAGAACACCATGCAGGCGGCGGTATCGTCGGAGAATTGCGGGTTCTTGGTCGCGCCGACCGCCTCATAGAAGGCAACCGCGCGGGGCAGGTCGCTGACCGGCAGGTTCACGAAGATCATCTTGGGCATGTTGTTTTCCTCGCATGATGTGGTGTCGTCCCAAGGACGAAGCTGGCGATATCGATCCGACATGGTGCCGACATTTTTTATGGCGGCATTTTCAATGCGACAGCCGCCGCCTTTCCACCATGACGTACAAGGTCATGCGGACGGTATGTCGCATGCGCGTTGCACCATCGGAATTGCGACGGCGGGCAAATCATCGTTCATTGCCAACACGGCAGCGATACGACGGAAGACGCACTTTCCGACACGGATTTAGACGTTACACTGCCGTCACAACAAAGGTCCGGTCATGAGCCGCGGCCGCCAAGAGATAAAAGAGGGAGAGAATTCATGCTGCAGCGCAGTCGCTTTGCATTTTCCAGTCGTCTTGCATTTTCATTGTCTGTCGCCATGGCCGCCGCCGCGATTGCCACGCTCGGCACGGCCACCATTGTCCGCGCACAGGAATATCCGACCAAGCCGATCACGCTGATCGTGCCATGGCCTGCCGGCGGCTCCACCGACATCTCGATGCGCGCCATTGCGGATGCGGCGTCGAAACATCTCGGCCAGCCCATCGCCATCGACAACAAAGGCGGCGGTGGCGGCACGGTCGGCCCCGCGACCATGGCGGCGACGGCGAAGCCGGATGGTTACACCATCTCGCAGATTCCGATCACGGTGTTCCGCCTGCCATTGATGCAGGAAGTGTCGTGGAATCCCGACAAGGATTTTTCCTACATCATCCATCTCACCGGATACACCTTCGGCATCACGACGAATGCGGACTCGCAGTTCAAGACCTGGAAGGACGTGGTCGATTTCGCCAAGGCCAATCCGGGCAAGGTGACCTATGCGACGCCGGGCACCGGCACTTCGTTGCATGTGGGCATGGAGCAGATCGCGGCACTGGCCGGCATCAAGTTGACCCAGGTGCCGTTCAAGGGCGGCGCCGAGACCAACGCGGCGGTGCTCGGCAATCACACCATGCTGCAGGCGGATTCCACCGGCTGGCGACCGCTGGTCGATGCCGGCAAGCTGCGTCTCCTGATGGTGTGGACCGACAAGCGCTCGCCGAATTTCCCGGATGCGCCGACGCTGAAGGAGAGCGGCTATCCGATGGTGTATGACTCGCCATTCGGCATTGCCGGGCCAAAGGGCATGGACCCGAAGATCGTCGCCAAGCTGCATGATGCGTTCAAGAAGGCGATCGAGGATCCGGCCGTCGTCGCGACGCTGGCGAAATATGACATGGTGCCGAATTACAAGAACACCGAGGACTACAAGAAGTTCGTGGTCGAGGTGACGGCGTCGGAGCGCAAGGTGATCGACAGCATCGGGCTCGCGAAGAAGTAGGGCACTTGCTTGGTTCACCTCTCCCCTCCGGGGAGAGGTCGCTGCGCGAAGCGCGGCGGGTGAGGGGGCTTCCACAAGCGACGTCGCCCGCGGCCTCACCCTAGCCCTCTCCCCGGAGGGGAGAGGGGACCTGTCCGAGCACTCGGCTTCGATCTCATTCAATCAGCCTTCCGAAAGCTCCTCCATGGCCTCCACCACCCGTCCTCCCTTCCGTCTCAACAATTCCGAATTCTGGACCGGGGTGATCGGCCTTGGGCTTGGCGTGTTCGTGATCCGCTCCGGGCTCAAATTGAAGCTCGGCACCATCAATGATCCGGGCTCCGGCTTCATGCTGTTCTATATAGGCATCCTGATGTGCGCGTTCGCCGTCACCATCGTCCTGGCATCGGTGACGGAAGGCGGCCCGACCTTCGGCTCGCGCTGGGAGGATGCGCGCTGGAGCAAGCCGGTGCTGATCATCGCGTGCCTGATCGCTTATGCGTTTGCATTGGAGCCGCTCGGCTTTCTGATCGCGACCATTCCGTTGATGCTGCTCTT
Organism: Tardiphaga sp.; assembly: GCF_044336785.1. GTDB lineage: Bacteria > Pseudomonadota > Alphaproteobacteria > Rhizobiales > Xanthobacteraceae > Tardiphaga. The sequence goes on along the minus strand of NZ_JBIIOT010000082.1, from coordinate 10,661 downwards.
GTTGCGCATCATCGATCCTGTGCGCTGGACACTGGCCGTGCCGCTGGCGGTGCTGGCGCCTGTCGGTGTGTGGTGGGTGCTCAAGCATGGTCTGGCGATCATGCTGCCCACTGGCACCTTCGAGATCGGTTGAGGGAGCGGCATCATGGACGTTCTCGCCAACGTATTTCACGGCTTCGGTGTGGCGCTGCTGCCGGTCAATCTGCTGTATTGTTTCATCGGCGTCTTCATCGGCACGCTGGTCGGCGTGCTGCCGGGCATCGGTCCGATTTCGGCAATGTCGCTGCTGCTGCCGGTGACGCTGTCCGGCACGCCGGAGTCGGGCATCATCATGATGGCGGGCATCTATTACGGCTCCATGTATGGCGGCTCCACCACATCGATCCTCGTCAATATCCCCGGCGAGGCGGCGTCGGTCGTCACCTGTATCGACGGCCACCAGATGGCGAAGAAAGGCCGCGCAGGTCCCGCGCTCGGGATTTCCGCGCTGGGCTCCTTCATTGCCGGCACCTTTGCGCTTGTCGCCTTGATGCTGGTCGCGCCTTCGCTGGCGGCTGTCGCGATTGCCTTCGGGCCGGCCGAATATGCCAGCCTGATGGTGCTCGGCCTTGTGGTGCTCACCTTCCTCACGCAGGGCTCGATGGCCAAGGCGCTGCTGATGGCCTGCATCGGCATCGTGCTCGGCCTTGTCGGCCTCGACAGCATTACCGCGCAACCACGTCTCACCTTTGGCCGTATCGAACTGATCGACGGCATTGGCCTTGTGCCGGTCGTGATGGGCCTGTTCGGTCTCGCCGAAGTGCTGCTCAACACCGAGCAGGCGATCAAGCGCGAGATCATCAATGCGAAGATCACGCAATTGCTGCCGAACAAGGAAGACTGGAAACGCAGCGCCGGTCCGATCGGACGCGGCACTGTTCTCGGCTTCTTCCTCGGCATTCTGCCCGGCGGTGGCGCCGTGGTCGCGTCCTTCGCGTCCTATGCGCTGGAGAAACGTCTTGCGAAGAAGCCCGAGGAATTCGGGCATGGTGCCATCGAAGGCGTCGCCGGTCCGGAAGCCGCGAATAACGCCGCCGCCGGCGGCGCGTTCATTCCGCTGATGACGCTCGGCATCCCGCCGAATGTGGTGATGGCGCTGCTGCTTGGCGCTTTCGTCATTCACGGGCTGCAGCCCGGACCGCTGCTCATCACACAGAATCCGACATTGTTCTGGGGCATCGTCGCCAGCATGTATATTGGTAACGCGATGTTGCTGGTGCTGAACCTGCCGCTGATCGGCATGTGGGTGAAGCTGCTGAAACTGCCTTACAATGTGTTGTTCCCACTGATCGTGCTGTTCACCATCATCGGCGTCTATTGCAGCAGCAACAATGTGTTCGACGTCTATGTGATGGTCGCCTTCGGCATCATCGGCTACTTCATGCGCAAGTTCGGCTATGAGCCAGCGCCGCTGGTGCTGGCCTTCGTGCTCGGTCCGCTGCTCGAGAACAATCTGCGCAAGTCGTTGATCCTGTCGCAGGGCGATCTCATGACTTTCGTCGAACGTCCAATTTCCGCGGCTTGTCTGGTTCTTGCGGTGATCCTGCTGATCGCGCCGCTGTTGCCGGCGCTGCGTCGGAAGCGGGAGATGGTGGCGCTGGATGAGGGCGCGTAATCGGCCAGCTTGCCTTAGGCGTGGAACTGGATAGAACATCTGCACGCTCGCTTGTTTGCGAGCTGAACTGCCTGCGATGCCGCAGGCTGGTCCATCGTGGTCAACGGTGATCGCGCGTCAATTTTGCCTGCGCGTTTCCGGTTCTCCTCGATGATGACATCCGAAAGCCCTAAAGGGGCGTTGGCGCAGCCGCGCCGTGGCTTCCGATTGTTTACACCCATCCTCGCTGGCGCGAGCCTGCGCGAGCGCATGCTGGCGTGTGTTGGCGCACTGGTGGGCATCGCACTGACCGGGATGATCTGCCGCTTCGTGCTCGGTGATCACACAAGCCTGCCACTGATCGTGGCGCCACTCGGCGCGTCAGCGGTACTGCTATTCGCCGTTCCCGCCAGCCCTCTGGCGCAGCCGTGGTCGATCATCGGCGGCAACACGATCTCGGCTTTTATCGGCGTCATCGTTGCGCATTTCGTCCGTGATCCCATTCTCGCGATCGGCTTCGGCGTATCGATCGCCATCGCGGCCATGTCCTTCGCGCGCTGTCTGCATCCACCGGGCGGTGCGACGGCGCTGACAGCCATTATCGGTGGTCCGGCGGTGACATCGGCGGGCTTTCTGTTTCCGTTCGTTCCTGTCGGCCTGAACTCGCTGCTCTTGGTTGCGCTCGGCCTGATGTTTCACAAGGTGTCGCGCCACACCTATCCGCATCGCGCGAGCGCGCCGCCGCCGAATATGCATGGGACTGCGGATATCAGCCCCGAATTGCGGGTCGGCTTCAAGCCAGAGGATATCAGCAAGGCGCTCGAAGTCCTGAAAGAGAGTTTCGATATTAGCCCCGAGGATCTCGACAGCCTGTTGCGGCAGGTCGAGCTACAGGCGCTGCTGCGGACCCACGGCAATGTCGCGTGTGAAGACATCATGTCGCGCGATGTCGTGACGGTGGGCGTGTGGGACAAGGTCGAACTCGCGCAGACACGACTACTCAAGCACAATGTGCGGACGCTGCCCGTGATCGACCGGCAGGGGCATCTCGTCGGCACCATTGGTCTGCGTGAAATTCTCGACAAGGCAGGCGATATGAGTGTGCGGATGTCGCCTGCATCCACGGCGTCGGCGCAAACCCCTGCGATCGCCCTGTTGCCGACGCTGACCGATGGCCGCACCCATGCGGTCATCGTCATCGACAATGATCGGACCATTGCCGGCCTGATCACGCAGACCGATCTGCTTGCGGCCATCGCGAAGCTCATTCCTGTGAACGCGTGAGTGGCGTGACGGTATAGTGTGATGGGGCTGGTCAGGCCTGCTATTTCGACCAATTGTAAGTTTCCCAAGCGAAATCACCTTGGGTGCGACCGCGTAATTGATTTAGTGACAAAGGTTCACGCTCAGCCAAATTGACGCCAAGCCTTTGACCGCCGCCGCTTCCTCATCAAATCCCAGCGAAAGACTGACCCTGCTGTCGGGGGCGCTCGTCGTGTCTGCGGGCGTGCAGAGTTTTGATCAACCGAAGCGGGTGAATGCGACGCTGCCGGCCGGCGTGAAGATCGTGTTGCTGCTCAGCGGCAGGTTGCAGATCGCGGTGGGCGAGGGCGCCGGTCGCGAGATCTGTGGCCCTGCGGCGCTGGTGATCCGTTCGCCGAATGGCGCGCCGCGCGACCAGGTTTTTGCCGCTGATGTGCCGGTGCGCTACGTGATCGTCCAGATGCAGGAAGGGCTCGTCAGCGCCGAGATGGCGCAGGCGATGGCGGCGTCTTTCGAGGCCACGCGCGCATCGGCCGATCAGGACGCGTTCCTGATGTCCTGCTCCGCCGGCCATGCGCTGCAAGCGCTGTCGGCGCAGATCATGAATTGCCCGATCCGTGGTGCCGAGCGCGAGCTTTATCTCGGCGGCAAGGCCATGCAGCTTGCGGCGCTCGCGATTTCCTCCTGTCTCAGCCAGGCCAGCGCGCCGCAGGCATTGCAATTGTCGTCGCGCGATTTCGATCGGATCCGGCAGGCGCGGGAATTGTTGATCGAGGCCATGCAGCAGCCGCCGTCGCTTGAGGGTCTGGCGCTGCAGGTGGGGCTCAATGTCCGCAAACTCAGCGATGGTTTTCGTCGGGTCTATGGGGCTACGGTGTTCGGCTTCCTGCAGGAATACCGGCTGGAGCAGGCCTATAAGCTCATCGCTTCCGGCGAGATGAGCGTGTCGGAAGCCGCATATCACGTCGGCTACGGCGCGGCGCATTTCGCGACGATTTTCCGCAAGCGCTTCGGCATTTCCCCGAGCAGCTTACGCTAGCCGAGCCTGCGGCAGTTTATAGGTCTCCTAACCCTGAGCAAAAGCGAGAGTCCGGCAAACGAAAGTCGGCGCCTATCTCGCCCCGGCCCTGCATGCCAAGAGACGATGGCGCCAGACCGGGGACTTTATCTGGCGCCACCAGGATTTCACGGGGATCACCGACACATGACGACACAATTGCGCTGGAGCCGATTGCTCCATGTCTCGCCACTCGCTCTGGCGCTTCCGTTCGTCGATGCCACGTCGTTGCTGGCCCAGCAGGCAACCAGTTCAACGCTCCCGTCAGTGACGGTGGATGCTCCGGCAGCGCGCACCGTACGCGCCGCACCGAAGCAGCGCGCAGCCCGTACGGCCGCTCCCGCGCGCCGTGCGGCCGTGACGCCGCCGCCGGCCGTCGAGGCTTCCGCGCGCGAGACCGCGCGTGGTCCGGTGCGCGGCATCGTCGCCAGCCGTACCAGCACGGGCAGCAAGACGGATTCGTCCATCCTTGCGACGCCACAGTCGATCTCGGTGGTGACGCGCGAGCAGATCCAGCAGCAGGGCGCGCGCACGGTGGCCGAAGCGCTGCGTTATGAGCCTGGCGTGATCTCGGAAAGCCGCGTCGGCGATCGCTTCGACAACGTGTTCATCCGCGGCTTCGGTGGCTTCGGTGGCGCTGCCAATTATCTGCATTTCTGGGACGGCCTGCGTCTGCCGCGCGGCGTCTCCTATGCGATGCCATCGGTCGATCCGTTCCTGCTGGAGCGCGTCGAGATCCTGCGCGGCCCCGCATCGGTGCTGTACGGGCAGAACAATCTCGGTGGCATGGTCAATCTGATCAGCAAGAACCCGACCGCGACCCCGCAGGGCGAGATCTTCACCCGTTTTGGCAATAACAATCGCGTCGAGGGCGGCTTCGATGTCAGCGGGCCGCTGACCAAAGACGGCGACCTGATGTATCGCCTGATCGGTCTCGGCCGCCACACCGATACCGATGTGAACAATACCACCAGCGAACGCCAGATGATCGCGCCGACCATCACCTGGCGGCCATCGCAGGATACCTCGTTGACCGTGCGCGCCAGCTACACCAAGGACCCGTCGAGCTATCAGCCGAACTGGCTGCCGGCCCTTGGCACGCTGCAGACCAATCCGAACGGCCAGATCCCACGCAATTTCTTCTCCGCGCACCCGAACCTGAACACCTATTCGCGTGAACAGACCTCGGTCGGCTACGAGTTCGAGCATCACTTCAACGAGACCTGGGCAGTGCGCCAGAACTTCCGCTACATGGAAGTGACGAGCGACTTCAAGGCGGCGCCGGTGTCGAACTCCGCACCGTTCGGAGCTGGCTCGACGTGCGGCGCAGGCACCACGGCCAATCTGTGCCTCGTACGCACGACCACGAATTATCTGGAACAGCTGAAGGCCGCTGCGATCGACAACCAGGCGGAAGCGAAATTCGTGACCGGCTGGCTCGAGCACACCGTGTTGATGGGTCTCGATTACCAGAAGTCGTCGGCCACGGCCCGTTTTGGCAATGGCACCGCGACCAATATCAATTACCTGAATCCGAACTACGGTACGGTGACAGTGCCGCCGCTGACCACGCAGACCGTGATCGATCGCGAACAGGCCGGCCTTTACCTTCAGGATCAGGTCCGCATCGGAAAGCTTAACGTGGTGGCCGGTGTCCGTCATGACTGGTCCAATGGCTCCAACCAGCAGAGCACCATCGCGTCCGGAGCGGTCACCAGCACCATCCGCCCATCCGATCAGGCCACGACCTGGCGCGTCGGTGCGACCTATCTGTTTGACAATGGCTTCGCGCCCTATGCGAGCTATTCGACATCGTTCGAGCCGAGCGTGACGGTGGGTACTGATTACACCGGCACGGCATTCAAGCCGACCACGGGCGAACAGTATGAAGTCGGTCTGAAGTATCAGCCGATCGGCATGAATGGCTTCTTCATGCTGTCCTATTTCGACATCACGCAAAGCAATGTGCTGACGACGGATACGGCGCGTGTATCGACGGCATTTCCGCTTTGCACGGCCGCCAGCGGCTATTGCCAGATCCAGCAGGGTGAAGTGCGCTCGAAGGGCATCGAACTGTCGGGCAAGATCACGCTGCAGCCGGGCCTCGACGTGATTGCCGCCTATTCGCACACGGATATCGACATCACCAAAAGCACGCAGATCGTGAGCGGCATCTCGCTGCAGGGCAAGAAGCCGGTCGGAGCTGCTGCAGACACGGCTTCGCTGTGGATGGATTACACGTTCCAGAGCGGCCCGCTGGCCGGCTTCGGTTTCGGCGGTGGCGTGCGCTATGTCGGCTCGTCCTATGGTGACAATATCAACAGCGCGGCCATGATCGTGCCAGCTTATACGCTCGGCGATCTCGCCGCGCACTACGATCTGGCCGGTGCGTCGCCGCAGCTCAAGGGCTGGAAGCTGGCGGTCAACATGACCAACATCACCGACAAGACCTACGTGTCCGGCTGTGCGTCGTCTGCCCAGTGCTTCTATGGCAATGGCCGGACCACGCTGGGGACGGTCCGCTATCAGTGGTAAGTGAGTTGATCCGGCATCGGCTTGAGGTCGATGCCGGATCATGCGAGCCCAACAGCCAGCAAAGCGATGCGTGTATGCCGAATGTGATGCTGCCTGGTGCCAGTGTTCGCGACGTGATGTCGAAGACAGGGCGCGACTACCGCATTTTCATCTGGCAGCCGGCGACCGGCCAGCTGCGGGGCAAAATGCCTGTCGTCTATCTCCTGGATGGCAACGGCACCTTTCCGATCGCGGCGGCTGCGACGGCGCTGCAGTCGCGCCGGCCCGAGCGCACCGGCGTGCGACCGGCGATCGTGGTCGGCATCGGCTATCCCACCACGCTGTGGCTCGATGCAGAACGCCGCACCTATGACTACACGCCGCCGGTGCCGGAAGAGGCGCTGCCACAGCGCCCGGATCGCGGCGGCTGGAGCCGCACCGGCGGGGCGGATCAATTTCTCGATTTCATCGCCGATGAATTGCAGCCGATGATCGCGGCCGAGTTCGATGCCGATCCCGACCAGAGCGCGCTGTTCGGTCATTCCTTCGGCGGGCTGTTCGTGTTGCATACGCTGTTCACGCGGCCGGCGCTGTTCCGGAACTATGCAGCGGCGAGTCCCTCGATCTGGTTCGGCGGCGATCACCTGATGCAGGCCAAGGCGCGCTTTAAGGCAACGCAACCGGTGGAGCCGACGCGGCGGCTGCTGGTCACGGTCGGCAGCCTCGAACAGGCCGAAGCGCAATCCGGCGATGGATCGTCTGCCGATTACGATTCGTGGATTCGGCGTAACAAGATGGTAGAGAATGCGAAGGGGCTCGCATCCGATCTCGCAACCTTGGATCCGGCGGCGCTGGCCGTGACCTATAAGGAATTCGAGGGTGAGAACCACGCATCAGTGCTGCCAGCGGCGATCAGCCGGGCACTGCGATTCTCGCTGATGTCAGGCGCATGATGACCTTCATGAATATGCGATCCGTGATAGCTGGCCTTGCCGGATGTATCGCCGGCGCGTGGCTGGCGATGATGCCTGCATTGGCGGAGCCGGTGACGGTGACCGACATCACCGGACGTACGGTCACATTGGCGCAGCCGGCGCAGCGGATTCTGCTGGCCGAAGGACGGCAGATCCTGGGCCTGTCGCTGCTGCATCCCGATCCGGTCAGCCTGATCGCGGGATGGCTCGGCGATTTCCGCCGCAATGACAGCGAGAGCTATGCGCTCTATCGCGCAAAATTTCCGGCCATCGACGACATTCCCGTGCTGGGCATGGGCAATGATGGTTCGTTTTCGGTGGAGAAAGCGATCGCCATCAAGCCGGATATCGCCGTGCTCGGCACCAGTTTTGCGCCGGGCGGCCGCAGCAACGATGTGGCGCGGCAACTGGAAGCCGCCGGCATCCCAGTGGTGTTCACGGATTTCTTCATCAATCCGTTCGACAACACCGTTCCCAGCATGCGCATCCTCGGCCGCGTGACGGGACGCAACAAGCAGGCCGAGGATTATGTCGCCTTTTACGAGGCACATATGAAGCGGATCGCGGAGCGTGTTGCGGCATCGGGCATGAGGCGGCCGAGCATCCTGTTCGAGACCCATGCCAGTACATCCGATTGCTGCCACTCGCTCGGTGCAGCCAATCTCGGCCGTTTCATTTCATTCGCCGGCGGTGACAGCATTTCGGCCGAGGTTTCCAAAGGACCATCGGCGCAGCTCGGTCTGGAATATGTTATCGCCAAAAATCCTGAGATTTATGTGGGCACCGGTGGCGCGCATCTGAAGGCGACGGGCGGGCTGGTGATCGGGCCTGGCTTCGATGCTGCGACGATCCAGGGTCGCCTAGCCGCCGTGGTCGCACGGCCAGGCTTTGCGGAGTTGCGCGCCGTGCGCGAGAAGAATGTGCATGGCCTGTTCCACAACATCATGTCGACGCCGCTCAATCTTCTGGCCGTCGAAGCGCTCGCGCGCTGGCTGCATCCGCAGGCGATGACCGATATCGATCCGAATGCGACCATGGCGGAGATCAACAAGCGCTTTCTCGCGGTGCCGATGAGCGGCATCTATTGGGTCGATCTCAAGTGACGGAGACTGCGACTGCACGTGCGGCAACAGCGTATCAACGCGTCGTGCGTCGGCGCGTGGTATTTCTGCTCGTGCTCGCGCTGACAAGCCTCGTTGCCTTCGCAATTGATCTCGGCACCGGCCCGTCCAGCCTCGGCCTGATCGATGCCGTGCGCGGCATCTTGGATGGCAGCACATTGTCCGGGGCGCAGCGCGCGATCCTGTGGGAGGTGCGACTGCCGCAGGCGCTGCTCGCGGTGCTGGTCGGGCTCGCGCTGGCGACGGCGGGCGCGGAGATGCAGACCATTCTCGGCAATCCGCTGGCGAGCCCGTTCACCCTCGGCGTGTCCTCGGCAGCGTCATTCGGCGCGGCGCTGGCCATCGTGCTGGGCATCGGTATTCCCGGCGTGCCGCAGAACTGGATCATCTCGGCCAATGCGTTCGTGTTCTCCTTCATCGCCGTCGTCGTGCTGCAGTCGGTGGTGCGGATGCGCGGCTCCGGGACTGACATCCTTGTTCTGTGCGGTATCGCGCTGTTCTTCACCTTCAACGCGCTCGTAGCCCTGACGCAGTTTCTCGCCAGCCAGCAGGCGCTGCAGCAGCTCGTGTTTTGGATCATGGGTAGCCTCTCCCGTGCGAGCTGGGAGAAGGTGCGGTTGTTGGCGCTTGTCGCCGTGATCGCCCTGCCATTCGCACAGCGAGCCGCCTGGCCGATGATGGCGCTGCGGCTCGGCGAGGATCGCGCGCGCAGCCTCGGCATCAACATCACGCAGCTGCGCTTCATGTCGCTGCTGCGCATCAGCATTCTCACGGCCACCGCCATGGCCTTTGTCGGCACCATCGGCTTTGTCGGGCTTGCCGGGCCCCATATCGCGCGGCTGCTGATCGGCGAAGATCATCGCTTCTTCCTGCCGGCCAGCGCGTTGACAGGCGCGATCATCATGTCACTCGCTTCGGTCGCCAGCAAAAGCATCATCCCCGGCGTTATCATCCCCATCGGCATCGTCACCGCTTTGATCGGATTGCCGGTGTTCTTCTCGCTGATCTTCAGTAGGCGAGGGGCCGTATGAGCGCTCCCACGCTGGATATCAGCACGCTCTCGGCCGGCTATGGCGCACGCAAGGTGCTCCGCGACCTGACGCTGCCGCCAATTGCGGGCGGGCAGGTCACCGCGCTGGTGGGGCCGAACGGCGCCGGCAAGACGACGCTGCTGCGGGCAATTGCCGGACTCGTTCCTGCCAGCGGCGCGATTCGCTTCGGCACAGAGGATCTGCTTGCCGCATCGGCACAACGGCGTTCGGCGGTGATGGCCTTCATGCCGCAATTCCTGCCGCAGCGGATGTCGCTCAGCGTGGTTGAGGCCGTCATCAGCGCATTGCGCGCATCGCCACCTTCCAACACGACATGGAGTGCCGACGGCTTTCGCGATGCGTCGCTCGACGTGCTGGCGCGGCTTGGTATTGTTGATCTCGCATTGAATGCATTCGACCAGCTCTCCGGCGGTCAACGTCAGCTCGCCAGCCTCGCGCAGGCGCTGGTCCGTCAGCCGAAGCTGTTGTTGTTGGACGAGCCGACCAGTGCGCTTGATCTCCGGCACCAGTTGCAGGTGATGCAGATCGTGCGCGAGGTCGCGTCAGCTGGCACGACGGTGATCGCGGTGCTGCACGACTTGCAGGCTGCGGCGCGCTGGGCCGACAATGTCGTCGTCATGAAAGACGGCGCGCTCTACAGCAGCGGTGCGGCGTCAGACGCGATCACGTCGGCGATGTTGCGCGAGGTCTATGGGCTCGACGGAGTGGTCGAGCGCACATCGACGGGCGAGCTGCATATCGGCGGATATGCGCTGCGGCCGTGACAGGCACGGCCGCACGCCCGGCGTTCAAATGCCAGTGCTGGATTCCAGGCGCTCATTGAGCTTCTGATCGACCACATCCACCGTACGATCGATATTCGCATTGGTCATCCCAAGCTGATGCGAGATCAGCTTGACCAGCAGATCGACACGCTCGATGAAGGGCGCACCGGCAGCCACCGCACGCGCGGCCGATGACGGTTTGAGGAGGCTCTCCGCCGCCTTGGCATATTTTGCGAACGGCACCTGATCCTCGGGATCGGCGCCCAGCTTCCGCGCGATGGCG
>NZ_JBIIOT010000089.1:0-20898 GCF_044336785.1 Tardiphaga sp. | reverse complement strand
TCAACAACGCTGCGAATGTCGCGCAATTCGCTGGCAGCACGCGCAACACCAAGACCGGCTACAGCGTCGGCGGCGGCATCGAGCACGCCTGGACCGGCAACTGGACCGTCAAGGCGGAGTATCTCTATTACGATCTCGGCACCAATGACGTCACCGTTCCGATCCTGCCGGGCGTGGCCGGCTCTGGTGGCTATATCTCCAGCTTCAAGAACGACGGTCACATCGTTCGCGCCGGCCTGAACTACAAGTTCGGCGGCATGGGCTGGTAAGCTCGGAAACGTTGAGAATTGAAGCCCGGCTGAAAGGCCGGGCTTTTTCGTTTCCAGCATGTACGCAGTGAGATGCGCATGGCTCGGAGCGATCCGTAAAGTTTTAACCGAAATGATCGACTGTCATTCCTGATTTGCAGCCATTGCCAGAACAAGGAATTTCATATGATCGGTCGATATCCGCTCTCTCAAACACGATGCCTTTTGCTTGGGGCGATCGCCGCGATGGGCGCTTCGCTCACCGGCGTGCAAGCGGCGCCGCTGATGCCTGCCAAGGACAATGCCGCGGAAACGCATGTGCTGCAGGTGCGTGACGGCTGCGGCCGGGGCATGCGCTTCAGCGAACGCCGTGGCGGCTGCGTCGAGGATTTCGACGGTGGCCCGCGCGGTTACTATGAGGATCGTGGCCCGCCGCCACCGCCGCCGATGTATGACCGCCGCCCACCGCCGCCGGAATATGATCGCCGTCCGCCTCCGCCACCGGAATATAGCCGTCGCCCCGATCGTGGTGACAGTGATGTCGCGGCCGGCGCGATCATTGGTGGCGCCGTCGGCGCGCTGATCGGCTCATCCATCCGCAATGATGGCGATCAGCAGGTCAAGGTTGTCCGGCCGGTGAGGTAGTAGATCGTAGGGCGGATGAGCCGTAAGCGTTATCCGCCGGCGGAGTTTCAACCATGAACCCGGCCGGCGGATGACGCTGCGCTCATCCGCCCTACGACTGATTACTTCAATGCATCCGAGACCAGTTTGAATTTCTGGATGCGTTTTCCGGTATCGACTTCGGCCGTATAGACATTGCCCTTCACGTCCACCGCCATGGCGTGAATCCAGTGGAATTGGCCGGCATTGCGGCCGCTTCGTCCCAGCGTGCCGACCACCTTGCCGTCGTCGCGATTGATGACGCGGATCTCGTTATTCTCGCCATCCGCCGTCAGTAGCCAAGTCTGTTTCGGATCGGGCCATACCGCGAGATCCCACACCGCGCCATTGCCGAGCGTGGCCTTCTCGTAGAACCACTCCTTCACGAAGGAGCCGTCCTTCTTGAACACCTGCACGCGGTTGTTGATGCGGTCGCAGACATAGACGAGCCCGTCGCTGGCGATCTTCACGCAATGAACGGGATTGGCGAATTGCTGCGACACCGGCGCGTTGGGGTCATAGGGCGCCTGCTTGTCGTCATTCGGCTTGTTGCCATAGGCGCCCCAGTGCCGCTTGTAGGCACCCGTATTGGTATCGAACACGATGACGCGGCGATTGCCGTAGCCGTCGGCGACATAGATCTCGTTGGCATCCTTGTCGATGGCGGTCTCGGCGGGCTTGCCGAGTTGCGTGGTGTCGTTGCTGCCCTTGCTCGGCGCGATCTTGCCGATCTGCATCACGAACTTGCCGTCGAGGGTGAATTTCAGGATGGCGTTGTCATTGGCCTCATTGCCGCCGACCCAGACGAAGCCGTCGTCGCTGACTTCGATGCCGTGCTCACGACCGACCCATTCATAGCCTTCGCCGGGGCCGCCCCATGAGCGCAGCAGATTGCCCTCGGAATCGAATTCGAGCACGGGCGGCGCGGAGATGCAGCACTTCGAACGCGGCGGATTCAGCGAGGCGCCTTTCTCGTCATCGGTGAGCGATTTCGGACGATGGATCACCCAGACATGGCCGTTCTTGTCGGTGGTGATGCCGCCGACCTGACCAAGGATCCAGTTGTTGGGGAGCGGCTTCGGCCAGGAGGCTTCGACCTCGAAGCGCGGGATATCGGCGGCGCGGGCGGAGAAAGCGGTGAGGGTGAATGTTGCAGCAAGTGCGAACGCGCGCAGGCGTGATGCCATGACGACCTCCCTATGTGATGCGGGTTTGTCCCGCTTGGGAGGAAGTGTAGCCCGGATGGGCAGGAGTGCAATGTGCGATGCGCAAGTAGCGCAGCGCGATTACTTGTCGTCACCCGGCTTGACCGGGTGATCCAGTATCCACCGCTCAAACTGAGTCTACTGGATCGCCCGGTCAAGCCGGGCGATGACAGGGAGAGAGGTTTACGACGGCGGATGAAAACCCATCACCTTGCCGGTCTTGTAGTCCACAAACTTCCCCGTCTCCGTCCATGACGGCAGGCAGAGCGGCAGGATCGCCTCGGCGGCCTGCGCCGGCGTGTCGAGCGTTTCCGGATCTTCGCCGGGCATGACGATGGCGCGCATATGGGTGCGGATCGGGCCGGGATTGAACAGGTTGACGCGCAACGGCGTCGTGGCGGTCTCGTTGGCCCAAACGCGCACCAGCGCTTCCAGCGCGGCCTTCGAGGCCGCATAGGGGCCGCGATAGGCCGAGGCCTTGTTGGCGGTGCCTGACGTGATGAACACGGCGCGGCCGGCATCGGATTGCTGCAGCAGTGGCTCCATGCAGCGGATCAACTGGAAGTTCGCATTGACGTTGACGTCCATGGTCTCGTTCCAGGATTTTGGCTCCACATGGCCGAGCGGCGAGGATGCCCCGGCAAGGCCGGCATTGCCGATCAGGATGTCGATCTTGCCGTGGCGCTCATGCAGTGCGGCACCGAGGCGCGCGACGCCGTCCCAGTCGGTGACGCTGAGCGGCACCAGTGTGGCGGTGCCACCTTCTGCCGTGATCGCGTCGTCGAGTTCTTCAAGCCCGCCCTGTGTGCGCGCGACCGCGATGATGTGTGCACCGGCCTTGGCGAGCGCGATGGCGGTGGCATAGCCGATCCCGCGCGAGGCGCCGGTGACGAGGGCGATACGGGAGGCGAGGGGTTTTGTCGTCATGTTGCAGCTTCACTCCGTCGTGCCCGGGCTGGTCCCAAGCATCCACGTCTTTGCCGCTGTTTTATAGACGTTGATGGCCGGGACAAGCCCGGCCATGACGGTGATTGATGGAGCGCAAATCGCTTCGACGTAGGATGGGTTGAGCGGAGGCGCAAAGCGCCGGAGCGATAACCCATCAGCGGAGCTTGCCTCATCGTTCGGCCGATGGGTTTTCGCTGCGCTCAACCCATCCTACGGTCCGAGTTAGCTCGCTTCCGCCAGCAGCGACAGCTGCCGCGGATCGTCGATCTCGCTCATATCGGTGAGCGGGGTCGGGTAATCGCCGGTGAAGCAGTGATCGGCGAATTTCGGCTGGGCCGGGTTGCGGCCGGGCTCGCCCATGGCGCGGTAGATGCCGTCCACCGAGACGAAAGCCAACGAGTCCGCGCCGATCAGTTCGCGCATCTGCTCCAGCGAATGCGTGGCGGCCAGCAGGCCGGCGCGATCGGGGGTGTCGATGCCGTAGTAATCGGGATGGGTGATCGGCGGCGAAGCGATACGGAAGTGGACTTCCGTGGCGCCTGCATCGCGCATCATCTTTACGATCTTCTTCGACGTGGTGCCGCGCACCAGGCTGTCGTCGATCAGGATGATGCGCTTGCCGGCGATGGCGGCGCGGTTGGCCGAATGCTTCATCCGCACGCCGAGTTCGCGCACGCTCTGGGTCGGCTGGATGAAGGTACGGCCGACATAGTGATTGCGGATGATGCCGAGTTCGAACGGAATGCCGGACTGGCGCGAATAACCGATCGCAGCAGGGACGCCGGAATCCGGCACCGGCACGACGACATCGGCTTCCACATGCGTTTCACGGGCGAGCTCTTCGCCCATGCGCTTGCGGGTGTCGTAGACCGAGCGACCGTCATTGATCGAATCCGGACGCGCGAAATAGATATATTCGAAGATGCAGGGGCGCGGCGGCTGCGGCGCGAACGGCTTGTGGCTCTGCGCGCCCTTGTCGTCGAACACGATCACTTCGCCGGGCTCGATGTCGCGGATGTATTTGGCGCCGATGATGTCGAGGGCGCAGGTTTCCGAGGCTAGGATCGGACAGCCGTCGAGTTCACCGAGCACCAGCGGGCGGATGCCGAGCGGGTCGCGGGCGCCGACCAGTTTCTTGTTGGTCAGCGAGACGAGGGCATAGGCGCCTTCGATGGCACGCAGCGCTTCGATGTAACGGTCGATGAAACGGTTGCGCTTGGAATGGGCGACGAGATGCAGGATCACCTCGGTGTCGGTGGTGGACTGCATCATCGCGCCGTTCTTCACGAGCTCGCGGCGGACAGTCAGGCCGTTGGTGAGGTTGCCGTTATGGGCGACGGCGAAGCCGCCGGCATTCAGTTCGGCGAACAGCGGCTGCACATTGCGCAGGATGGTTTCGCCGGTGGTGGAATAGCGGGTGTGGCCGATGGCGGCATTGCCGGGGAGGCGTTCGATCACCTCGCGGCGGGAGAAGGTGTCGCCGACAAGGCCGAGGCGGCGTTCGGAGTGGAAGCGCTTGCCGTCGAAGGCGACGATGCCGGCAGCTTCCTGGCCGCGATGCTGAAGCGCATGCAAGCCGAGCGCGGTGATGGCGGCGGCTTCCGGGTGTCCGTAGATGCCGAACACGCCGCATTTTTCGCGCAGCATGTCGCCGGAAAGATCGTCGTCCACGTCGAAGCTGTTATGGGCCGCGCCGTCGTCGAAAGAATTCTGCATCGGATGTACCGCGCCTCTGTTGTCGCGAGCCGTGCCACGCACGAGCATTCGCGCAGTCAGTTCAAGCTCGGGACGGATCAGCGTCCCGCGGGTTTGTCGATCAGCTTCTTCAAGCTGTCGCGTGCCGGCTTCGAATAGCCATCATTTCCCCCCGGAGCGTCCGGCGCCGCTTCCGTCGACTCGTCTTCAGGCTTGTTCTTCTTGAACTTCTTCAAAATGGTGTTTTCAGGGTCATCCGGCAAGAGCGACATCAGCCAGTTCCCGGTGGATTCGAGCACCACGCGCGATTTTGCGCCAGTGACCCAGTCCGGACGCTGCTTGTCCGGAACCAGCCAGGTGAAGAACAGGAAGGCGACCACCACGATCAGCATGCCGCGGGCGAGGCCGAACAGGAAGCCGAGGGTGCGATCCAGCGCGCCGATGCGCGAGTCCAGGATCATGTCCGAGATGCGCACGGTGATGATGGAGACGACGATCAGCGTCAGCACGAACAGGCCGCCGATGGTGGCGGCGGTCGCGATGGTGTCGTTGGCGATATAGGATTTGGCGGAAGGAAGTACCTTCGGGAACGCGTAAAGCGTGACCAGCGCGGCGGCGCCCCAGGCCGCGATCGAGAGGATCTCGCGCATGAAGCCGCGCACCATTGCGAGCAGGCCGGAGATCAGCATGACGCCGAGCAGGACAAGGTCGAGAATGGTAATCGGCATCGTCGGGTCTGGTCCGCTTGGTCAGAAACGCGAATCGGCAGGAAGGCTGCCAGTTCAAGTGACGGTGATATGGCACGTCTCACAGATGCGGAAAACCGCCTGCAGGCCGCACCTCACACCATTGTTCCGCTTCGGGAGAAGAACCTGAACGAAGCGTTGCGCGATGGTCACGTTTTTAGCGCAGGTTTTCTATAGCGGGCCACGCGGACGAGGTCACGCAACCGTCACCCGTTCTCACGCCGGAAACGGGCGGGCGGGGCGTTTTTGTCCGACTGTGTGGTATTGCCGCCATCGCGCGCCGGCTTGACGCCGCGAGCGGCGATTTCGGCGACGAGAGTTGTGAGATTACCGATGCTGTTGAGCGTGAGGCCTGCATCGCCGCCGGGATCGCCGCGTGCAGCCTCCGGCAGCACGGCGCGGCCGAAGCCGAGTTTTGCCGCCTCTTTCAGCCGTGCAGACGTTTGGGCGACGGGGCGCACCGCACCGGACAGCGAGATTTCACCGAAATAGACGGCATCGGTGGGCAATGGCGCATTGCAGAGCGAGGAGACGAGGGCGGCGGCCGCCGCCATGTCGGCGGCGGGTTCGTTGATGCGCAAGCCACCGGCGACATTGAAATAGACGTCGTAGCCCGACAGTTTCACGCCGCAATGGGCTTCCAGCACCGCGAGCACCATCGACAGGCGCGATGAATCCCAGCCGACGACGGCACGTCGCGGTGTTCCGAGCGTGGTTGGAGCAACCAGAGCCTGCAATTCGACGAGTACGGGACGGGTGCCCTCCATGCCGCCGAACACCGCCGTGCCGGGCGAGCCGAGATCGCGATCGGACAGGAACAGTTCGGACGGGTTGGACACCTCGCGCAGGCCGAGGCCGGTCATCTCGAACACGCCGATCTCGTCGGTGGGGCCGAAGCGGTTCTTCACCGCGCGCAGGATGCGGAACTGCTGCGACCCTTCGCCTTCGAAGGACATCACGGCATCGACCATATGCTCGACCACGCGGGGGCCGGCGATCTGGCCGTCCTTGGTGACATGGCCGACCAGGATGATGGTGGCGCCGGTCTTCTTGGCAAAGCGAATGAGCGCCTGCGCGGAGGCGCGAACCTGGGTGACGGTGCCCGGTGCTGACTCCACCGTGTCGGTCCACATGGTCTGGATCGAGTCGATGACGATCAGCCGCGGCACGGTGCCTTCGGACAGCGTGGCGACAATGTCTTCCACCGAGGTCTCGGATGCGAGTTGCACCGGCGCGTCGGCAAGACCGAGCCGGGCGGCGCGCAGGCGCACCTGCGCCACGGCTTCTTCGCCGGAGATATAGACGACGCGGTGGCCGGCGCGGGCCATCATGGAGGTCGCCTGGGTCAGCAGCGTCGATTTGCCGATGCCGGGATCGCCGCCGATCAGGATGATGGAGCCGCGCACAAAACCGCCGCCGGTGACGCGGTCGAGTTCGCCCATGCCGGACGGAATGCGGGGCGCATCCTGGCTGGTGCCGGTCAGGCTTTCGAGATTGAAGGTGCGTCCCTTGCGCTTCGACCGCGCGGAGACCGGAATGGCAGTGGCGCTGTCCTCGGCGGCCAGCGTGTTCCACTCGCCACACGCCTCGCACTTGCCCTGCCATTTGTTATAGGCGGCGCCGCAATTCTGGCAGACGAAGGAGGGGGCGGATTTGGCCATGAGGTGGAATCGCTCGTGGTGGGACTGTTGCTGACGCCCAGTGTAGGCGAGGCTCGCCCCTGCGTCGATCCCGTTTTGTTCTTTTGGTGGCGGAGGCGGTCACCTCGGTGTGGCCGAGGCGCTGCCCAGATCAGATGGTCAGCGACACACTATGCTTATTTGCCAAGACGCGGACGTGGTCTCGGTCCATCGGCCAGTGCCACGATCACCAGGATTTCGTCCGGCCGCGGCGCATGACCGACGGTGACGTCGATGGTGTCGATGAAATCCAGCGCCCATGGGTCGTCCTTGTGGCCGATCGGCACATTGAGCGTGGCGCCAACCGCGCCGATGATGACGTTGGAAGGAATAAGCGCAGCGCCGCCTCCGATGGCATCGCGCATGGGTCTGCCCATGCGCGGATGGAGCACCGCTGCGCCATGCTCGATGTCTCCGGACGTGCCGACAATCGCAGCCTTGCCGTAGCAGATCGCCGGGCGGGGTAGCAGGGCGAGCGCTTCCTTGACCAACAATGCTCCGAGTTCGGCGCCGAAAGGAAAGAGTTCGCTGACATCGTCATGCGCGCTGCCCACCAGCGGATTGGCGACGACCGCACAGGCCGCCACGCGCGTTGTGTGCGCTGTGGCATCGTGCCCGCCTTCAATCAGAACGCAGTCCTTGATGGTCGTGAGACGATGAATCTTCATAATAACTCCGTGGACCATGAGCCGAGTGGTTGATGATTGATTGTCACGTCCTCTTAACGACGTTCGTCAAGGTAAATAACAACTCCGCGTTGACCCGCGGTGTGGGTCATTTAAATCTCGTGTCCGAAAGCGATCCGAACTCGTTTGCAATACGGCCTTCGCACAGGACACGATCATGAAAAAATCAATTATTGCCGCAATCGTTGCTGTCGCCGGCATGGCGATTCCCAGCATGGCTCAGGCCGGCTGCACCACCTGCTATCAGCCGCAGGTGATCCCGCCGCAATATCGCACGGTGGAGCGCACCGTGATGGTGTCGCCCGGTCACACCGTGCGTCGTCACCGTCCGGCCCAGTATCGCACGGTGATGGTGCCGAAGACCGTGATGGTCGCGCCGGCGCGCACCGAATATCGCCGCATCCCGGCGCAGTACGCCACCCAGCAGCGCACCGTGCAGGTCGCGCCGGCTCAGGTTTACTACGCACCGGTTCAGGTGCAGACGGGTTGCTCGACCTGCAATAGCGGCTTCAGCTTCGGCGCCAGCTCTGGCGGCTACGGTTACGGCGCAAGCTATGGCGGCGGCTACAGCTATGGTGGCGGTTACGGACGCTACGGCTACTGAGCCAACCGCAAAGTTTGAACGATCAATCGGCCGCCGCAAGGCGGCCGATTTGTTTTTGCGGCTGCAGGATGGGTTGAGCGCGAAGCGCGATAACCCATCGGCGGAGCCCGCAGCATCGTTCGGCCGATGGGTTTTCGCTGCGCTCAACTACGGCTACGAGTTTAAACCAGCCGCAATCCCGACAGCACCATGCTGATGCCTGCCACGATCATGATGCCGTCCATGATGCGCCGGAATGTCTCCACGCTGAGCTTTAATACATAGCGCTTGGCGATGAAGGCGCCGAACATCAGCGAGGCGCCGGCGATCAGGCCTTTCACCAGCACATCGAGATCGAGGGCACCGAAGCGCTGGAAGGTGATGGATTTGCTGAGATAGAGGCCCAGCGAACTCGCAGCCTCGGTGGCGAGAAAGGCGCCCTTGGCAAGGCCGTAGAACAGAAACAGCGGCACGCTCAATGGACCGCTGGAGACGACGATGCCGGTGAGATAGCCGATGATGGCGCCGCCCAGCGCGAGTTGCCAAAGAGCTATGGTGAAGGAGCGCCGCGCCAGCCAGTGCCGCAGCGGCACCATGGCGATGAAGAACACTCCGATGGTGAGATCGACGGCCTGCGATGGCAGCACCAGCAGCGTGCGCGCGCCAAGCGCTGCGGCCGGAATGCCGGTGATCGAATAGGCGAAGGTCGCGCGCCAGTCGATCTCGCGCCACCACGCCATGATGCGCGAGAGATTGGCCATCACGGCGGCGACCGCCATGATCGGCACGGCTTCCTTGGGGCCGAATTCATAGATCAGCACCGGCATCAGCATGATCGACGAGCCGGTGCCGACGATGCCGGAAATGGTGCCGGCGAGCAGGCCGACGGCGCAGACAAAAATGAACGACAATGAAGGCCCCGGCGCCCGGCATAAATGGTGATCGGACATCGACCTCACCACGATTCTCCGGGATCGGTCACCTGTTGACGGGATCTCAATCCGCCTCCGCCATCCTGGGCCGAAACAAGGCGACATTACTCATGAACGCATCCGGCGCGCTTTCCGATCACGCGGCCATCAGCGGCCGGTGGCCGGACCGCCTGTGGCTGCTCGCGGCGCTGGCGCTGACCATCGCACTGGCATTGCCATTGTTCCTGGTCGATGTGCCGCCGGTGCTCGATTATCCCAATCATCTGGCGCGCATTTTCGTGCTGGCGCATCCCGACGATCCCACGCTCTCGCGCATCTACGTTCCGCACTGGCGCATCGTGCCCAATCTCGGCATGGATGTGCTGGGCACGGCGCTGCTGAAAGTCCTGCCCGTTCATGTCGGCGGACGGCTGCTGCTCGCGCTCAGCCTGTTTGCACCGGTGATTGGCGTCGTTGCGTATCACCGCGTCGCCTTCGGCCGCTTTGCCTTATGGCCGCTGGCGTCGGGCGTGATCGCGACCAGCGGAATCTTTCATTTCGGCTTCATGAATTTCCTGCTCTCGCTGGGGCTCGCACTGGGCTTTGCTGCGATCTGGCTCACGCTGCGACGGCGCAACGTCTGGTCCGCGACGGTGGTCGGCGCACTGCTCGTAGCGGTGATTTTTTTCACGCATCTGTTCGGCGTGATCCTGTTCGCGCTCCTGATCGGTTCCGACGAGGCGGCACGCCTGTGGACCCGAAGGGGGGCCGGGCAGCCTTTCATGCGCGCGATGTTTGCAGCTGGCTTGCGTCTTGCGCTCACCTTGATCCCTGCGGTGCTGCTATTCGTGCTGTGCCCGCTGGCAGACGGGCGGATGACGATCGGCGAGTGGGGTGGCATCCACAAACTATGGGCGCTGTTTGCTCCGGTGATGACGACGAATATCGGCCTGACCCTGGTGAGCGGGCTCACAGTGTTCGCCGTGTTCGTCCTGTTGCGGGACGGGGCGCGGTGGGCGCCGGGAGCAGGGCTCGCGCTCGGTGTACTCGGCCTGATTTTCGTGATCGCGCCGTCGACCATCAAGGACGGCACCTTTGTCGATATGCGGCTGGCGCTGATGATCGCCCTGGTCGCCTTCGCGACGATGGATCCGCGACCGGGCAGGCGCGGCGCGATCGTCGTCGGCACACTGTTCGCCGTCTTGATCGGCGTGAGGAGCGGCTACATCGCATCGACATGGATCGCGCATCGCGGCGATCTGGCGGATGTGCGTGCGGCCATCGGCGCTGTCGAGCCCGGCGCAAAGGTGCTGGTGGCGCGCGGGCAGACCGGCAAGGTCATGGAAACACCGAAGCCAGCCCGCGTATTGCCACGCGCCTATCGGCTCGATGGACAACTCGGCGCCTTGCTGGCGATCGAACGCAAGGCATTCTGGCCGCTGATGTTCGCCGATCCCACGCAGCAGCCGATCGACATCCTACCGCCGTACAAAGCGATATCGAACCCGCTCGATGAGCCGATCGATCTGCCGTATCTGCAGGGCGATGATGGTCTGGCGGCGGGCTACATCAAGAGCTGGCGCAGGAATTTCGACTATCTCTTGCTGATCGATGCGCCGACGCCGCTTCCAGACATCGCGGGACTGGCCGCGGTGACGACGACGCCGTATGCGGTTCTGTATCGCGTGCAGCCGCGCTGATTGGCTCAGCCGCCTGTGTAGACCCGCTGATAGCGGCGACCCAGACTGGTCAGCACTTCATAGGCGATGGTGCCGAAGTGATGCGCGAGGTCATTTACGGTGAGGCCTTCGCCGATCAGCGTGGCCATGTGGCCGCGACGAGCGGCGTTTTGCGGCAGGTCGGTGATGTCAGCGGCGATCAGATCCATCGAGATGCGGCCGGCGATCGGGCAGCGCTGGCCGGCGATCACCACTTCGGCACCGCGCGTGCCATCATTGCTCCCCGCCGCGCGAAAATAGCCGTCGGCATAGCCGGTCGCGATGATGGCGAGGCGGGTCGGGCGCCGCGCCGTCCAGGTGGCGCCGTAGCCGACGGTGTCGCCGCGCGGCACGTCGCGGGTCTGGATGATGCGCGCCTTGAGGTCGATCACCGGCAGCATCGGATTGGCGGCTTCCGGCGTCGGATTGACACCGTAGATCGCAGCCCCCGGCCGCACCATGTCGAACAGATAGCTCGGGCCGAGATAGATGCCGGAGGAATTCGCCAGCGACGAGGTGATGCCGGAAAACAGGTGCGACACCTCGCGAAAGGCGCCGACCTGTTTCGGATTCATGGGATTGCTGAGCTGCTCGGCGCAAGCGAGGTGGCTGATCGCCAGCGTCAGACCGTGATTGCCGGAGGCGATGCGTGGGGCGAGGCTCTGGGCCTCATCGAGCGACAGACCGAGCCGGCTCATGCCGGTGTCCACATGAATGCCGGCGCCGCCGGTCCAGCCGGTGCGGCGGCAGAACATGTCCCATTCGGCGAGTTCGTTTAGATCGCCGATCACGGGCTGCGCATTGATGGCAGCAAGCGCATCGCCGGCATTCGGCGACAGGCCATTGAGCACATAGATGGCGGCGTCCGGCGCGCCCGCACGCGCGGCGCGGGCTTCATCGATGGTGGCGACGAAGAAGGTCTTGCAGCCGGCTTTGGCAAGGGCAGGGACGACACGGTCGATCCCGCAGCCATAGGCATCGGCCTTGACAGCCGCGCCGCATTCGGCCGGGACGCTGGCTTTCTCCAGCTTGCGCCAGTTGGCGGCGATGGCGTCGAGGTCGATGGTGAGCACGCCGATGGCTGTGGGGGCGAGGGTGGTGTCTTCGGTCATCTGCGAGTCCCAGGCGATAGATCCGCCCGCGCGTGGCGGGATCGCTATCGGTTGTCATCGCCCGACCTGATCGGGCGATCCAGTAAACACCGGCCAATGTGAGGATCAACAGTGCCGGTGTCTACTGGATTACCCGCTTTCGCGGGTAATGACAGCGGGGCAGGCAATGACCTTTCACGGGGCGTTATGTCGCCGCGACCAAATCACTCGTGAGACACCGCCGGCATGTAACGGTCGCCTTCGGCGAGGTCGCTGAATCGCGTGAACTGGCCTTCGAACTGCAGGGGGACAGCGCCCGTGGGGCCGTGTCGCTGCTTGGCGACGATCACTTCGGCCTTGCCGTGCACCATCGACATGTCGAGCTGCCACTTTTCGTGCTCTGGCGTGCCTGCCTTGGGCTCCTTGGCCTGCAGGTAGTATTCCTCGCGATAGACGAACATCACCACGTCGGCGTCCTGCTCGATCGATCCGGATTCACGCAGGTCGGCGAGCTGCGGGCGCTTGTCTTCGCGGTTTTCCACCTGACGCGACAGCTGAGACAGCGCGATGATCGGGACGTTGAGCTCCTTCGCCAGTGCCTTGAGGTTGGTGGTGATTTCGGTGACTTCCTGCACGCGGTTGTCCGAGCGCTTGCCCGAGCCCTGCAGCAGCTGGATGTAGTCCACCATGATGACGTCGAGGCCCTTTTGCCGTTTCAGGCGGCGGGCGCGGGCGGTGAGCTGCGAGATGGAGAGGCCGCCGGTTTCGTCCACATAAAGCGGCAGGTTCTGCAGCTTGATGGTGTAGTCGCGGACCTTGTCGAACTGGTCCTGGGTGATGCCGCCGCGGCGGATCAGGCTCGACGAAATCTCGGTCTGCTCGGCCAGAATACGCGTGGCGAGCTGTTCGGCCGACATTTCGCACGAGAAGAAGCCGACGACGCCGCCATTGACGGTTTTGCTGGTACCGTCCGGCTGCAGTTCGGCCTGATAGGCGGCGGCGATATTGTAGGCGATATTGGTGGCGAGCGAGGTCTTGCCCATGGCGGGACGGCCGGCGAGCACGATCAAGTCGGAGCGCTGCAGCCCGCCCATGCGGGCGTCGAGATCGCGCAGGCCGGTGGAGACGCCGGAGAGCTTTCCATCACGCTGATAGGCATTGGCCGCCATTTCGAGCGCGGTGGTCATGGCCTGCGAGAAGCGCTGGAAGCCGCCGTCATAGCGCCCGGCTTCGGCGAGTTCGTAGAGGCGGCGCTCGGCATCCTCGATCTGGGCGCGCGGGGCAAAGTCCACCGGCGCGTCATAGGCGACATTCACCATGTCCTCGCCGACGCCGATCAGCTGGCGGCGGATCGCGAGGTCATAAATGCTGCGGCCATAGTCCTGCGCATTGATGATCGTCGTCGCCTCGGCCGCGAGGCGGGCGATGTATTGGGCGACGGTCATGCCGCCGAGATCGGTATCGGCGGGCAGGAAGGTCTTCAGCGTCACCGGGGTGGCGATCTTGCCGGCGCGGATGATGCTCGCGGCCGTATCGAAAATCGTCTGGTGCAGCGGCTCGTAGAAATGCTCGGCCTTCAGGAAGTCCGAGACACGATAGAAGGCGTCATTGTTCACCAGCATGGCGCCGAGAACGCCCTGTTCGGCCTCGATATTATGCGGCGCGCTGCGATAGGCAGGCGAATTCACGTCGGGAGCGAGCTTGAGGACGTTGGAATCGGATGCGGCCATGATGCTCGATTTTTTTGTTCAAATGGGGCGGATGCGCGGCCCCGGACATAAGCGCAATGGCGCGGGCAGGGGAAGCATGCTGTGCCCTTATGCACGATTCACACTGCGGGTTGGGGGAAATCACAGGCTTCGGTCAATCGGCGCTTGACGCGTTCCCGGCGCCGCCGGTGCCCGGTTCCTCAACGGACCCTTAAAGGAACCCGGAAAATCGCTGGATGGAACTGAACCGGATGGCGAGATGTCTCACTTATAACAAGAACAGGGATTGCAATGCTGCAACACCCGGAACCGGTTGCCGGATCGGGCGTTGAGACTGCAACGAAGCCACGTGCACAAGTGCGGGCGACAGAGGCGTAAGGACAGATCGATGGGTCAGGGTCAGCCGTTTACGGCAGCCGATGATACGATGTGGTTGTCCAAGCTGGTGGGCACATTCGAGCGTGCCGAGCAGCTTCACGACGAGCCATGCGACAAGGCGTTGTTGTCCGCCGCCATGGCGCGCCTGCAGCGGCCGGCCGCGACAGTGGCGCGCCTCGGGGGCACCCGGCGAGTCGAACTTCTTGAACTGTCGTTCTGAGCGTTAATCCCCCGCCATCTGGAGCTTGGGCGAAATGGCCCGCTCCACCGCCACAAGGCGCGCTTCCTCTCGGCCGATATAGTCCCGCGTCAACGGCACCACGTCCTGGCGGCGTGTGAGCTGGATCTGGAAATTCATTGTGTTCTGCTTGCGGAACGACATTTCCGACGACGCCAGATAGAATTCCCACATCAGCGCAAAGCGCTCGTCGTAGAGCTGCACCGCTTCGTCTCGCCGCGCCATAAAACGTTCGCGCCAGGCTTTGAGCGTCTCGGCATAGTGCAGGCGCAGGATTTCGATGTCCGAGACCAGCAGGCCTGCCCGCTCGATTGCCGGCAGTACTTCGGAAAGGGCAGGAATGTAGCCACCTGGAAAGATGTATTTCGTAATCCACGGATTGGTGATGCCGGGACCTTCCGGCCGCCCGATGGAATGCAGCACCATCACGCCGTCCGGGCTCAGCAGTTCGGCGCAACGTTTGAAGAAGGTGTCGTAGTGATCGATGCCGACATGTTCGAACATCCCCACCGAGACAATGCGGTCGAACGGGCCGGGAATATCGCGATAGTCCTGCAGCAGGAATTTGGCGCAACCCGCGAGTTGCTTCTCGGCGGCCCGGGCATTGGCGACCTCGAGCTGCTCGGTTGAGAGCGTCACGCCGGTGACGCGGGCGCCGGTCATCTCGGCCAGATACAGGCCGAGCCCGCCCCAGCCACTGCCGATATCGAGTACGCGCTGGCCCTTCTCGATCAGCAGTTTTGCGGCGAGGTGGCGCTTCTTGGCGAGCTGGGCCTCGTCCAGCGACGTGCTGGGGCCGTCGAAATAGGCGCAGCTATATTGTCGGTCGGGATCGAGGAAGAGCGAATATAGCCGGGCATCGAGATCGTAGTGATGGGCGACGTTGTTGCGCGACCGCTTGCGCGGATTGAACTGCTTGGCGGGGCGGAGCAGATAACGTAGCCAATATTGCAACTTGGCCCAGCGTGGCGACAGATCTGGCTGGGAGAGGGCGATGGCGAGGAGGTGGGCAATCGTGCCGCGCTCCATCACGAGTTCGCCTTCCATATAAAGTTCGCCGAGCGCGAGCTCGGGGTCGAACAACAGCCGGCGCTGGGCTGCTTTTGTCTTGAAGCGGACGGTGACCGGGTCGCCGGTGCCGTCGCCACATGTAAAAGACTTGCCGGCCGCGGTGATGAAAGTCAGCGCCCCGCGGCGGATGTAACGGTCCAGGAAGAAACGCAGCAGACGGTCCATCGAAATCATCTCCAATGATCCGATCGCGTGCCCGGCGCATCAGCGTCGTCAAACGCCCCGCACGAGATCAACTGTCTCCCTAGAAATGGCATGATAGGTAGGCGGCGCCGGCTCTGCCAATGCGTCCGTCGCATTGCCGCCATACAATTTGCCGCGATCACAGTTTCGCGCACAGGCTTGAATCGCCCGACCGCTTCCATTCGCGGCGCATTCGGCTACAAGAGATTCAGGTTAGACAAATTGTATTTCGGAGACTGAAATGTTGGGCCGAGCGCTCAGTTTAGCGACGGCGATGCTTTTGATTGGCTTCGCGGCACCTTCCTCCCTCATCGCGCCCGCCTTCGCCCAGAACCTTGAGGCCGGCAAATCGCCGGCGCAGCTGTTCAACGGCAATTGCGGCGTCTGTCACAAGAGCGCCCGTGGCCTCCTCAAGAGCGTGGCGCCAGGGCAGCTGCCGGGCTTCCTGCGCCAGCACTACACAACCAGCAGCGACATGGCGAAGGTCATGAGTGCCTATGTCATCGCCAATGGCGCGGGCGGTGGTGCTGCCGTCGGTCGCCGGGGCAACGACGACAACCTGACCCGCCAGGGTCGCGAATTGTCGCGTGAGCAAGCGCCAGCACCTGCCGATGCGGCTCCCGCGGGTCGCCAGCGTCCGGCTGCGGCTGAGCGTCCGCAGGCCCAGCCCGGTGCGGATGCAGCAGCGCCCGCAGAACAGGCACCACGTCGCGGCCGCACCAAGCGCCAGCCGCCCGCCGAGGCCGCTCCGGCTGGGGAAGCGCAGGCACCTGCCGCGGCCGAGACTGAGCGTCCGGCCGGCCAGAAGCAGAAGGCCGGCAAGAAGAACCGCCGGCAGCAGGAAGAGCCGAAGGCCGACACCGTCAAGGACGAGCCGAAGCACGACGGAAAGCCCGAGACCGACAAGCCCGAGCCGGCCAAATCCGAGCCAAAGGAAGCTGCTCCGCCAAAGCCGGTCGAACAGCCCAAGCCTGCAGAAGCGGCAAAGCCGGAGCCAAAGGCAGAGACGCCGCCGGCGACCCGCTCGGATCCGGTGCCAGCCGTGACGCCGGCTCCGAAGGAGCCCGAACCGAGCGCTCCGGCTTCGCCGCCGCCCGCAGCGGCGCCGTCAGAGCCCGCGAAGCCCGCAGAGTAGTGAGCGACAAATAAAAAAGCCCGGCCGTGAGGCCGGGCTTTTTCGTTGTTGCGAGGGTCGTAGGATGGGTTGAGCGGAGCGAAAACCCATCTGTCAGCGCCGCAAGCTCGGCTGATGGGTTGTCGCTCCGGCGCTGTCGCGCCTGCGCTCAACCCATCCTACGAGCGCGTCGGGCTTAGCCGTTGTCTTCGTCGTCGCCGCCCTGGGCTTCCGGATCGAAGAACTCACCGGCAGCGGCGAGGGCTTCGGCGGCAGCGTCCTGGTCATCCTTGCGGGACGAGATGTCTTCGCCACGGTTGATGCGCTCGGCTTCAGCTTCCGAACGGGCCACGGTGACGCTGACGCTGACTTCGACTTCCGGATGCACGGCGATCGAGATCTTGTGCTGGCCGATGGTCTTGATCGGGGCATCGAGCAGCACCTGGCTGCGGGCGAAGGTGATGCCATCGGCTTCGAACGAAGCGATGATGTCGCGCACCGAGACCGAGCCGAACAGCTGGCCGGTTTCCGACGCCTGGCGGATGACGACGACGTTGCGGCCGTCGATCTGCTCGGCAACCTTGGTGGCTTCGCCCTTGGCCTTGATGTTGTTGGCTTCGAGGTCGGCCTTCATGCCATCATACTTGGCACGGTTGTCGGCGGTGGCGCGCAGCGCCTTGCCACGCTTGAGCAGGAAGTTACGGGCGTAACCGTCCTTGACGCGGACGACTTCGCCCATCTGGCCCAGCTTGGCGACGCGTTCCAGCAGAATGACTTCCATTTTAGATCTCCTTCGTTTGTCTGTTCAATGTGAGTTGAGGTGAAGTTGTTGTCAGGCCGCCGTCTCTGGCGGTCGACGTTCGCCGAGGCGTTGGCGAAATCCGAAAAAGGCATCGGCGAGGCCGAGACAGGCCAGCACCAGCATGGGCCAGCCGAGTACCAGAACCATCGCATAGATCATGCTGAGCACGAGTGTGCGGCTGCGCATGCCAATCGTGAGCGCATGAAGCGTTGCAAAGCCGGTGAGGGCATAGGCCATCAGCAGCGTCGCCGAGACGATCTGCGCGAACAGGCCGACAATGCCGCCAAGGAACGTCAGCGCAATCGCAATGCACAGTGCCACCAGCGTCATCGACGGCAGCGCAAGCGTGCGCAGATCCGGCCACGGCCGCTTCAGACGCCCGGAGGTCGCGGTGATGCGGCCGGCAAGCCAGAGATTCAGCGTCAGCGTGATGATCGCGACCACCGATGCGGCCGACGGCGCGATCATCGCAATCGCATTGGCGATATTGTCGGTGTCGCCTTCGGTGCGCCCGGACATGATGCGCGCGAAGGAGCGCTTCAGCGCGCCCAAAATCGTCTCGCTATCGGTGCCGAGGGTGAGCAGCGCGGCCATCGTGGTGATGGAGGCGAACACGGCGATCCACAGCAGGATGCGGCCGATCGGATACCACTCGGTCCGCGGTTCGGCATTGCCCATCACCGATGCCGGCGCCTCGACCGTGCGGCCGAGCAGTGCGAGATGGCCAAGCCACCAGGCGGGGAGCGCGATCGTGATGGCGAAGATGGCGAGATAGCCCATGCCGAACAGCAGGCCGAGCGAGGTCGCAGCTGCAATGCCGCCGATCGTGGCCGTCATCGGTCCCCAGCCGAGGCATGCGACCATCAGCGGGAGCGGGGCAAGATAAAACAGGAAAATGGAGACCAGCGCGCCCGAGACGATCGAGGCGAACATCACGGCGGAGGCAGCGCCCGCGGCAAGCGCGATGAGGAGACTGGAGATCATCAGCTGTCCCGCCCCCTTTGAGCGGTTAGGAGCATTTCGCCCCAACCATCGGCAACCGGACGACCCGGAAGCCTTATGAGAAAATCTGAAACTGTCATTCCGGGGCGCGCCGCTGGGGCGCGAACCCGGAATCACTCAGTGTTTTAGCTATTTCGAGGTTCCGGGTTCGCGCTAAGGCGCGCCCCGGAACGACGAGGGTGTCCTTAGCGGATCACGTAGGGCAGCAGGCCGAGGAAGCGGGCGCGCTTGATGGCGCGGGCCAGCTCGCGCTGCTTCTTGGCGGATACGGCCGTGATGCGGCTCGGCACGATCTTGCCGCGCTCGGACACGTAACGCATCAGCAGCTTGCTATCCTTGTAGTCGATCTTCGGCGCATTGGCTCCCGTGAACGGGCAGGTCTTGCGGCGACGGAAGAACGGGCGACGTGCACCAGCTTCAGCCATGTTTCTTACTCCTCAACCGATGCTTCGTTGTCGTCACGCGGGCGGCGCGGGCCGCGGTCCGGACGATCGCCACGGAAACCGCCTTCACGGTCGCCACGGAAACCACCACCCGGACGATCGTCGCGTTCACGATCGCGATCGGCCTTGCGCATCATCGCCGACGGACCTTCCTCGTGCTCTTCGACACGGGTGGTCAGGTAACGGATGACGTCTTCATTGATGCGCTCCTGGCGCTCGATCTCGACGATCGCGGCCGACGGTGCATCGATGTTCAGCAGAACGAAGTGAGCCTTGCGGTTCTTGTTCATGCGGTAGGTGAGGGAGCGCACGCCCCAATTCTCGGTCTTGGTGATCTTGCCGCCAGCGCCTTCGACGATGGTGGTGATCTGCGCGGTGAAATCTTCCACCTGCTGCGCACTCGCGTCCTGACGCGCGAGGAATACATGCTCGTAGAGAGCCATGGGAGTCCTTTCCAGTGTTAGCGCATCACCCGGCGGCAAGCCCTTCGAACCCTTCGGAAAGGACTCGACTGCTCAGAAGGCGGAAGCACGGGACGACGGGCCGACTGGCCCTATCTCAACAGAATCTGTGAATGGATTGTGCTGTGACCGTCCGTTCAGCTCCCGGCCGGGATCTGCGGATCGGCGCCTTATACGGATTTTTGCCGGAATGGCAAGGGAAAGGGACGTCATTGCGCACGCCGGACGGGTGGTCCGGGAATCCCGCCTGGAACCCGGTTTTGGCGCTGCAACTTGACATCGCCGGTCATGCCAGTGTCTTACGGCGCACGTTTTCAGCAGGTTAACCGACAAAGCGAGACCGGGGCGAGCCGATGACCGCAGCATTTACATTTCCCGGACAAGGTTCCCAGGCCGTCGGCATGGGCAAGGCCCTGGCGGATGCGTTTCCCGTCGCCAAAGCCGTATTCGACGAGGTCGATTCGGCGCTCGGCGAAAAGCTGACCGCGATCATCTGGGACGGTCCGGCCGAAACCCTGCAACTGACCCAGAATGCCCAGCCGGCGCTGATGGCCGTCTCGCTCGCCACCATGCGCGTGCTGGAGACCGAGGCCGGTATTTCGCTGGCCAGGGACGCGGCTTTCGTGGCCGGCCATTCGCTCGGTGAGTATTCGGCGCTGGCCGCGGCTGGCAGCCTCTCCATCAGCGATGCCGCCCGCCTGCTGCGGACCCGCGGCCAGGCAATGCAGAAGGCCGTACCGGTCGGCGTCGGTGCCATGGCCGCGCTGCTCGGCCTCGATTACGAGACCGCCGTCGCGGTTGCCGCCGAGGCGGCGCAAGGGCAGGTCTGCCAGGCGGCCAATGACAATGGCGGTGGCCAGGTCGTGGTGTCCGGCGACAAGGCTGCGGTGGACCGCGCCGTCGAAATCGCCAAGGCCAAGGGCGCCAAGCGCGCGATGCTGCTGCCGGTGTCGGCGCCGTTCCATTGCAGCCTGATGCAGCCCGCCGCTGACGTGATGGCGGAAGCACTCGCCAAGGTCACGATCAACAAGCCCGCAGCACCGCTGGTGTCGAATGTGCTGGCTTCGGCCATCACCGATCCCGACGAGATCCGCCGCCGCCTGATCGAGCAGGTCACCGGCACCGTGCGCTGGCGCGAATCCGTGGCCTATATGGCCGGGCAGGGCGTCACGCGATTCTTGGAGATCGGCGCCGGCAAGGTGTTGAGCGGGCTCGTGAAGCGTATCGCGGAAGGCGCAGTCGGCACGCCGGTGGGTGGGCCGAACGATATTGCTGCTGCCAAGGACGCGCTGACCGCAGCGAAGTGACGTGTCTTCATCTCTCC
>NZ_JBIIOT010000054.1:0-35792 GCF_044336785.1 Tardiphaga sp. | reverse complement strand
GGAGTGGTCGCCGGGCGATGCCGGGGGGGTGTGGGGGCTTCCGCAAGCGCCGTCACCCGTGGTGCCCCCTCACCCGCGCGCCAGGGCGCGCGACCTCTCCCCGGAGGGGAGAGGTGAAGAAGGAGTGCCCCTGAGAGTTTGAGTTTTATTGGCCCAGGGCCAAAGGAGAAACGAATGTTCGATCTGACAGGCAAGACCGCGCTGGTGACCGGCGCTACCGGTGGCATCGGCGGCGCGATCGCGGCCGCTTTGCATGCGCAGGGCGCGACCGTGGCGCTGTCCGGCACCCGCCGCGAGGTGCTGGAAGCGCTCGCCGCCAAGCTCGGTGACCGCACTTTCGTGCTGCCCTGCAATCTTTCCGACGCCGCCGAAGTCGAGGAACTGGTGCCCTCCGCCGAGAAGGCCATGGGCCAGCTCGACATCCTGGTCGCCAATGCCGGCATCACCCGCGACAACCTGTTCGTGCAGCTCAAGGACGAGGACTGGGACAACGTCATCAACGTCAATCTGACGTCGACCTTCCGCCTTGCCCGCGCGGCCACCAAGCTGATGATGCGCAAGCGCTTCGGCCGCATCATCGCCATCACCTCGGTGGTCGGCGTCACCGGAAATCCCGGCCAGGGGAATTACACGGCTGCCAAGGCCGGCCTGATTGGCATGATCAAGACGCTGGGCGCCGAATATGCCAAGCGCAACGTCACCGCCAACTGCATCGCGCCGGGCTTCATCGCCACGCCGATGACCGATGTGCTGAACGACAAGCAGCGCGAAACGATTCTGACCAAGGTGCCGGCAGGCCGTCTCGGCTCGCCCGAAGACATCGCGGCTGCGGCGGTTTATCTCGCCTCCAACGAAGCCGCTTATGTCACGGGACAGACCATTCACGTGAATGGCGGAATGGCCATGATCTAGCCGTGCGGGTTCCCGCAACGCTGTGATTCAATTGGGCTTTGGACGACTGCGGCAGTGTGTGGCAAAGCCATATGATGTGTGCTAATCGGTCGTCCAACGGTGGGGCAAAGAAGGCCATTGCAGGATGTAGAAACCCTGTATATTGGCGGGGCGAGCCTGCCGTTTTTCGCGAGGCTCCGTCCGGGACGGCGGGGTCACTCCACAAGGCGCGACAGCGCAAGGTTTAACGAGTTAAACGCTCCACAATGGCTCGTATCGTCTACGGACGAGCCTGGGTAACAAGCACGAGGTTGATATGAGCGAGATTGGCGAGCGAGTGAAGAAGATCGTGGTCGAACACCTTGGTGTCGAACCCGAGAAGGTGATCGATTCCGCGAGCTTCATCGATGATCTCGGCGCTGACAGCCTCGACACTGTCGAGCTCGTGATGGCGTTCGAAGAAGAGTTCGGTTGCGAGATTCCGGACGATGCCGCCGAGACGATTCTCACCGTCGGCGACGCGACCAAGTTCCTCGAGAAGAATGCCAAGAGCTAACTTCTTCGCGTGACACATTCTGAAGCCGGGCGGATCGCGTCACCGCGGTCCACCGGCTTCTTGCTGTGGAGCGCGGGAGTTCGCTTTTGAAGGAAGCTGTGGAGATGCAGATGAGGCGGGTAGTCGTCACGGGCCTGGGCATGGTGTCGCCATTAGCCTGCGGTGTCGAGCCGACCTGGAAGCGTATCCTCAACGGGGAAAGCGGCGCCAAGCGCATCGACACGTTCGAAGTGTCGGATATCCCCGCCCAGATCGCCTGCATGATTCCGCGCGGCGATGGTACCAACGGCACCTTCAATCCCGATCAGTGGATGGAGCCGAAGGACCAGCGCAAGGTCGACGACTTCATCATCTTCGCGATGTGCGCTGCCAAGCAGGCACTCGACGACGCCAACTGGCATCCGGAGAGCTATGAGGATCAATGCGCCACCGGCGTGCTGATCGGCTCCGGTATCGGCGGCCTGACCGGCATCGCCGAAACGGCAATCATCCTGAAAGAACGCGGCCCGCGCAAAGTGTCGCCGTTCTTCATTCCCGGCCGCCTGATCAATCTGGCGTCGGGTTACGTCTCCATCGAACACGGCCTCAAGGGCCCCAATCATTCCGTCGTCACGGCATGCTCCACCGGTGCGCACGCGATCGGCGATGCCGCGCGCCTGATCGCGCTCGGCGATGCCGAAGTGATGGTGGCAGGCGGCACGGAATCGCCGGTCAGCCGGATCGCGATGGCCGGCTTTGCCGCTGCGCGCGCGCTGTCCACCGGTTTCAACGACACGCCGCAGAAGGCGTCGCGTCCTTATGACAAGGATCGCGATGGCTTTGTCATGGGTGAGGGCGCCGGCGTCGTCATCCTGGAAGAATACGAACACGCCAAGGCGCGCGGCGCCAAGATCTATGCCGAAGTCGTCGGCTACGGCCTGTCGGGTGATGCGTATCACATCACCTCGCCGTCGCCGGACGGCGATGGTGGCTTCCGCAGCATGAGCGCCGCCTTGAAGCGCGCCGGCATGACGGCGTCTGATCTCGATTACATCAACGCCCACGGTACTTCGACGCCGCTCGGCGACGAGATCGAGCTCGGCGCGGTACAGCGCCTGCTGGGCAATGCGGCTTCCAAGGTTGCGATGTCGTCCACCAAGTCGTCCACCGGCCATCTGCTGGGTGCGGCGGGCGCCATCGAGGCCATTTTCAGCATCCTCGCGATTCGCGACAATGTTGCGCCGCCGACCATCAATCTCGACAACCCGTCGGTGGAGACGGCGATCGACCTCGTGCCGCACAAGTCGCGGCAGAAGGAGATCAATGTGGCGCTGTCGAACTCTTTCGGTTTTGGCGGGACTAATGCGTCGGTGATCCTCAAGCGCGTGTAACCGCGTCGAGGTCTTCCACCGTTTCGCCGCAATCCGCATCGATTGCTGCCGTGGGCGTATGTTATTGATGGTATTCGGATTCGATCGGATTCGAGCCCGTCAGGATTGGACTCTAGGTACATCGATGAGTGAGCGGTCGCCCATTTCGCCCCGTAGCCCGCGCGCCGCGCTGGAGCCTGAACAGGTTCCGCCGCCGCCGAAGCGGTCGGATGTGGCCCGCAGCCCGCTCGTCGTATTCGGCAATGCCGTCATCACGCTGATCATTCTGGTGATGCTCGCCACCGGCGGCGTGTATGTCTATGGCCGCCAGGCCCTGGAAGCACCGGGGCCGCTGCAGGACGACAAGATCGTCAACATTCCCGCCCGCGCCGGCAAGGGCGACATCGCCGAAGTGTTGCAGCGCGAGGGCGTGATCGACGCCAATCGCTGGGTCTTCCTCGGTGCGGTGTTCGCGCTGAAGGCGGCGCAGGATCTCAAGCCCGGCGAATATCTGTTCCAGAAGAACGCCAATCTGCGCGATGTCATCGGCACGATCGTCGATGGCAAGGTGGTGCAGCATTCGGTGACGATCCCGGAAGGCCTGACCTCCGAGCAGATCGTCGCGCGCCTGTCCGAGAACGACATCTTCACCGGCTCGATCCGTGAAATGCCGCGCGAGGGCACGCTGCTGCCGGAGACCTATAAATTTCCGCGTGGCACGCCGCGCGAGCAGGTGATCCAGCGCATGCAGGCCGCACAGAAGCGCGTGCTCGCCGATGTCTGGGAGCGCCGCAATCCGGACGTGTTGGTGAAGACGC
This sequence comes from Tardiphaga sp., assembly GCF_044336785.1. GTDB lineage: Bacteria > Pseudomonadota > Alphaproteobacteria > Rhizobiales > Xanthobacteraceae > Tardiphaga. The sequence goes on along the minus strand of NZ_JBIIOT010000054.1, from coordinate 32,178 downwards.
CGGAGCAACTGGTCACGCTCGCCTCCATCGTCGAGAAGGAGACCGGCCGCGCCGACGAGCGCAGCCGTGTCGCCGCCGTGTTCACCAATCGCCTGCAGCGCAAGATGAAGCTGCAGTCGGACCCGACCATCATCTACGGGCTGGTCGGCGGCAAGGGTACGCTCGGCCGTCCGATCAAGCGTAGCGAAATCCAGCAGCCGTCGCCTTACAACACTTACGTGGTCGATGGCCTGCCGCCAGGCCCGATTGCCAATCCCGGCCGCGCCTCGCTCGAGGCAACGGCAAACCCGGCGCGGACCCGCGACCTGTTCTTCGTGGCCGATGGCACCGGGGCACATGCCTTCACCGAGACCTATGACGCGCATCAGAAGAACGTCGCGAAGTTACGTGCGATCGAGAAGGCGGCGCAGAACGACACGGTTGAACCTGCGGAAGAGCCAGCGCCTGCTGCTGCGGCACCAGCCGATGGTAACTCCACCGGCGCCACGCCGCGTCAGGCCCCGGCCAAGCAGCAACAGCAGCGTCCCCGTACGCCGCCGGCCCGCCAGGGCGCAGCGCAGCCGAACGGCGCGCCCGTCGCGCAATAACGAGACGCGTTCAACCGCGCTGATTTTCCGTCCGGCCTGAAAGGGCCTATCCTTGTTCGGGTTCGCGATTGCGCGAATCCTCTTTCGATCTTTTGGAGTGTTTTGCGATGGTGTTGTCGAGCATGACCGGCTTTGCACGGAGCCACGGCACCAGCGGCCCCTATACGTTCGAGTGGGAGTTGAAGTCGGTCAATGCCAAGGGTTTTGACCTCCGCCTGCGCATGCCGCCGGGCTTTGACGAGGTGGAAGCCAGCGCCCGTAAGCGTGCCACTGAGGTGCTGTCGCGGGGCACCGTCTATGCCAATCTCACTGTGAAGCGCGCCAATGCCGAAGCCGCCGTGCGCATCAATGAGGACGTGCTCAATGCCGTGCTGAAGATCGCCGCCGAGATGGCGAGCAAGATCGACGCGGTGGCGCCGAGCATCGACGGCCTGATGAATATCAAGGGCGTGATCGAGATGGTCGAGCCCGAGGCCGACGAGACCGAGGAGGCTGCTGCGAAAGTCGCCGTCGCCGCGGGCTTTGAGGAAGCGTTGAAGGCGCTCATCGACATGCGCAAGCGCGAAGGCGCGACGCTCGGCGATATCCTCACCCTGCGCCTCAACGAGATCGAGGAATTGTCGAAGAAGGCCGAGGCTGCACCGGGCCGCAAGCCGGAAGCGATCCGCGCGCGCATCGCCGAACAGATCGCGACATTGCTCGATGCCTCCGATCGTTTCGATCAGGATCGCCTCTCGCAGGAGGCACTGATGATCGCCACCAAGGCCGACATCCGCGAAGAGCTCGACCGCATCGCCTCGCACATCTCGCAGGCGCGCGAGATGATCAAGAAGGGCGGCCCGGTCGGTCGCCGCCTCGACTTCCTGTCGCAGGAGTTCAACCGCGAAGTGAACACCTGCTGCTCCAAGTCGGGCGATCTCGAATTGACCAGCACCGGCCTCGAAATGAAGAACGTCGTGGAGCAGTTCCGCGAGCAGGTTCAGAATCTGGAGTGACCATGTCGAGCTTCGAGGGCGTCGAGCGCCGCGGTTTGATGTTCGTGCTGTCGTCGCCATCGGGCGCCGGCAAGACCACGCTGACGCGCATGCTGATCGACGAGATCGCAGATCTGCGGATGTCGATCTCGGTGACCACGCGGCCGATGCGGCCTGGCGAAGTCGATGGCAAGGACTACTACTTCGTCGATCAGGCGAAATTTGACACTATGGTCGCCAATGACGAATTGCTCGAATGGGCAAAGGTGTTCGACAATTGCTACGGCACGCCGAAAGCGCCCGTCGAACACGCGCTCGCCAACGGCCACAATGTGCTGTTCGACATCGACTGGCAGGGCGCCCAGCAGCTCTATTCGCGTGCGCCCAACGACATGGTGTCAGTCTTTATCCTGCCGCCTTCGGTCAAGGCACTGGAACAGCGTCTGCACACACGCGCGCAGGATTCCGAGGACGTCATCCGCGGCCGCATGAAGAAGGCGGGCGACGAGATGAGCCATTTCGACGCCTACGACTACATCGTCGTCAACGACAATATCGGCATCGCCTTCGAGTCGGTGAAGTCCATCTTGCGCGCCGAGCAGCTCAAGCTGCAGCGTCAGGTCGGCATGGTCGCCTTCGTCCAGAAGCTGCGCCAGCAGCTCTGAGGATGAATGGAAGCGAATGAGGCGCTTGTTCACCTCTCCCCGGTGGGGAGAGGTGAACAAGCGCAATCGTAAGCTTCAGTGATGGCGGATCGAACACGAAACGAGTGAGTGGTGCCATGACCAAACTGTTCTGGAACGAGGCCGCGAAGCAACTCGGCGACGGCACGCGTATCTTCGATCCCGCTGCGTTGACATGGCGTGATGGCGAGGTGAGGCAGGGCGCTCCGGTCACGCCGAGCGAGGCGCTGTCAAAGCTCGCAGCGCATCGGCTGCTGCGCGGCGTGCCGATCGGCATCATCGGCCCGCGTGAGGCGACCGATGCGCAGCGCGCGCTGGCCGAACAGATGGGCGCCGCACTGGCGCGCCACGGACTTCAATTGCTCTGCGGTGGCAAGAACGGCGTGATGGAAGCGGCGTGCAAGGGCCATGCGGAGAATGGCGGCATGCCGGTCGGCCTGCTGCCGGACGAGGAATGGCACGCGGCCAATCCCTATGTTGCTATCCCGATTGCCACCGGCATCGGCCCGGCACGCAATGCCATCATCGCGCGTGCATGCCTCGTCCTCGTCGCCATCGGCGGTGGGGTCGGGACGCTGTCGGAAATGGCGCTGGGACTACAATTCAACCGGCTTGTTCTCGCCATGGCCGATGCACCGGAGGTCAATACCGTTGCGCGCATCGATACCGTAGACGCGGTCATCGCGCGCATTGCAGCAAGGCTGTTTGCGATCGCCTGACGCTTTTCGCTTTGTCACAAAACTGATATCTGCCCCGTATAACTGAGGCGCTTCGACCTCAGCGCAACATTTTACGGGGAGTTGTGATCTTGCCGATCGTCGCGGTCGCATATCTGCTGTTTCTGGCGGCGCCGGTATTGTTGCTGTTTCTCGGCTCGTTCGGCGAGGTCTGGAGCGGCACGTTGCTGCCGTCGGGCTTCACCTGGCGGTGGTATGAAGAGGTCGCCGGCGATCCCAGCTTTCGCCGCGCCTTCACCACCAGCCTCAAGGTGGTGGGTATCACCTGTCTCCTCAATCTTCTGATCGGCCTGCCACTCGCTTATGCGATTCATGCTGGCGCGCGGGGCGGCGTGCGCGTGGCCGCGCGCATCGTGACGCTGATGCCGATCGCAGTGCCCGAGCTGGTACTCGCTTTCGGATTCATCCTCGTCTTCTCGTCTGATGCGCTGCCATGGCTCGGCAGTTTCTGGCTGCTTGCGGCCGGCCATCTGGTGCTGACGCTGCCCTATACGGTGACCGCGCTGGTCGCTGACATGGAGCAGCTCGGCCTTGCCGAATACGAACATGCGGCAGCAACGCTCGGCGCGCCGTTCCGCACGCGGATGTGGGACATCACGCTGCCGCAGCTGCAGCCGTCTTTGCTGTCCTGCATGCTTACCGTCGCCGCACTCTCGATCGGCGAATTCCAGCTTTCAAACCTGGTGTCGGGCTTCCTGTCGCGCACCTATCCGGTGGTGTTGCTGCAGGCCTTCTATGGCGCGACGGGCTTTGCCTGCGCAGCTACCGTGGTGCTGCTGGCACTAGCGACGCTGGCCTCGCTCGCCAGCGGGCTCACGGCACGCATCGCCGGCCGCCGCACCGCGAGGGCCATCACGTGACACTGCGCTACGACAATGTGAGCTTCAGCTATCCCGGCACGTCCACCGGCGTGTTCGATATCTCGCTGGAGATCGGCCGCGGCGAATTGCTGGCGATCATCGGTGCGTCCGGCTCCGGCAAGTCGACGATCCTGAAACTGCTCGCCGGCTTCATCAAGCCGGATACCGGTCGCATCCTGATCGATGGCGTCGACGTCGGCCACACGCTGCCGGAGACGCGACGGCTCGGCGTCGTGTTCCAGAACTATGCGCTATTTCCGCATATGCGGCTGTGGGAGAACGTCGCCTTTCCGCTCAAGGTGCGCGGCATTGCGAGGTCCGAGCGCCGTACGCGCGCGGTCGAGATGCTCGACCGCGTCGGCATGGGCAAGCGCGCCGACGACTATCCAACCGAACTCTCCGGCGGCCAGCAGCAGCGCGTGGCACTCGCACGCGCGCTGGTGTTCGAACCGCAGGGGCTGTTGCTCGACGAGCCGCTGTCGGCACTCGATGCCGGATTGCGGATGGAGATGCGTGACGAGATCCTGCGCGTGCAGCGGCAGGCCGGGATCGCCACGCTGCTGGTCACGCATGATCAGGAAGAGGCGCTCTCCATCGCGGACAAGGTGGTGATGATGCGCGATGGCCGCATCGTGCAGATCGGTACGCCGCGCGATCTCTACGAAACACCCGCCGATGCGACGGTGGCGGCCTTTGTCGGGCAGTCCAATCTGTGGCCGGGCGAAGTCTCTGCCGATGGGATCGTGACCACGGCGATCGGCAGACTCGCTTGCGATACGACCGGGCAGGGTATCGGCACGAAAGTGACCGTGTTCGTTCGCCCTGAGCGCGTTGCGCCACTGACCGGCATAGTCGATGCGAGCCGGTCCAACAGCTTCGCCGGCACGATGTCCGCCGATCGTTACCTCGGCCCGATCCGCCGCATCGATCTCGATGTCGCCGGCGGCATCGTGCGGCTTGAGACGCATCTGCGCGGCGATATCGCCGGTGCGGAGATTCCGCGTGACGCCATCCGACTTCTGCCACCGACTTCGTGACCCGCAACTCTCAGGAGACCGACATGAACCGACGTCAATTTCTGTCCAGCGTTGCCGCCGCCACCATGGTGGGCGCCATCGCACCATCCGCTTTCGCCTTCGAGGGCGCCGAGCTCTATGCCGGCGAGAAGGCGCTGTATGAAGCCGCCCGCAAGGAAGGCCTCGTCGTGTCGTTCGACACCGGCCCGACCTGGGCCAACTGGGCCAACCAGTTCAAGGCATTCCAGAAGCGCTATCCCGGTGTCGAGATGGTCTATAACGACCTCGGCTCGGCGGCGACCGTGGTTGCCCTCGATAAGGCGAAGAACCGCCCGCAGGCTGACACCGCCTATTACTTCGCGGCCTCCGCCCTTGATGCCGCCAAGGCGAATGTCGTTGAAAGCTTCAAGCCCGTGAATTTCGACAAGCTCGCCGAGCCGCTGCGCGATGCCGATGGCCGCTGGTTCACCATCCATACGCTGAGCGTTGCCTTCCTGGTCAACACCAAGCTCGTCAAGACGATCCCGACCGGCTGGGCCGACCTGCTCAAGCCCGACTACAAGAACGCCATCGTCTATCAGGATCCGCGCTCGACCGGGCAGGGCCAGGTCGTTGCCTTCGCCGCCGCCTTCGGCAATGGCGGCAGCATGGACAATGTCGCGCCGGGCATCGATTATCTCGGCAAGCTGACCAAGGCCGGCAATGTGCTGCGCACCGTTGGCACCACGCCCTACGCCCAGTTCCTGAAGGGTGAGATCCCGATCTGGATCGGCTACGAGAATGACGGCCTCAAGGCCAAGTTCACCGATGGTCTCGGCGATGGCATCGCTGTCGTGATCCCGAAGGAAGCGACCGCCGCCGCGCCTTACGCAATCTCGCTGGTGAAGAACGGCCCGAACCCGAATGCCGGCAAACTCTGGCTCAACTTCATCATGAGCGAGGAAGGCCAGAAGATCTTTGCCGAGGGTTTTGTGCGTCCGGCCGTGCCGGGTGTGGCCCTGCCGGCGAGCGTCGCCGACAAGATGCCAGCAGCACCCCAGTTGCAGGCGCTGGACATCGCCAAGGCCACCGCCAATAAGGCCGAGATCGATGCCGGCTGGGCGAAGGCCGTGCTGGGGCAGTGACACGCCGTCATTGCGAGGAGCGTAGCGACGAAGCAATCCAGAAGGCCATAAGCGAAGGAAGACTGGATTGCTTCGCTTCGCTCGCAATGACGATCGATAACACGAGCCAGACATGTCCGCACGCGTTTCCACATCGATGCTCGCAGCCATGACTGTCCCCGGCGCCGTGGTGCTGGGGCTGTTCTTCCTGTTGCCTGTGGGCGCGGTGCTGATCGGGGCGCTCACCGATGGCGGCAGCGCCTTCGCGCGCCTCACCGCCGATCCCGTATTCTGGAACGGGCTGCGCGGCACCATGGTGCTCGGCACCGTGGCGCCGCTGTTCTCGCTCGTGGTCGGCTTCTGCGTCGCACTGGCGCTGGCGCGCTTGGCACCGGGCCTGCGCACAGCGGCGCTGATCGCGATCTCGCTGCCGCTGACGTTCTCCGGCCTGATCGTCGCCTACGGTTTTATCCTGCTGCTCGGCCGCGCCGGTTTCGTCACGCTGCTGCTGGCGAAGCTCGGCTTCGATCCCGCTGTCATCGGCGGCTTCATCTTCTCGCCGGTCGGGCTCGGACTTGCCTATTCCTACTATCTCGTGCCGCGCGTGGTGCTGATCGTGCTGCCGGCCATCAGCAATTTCGATCGCAACCAGATGCTGGCATCGCGATCGCTCGGCGCAGGTGGTTTCCGCACGCTGGTGGAGGTGATGCTGCCGCAGATTTTGCCGAGCCTGATCGCGGCCTATTGCCTGACGGCGGCAGTGGCGATCGGCGCCTATGGCACCGCGCTGGCGCTCGCGGGCACGCAGGTCAACATCCTGCCGCTGGTGCTCTACAGCAAGATCTCGGAGACCGGCACGGACCTGCCGGCGGCCTCCGCGGCATCGATCGTGCTGGTCGCCATCTGCGCGATCGTGGTCGCGATCGGCGAGACCATGCGACCACAACGCAAGGCGTAGACAGCGCCAATCACAGCTTCACTGCCGTCCATCGGCCGCTGCAGCCATTCGACATCTGCATCGATCCGCCGCCGCTGCGGCCGGACAGGCGGCCGGTCAAGACGGCACTCACGCCGCTGGTATTGGCAACCCCTTGGAACGCGCCACTCGAAGTGACGGTGCTGCCATCATTGGTGCGGCCGCCGGAGACTGTAAATGTGCTGTCGGCTGTGATGCCTGCGCATATCTTGCTTCGGCCGGTGAAGCTCATCCGCCACCTGCCATCGAACCGGGCGACACTCCCGCCGCCGTCATCGGAGCTTCGCCGGACCGGCGCTGCGCGCGGCTCGGATCGCTCGCGGCGCGCGGGTGCTGCGGCACGTGGCTCGGAGGACGAGCCGGACAGCGACTTGTTGTCGTTGCCGAGGCTGCCCCCGGTGGCGCCTTGGCTCCATGCGTGGCCGCTGCCGAGTGTGACGACGAGCAGGCAGGGAAGGGCGACTGATTTCATGAGGACCTGTGGGACTGTCATAGCGATCACTGCTTTGATGCGACCCAGCGGCCCGAACATCCGTCGGAGCGCTGGAAGGTGCCGGAGCCGGTGCGCCCGGACAGGCGGCCCTGGCTGGTGACGCCGATGCCGCTGTAGTTGCCGGCGCCGCGTACGCTCCCGTTGGCGCTCACCGTGGCGCTGCCGGCGCCGGAGCCCCCTGTCATCCGTCCGCCCGAGACGACGAATTGCTCTGTCAGCGTGTCGGAGCAGCCCGACGTGCCGGCGCTCGAGATCGACCAGACGCCGTCGAAACTCCCGCCACCACCGCCACCGCCTTCGCTACGGCTCCGCGTTGCGGTCTGGCGGCGCGGTGCGGGACGTTCGGTGCGTTCGCGGCGGGCAGGCGGGGCTGATCGGGATTCCGGGGCGGAGCCCGACAGGGTCTTGTTGTCGTTGCCAAGGCTGCCGCCGGTGGCGCCTTGGGCGAGGGCGGTGCCGCTAGACAGAAGGAACGCGGCTGCGCCAATTATCAAACCGGATCGAAGAGACATCGCAATCAACTTTCACAATGGGCTTGCTTACAATTTCGCGTCGGGACCTTTGACTGTATTGGCGCAAATGGCGCCGACGATGGAGCATGATTTTCGTGTCTTGCTGCATTGATCGATGGCCGCATCGCGTGCCTGTGCCAGCGTGCTGCGCGCCACCAGCGACCAGTTGCCGCCAAGCGATGCGAAGGCCCCGCAATTCGATCCATAGAACGACAGTTCAAGCCCGCAGGCCGCCGCGCCGCATTGCGCGCGGGCTTTGCCGACCGCGGATTTGCGCGACGGCTGGTCCCATGACATGCCCCATTTCTTGTCCTTGGCGTCGAACACGATAGCGCCCCAGGGCTTGACGTCCTGGATCGTCCGCAGGCGTTGCAGCAGGCCTTCGGTGGCTTCGCCGGTGGGCGGCAGGCCGCCCTTGAGCTGGAAGTCGCGGATGGCGACGGCGATGCCGTTCTTGCTGTTCAGCGGCTCCGGATCGAAGTTCAACTCATAGAGGCGATCGCTGATCTCCGTCAGCTTGACGGGATCGGTGATCGCGAGCTTGTCGAAGTCGATGCGCGGCGCGTCCGACAGCCGCGCTTCCTGCAGTGGCTTGTCCGGCACGATCAAGGGCACCGCCGGGGGCGGCGCCACGAAATAGAAATTGCCGTCGATCGGCGACGACGACACCCACGGCTGCTGAGCGCCGCCGGTGGAGCGCTTGACCGCCAGGCCGACCTGGTTGAACGTCTGGAAGATATCGAGGCCGGCCTGTCGCCCCGTGCTCGCCAGCGCTTTCGTGTAGGGGCTGTTGCCATCGACGCCGTCCTGCGCCACCGAGCCGGGCTGGGTGGCATAGGAGATCAGCGTGCCCTCCGGTGCGCGCATCTGCGCGAGGCCACCTTCCGCTGCGCGCAGGCCGCGGGCGCCAAAGGGATTGTTTCGGCAGGCATCGAGGATGACCATGTTGAGCCGCGTGCCCGCGCCCTGCATCTGCCGCAGCACGAGATTGACATCGACCATCTGGAAATCGACATCGGCCTCGCGGGTCGGATTGGCGCTGATCGGGACGAGGTAGTTGGCGCCGGAGACCTGCACGCCATGGCCGGCATAATAGAACAGCGCGACATCGGCGCCTTGCACCTGGCGGCCGAAATTCTGCACGGCGATATCGAGAGACGGCTTGTCGAGATCGAGCTGTGCGCCGCCGCCGACCAGTGTGAAGCCAAGCGCGGACAGCGTCTGCGCCATCAGTTTGGCGTCGTTCTTCGGATTGTCGAGGCGGGTGATGCTTTGATAGTTCGAGTTGCCGATGATCAGCGCAATGCGCTTCTCGGCATGAGCAATGCCGATCGTCGAAAGCGATGCGAGACATATCAGCGCGAGCGAACGCACGTAGCGGACAAAATGGTCCATGATCCCCACCTGGCAATGGGGATCATGGTAGCCGGGACGGCGTGAATCGCAATTGGCTGGACGCGCAGTCCTGGCTCTGTCCCTCATGATGAGGAGGCGCGAAGCGCCGTCTCGAACCATGAGATGTTAGAGCGCTGCCGCCATCCTTCGAGACGCCGCTGCGCGGCTCCTCAGGATGAGGGGGAGTATGAGGCGAGCTAGTTCGCCAGCATGATCCGCCCGACCACTTTACCGGCACGGAGCTGCTCGATCCATTTCTGCGCGTCGGCCATCGGCTCTTCCGTCATCGGCGTCGGCTTGACCTTGCCGGCGCGGGCGAGGGTCATCAGCTCCTTGGCCTCGTCCAGCGTGCCGACCATGAAGCCTTCCACAGTCAGGCGCTTGTAGATCCACTGCACCATTGGCAGGCTGAATTCGCCGCCCATCAGGCCGGACACCACCACCTTGCCGCCGCGGGCCGCCGCAGCGACTGCAAAATTCATGGATTTGTCGTTGCCCGCGAAATCCACCACGCCGTCGAAGCCGCCGTCGTTCTCCTTCACGATGCGCTTGGCGATATCGGGCTCGGAGGGATCATAGGCGAAGGACGCGCCGTTCTTCAGCGCGGCCTCGCGCGCTGCCGGATTGAGGTCGGCCACCGAGATCGGCTGCTTGAACATCGCCTGTGCAAGCGACAGCCCGGCCATGCCGACGCCGCCGAGGCCGACCAGCAGCAGATTGCGCTGGCGCGGACGATCGACCAGGCGCTTCAGCGCACCATAGGCGGTGATGCCCGAGCACATCAGCGTCGCAGCGACATTGGTCGGCAGCGGATCGTAATCGAGCAGGTATTTCTGGTCGGGCACCAGCACATGGGTGGCAAAACCGCCATCGAGGGAGACGCCGAGGAAGCGGTTGCGGGCGCACAGGTTCTCGTCGCCAGCGAGGCAGTCGCGGCACTTGCCGCAGCCGATCCAGGGGAAGACTGCCTGCTTCTTGCCGACCAGCGACTGGTCGCCTTCGGGGCCCACTTCATCGACGATTCCCGCGATTTCGTGGCCAAGGGTGAAGGGCAGGGTCATGCCACGCGTGGTGTCGAGCTTCTTGCCGCCGCCAAGATCGGCCCAGCCGTCCTGGATATGCAGGTCGGAATGGCACAGGCCACAGCGCTCGATGCGCACCAGCACTTCACGGCCTTGCGGCTTCGGCGTGTCGATGATGGTTTCGCAGAGCGGAGCGTCGAACTTGACCAGCGACTGGCGGATCATCTGAGCCATGATTTGTTTTTCCCTAGACTTTTCTGGCTCTTAGCAATCACAAGTTCACTAGAAGTTCAAGACGAAGTTCAAACTCTGTTCTTGGCCCGAAAATCGGCCACGATTACAGCGGTGTCGCGGTTACTTTCATCGTGCTCACGGCTGTATTTCGCCGTCTGCTCGAGCTTGGAATGGTCGGCTTCTTTGCGAGCGGCTTCGAGATTCCCGCCTGTCGCTTTGATGGTTTCGGTGATGCCGCCGGCGCGGGTGTCCATGTTGAAAACCTCTTTCGGGATGCCAACAGCATCGGCGACCTCGCGCCAGCGGAGGCGGAAGTTGTTCTGCTTCCAAGGTCGCCCAGTGCCATCTGAAACCACGACAGGTCCATAGCGCCGTTCGGCCGGGATGCGCGCCAGCTCCGCCATCGTCATCGGATAGAGCTTCAGGTCGCGCTTCATCAGCTTGCCCGTCTTCGAGGTGACGTGCTCTAGGATTAAGTCCGAGTTGATCTCCTCCCAGCGGATACCGCGGAGCCATTTACGGCCGCGGCGAACGATCGACGAGACACCTGGTTCCGAAAGAGGCACCCATTCGCCGATGATGTCCTTCTGCCGGGAGCGGAGGTCGAACTGCATGGCCTGGGCCAAGGCGATCGAGTGCAGCCCCAGTTCGTGAGCCTTGGCGATCAGCTGCTCGCATTGGCGCAGTGTCACCGTCTGCTTCCGGGCCTTCACGAGCTCGAAGCGCATGCCACTCATGATCTCGCGCAGACGGGCGCATTCGCTCTGCTGATTACGCGGCGCTTTTTCGATCTCATAGGTGGCACCGAACGACAGCATAAGACGGATATGCGTCATCCCGGCGTGCGCGGTCGCAATCCGCTCCTTGCCTTCCTTGCCGGTCGGCCAGCGCAGCTTCTCGTAGACCTGCTTCATTGTCCGAGCGTTCATTTCCGACAGAAGGTCGCCGCCACAAGCTTCGAGTACGCGCCTCATGATGGACTCGACCTGCTTGCGCGACTTGTAGGTCAGCGCGTGATACGTCGAATCCGGGTCCGTCTGATAGGCGTTGATGAGGTCGCGTATGCGGCCGCCGAACACGTTCGGCTGGTCGGTTACGAAATCGTACATCTCTTCCTGAAGCCGAGCGCACTCCTTGCGGATCAGGATCAGGTTTGACTCAGTCAGCTCGCTCTCGAACACGCCGATCTGATGCGTGGTTGGCTTGAAGCCTTTCTTTGCGATGTCCTGACGGCATATCCACACGGCCGCCCAGCCATTCTTTCGCGGCCGCCAGGCTAGGCCGGGCGCGGCCGCTATATGAGGTTTTTCCATTGGTGGTCTCCTGCCCAGCCGGATCGCCGGGGGCGGTGATGGTACGGTTGTTCCAAGAGTCCAGAAAGTCCCGAACAGATGGCCAATAGCGCTTTCCGCCGATGTCCTTGGGCGGAAATTTTGGGTGTTGACGCATGCGCTGGACGGCCTTCCGGCCGGCGTTGATACCAACGCCCATGCGTTCGATGATCTGCTTTTCGGTCACATAAAGCGTCGGCTCGCTCATGGTGCGTAACCCCGCCACTTGTTGATCGGCGCCGACGCACGGTGTTGAGCACCGGCAGGTCGAAATCCGACAGACCGGATCTTCGGGCTGCTCCGCAGATCGATGCCAATGTTCTTTGCGGCTTTCCGATAGACGCGGGACTTCTCGGCAACGTCCTCTGCAGTCTTCTCGCGATGCTTGTCGCGAAGCGCCGGCGCCAGGTTGCTCTCACGGTGTTCGCCGCCGTTGATCAGTGCGATGACGTGGTCGCAATCCCACGGCTCGCCCGGCTTTATCTTCCGGCCGGCGAGGTGGCACACGCCCTCATGCGCCATGAAGACGCGGCAATCGGGCGCTTGGATCAAGGATGCATCCGCATCGGGTCTCGTCCTTCAGCTCTGCGTGGCTGGTGGCAGCAACACGCTCGGCACCGCCGGAGCGTGGGCCACGACGACGGCGCCTGGCTATGCAGGGGCGACAGGTAGCGTCAACGGCGTAGCCGCGACCACTGACACGTTTCAAGCCACTGGCGTTCTAGTTCTTCCCGGAATTGAGCTGCCGTCATCGGAGCGGCTGCCCTTCATCATGAGATCAAAGGATGATGCCGAACTGTTGTGCCTGAAGCTGTTTGAGAAGCTGGATGGTAACATCACCGGCCTTGGCTTCCAGCGTCTGATCGGCACGTTTGGTTCGGGTGTGACGGAATCGAAAGCTACCTGGATTTTTAAAACGTCGTAAACGTGCACCGCCGGCGATGAGCAATACAAACGGGCAGTCGGCCGGTGGTCCGGATAGTACAACAGTCGATCAGTGCACGATCAGCCACACGGCCTCTAATACGCCGGCTATATGGGGTGCTGGCGCTACGGCGGATGCCCGCCTATTTTGACGCCGATCCCGATGTCGCGGGCGACAACTTGCCTATTCGCCTAACTTTCTTTGATAGTGTGATGGCTAGTCGATCGACGTGAACGAAAATTTTTGCGGCTAAAAAAGTCACAATGATAGTTGCGGCAGAAGCAAAAAATGCAGCGATGATGGCTGTCGAGTTAAATGAAAGCACTAAATAGAGCGCTGCGGACGGACCAAACAATATCGGCCAATGCAGCAAATATATCGAAAAAGACAGCTCAGAAAATTTGACGAGGCGCGGAACGGATAGTGCAGTTCTAGCTGCCCCAAACTGGTTTATGCCAAAAAACAGCATGAGCGCTCCGTAGATTTTCATAACAAACTTGGCTCCCTGTTGTGGATACAACAAAAGCGTCTTGCTCTCACAGAGGACGGTTATCCAGCGCGGGACCCAAAATTCCGCGACCACGCACGTAGCGATGCCAACTGCGATCAGCGGCACTGCGTGTCGAGCGCGCAGAACGGGAGCCCGTTCAGACAGCTGAAATGTTGCAGCCAGGCTTCCCAATATGAAGCACAAGTACGCACTTCTTATAAAAAACACGCAAAGCGTAAACACTGTAAAAAAGTAGAGGGGCTTGGAGGTGCGTCTTATCTTTACAAGCGCGTAGACTATAACTGAACCGAACATTTCCCAGCTGAGTGACCACATCGGAGAGGCGAAGGACCTTCCGACAAAGTCCTGCCATGGCGAGAGCCATTGGTATCCATCGTTCCAGGTGTATCCGATCAGCAATGCGTTTACGATTGCGTCTTTGAGAACGAAGGTCAGGCTCAACTCCGGTGTCCAGAGCATTGAAAGCCAGACCGACCCAGCTTCTTTTCCAGCTTCAATATGAGCGTTTTTGAAAATTGCGAATAATGCTGTAGCCAGCACGCAAACGGCCAAGGCGGGCAAACCAAGGCGAACCAGTCGTCCTACATAGGTTACGATTGGGCCGGCTTCCGATGCTCCGAAAGCTCGATCAAGCACATAGCCGCTCAAAATGAAGAAGAGATAGACTGCTGAATATCCATCATAGAGGAAAAACAGCGGTGAGTGGTGCAGATAGCCGAGAAGGTCAGGTCCGGCAGGTTCTGTTAATTTCGGGATGAAGGCCGAAAAGACGTGAAGCAGAACAACCTGCATCGCGGCAAGGCCGCGGATAGATTCTAGAAAACCGATACGTTGCATGACGAATTTCTGGCTGGAAGAATTACGCGGGCGGCCAGCTAAGGGCCGCCGAGCAGCCTCACTAAAGGTTCTGCTTCACCAGTGACTTTTCAGGTTGTCGGTTTCCTGTTCGTCGGCTGTGCGTTTTCGATACTGCGATGTTCCATCTGACATCATTCGGCGACGCACCCCGAGCGCGATGACATGCTCGCCGGTGATCAGCCGAATGTATTGTAGCGCCATGTAGTCATGCCAGGTGCCATCTCGGTAAGTTTTCCAATTTGACCTGTAGACGTCGATCATAAAGACGGTGCCGGTCGCGAGAATGGCCGCCGTCGTAATTAGCCCTGCATCCATGGTTGCCTCTTTGATCAGCGGAGATGTAGCGGACATTTCTAGCTTATACCAGCACGCGAGGTGCCCGGCGTTTCATCGCTTCACCCGGTAGTTCCGCCGAAAAGTCGCAGCATAGCCGCTGTTCGCACGCCCGTTGGTGACAAGTGAGCGCGGAAGCCCCGCTCGGAGACAATGAATATTTCCCATTCCCGAGGGTAAATTCCAATCGCTACCAACAGTGTTGCTGACAGCGACAGGCCCCATAAGACGACGCATTATCGCCGTGAGCGTCGCCGTGTCCGATCCACTGATGATGAAGAAGGCATTGCCCCGCTCGACAAGCCATTTGGGAAAACCTGGCTTGCGCCAAAAGATGGCAAGCGCAAGTTTTCCGATCGTCCCAATCACCGTGTTATCGGAACAATCCCGTTGGGCCGACCGCGCGAAATTTCTCGCCGAGGCTGCGCCCAGCGACCCATTGTCGGATCCGTTCAACCGGTATGCCGACTATGAGCTGAAGGACCAATGCTGTCGCTATGACGATGAGAAGCGCGTTTGCCGCTGGATAATGCTTCGCGGCATAATGCAGTACTGGCAGGTGGCAGATGTATATTGGATACGATAAATTGCCAATGAACCTGTCAACTTTAGAATTCTTTGAGAAATCGAAGAGGTAAGGAAGCGCCACAAAAAGAAGTGCTGCGTAGCTATAGAGGCGAAGCCGCATCATGAAAACGGTCGGGATGGGAAAGTACTGGTAGGCAACGGATGCAGTAATCACTGCCGAGAAGAAAAAGGCCTGTATGTGAAAAGTTGACGGTAGCGCTCTATTTAGCGGGCTGCTCTGCTTTAGATAGTAGGCGAGGCTCCCGAGCGCGAACCACATAGCATTCGGCAGGAATATGTTGTAGCGCCACGGGAACTCTTGGAAGCTCAATTCTTTAGAGGCGGCCAGCCATGCTAAACTTATCAGACAGAGGGCCGCAATGCGCTTGAGATAATGCTTTCCAAACACGATCACAAATGGTGCAATTGCGTAAAATAGTATTTCGATGCTGACTGACCATACTGGTGGAATGTAAAGCAGCGAGGAGCAATCTTGCTTCGCTAATGTGGGCGTAAGGATCTGAAGTGTGGTCGTTGAGCAGTCGAGCACAAACGCCAAATCGGAAAAAAGCATTGTGTAGTTGAATAGTGTGTAAGCGAAATGCACTTCCCATCCGCCATTGGGCGTGATGGGCGAAATAATTATAAGTATGAAGACTATCACGAGGTAGATAGGGAGAAGCTTGAGCCATCGGTTCAAGTAAAAAAGTGAGACACTTGTATATTTTCCATTCAAGATCATCGTCATGTAGAAGCCGGAGATCATGAAGAAGAAGATCACCGCATCGAACCCATAGACGAGATTGCGGTTACCAAAATGGGCGTCCCCGCCGTGCATTAATGCGACGCTGAACGCCAGAATAAACCTCAACAGCCCCATTGGACACCACGATACAACGCGTCAGACGCGACGGCGCCCTTGTCGGCAATTCGCACATTGGAGCTGCGTTCCGTGTAAGGTGGCTGCGGGACACTATTGCGTGGTTTGTGATATTTCTGCCACGGCATAGACGTCCGTTATGAGTCCATAAGCGCCGCATCGGATATGATGAGTGAGCGCGGAAGCCCTCCAAGTCAGCCGAAAACGCCCGAGCTGATCGCGTTCAGGGCGATGTAATAAAGCGCAATCACAATCGCGCATCCAATGAGAGACAGCTGCATAATCGACGGTCCTGCAATGCCGTTCGATCTATCACGCCATCAAAAACGATTATGTCTCAGACAGGTCACACTGTCTCAAAACAGCGCACCTTCGTACTGAAAAGCGTGAGCCGAACTGCACGGCCGCGCCCCTTCCTGATCAATGGAGAACACCATGACCATCGCAGCCCTTGTGGCCAGCGGTCCCTTGCGCATGGGCGCAACGGGCCCGGCCGTCACAGCCGTGCAACTTGCCCTCCGAAATGACGGGCGGGACATTCAGGCGGATGGCGAATTCGGGCCGATCACACTGACCGCCCTGAAGGCTTTTGAGGCGTCGCGCGGCATGAAGGTCGACGGCATCGTCGATGTGCCGACTGCGCAGGCGCTGGATAAGATCGGGCCGCCACCGTCCGTCCTGAAGGTCGCACCGTGGCTGGCGACGATGCGGGCGCTGACTGGAACTAAGGAAGCGCCTGGTTCGAAAGACAACCCCTTCATCATCGAGATGGCGCACGAGATCGTCCGCCGCTATCCCGATCTCAAAGGGAATGTCGGCTGGTACAACCACGACAGCATCCCGTGGTGCGGGCTGGGGATGGGCTACGTCTTCGCGGTGAACGGCATCAAGCCGGCCTCGGCGCTGCTCTCAGCGCTGGCTTGGGCTTCCTGGGGCGTTGCTCTGAAAGTCCCGACGCCCGGCGCCGTGCTGGTCTACAGCCGCACCGGTGGCGGCCACGTCACGCTGTATGAGAGCGAGGACGCCAATTACTATTACTGCCGCGGCGGCAACCAGGCCGACAGCGTCAACGTGACGAAGATCCCCAAATCTCGAGCCATCAAGGCGATCCGCTGGCCGGCCGGCGTGCCGCTCCCGACCGCCGGCCGCAAGATGGGCGCGACAGGGCAGGCGGCCTCTGCTGGCAGCGAGGCTTAGCCTGCGATGTTCGCTATGGCCTCGCTGGCGACGCCAACAACGATGGCGGCGGCGTAGATTACCGCAATGAGAAATTCAGCATTTTTACGCATGTCACGCTCCTTACGGATGCCCTGACATTGCCTGAACGTGGTTAGCGGTCGGTTAAGCCGCTTTTATCGATCCGCCGCGCGACGGCATCGCGCATTCCCACTTCAAAGGTGACCAATGTTCCCCACGCTGATCCACGGCGCGCTGGCGCTCGCCGCTATTGCGGTCCTGACCTATCTTTTTGGCCCGATCTTCCTCGTAACCGTCACCGTGCTGGGGCTGCTCTACGGCGTCGCCCGTATGGCCGCCAAGCCGCGGGCGCCCTGGATGCACGCTGGCTTGCCGGTGCTCTTCCTGGCTCTCGCTATCCCCGTGTTGGCCATGGCGGCCGACGCCGCACCCGAAACCATCGCACAGTCGGTCTCGGAATCCACGAAGGTAACGTGGGCGTGGGGCGCGACCGTCTCACAGGCCGGGCAGGCGATCGCGTGGATCCTTGCATCCATTGCCATGGTCCTGCTGCGCCAGCTGCCAGCGAACATCGTGGCGATCTTCGGAAATGCCCGGGTCGAGCTGCTGCTCAATAACGCGATCGGCTATGGCCTGAATGCGTTCAGGGCGCCGTGAAGGACAAGACCCTGTCAGTCGATGTCGGCAACGAGGTGCTGGCCAAAGCGCTCCAGTATGCCGTCGATAATGCCCCAGCGTGGCTCCAGTCCTGGGCCGGTGGTCCGGAAGGGCTGGCTAAAAAGATCTGGGCTCGGCTGAACCTGGGCGAGGGCGCCAGCGATGCGGCGCTGCCGGCTGCGGTCAGCACCGTATCGGCAAACTGATGTTCTCGGGGCTCGCAGGAGCCGCGCTGCTGACGATCCTGGAGGCATTGTTCAATGCCGCCGGGGTCGGCCTCAACGACTGGCTCGCCCGCAAGCGCGCCGAGAACAATCTCCATGATCTCGGCGTCGCTGAAACCACTTCCACCATCAACAAGGAGTCCGCCGATGCGGAGCGTCGAGCGAGTGAAATTGCGGTCAATCGGCCTGATGTTGGCGCTGTCGTTGCTGACATGGAGCGGGGCGACGCCTTCTGAAGCGGCCGGCAAGTTTCCGGCCGACGCGCCGGAGGTCGTCGTGCAGACGAAGTGCCCGCCGCTCAAAGCCTATGATGCGGCCGCCACCAAAAAGGCTGGCGCCGAACTCCGCAGTCTTCTGTCGGCTGATCCCGCCGCGGCGTCGCCAGGCATGATTGCCGACTACAAGCTGCTCCGCGACCGGTGTCGGGCATATCAAAAGTGACCCGCACAATCTCTGCCCACCTGGCCTATGCGCTGTTTCGCCATGCGGCCTCGGAGAAGTATCCGACCCGCACCGTCGAGCACATGCTCGCATGGATGCTTGTTGTCTGGGCCGGCGCGTGCGCTGTGCCGACGAAGATGATGAATGGGCCGACGTTCGAATACCTGCTGGTAATCGCGCCCGAGTGGGTCTGGGGTTACATTGGCGTTGCCGTCGGCAGCTCGCGGCTACTGGCGCTCTACATCAATGGCAATTGGCGCCGCACGCCCGGCCTGCGCTTTTTCGGCGCTATGCTGGGCCTGATTTGGTGGCTGATCATCAGCGCGCTTTATTGGCTTGCTGTGAAGAATGGGGCGCCGGATTTTCCAATGCGATACGTCTTCTTCGTTTTCATCTTCTTCGAGGGCTATTCCTGTTTCAGGTGCGGGCAGGACCACGCATCGCCGAAGGCGCGGGACGCCTCCAATGGCGGCTGATCCGCAAGACGTAATCACGCTTATGGAGGCGCTGAAATTCCTTGCGCCGCTGGTTGGCGGCGGCGGTTTGACAGCGTTGGGGGTGGCCTATTTCGGCTCGAAGCGGCCAAAGCCGGTAGAGTCGCCATCGCCAGCGGCCGGCGTGGGGATCTCAGCGTTGCTCGCCGATCATATGGCCATGGAGCGCTTCACGGCTGAGATCCGCAGACTCGCTGATGCAATGGAAGATCTGGCCAAGGCTGGCAATCGTCTTGGCGACATGATGGACATTGCGGCTGCGGTCGAGCGACTGACCCATCCCAAACAATAGCCCGACGCATCACCGAATCCAGACGCGCCGGGCTGGCTAAGGGCGGATGGGGATCAATCCTCAGCCCTAAAACTGTGCATCACAATCCTAAGGAATGTCTATGCTCCGCTTTGCCGCGGCGTGCACTTTGCTGTGCGCGCTATTTGCTATGCCTGCCACTGCCGAAACGTGCACTGCCAGCCACTATGGCGTCGGGGACGGCTACCACGGCCGCCGGACGGCCTCTGGCGAACGCTTCAACACCCACGCCTTGACGGCGGCGCATCGCACCAGGCGCTTCGGTAGCCACGTCACGGTGACGAACAAGGCGAACGGGCGGGCGGTGACGGTGCGCATCAATGACCGCGGACCCTTCGTGCGCGGCCGGTGCATCGATCTCAGTCACGCCGCCGCGCGGGCGATCGGGATGGGCGGATTGACGCGCGTTACTGTCGAATGACCGGATCCGGGAATGAGCCCGGATAGCTGGTGACGAAGCCGTTCCTTCGTCTCTGGCGCCTTAACGAAACTGGCCGCTGTCCTTCGGGGCGGCGGCCTTTTTTTGCTTTCCCGGCGGGCGAGCTTGCTTTCGGCGCGGCCGATCGCCTGCGCTATTCCCGCCGGAAGGCGCCCTTAAGAGTGCGCCAGATCCAGAGCGGTGCAACGACAATTGCCAACAACAGGCTGGCAAAAACCATCAGGATGAATGCCCCAACGAGCGCGATCCGTTCGCTCCAAGACATCGAGTGACGACGCCGTGGGCCATCGTTTGGATCGGTCGATTTACCAGCAGATCCAGATCGAAATTTATACACTCAAGCCCCCAAGCATTGCTTGGGCAGATAAATACTGACGCGTTGTCGCGTTCAACTTTAACTCGATGTTAAGCTAAACGTCGCTCTCGTGAGTTCCTAACCCATCTGGGTGATGCAGCTTTAGTGAAAGCGCACTGTTGCGCCCTCAGCGCGGAACCGTTCTACCGCGCAGGTTCATCCTCCGACGCCAACTCCAGATAACTACTGTGGATGCAAACGGCGTCCTTCCGTCCCGCAGGTAACACCCGGTAAGAGCGGCGTCGCCCGACGATGCTGACGACAACAGCTGTCCTCCAGAGTGTTTTAGGGCTTCGCGACCGGCCAAGCTCGTTCAGTCGGCACACATCGCCGACGCGTAGTTTCGAAGGTGTCACAGTTATCTCAATCGGCCTTCGGTAAGCGCCGCATCTGTCTTTGCTATTTGAACAGAAGCTGCGAGCCAGAGTTGAGTGCATAGTTGATACCGAAACGCCCGCCGTAATTGGTGGCGCCGTTCTGACCTAGCTGTGCATTGAAGGCGGCAAGACCGATCCAGTCTTTCGCAAGCGTCACCGTCGTGCCCACCACCGCGCTCGCCCAGTCGCGGCCGAATTGCACGATCGGCAGAGAGTAGCTCGGCGTCAGACCTGGCAATGTAAGAACCGTTGCAGTGACGGATCGGTTTGCCGTGTTGTCGAATTCGTGGTTCCACGTCACCTGTGCAAATGGCCGCCAATTGCCGTAATCGATTGCGGCTCGATAACCGAGCGCAGACACCGTCGAGGTGCGGCCGATATTCGAGAAGGCCATGCTAGTGAAACTGCCGGTTTCGGTGAAGGTGTCGATGCTCACCGACTGCACCTCGACGCCAGCAACCGGGCCGTGGGTCATAGCACCCTGCCGGAAGTCGTATCCCGTCAGCGCGGCAAAGGAGAAATTGCGACCGTTGGTATTACCCTGGTTGCTGTCGAACGAGATGCCCAGTGGCACGACGCGATTTACGTCATATTTCATCCAGCCAAAGCTCATGATCGCGTTGGCCCAGAGATTGTCGGCGCGCACGGCACCAAACACCGTCGCAGCCACTTCCTGCTGACGGAATCCGCCACCTGAGGTGAAGGACGGGCTGAACTCGCCGAGCGTCACCGCGCTGCCGATCAAGGCGTTGTTGCTGAAGGTGTAGCTGCCGCCCAGGGTGCCGGCGATCGGCGTGGACGGATCGCCGGGGAAGCCAGGCGAGCTGTTATTGAGCTTCAGCGACGACACATCGCCATTGAACCAGACATTGAAGCCCGGCGTCGCGCGGCGCTGAGTGATGTCGATCTGCTCCTGAATGCCAAGCGTCACGCCGCGGCGGGCCTGGATGGCGCTTTCCGTCAAGAAAGAGATCTGGCTCGGGGCGACGATCAAGCTGTAATAGTAGTCCGCTTGGATCTGCTGGCCCGCTGGCGAAAGATGGAGATTGTCCGAAAAGAGGTTGGTCTGCAGGGCATTGGCTGACGTCAGATAGGCCGTGCTGGCAGGGGGCAGCGAAGTAATCGGCGTAGTTGATGGCACGCAATAGAGACCGTAGCCAGAATAGGCTCCAGTTTGCGGTTGGCAGGCCGCTGCGGATGACGGAGGGGCGGTGGCGAAAGTTGGCGCAGGAGCGATGGGCACTGGGCCGCGGGCCGCCGAGGTTAGGCCAAACCGTGCGGGGTTGGCTTGCACGGCGAGGATTAGTGCCGTCTGATCAGCAGGAATAAAGTTGACACCTGCCGCGGCAAGATTCTGGTAGATCGTCGTATTGAGTACATCGTTCCGCCCAAGATTTGGGACCAAAATGTAGCGCGCGCCCGCATCACGAAGGGCTGTTACAGCGGTTGAGAAGAATCCGGCCTGCTGAACCAGATTGCCGGTGCTGTTGCTACCGGCGCTGATCAAGTAGAGAGCATTCGGATTAGCCACGCCGCCGGTCGAGGCCAGATAGCTGATCATCTGCTGGACGATAGTGGGCGATGTCGGCGCCAAGCCATTCGCGCCTGTGATGGCGGCACCCGACACGGCGTAGTTCGTTCCCGTTGCGGACACGCCACGCGAGACGTCTGTCAGGCCGAAGCGCTCAGCAAGGATCGTGGTGTTCATGATGCCGCCGGATGGCGTCATCGCTGCGCCAGCATTTCGAGCGGACGTGAAGTGTGCGTCACCGCCTTGAAGCTTAAAATATCCGCTGTCGAGCAGGCTAGGGCCAAAAACCAGGAACTGATTAAACTCCTGCGCACTTGCGACGGTCGAAACAGAAAGGGCGGCTAAAACAACGGCACTGCGAAACATACATTCCCCAATTCAGAAAACGGTCGACTGCAGCTTGAAATGGAAAAAATGTAGCGACCGAATCTCGCAGAGTCTGTGCCGCAATTGCAACACTATTCAGCGACGATGCCGATCGTTGCTCATGAGCTTTGGAGCCTGCCTTGCGCATCCAGGGCAGTTTCTCGGTATTGCCCCAATTTGTATGACCGCGCGCGCCGTCCAGCACCGCACCCGAGCAGGTCGAGCAACCGCTGCTGGCGAGTCGCGAAAACGCTAAGAGTTTGAGAAAGGCTGTGGTTTAAGATGCAGCTTATGACGGATTCAAATTTCAAAGTCATATTCCGAGGGCCGGCTGTCGATACAGGCGACATCGATGTGCGGGACTTGGCGCCAGCGCTTCTTGCCCTAGGCGATGTGTTCCAGTCGGCAAGCGACACCCTAAACGGAGATCGTGTAAAGACAGCCGTTAGGGTCAAGGCGACTGAGGCAGCGTGTTTCCAGGTCGATCTGTCAGTTGTTCAGTCGATCGGTGAGACCTTACATTCACTGTTAAGCCTAGCCGCTGCAAATAAAGATGGGATTTCAGCAGCGAAGGAACTAGCTGACCTAATTCTGAAGACCGGGACAGCCGTCGGCGTGGTAGGAGGCGGTTTATTCGCCCTTCTCAAGTTTCTGAAAGGTCGCAAGCCAGAAAAAATTGATGACGTCGGAGGGGCGGTGCACCTTCATCTTGATGGAAACGTGTTCATCACCAATCGAAAAACAATCATCCTCGCTGAAAACGTCGGTGTGCGGGAAAGCGCGAAGAGATTTGTATCGGTGCTAAAAAATGCGGGCATCGAGAGCATTTCGACGAAGGCCGAGGGCGACACGGAAGAAACGTATACAAAATCGGATCTTATTGCATTCGACCTCCCTAACGTCATTGAGGAGGAGTTGCTGGATGAAACACGCCGAATGAATCTACAGATCGTTTCGCTGAGTTTCAAGGACGACAACAAGTGGCGTGTGACCGATGGCAGCGAACCGTTTAGCGTCGGGATTGAAGATAGCGATTTTCTAAAGCAGGTAGCCAATAGCGAGATATCGTTTAGCCGTGGAGACTATCTTGTGTGTGACGTCCGAGAGAAACAAACATCGACGCCGCAGGGACTCAAAAAGAGCGGACTATAACGAGGGTCGTGGCCCATCGACCCGCCGCTCGCCAGATGAAATTGCTTTAACGCTTTATCATTTCACCCACAAAGCCGCGTCAGCTACGACTCGGAACGCTACGCGCTTATTGGTCATGAGCGACATCTCAGTCGTTGTGAAATGTTGTCGCGCGTTCGAACACACCAGACCAAGCACCACTCGCAAGTGCAGGCACAAAAAGTACTGCTCCGTTCTTTAGCAACTGATCGGCGGCGCCAAAATTGGGCATTTTCCGTACATCTTCGTCTTTGATAGCTGCCCGCAGCCCGGCGCTGATCTTGAGAGAATCGATGAACTGGAATGGGCGACCATGTAAGTTGCCAGAGGTCGGCGCTGTCGCGCCCGGTATCCCTCTAGCGAGTTGCAGCTCGGCAACGAAAGAGCAAGCATCGACCAAACGCGCTTCACGTTGCTGCCAATCATGGGAGGTCAAAACACGCGTTAACAAAGGTGTGAGATCGCTAGCGGTATCAAGCCGTGAAAACGAAGTGCCGAGCCATTTCGAATAGGGCGCATATCGTCGCTCGATTAGCAAAGCCAGGCGCATAATGTTCTCAACCATGCGCGCGGCGATTATTTGCGAGCCAAGTTCATCGCCCGAATATCCAACACGGCCGACAAACGCACGTTCTGCGGCTATCAAGTCCCACTGCGCCGCGAGCTTATAGAGCCAGATATCCGTGGGGAAATAGCTAAGGCGACGCCTTAGCGCATGAATCTCGCCGACATCGTCTCGAAATATCGCGCCGGCGGTCGCCGTAAGAAACATCTGTTCTGGATAAGCGAGCCAGTCGCGGGCAGTCAGCTTTTCAGGAATTTGACGCTGAAAGAAACGCTCGCACCAGCCTGCAACTGTGTACATCTCAACGCCGTGTTGTGATCCAAGCATTCCAGCTCTGCGACTATCATGCCCCGGTGGTCTCGCATTGTAGCCATAGCGCACCTTGTGGCCGTCGAAAGATTCAGGCAGGCGGACGTCGAGCACAACCATCAATTTTGCGGCAACTTCTGCGAAGTTGGACTCCGGCAAAAATATTTGTACGCAGGGGCCGTAATCGTGGTCTTCGGAGATCTCGGCATCGAAACCGAGGACTTCGGATCCTAGGCCGATCCGGCCTGCAGCATAGTAGATATCAGGAAAGTGTTCTTCGATGACAGGTCCGACGATTGTCGAATAAAAGGCCTGGGATAGCTCGAGGCCACGCCGCTCAGTCACATCGCCCTCCGAACCTCACCATCATTCCGTGACAGTGATATAGCGGCATATCAGTAGCTGGCCAAGGAGGTCGCGCTTGGGACAGCTCGGTGATCAGTCCGGCGCTGTTTATTCGTAACCGCGGTGGCGATGTTTTGGCAGGTCAACGTTTAGCTCAATGCTTTCGCGCACGTGCTCGGGCCTGAATCGCGCAATACCACGCTCCTAGCCATGCAATAGCACCCAAGGGCGGAACCCACACTGCCGACATCGTCATGCAACTGAGGAAAAAGGCCAAGCATATCGTTCGCGCGCCGATGCCGCCCAGTGCGGCATAAGATGGGATGAAAGCAAGAAGTATCAGAGCTAAGAGTAAAATCGATTCCGATTCCATAGTGACCCAAAAGCTTTAAAAATAGCAGCTACGGCCGCAATGGTCGGCAGTTTTGCATAAACCTATTTGAGAATTACATACCCCAAATGGGGTAGCATCCGTGATGCCATCCTATTCCATGACCGCGGGAGTGTGGCCCTGCCGTATCAAAGGCTTCAAAGCCGCTCATAGGTTTCCTGAGAGCACCAGTGGGAATTTCCCGACACATTCTCGTTTCGCACTGGCTTACCGCCTTCGATGC
The DNA here is from genome assembly GCF_044336785.1 of Tardiphaga sp. Lineage (GTDB taxonomy): Bacteria > Pseudomonadota > Alphaproteobacteria > Rhizobiales > Xanthobacteraceae > Tardiphaga. Next base: position 6,787 of record NZ_JBIIOT010000054.1, on the reverse strand, counting down.
TGAACAGATAGGTCTGCTCTCCGAGAGAATTTCCGACCGCACCGATCAGTGTCGCGCGTATGCAATCTGACCAGCCGAGCTGTGTTTTGCGAGGCGCCGAAAAGCTGATGTTGGACGGCGCTGATTGGGGGAGGAAGAACTCTCCCAGTCGATTTTGCAGCATCAATCGCATATCAGGCGAGGGCTCGATAGGGGTGGGCCGCGGTGCCCGGTCCTTTAAGATGTCCGGAGCCCAGGTCGCACCTGGATCAATGGAACATCCCGTCAAAAGTATCCCGACAGCAATAAGAACCATTATTCGCATGCGTTAATTCTATCTGAGCCCGTGTCGCACCACAAATGCGGTGTCACTCCATTACGGCTGGCGTTGGTTGCGCGGTGGCGACTTCGACCGTGACCTTTATCATAAAGGAGCCACAGGCAGGCCAGCAGCTCGCTCTTGTAGCGGCCCTCTGGCATCACCCACAAGCCGGCGTGGATCAGCCGACGGGCTAGCCTGTAGCGCACGTTGAACTTCCAGAACTGTCGCATGGATTGACTCCAGAAATGATGGGTGCAGAGCGTTAAGCCCCTGGTGCAATCGGCTGCCAGGAATGGATGTCCTTCATCGCGAATTCCCGGATCGCAGCCTTCTCGACGTCATCCGCCGTCAACAGCCACTGTTCTTCGGGGTGCCATTCGTTGCTCACGAAATTCATGGATATGGGCCGGATCCGGCGCATGGACCGCTCGCCTCGATAATTGGTGTAGTCGATCATCACTTCAGAGTTCTGCGACATATTGGGCTCCGGCGGTGGTTGTGGGTCAGCAAATATCCAGGTCGGTCTCGTCGGACCATTCCACGCGGATGCCGTCAGGCTCCTTTATCCATGTGGTGCAGGGCGTCTCACCGACATATTGCGGCGCCTGAATATCGCGCGCCTTCAGCATCGCGATCAGCGCCTCGTTGACCTCGCGGTCGCTGAATTTATAGGTGCGAACAATCTTGCGATTCATGGGCTCTCGCGCTCCTTACTGATGATGGGACTGTGGCATTGGCTTTTCGATGCCCCTGCGCTGCCGCTTCGGCATGACCTTCTCGCTGTAGGTCGAGTGCCAGTCGCTCATGTGGCAGGTGAAGGGGCTGCAGCCGGTGTGACGGGCGATTACCCAGCCTTCGACCACGGCCATGACGCGCACGGTCCGGGTTGTGTCGCGATGCGGCCGATCCCAGCGCGAATTGACTGCCGGCTCCGGCAAAGACTTCCATGCAGGTTGCTTTTTCACGTCTTCTCCTGGGTGGTGTTCTGCTGCTGAGAGGTGAGTGCGGCACCATAGAGCGTGAACAGCTCAGCGCGGCGCTTCTCAATGTATTCCCAGATCCGGGGTGCTCGGTTGCGCAGATCAGCAAGGCCAGTGCCTATGCCGGCCTCAAGCCACACGACATCGCCGCCTTTGATCAGATGATCCACCAGCCGCATGAACCGATCATCGATCCGTTGCTTGCAGGCGCCAGGAAAGTCGTGATCGCACAAGAACGCTTTGGGCTCGTTTGACGGTTCCCATTTGGTGGGGATGCCGACAGCATTCGGCTCACCGCGCATCTCGCGCGCTTGGCCGCCAAATCCGAGTTCCTTCATATTGTCGCCGAACACGAAAAGAGTGTTCGGATCTGAGCGCAGCACGTCACGAGTGATGTAATGCTCGACGATGATCCTACCCATTTGTGGTTCCTCGATCAGTCGCAATAACGGCATCAGGGAGTGCCGCGATGGCGCCAAGCACGATTAGAACTTGATCCATCGAGTCCTGAACGTTGCCCTTGGCCTCCGGCGTGTGCAGGTCGTCCCGCAGCTTCTCAAGGCTGGTAAGCCGCTCCATTGCGACAGCCTTGCACCGCCCCCGCATGTCCCGCGCGGCGGCGTCGCGTTCGGCGCGGGCTTCATCTCGCTGTTCGATAAGGTGCTCGATGACCTTATCGCTGTAGGCGGCCTGCCTGAATTCGGGAGCGGCGGACTCGTGCGCGATGGTACAGCCGTGTCCTTCGTGCGCTCTGGCGAATGCCAGATCATAGCGGCCGGCGCGATCACGGAAGCCGGTGTAACCCCGGCAGTCTGGAGCATAGTAGAGATCGCGCTTGACGATCAGCCATCCCTCGGTCTGTTCAACCATTGCTGCCTCCATTTTCCCCAATCACCGATGGAGTGACTTGCTCGCCTTCCATCGCAATCGGCCAGCTAGCTGTGATACGGTTGGTCTTCTCCGTCACGGCGTACGGTTTTGCATTTCCCATCTTTACGGCGCTGCGAGCGCTATCCTCGCTGTCGGCATCGATGTGATATTTTTCGACCTTTGTGACGGTTCGCTCCACGAAATAAGGCCTCATGCGTAAGCCTCCATTTCCCGAACAAGCGTGTTCGCGCCAGCTTCAGTCCAGTCGTATCGAGGATCTCCGAACTCGACTTTCTCGCTCTCGATGAACTCGCGATAGGTGCGGGCCGCCATGGGCATTGCCTGCGTCGCTTTGATGTCTGGATACAGGCGGCCATAGGCGAGGATCATCTTCACGATGAACTGCGCTCGAGTGAGGCCGCCTGGGGCCACAACGCGATGGATAGGGGTGAGGTAGCGCCCGCTCCGCGTCATGCAGCACCATCCGTTCGATCTTTGCCCGTAAGCGCGAAGGTGGGGTGCTTCATGGCGGCAGCCCGCAAGGTCGCTCGCAACTGCTTCGTATTGGGGATCACCGGCCCAGCATCGCCGTCCACCATGCCCGGTCCGGGCGGCACGCCGTAAAGCTCGGCAACTCGGCACAAGATCGGAAAGCGCACCAGCCCACGGGTGTTCTTGATCCAGTAGTACCGAGCGGCGGCCGCCATTTCGTCGAGGTCGTATTTGCCGGCCCACGACAGCGGGTAAGCGTATCCAGCATTGCTCGGGCGCCAGAACGTGATGTAGGGCTTGCGGAGCCACTCCTTGCGCATATCGCAAATGTAGAACAGATCAGCCATGGGTCTGGCTCCCGCGGTCATTGCGAGCAAGCGCGGCGGCCTGCAGCGCAGCTTTGGCGGTCGCTTTTGTCTGGATAACCACGATCTCGTCGCGACCGCGTGACGACCATGGGCCGCCTCTGGAGGCATCGCGATCTGTCCACATGACTTCAGCTGCGGCGTTGATCTGCGCTTCAGTCGGATCATCTGCGTACCATCCCCCATGCGCTGGCCGAGAGAGGGCGAACTTCATCTGCCGGCGCATATCGAGGAATGCGAGCTGCCGTGCGTTCCAGCGCTCTCCCTCGATGTCGCCGCGCGGTGTTTTCTTCGCATAGGCCTCAGCTTGTCGCTTTGAAGCATCCTCAGCTTCGGTCGTGGCGTAGGCGATTAGATCCCTCACCGCATCCGGCTCGGGCGAGGTGGTGGGGGCGGCGTAGACCGGATAGGCACCAGGGTCCGATTTGTCGGCGATGATGGTGACAAAAAGTCCATCTCGCTGCGGGATGTCACGCAGGTAGGATGCAGGGGTGGCGCTGGTTGCAGCAGAGCGGACGGATGGTGCAGCAGGCTCATCATCCCATTCGACCTGATCGGCGAAGGCTTCCGACGCTTCATCAAGCTCTTTGATCGCGTCGGGGCCTTGATCCTCGAAAGCCACAATCCGAGAGGCGACGATCAATCGGCGCATCTGCTTTGTCAGGCGCGGACGCTCCAGCTCAGCGCGGATGGCCTTCGTAATAACGCGAAGCGTCTTAGCCGTCCCGAAGACCATGTTGTCGGGGTTGGCCTCCCATTTCGCGAGTAGCTTCTCCACGAAGGCGTCGCTTGCAGGCACCGGCGCTGCTGGGGCATGATCGCGGGTGTTCCAAAGCTCGACAATGCTGCCGTCGATCGTCTCGTTGTCGAACACCGACATGCCACAGCCTGATGAAACCGCGTGGATGACGGAGTCTGTGTTCCCATCGGAAACATGCAACGCCTTGCAGAACATCATTCGGCCGCCACAGAATGGGCACGGCTTCAACTCGATCTCGCTCATCGTCCTGCCTCCTGGAGGGCGGCGCGGGGGAGCGCCATTGCGGCGAGACGCAGGGCAGCCTGCACCTCTTTAGAATTGGGGATCACGGGGCCGACGTTTCCATCAACTAAACCAGGAGCAGGCTGCACGCCGAAATTCTCGACGACGCGGCACAAAATCGGGAAGCGGTCATAGCCTTTCGACCCCTGGGCCCAGTAGTAATCGGGGTCTTCCAGAAGATTGGCGATTTCATACCTCCCGGCCCATGGCAGCGGGTACGCATACCCGGCATTGTTCGGCCGCCAGAAGGTCACGTATGGCTTGATCTTCCACTTCTGGCGCATGTCGCAGATGTAAAATTGGTCAGCCATTGTCGGGCTCCGGTGCTTGTGCGGGTTGAGTGCGGCGCTGGTCCCGCGCGAGCTGGGCCGCGGCGCGTTCGGCTATGATTTCCTGCGCGGCATCGAGAAGATCGCCAGGGCGGGAGAACGTGCGCGTCGGCGTCGGGCCATCCTCGTCCCAATCGCAAAAGTGATGGCGTACGCAGGTCTCCAGCGCGCACCACGCTGTTTCCTCGTCCCATTCGGGTTCGTAGTAGCCGGTCACCGCGCCGACCATGACGGTGCCTTTGCGCGGATGTGATGGCGGCCTCATGTACATCGAACGGCCATCCTTCGTCGTCCAAAGGATCTCCTTGCCGCGTGGGGTCGTCCAGCCGTTCCGGCCTTCATAGGTCGGATGACAGGTGGAGCGTTCCCAATGCTTGTGGGCGGCGATGAACGACGAGCTGTAATTGTCCCATTTCTCGGCGGGGAACTGCTTTCGCTCGTCTCCAAGCAACGGCAGCATGGGCGCGGCGCGCTTCGACAATTTCTTGAGGGTGCGCAGATTCATGCCGCACCTCCCGTGCGTCCTTGGAGCGGCGGCGATCGGGAGCGATGAAATAAGGCGCATAGCCGCGTGGCGTCTTGAACCCATCCCATCGGACAGTCGGCGAATTGAATTCGTCCACCTTCACGACAACACCGGACTGATTGTGCCGGGTCTTCGGGAAGATGCAGCGCTCAATGCCTTCCTTGCTCGGGCGTACGCGCTGTCCGACCTTGAACTTGTGTTTCAGGCGAGTTTCCCAGGGCATCACACACCCTCCTTGGAGCAGACGGCCGTAGCCATCATCGTGTCGATGAAGGCGGCGATGAACGCAGAGGCGGGGCGGGGGTCTATAGCGTTGCCGAATCCGCGCAGCTTACCCACGCGTCCGGATACCCCATGAGCCAGCAGACGAACTCCGGGTTTAATCCGCCGGCGCCGGCCGTCCGCACCGTCAACGGTGACGAGCCCGCTCCCGTCTGCCCAGCCAATGTCAGAACCGGCTTGGATCGATCGCCCTGGCTGTATTGATAGCCCGAACCTCGAGCATCCGTGACCCGCGGCGTCGCCCAAAGCCACGCTGCGTGATGCAAGCTCACGCCCTTGCGAACTCCGCGCGCTAAGCGATCCTGATCGGTGGTCATCTTCCGAAGTGTAAAAGGATCGCGATGGTTGTTCGCATCCGCTGTCGGCCACAAACCAAAATCTCTCGCGTTCGTGGTCCGCACCCGCGCTTGAGGCTTCGATCGGCATTGCCCCCACGGCGTAGCCCATGTGCTCCAAGTCACTTCGCACAAGTCGGAGCCATGCAGTCGCTCGCGCAACCTGCTCTCCAAAGACGACTGCAGGCGATCGCTCGCGGATAAGCTCTCGCCAGACGGGCCAGAGGTGGCGCTCGTCGGCGAAGCCCTTCTGCTTTCCCGCAGAGCTGAACGGCTGACAGGGGCACGATCCGGTCCAAACAGGTCGGGTGTCGTCCCAGCCAGCCTGTCGGAGGGCGTAGGACCATCCGCCGATGCCGGCGAAGAAGTGGCACTGAGCATAGCCGTGAAGGTCGTCTGCGCGGACATCAATGATGCTCCTGGTGTCAACGTCGCCAGGCGCGATCAGGCCGGCCGCAATGAGGTTGCGCAGCCACTGAGCGGCATACGGGTCGATTTCGTTGTAATAGGCGCGCCCAGCCGGCTCCTGCCGTGCTGCGGACCGATGGAGGGAGTCCCGCGTCCTGTGTTGGAAGTCATCGCGATGCACTCCGACGGGCGCCGCGCCGCCGGTGTTGCGCTAGCGACGAACCGGAATCGGTCTTGCGCCGGGCGGCCTCGAAGGACCTGCGGTCCATGGTCGGCTTGCGAACGACGGCGATCTGCTGACCGCGGGTCAAGCGGGCGGGCTTGAAAACGTGATGGCTCATGACGCCTTGATCCTCACAGGAGCAAAATGGGGGATGGGATGGGCGGCAGAGTGCCGCCAGCGGTTGCCGCGGGTGAGCCGGCTGACGGCGGATTGGGTCAGGCCGAATCGGCGGCCGATGTCGCGTTGCCGGACACGGCCGGCGAGGCCTCGTATTTCGGCAACTTGGGCTTCAGACAATCGGGTGTGCGGAGAGCGGGCACCGCGAAGGGACCGACCTCGACGAACCATGTCGTCTGCGTTGTCTTTGATGGTTCCGGTCGATAGATGGGCCGGGTTCACGCACAGAGGCATGTCGCAGGAGTGGCGGACGACTAGGCCGTGGGTGGTACCTTGGCCATGGATCGCCTCATAGGCGGCGCGATGCGCGTAAACGCTCACACTCCGACCATTCTTCCTGCCGGAATTGAACACGCCGTATCCAACGCCGACGCTCTTGCGTCCCGTGGTCGCGGCAGCCAGCCACAACCAGCAGCCGGTGTTTGGCTCCGGCTGGATCAAGTGATCAAAGCGCTGG
>NZ_JBIIOT010000174.1:0-4995 GCF_044336785.1 Tardiphaga sp. | reverse complement strand
GAAGTCTGAAGGGGTCGGCTTTGGTAGTTCGACCGAGTTGCTATTCGCGCGGTGATTTGTCGTCACTGTATAGCTCGTTCATCGCTGCGTGATGAACTAAGGCCAGTGAAATCAAGGGTGGCTCAGACACGGATCATTTGTGCCATTTTGTTTCTTCCCTGAGTTTCGTTGCCGTCTAGCAAACACAGGATGGCGGGGAGGGCAAGTGGGGCTGGCGCGGCGTCCGTAGGATGGGGTTGAGCGCAGCGAAAACCCATCATCCCGTGAATGCCGCAGGCTCTGCCGATAGGTTATCGCTCCGGCGTTGTCGCGCCTGCGCTCAACCCATCCTACGGGCTCTGAGCGCCAGAACAATCGCCACAGCCAGCCACACCAGCAGCGCAACAGCGCCGATCGGAACGGTCATCAAAGCGAGCCAGCCGGCCACGAACATGAAGGCAAGCAGACCGCCCACATCGACGCCGATGATCTCGCAGGGATGCGCACGCGCTTCGTTGAGCTGACAATCGCCCAGCGCGGCGATCCCGCTGGATGCCATGACCGAAATGATCGGCAGCAAGGCGAACAGCACGATGGCGACCAGGATCCAGGCCATGCCTCGGGGCGACAGGATGCGTTTCATTTCCAGGCCGGGCGTGAATGCGCCAGTGCCGCACGGCGGAACACCAGGCGACGCAGGCGCTTGTGGCGTGTCTCGCTGCTTGCGGGCAAGGGCTCGACCACCACATGCAACAGGCGCGCATAATCGAGCACGAGGCCCGGCGTCCATGCCATGGCTTCCGCGCGCCGCCGCAGCACGCCCGCGATCCAGAGCTCGGGTGTCGTGATCGCGCGGAAGAAGGCGCGCCAGGGGCGCTCGGTCTGGCCCAGCACACCCTCCAGTGCGGCATCGAGCGCATTGACGACGGCGCTCGAACAATTCCGGCTGGTGAGATTATACGCGGTGTCGCTGCGATAGGCCCGCCAGAAGTGGCGCACACGCAGGCGATCGATACGCGTGAATCGGATGTGCTCGGTGGCCTCGCACCAGCCTGCGGCTTCCTCGGCATAGCTCGGCAGGAAGCGGCCGGGAATGTCGTTGTCCACGCTGGCGCGCAGCACGCGCCGAAATTCTTCCGGCGAGCGATCGATTTCGACCGCGGGGTAGTGGCTGATATAAACGTTGGGCGCGAGTTCGAGCGCAGCGTGGCCGGTGGAGATCCGGCCTTTGTGATCGACGGCAGCAATGTAGCGATCAATCAGCGGACGCTGGCGCGCGTTGCGCCGGCGCCCGGTTGGCGTCCAGACATGGACGACCAAATCGTCATGCCCGGCATCGTCGGGCGTCGCGGGCACCCACAATGCGGCAGGGAATGTGCCGCCGATCAACATCGAGATCGGCGCATCCGGCGGCAGCTTGCGTAGCCGATTGGCGAGCATGATGGTGCCCCAGCCGGAGATGATCAGCAGCGCGCCGACATTGAAGCCGATCGTGCCTTCATACCAGGTGGGCCACGGCTCCAGCGTGATGATGGCAAGGATGATTTCGATCACGCCGGCGACCAGGGCCATCCGCCAGTTGTCGAACCGGACCACCCACGCGCTGGCGATGCGCAACGTGCCGTCGCACAGCATGACGCCACCAAGCAGCATGGCGATCAGCATGTTGGAATGGCGCGGCTGCGCGATGATGATCACGGCGGGAAGCAGAAGGATGACCGCCTTGGCGAGCTGCGAGACGCGGCGTTGCGTCGCGAGCAGGCCGGCGAGCAAAGTGATGACGCCTTCGAGCAGCAGCAGATAGCCAAAGTAATGCGGCCGGATCAGCGTCGCGCCATCGAGCGCGTCCAGCACTGTGAACAGGCCGAGCGACGCCCAGACAGCGCCGATCGCCATCAGGACGCGCCAGCGCCGCTGCACCACTTCGGCGCCGAGCAGGAGGAGCAGGAGTCGGATCATAAACGGTCTCGGTCTAAGCCGTCATTGCGAGGAGCCGCTTGGCGACGAAGCAATCCAGAGCCACACGAAGAAAGAACTGGATTGCTTCGTCGCTACGCTCCTCGCAATGACGGATTCTGGCTCTCATCGATCGCCAAGCCTAGCCGAGGGATGTTTAACTTTTCCATGCCAGTGATACCGCGATTTTGCAGAGCGGACAGGCGGTTCATGGCGTCCATCGGTTCCAATTTATGGTCGCGCGCGGCGGTGATTACCGCAGCCATGATCTTCGGCCTGACCTACAGCCTGAGCGCGGCGTTGCTGGCACTCGATCTCTCCGAACGCGGGCATTCCGACGGCTTCATCGGTGCCAATGCGGCGATGCATGCCGTCGGTGTTCTGGCCATGGCCTTTGCGCTGCCACGCATGGTCGGCGGCATCGGCGCGAGGCGGATGGTGCTGGTGGCGCTGGTGATCGCGGCCGTGGTACTCGTACTGTTTCCCGCCATGCCGTCGATCTGGCTCTGGTTCCCGTTGCGTATCGTGCTCGGTGCGGCCTCCGAGACCTTGTTCGTGATGTCGGAGACCTGGCTCAACAGCCTCAGCACCGACGCGACGCGCGCGCGTGCGATGGCGGCCTATACCGCGGCACTCTCGCTCGGCTTCGCATTGGGGCCGTTTCTGTTGTCGCTGATCGGCACGGATGGTGCGACGGCCTATTGGGTCGGCGCAGCGTTTGCGCTTGCGGCGGCGGCTTGCCTCGCCATGCCGGGGATCAGCGAGCCCAGCTTCGACAAAAGCGGTCATAGCAATCCGCTCGGCTTCGTCGCGCTCGCACCGATCGCGATGGCTGCGACGGTGCTGCACGCATCCGTGGAGAGCAGTGGCTTGTCCTTCCTCGCGCTTTATGCGCAGTCGCTCGGCTGGAAGGAAGGCGATGCGACGCAGCTGATGTCCTGTATGATGGTCGGTGCCATCCTGTTGCAACTGCCGATCGGCTGGCTCGGCGACAAGATGGATCGCCGCAAGCTGATCATCGCGCTCGCTGCGATCGCGGTGGTCGGCGCGCTGGTCTGGCCGCAAGCGCTGCGGTCGCCATGGACGACCTACCCGCTGTTGTTCGTGTGGGGCGGCGTGTTCGTTGGCATCTATACGATCATGCTCACCATTGTCGGCAGCCGTTTCGCGGGCAGCCGGCTGGTCGGCATCTATGCGGCGATGGGCTTGATGTGGGGCGTCGGCGCGCTGATCGGTCCGGTGGGTGCGGGCGCGGCGATGCAGTGGCTCAGCCACGGCCTGCCGCTGTTCGTGGCCTTTGCCTGCGGCTGTTTCCTGCTCGCGGCTCTATGGCAGACGCTGCGCGGCGGCGAGGCGACGTAGTAGGGCGCTGCACACACTCTCTCACCCTCATCCTGAGGAGCCGCGCAGCGGCGTCTCGAAGGATGGCCGCAACGTCGGGGGCTTGCCAACTCATGGTTCGAGACGCGCGCAGGGGCGCGCTCCTCACCATGAGGGGGCAGAGCTGTCGTCAGCGGCAGTTCAACGCGCGCTCGATGCTGCCGATGATTGCTTTGGACCAGATCGCGTAGCCCTGATCGCTGAGATGAATGCCGTCAGATGTATTGTTGTCTTGCGCGAAGAGCACGTCGAGATCGATCCGGGCCGTCGTGCCTGGAGTGGTCCGGATCGTGTGATTGATCGGGGCCACATATTGGGGATCGTAATTGGTGGCAAACGCGCCGTCCTTGATGCCGGTGAGCGTCGCCACCACCACGGGCGCCAGCTTGGACAAGCGCTGCACCACCATCCGATAGTTCTGGTCGAATGTCGCGCCGACATCGGCGCGCGTCGTTCGCCAGGCATCGTTGATGCCGACGGCCAGCACGATCAGCCTCGGCTGCGTGGTGCCCAGCAGCGCGCCGGCGTGCTCCGCAAAATAAGCGATGGTCGCGCCGCCGACGCCGGCATTGATCAGCCTGTGGCCGCAGACGTCGGGCGGCAGCGGTGCGTCCTGCACGATGCTGTCGCCAAACACGACGATGGCACGGTCGCCGGCCTTCGCGATCTCGGTGCGGATCATAGCGTATCGCTGCGGGTCGGCCTGAGGTCCTTGCACTTTAACAAACATCCCCACCACAGTGGATGGAAGCTGTGGCCACGCAATGCACGCCATTGCGACGGCGAAGGCCGCAATGATCGTCGCCCATGTCCGGTTCATCGCAGCCTATCCCGAGCGCGTTTGCACGGCCATGGAGGCATCAGGCTGTCGCATGCCCGACACGCGTGCCAGCAGGCGCCGTCGCAGGGCATTCATGGCGGGGCGTTCGAACAGGATGAACGACCACAGCGAGAGCATGATCAGGACGATCATGAACACCAGCAGCGTGACCGGCGACAGATAGTCGATCTGCCATCCCTGCCAGGCGGCGAGGGTGACGATGGCGAGCTGCAGTGGAAAGTGCAGCAGGTAGGACGAATACGAAATGTTGCCAAGCCATTCCAGTCGCGAGGTGATGGGGAGCAACACATCCTCGTAGATCACCAGCGCGATGATCAGGCCGGGAAACACAAAGGTGAATGCGATGAACTCCGCCAGGGTGCCGTGCGGTGCGATCAGGCGCGCGACGATCACGCAGGCCACGGTCGCGGGGAGATAGAACCACGCGGCGCGCGGCAGCCCGATGGGCGATTGCCAGTGCCGGATAAGCTCCGCGCAGAGGCCGCCGAGGAAGAAGCTCAGCACGCCCCGGACCAATGGTGCGTCGGGATTCAGCAGGAACGGCGCCAGCGCGCAAATCGCGGCCACCACCGGCAGCCGCGCGAGCTTCAGCTTCGCCAGCGCGAAGAAGATGCCATACAGCATCACCTCGACGATCACCGACCATGAGGGCCCGTTGAAGGTGAAGGAATGACCGGACCATGCGGTGGTCAGCAGCAGTTGCTGGACGAATTGCGTGGCGGAATCGCTGGGGAAGACGAAGTCGCTGCCCGTGAGCCCACGGGTGAAAACCTGCGTGACGGCGACGAAAACCAGCGTGGTGAAATAGAGCGGATAAAGCCGCGAGAAACGCAGGATGG
>NZ_JBIIOT010000114.1:0-14883 GCF_044336785.1 Tardiphaga sp. | reverse complement strand
GATGGCGAAGCGGAGGCCGCCCACGTCGCCGCGTGCGACCGGCTCCGCATAGAGCCGGAAGAAGATGAAGCCACTGATCGAGAAGAACAGCTCGACGCCCCAGGAGCCGTGCTGATACAGCGGCCAAAACAGCCAGAACAAAGGATATTGCTCCGTCGGCCCGGCATCCTTCGGAAAGAAATGTTGCCAGTGCCAGAACACGACGGCCAGCGAAGCCAGGCCGCGCAGGGCATCGATGGACGTCAGGCGGTTCTGATGCATGGGGTCTGCCAAGGTGCAGGACCACGAAAACATCCCGAGATTGTGAAGGCGTTAATGCCGGCAGGACAAGTCGCCGCAATGACCGCAAAAACCGACGTGTTGCCGTGCAGGCCGAAGCGTGGGCTTACGAGCCGCTCCGGGCCTTCCTCAGGTCCACCAGCGCCCGGGCCATTGCAACGAAGCCTGACACCGGCACGGTCTCCGCGCGCCGGGTGGCCTCGATGCCGGCGGCGGCGGCGAGCTGTTCGGGATCGACACCGAGCGGCTTCAGGCTCTGCCGCAGCATCTTGCGGCGCTGGTTGAAGGCGGCGGCGGCGACCTGTTCGAGCAGGCGGCGCTCGCATGGCTCCGGATTTGCGCGCGGCGTCAGGCGCACTACCGACGACGTCACCTTCGGCGGCGGCGTGAAGGCGGCCGGCGAGATGTCGAACAGGATCTTGGTTTCCGCGCGCCAGTTGGCGAGCACGCCGAGCCGGCCATAGGCCTCCTCGTCACCGACAGCGACGATGCGCTCGGCGACCTCGCGCTGGAACATCAGCACCATCATGTCGTACCAAGGGGGCCATGGCTCGGTGCACAGCCAGTCGATCAGCAATTGCGTGCCGATATTGTAGGGCAGGTTGGCGACGATCTTGGCGCGCTCGCCATTGAGCATCGGGCGCGGATCGAAGGTCTGCGCGTCGCCGATCACGATCTCGAGCCGTCCGGGATAGTGCGCGGCGATCTCCTGCAGCGGCCCGAGCGCACGCTCGTCGCGTTCGACGGCAATGACGCGTTTCGCACCCGTTGCAAGCAAGGCACGGGTCAGGCCCCCGGGACCGGGGCCGACCTCGATGACCGTCGCATCTTGCAGTGGGCCGGCAGCGCGCGCGATGCGTGCGGTGAGATTGAGGTCGAGCAGAAAATTCTGGCCGAGCGACTTTCGCGCCTGCAGGTCATAGCGCTTGATGACGTCGCGCAGCGGCGGAAGATCGTCGATCCCGCTCATGATGGCGTTGAGCCGGCCATGCGCGCTGCAAGCTTGATGGCGGCGATCAGGCTCGACGGATTGGCCTTGCCGGTGCCGGCAATGTCGAACGCCGTGCCGTGATCCGGCGAGGTGCGGATGAAGGGCAGGCCGAGCGTGACGTTCACGCCTTCATCGAAGGCGATGGTCTTGATCGGGATCAGCGCCTGGTCGTGATACATACAGATCGCGCAGTCATACGTCGCGCGCGCCGCCGGATGAAACATCGTGTCGGCTGGCAGCGGCCCGCGCGCATCAATGCCTTCGTTCTGCAGCACGGTGACGGCATGCTGGATGAAAGCCAGTTCCTCATCGCCCATGCTGCCGTCTTCGCCGGCATGCGGATTGAGGCCTGCAATGGCCAGACGCGGACGCTGGATGCCGAAGCGCGCTTTCATGTCGTTGACGACGATGCGCGCAGTCGCGGTGATGAGCGGGCCGTTGAGCTGTTCAATGGCATCCTGCAGCGAGACATGGATCGTCACCGGCACCACGGCCAGTTCAGGCGACCACAGCATCATCACCGGGAGCGGCACCTTGCCGTCCTTGGCAGCGAGTTCGGCGAGAAATTCGGTATGGCCGGGATGCTCAAAGCCGGCGCGATACAGCACGCTCTTGGCGATCGGATTGGTGACCACGGCGCCGGCATGGCCTGCCTCCACATCGGCTACAGCCTGCCGGATCGAGGCGATCGCCGCGGGCGCGCTGGAGGCATCGGGGCGGCGCGCTTGCGCGGTGACCGTGTGGCCGGTGGAGACGACGGGGAGGGCGTCAGCGAAGATATCTGCGGCTTTGGCCGGCGTGGCCTCCGCGAGCGCGATGTCATGGCCCAGTGCCTGCGCGCGGGTGGCCATGAAGTCACGATCGCCGAGCAGATAGAACGGCGGCAGATCAAGCTCGCGCCGCTTCAGCCAGGCGGCGATGGCGATATCCGGGCCGATGCCGGCGGGTTCGCCGAGGGTCAGTGCGAGAGGCTTGGTCATGCTGCGGCCCTGAATTCTGTTCGGCCGCAGCCGGATCGGACTAGCGATATTCGATCATCGCCGCCTTGCGGACGTCTGCAAGATACGACTTCGACTTCGCCTCGAAGCGCTCGGCGAACATCTTCTCGCGGACTTCGCGCTTCTTCGGTGTATCGACCTTGGTCGGCTTGCGCGAACACAGAGCCACCATCTCGATGCCCTGCGCCGTCACTTCCGGCGGGGTGAGGTGCCCGATCGGGGTCTTGTCGAGGAGGTCTCGCAGATTCGGCGGCAGGTCGGCGGAGCTCTTCACAACGATGCTCTTCACAGTCGCATTTTGGGCGCCCTTGAAAGTGCGGATCGCATCCTCACAGCTCTGGGTGCGCTCGCGCAACGCCTGTGCTTCCTTGAGGCGGGCTTCCGCAAGGCCGCCACCTGCACCGCGCGGCACGATCAGCACCAGCGGGCGCATCTGATATTCGAATGCTTCAGCCATGGCGTCGCCGCCCTGACCCTGCACAGCAGCCTCGACTTCCTTCTCGCCGACCTGCAGGCTCTGCTTGAAGCGGCCGCGGACGATCGCGTTCCACACCATGTCGGCCTTGAGGCGGCTCTTCAGCGTGTTGGGACGGATGCCCTTCGAGGCCAGCGACTGCGTCAACTGATCGGGTGTGAGCCGCATGCGCGATGCCATCGTGGCATAGGAGCCATCGACTTCGCTCGGGCCGGGATCGACGCTGAACTTCTTGCCTTCCTTGATCTTGACCTTCTCGTTGATGAGGTCGTCGAGCACGGTCTGGCGGCTGTTGTCCTTTACGCCCGACAGCGCGTTCAGCTTCATGCGCTGCTCGATGTCCATAGCGGTAATCGGCTCGCCATTGACGATGACCGCAACGGTCTGGGCATAAACCGGCGATGCCGCCGATATCACAATCGTCGCAGCAGCCGCCATGACAGCATGCACAAGGTGACGGACGTTCATCTCGTTCATCATTCTCCGGAAGAGGTCCTGGCCAGGTCCAAAGGACCTTTCGCGTATACATCGCGGCCGAAAACGGAAATTTCGCGGCATCCGGAACCCGAGCGTCCGAATGTCGCGATTAAAAGATCAATAGACCTGTCCACCGGTGCCAGTGCCGGCCTGGGTACCGCCAAGCGTGCGCAGCCCGATCTGGAACATTACGGTGTGGCTCAGAACCGGCGGGGTCGAGAGATTGGCAACATAGCTATAGGAGGTGACGTAGTTCAGCGCGAGGATGAAGCAGTCGTCCACATAGCCGGCACCGACCATATACTGGTCGATCTTGTTTTCAACCAGGTTCCAGCGGGCACCGCCGGTGACAACCCAGTTGTCGGCCAATTTGATCGAGCCGGTGCCGAGCAGGCCTTCACGGCGTGTCAGATAGCCAAGCTCTGCCTGCGGCGCGTAGTTGCCATAGAGCATGCTGACCGACCAGCGATCGAAGCTGGCGCGACCCTCGGCCTCGAAGCGGTTGATGTTGCCGGTGGCTTCATCGATGCGGGCGCGGGTCGAGAATTGATAGGTGCGGTTCGGCGCGTAACTGACGCTGGCCACATAGTCGGAGCGCGGATTCTGCAGACCCGAAGCGACACCGGTATTGGTCAGGTCAGCGACGGCGAACGAATTCATGCCGAACAGCTGATAGGACTGGCCGAACAACACCTTGATGGAGCCGCCCTGATCGAACTGGGTGGTCGCCTGAACGCCGACATTGGCGCGTCCGCCGCCCTCGACGCGATCATAGCCGGAGAACTTGTTCACACTGAACAGGTTGCTGGTGTCGAAATTCATGCTCTGCGCGTCTTCGTTGGGAAGACGGCCGGCATAGCTCTCATTCGGGCGGATAATGACCTGGGCGATCGGCTCGACGATGGTGCTGCCCCAAGGCTGCACATTGATGAACGGATAGCGATATTCCATGCCAACCGTTGGCATCACGCGCAGAGCCTGCGTGTCGCCAGGCGTCACATAGTTCGAAACGCCGGGCTGGTTCGAGATCGAGGCGTCGATCGCATCAACGCGCACGCTCGCAAACGGCGTGAAGATCTGGCCGAGTTCGTCGGTGAACGACCGGCGCCACTGCGCTTCCGCGGTGAAACGGGTGTATGTGCCCGGAATACCGCGCAGCAAGCAGTTCGCTGGGGTGCGCGATGCTGAGTCCGCGGACAACGTATTACACGCGCTCAAGCCCGTAAGGGGATCGACCTTCGTGTTGATTGCGTCGAACTGCGCGTCCTGACGCGTCAGACTGGTGAAGTTGAACTTGTAGCTGAACTCGCCGCCCAGAATGTTCTGCTGCAGGACGTTGTTGTAGTCCATCACCGGATGGATGATGGGCACCTGACGCTGGTTGCCCGAGAAGCTGGTGTAATGGATCGTGCGCAGGTCGAAGAAGCTGCGCTTGCCGACGCCTGTCAGATAGAGCTGCGATACGGCTTCGGTCTGCAGATTCAGGAACGACTGATACGGGTCGCGGTACATCGCCAGGCGATAGTCGTACAGGAAGTTGTAGTCGCTGAGCGCGACCGCGTCCCAACCCCATGTCCACTTGTCGTTGATGGCGAACTGGCCCTTGGTCTCGACACCGCCGCGCCAGTCCTTGTCGCTGACCGAGCCTGCGCCGAACGCCGTCGGGTCCTGCTGATTGATGCCATAGGCGCGGATCGAGTAGGCGCCGTCCATCAGGCGTTGGCGGAATTCCGCCTGCATCAGGAGGCCCTGACGCGTGGTGTAACGCGGCGAAAGCGTCAGGTCGTAGTCCGGCGCGATCGCCCAGTAGAACGGAGATTCGATGCCGTAGCCGAAATTGGTGTTCTGCGAGAAGCCCGGCATCAGGAAGCCGGTCTTGCGCTTCACCGTCGGATCGGGCGTCGAGAAATAGGGCATGTAGGCGAGCGGCACGCCGAAGAATTCGACGCGCGCATCCTCGAAATACATCATCTTTTCGGTCTGGTCGTGGATGATGCGGGCACCCTTGACCTGCCACAACGGTGGCTTCTTCGGATCGTCCTTACAGGCGGCGCAGGCGGTGTAGACACCGTTCTGGAACACCGTGTAGTTGCCGGCGGTTCGGTCGGCGCGGGTCGCCGCCATGCGCGTGGCATCGGCGGTATCGACCCGCAGCGAATCCACGAAACCGTCGCGATAGTCATCGCTGAGGTCGAGCAGGTTGGCATAGGTGATCTTGCCGTCGGCGTCCGTCATGCGGACATTGCCTTCGGCATGCAGGCGCTTGGTCTTCTGGTCGTAGATGACCTTGTCGGCCTCGACCGAGGTGCCATTGTAATACATCTGCACGCTGCCGACGGCGGCGACGCGCGAGTTGTTGTAGTCGTAATTGACCTCGGTGGCCTGCACCAGCATCTGCCCGGTCTGGGCGGCCGGCGGCGGCTTCGGGCGGGTGGCTGGGCGGTTATAGGTGAAGCTCTGGGCGTGGACAGGCGTCGTCGCAGCCGCGCCAAGGGTCACGGCCACGCACATCATGGTTGCTGCGATCGTTGTGATCGCGCGAGACGTGCGTCCGCAATCTGCACAAATGTGCAGTTTCGAGGTCAATTTCCGCGCACGGAGGGCGGCAAAACCAGCCACTACCCGTCCTCCAGGTACAACAAGGCCAAAAAGCCGGTGAGGCCGCCCACACAGACGGGCAGCCACGCCGCAGCAATCGGATGCATCAACTCGGCCTTGCTCAAATCTTCAGTCACTTTCGACAGGACATAGAGCAGAAAGCCCGCGCCCACGCCATACAAAACCATCTTCTGGACACCGCCCATCCGGAAGAACCGAAGGCTCACGGACGCGGCCAGCATCACCATCGCGACCAGCAAAAACGGCTGCGCAATGAGCTTGTGATACTGCAGACGATACCCCGCGGTCGCAAATCCCGAACTCTCGGATGAACGGATATACGAAGGAAGTTGCCAAAATGACACTGTTTCGGGGGTCGAGAAACTATTTCGAACCTGGGTCGGGGTCAGGGTCGTGGCGATATCCAGCGTCTCCTGCTCAACTACGGGCGAATCGAGGGAGTAAATTCGTACTCCCTTGAACACCCACTTGCCGGGTTCGAGTGTGGCCTCGCGCGCTTCGATGCGCTCGCTGAACTGGTTCTCGGTGTCGAACCGGAACAGGGTCAGGCCGGTGAGGCGGAGACCCTGCTGCTCGCTGCGGGCGGCATTGATGATGGTCTGGCCGTCGGCATTGACCTGGTTGATCCAGAAGCCGGCGGCGTCCTGCACGCCGCCGCCGGACGCGTCGCCGAACATCCGGGCTTCCATCCGCTTGGATTCCTCGCGCAGATTGGCCGACATCGGGTTGTAGCCGATGGTCGCCAGCACGCCGAGGACGAGGGCGGCAAACAGCGCCGGCGAGATGAACTGCCAGGCGGAGACGCCGGCGGCGCGGGCGACGACCAGTTCGAGGCGACGGGAGAGGGCCAGATAACAGGTCATGGCGCCGATCAGGATGCAGAACGGCATCAGCTTTTCCAGCGCCTGCGGCACCCGGTAGAGCGACGTCTGCGCCACCATCAGTGCGGGCGCCGTGGCGAGTCCGGCGGTCCGACGGACCATTTCGATATAATCGACCAGCACCAGCAGCATGAAGATACTGACGAACACGCCGACAGCTGCGACCAGGAACCGGCCGGCGAAATAACGCCCGATCGTGTTGGTGATCATGCTCATGCGGCGACCGGCCGTCTGAACAGGCGCAGGATCCGTTCGTTGGAGCGGTTGATGGCTTCGATCAGTTTGGCAGGCGGCTCGATCACAATGCCGAGCTTGATGATCGCAAGGCTGCCGAAGATCGTGCCGAACAGCAGGGCATATTGCAGTGGTGCCGCCCAATCCGATTTCGCAGCCGCCACCGAGCAGGCGAAGCCGGCCATGCGCAACGCGAACACCGCGCCGATGGCGTTGCCCATGGAGAAATTGCGGCTCTGGCGCGTGGTGCGCGGCTGGCCGAGAAAGGCGAAGGTGAGGGCCGCAAAGGCGAATGGATAAAGCGGCGCCATCAGGCGGTCATGCAGTTCGGCGCTGAAGGCGCCCGACATCTGCTGATACATCGGATCATTGGCCGGCGGCGAGAACAGTTCCCACAGATAGCGCTCGCGGATGCCGTAAGTGACATCCTGGCTGCGATTGGAGAATTTCGACATGTCGAAGGCGTAGCGGGCAAACGCCACCATGGCGGGATCGGTCTTGCCTGTTTCGAAACGCTGCAGATTGCCGTCTTCGAGAACAAGGAAGGAGCCATCCTTGTTCTTCAGGATGGTGCCGTGATCGGCGATGATGGTGATGCGTTCCTTGGGATCGCGGCGGTCGTCGACGAAGATGCCGACCAGCAATCCGCCGGGTTGGCGTTCCTTGATGCGCACCGTCAGATTCGTATCGAGCTGCGCGAAGCGGCCCGGCTGCAGGATGTTGGTCAGCACGTCGGCGGTGATTTCCGCGTCCCAGCGCTTCAGTCGCCGCATGCCATCCGGCGCCATATAAGAGGCGATGAAGGCCACGATCAGCGACACCACCAGCGTCGCATAGAGAAACGGCCGGAACAGCCGCATCGGCGACAGGCCGGCGGCATTCATGACGATGACTTCGGAATCGGTCGCAAGCTTGGTCAGCGTATGCGAGACGGCGATCATCAGCGCGATCGGCGCGATGATCAGCACCAGCACGGGAATCGCGAGACTCGTGAAGCCGAGAAAGGTCAGGATGGTCTGGCCCTGGCTGGTCATCAGGTCGATGCCACGCAGCGCCTGCGTGATCCAGATCACGCCGGTCAGGCTGACCAGCACGATACCGAACGACGCCAGCACCATCTTGAAGATATATCTGTCGATCGACCCCATCGGTCCCCGTAACGGCCCGGAAAACATGCGGCGTGCCCATCCCCGATGAGGGATCCCCGAGGGCAGTGCTGCGGCTCCAGGCCTGATCGTCATACTTACCATCCCATTGATCGGTCAACAAAATGGCCGGGCGATGGCTGGGTGAGTAAGTGGTTAATTTAGTCTGCGATGTGGCCCTTGGGACACTGAAAACAAGCCCGGACAAGCGCTTCCATCAATAAGTGTGATGGCCCGTGATCCCGGACGGTGGCCTTATTGGTGACAACTGACATGTTGGGACACAGAATCAGCGCCCGTGACGCCGTTTTGTCCGCACGGCTTGACGGCTCCGGCTGCCGGGACAACAACATCCGTTCCCCCGCGTCGCCCCCTGCGGTCCGATGCGCCTCATGTGATATTCTGGAGGTCTTGCCCATGTCCGACACCGTCAAGGTCGGCTTCGTCCCATTGTCCCAGGCCGCCCGCGGCACCCTCGTGGTGTTCAGCGACGATGCGTTGAAACTGGGCAAGGCAACGACCAAGGCGCTGGGCGCCGCGGGCGCGCTGGTCAAGCGCGCTGCCGCTGCCTCGAAATTCAAGGGCAAGAACGGATCGACCCTCGACATCCTCGCGCCGGAAGGCGTGAAGGCCGATCGGCTGCTGGTGATCGGCACCGGCAAGGTCGATGAAATCAAGGAAACCGATCTCCTGAAATTCGGCGGCGTACTGGCCGGCAAGCTCGGTTCATCCGCCGATGCGATCACGGTGATCGCTGAATTGCCGTCGGCCGACATGACAGCAGAGCAGGCCGCCTCGGTCGCATCCGGCGTGCTGCTGCGTGCCTACAAGTTCGATCGCTACAAGACCAAGAAGAAGGACGGCGAAGAAAAGCGCGGCACCGTCAGCGTGTCGCTGGCCGTCAGCGACGTCGCCGCAGCCAAGAAGGCCTTTGCGTCCGATAATTCCGTCGTGAACGGCGTCGTGATCGCGCGTGATCTCGTCAACGAGCCGCCGAATGTGCTGTTCCCTGTGGAATTCGCGCGCCGCGCCAGCGAGCTGAAGAAGCTCGGCGTCGTCATCGAGGTCCTCGACGTCAAGGCCATGCAGAAGCTTGGCATGGGCGCGCTGCTCGGCGTCGCACAGGGCTCGGCGAATCCTGCGCGCATCGTGGTGATGCGCTGGAACGGCGGCAAGAAGGGCGATGCGCCCGTCGCCTTCATCGGCAAGGGCGTCACCTTCGATACCGGCGGCATTTCCATCAAGCCGGCCGGCAGCATGGAAGAGATGAAGGGCGACATGGGCGGTGCGGCCTGCGTCGTCGGCCTGATGCATGCGCTGGCCGGCCGTAAAGCGAAAGCGAATGTCATCGGCGCCATCGGTCTCGTCGAGAACATGCCCGACGGCAATGCGCAGCGCCCCGGCGACATTGTGACCTCGATGTCCGGCCAGACCATCGAAATCATCAACACCGATGCCGAAGGGCGCCTCGTCCTTGCCGACGTGCTCTGGTACGTCACCAAGAAGTACAAGCCGCAATTCATGATCGATCTCGCCACGCTGACCGGCGCGATCATGGTGGCACTCGGCACCGATCATGCAGGTCTGTTCTCCAACAATGACGAACTCGCTTTGCGTCTTGCCACCGTGGGGCAGGCGACCGGCGAGCGCGTCTGGCGCATGCCGCTCAGCCCGGATTACGACAAGCTGATCGACTCGCAATTCGCCGACATGAAGAACACCGGCGGCCGTTACGGCGGCTCGATCACGGCAGCGCAATTCCTGCAGCGCTTTGTCGATGGCACGCCATGGGCGCATCTCGATATCGCGGGCACCGCGATGGGCGCGCCGAAGACCGAGATCAACCAGAGCTGGGGCTCGGGCTACGGCGTGCGTCTGCTCGATCGGCTTGTTGCCGATTATTACGAGGGCAAGAAGTAAGCGGATATGACCGAGGTTCTGTTCTACCACCTGCAGAACATGGCACTGGAAAATGTGCTGCCGCCGTTGCTCGAGAAATCTCTCGAGCGGGGCTGGCGGTGCGTCGTCCAGTCCACCTCGGAAGAGCGCGCCGATGCGCTCGATGCGCATCTCTGGACCTATCGCGACGACTCGTTTCTGCCGCATGCCACCTGGCGTGCGGCAGACGCGGCGGAGCAACCCATCCTCCTGGTATTGGAGGAGAGCAATCCGAATGGTGCACAGGTCCGGTTCCTGGTGGACAATGCGGGATTACCGGACGATACGGCCGGTTATGAGCGCATGGTCCTCGTCTTCAACGGTGATGATGACGAGGCGCTGGCGGCGGCGCGGGCCGCATGGACCACCTGCAAGGCGCGAGGGCTGACGGCGACCTACTGGCAGGCCGACGAACGCGGCCGCTGGCAGAAACGGAACTAGCGCGTGGTAAATCTGGCTTTGCCGATTAACCGTATTTGATGCTAATTGCGCCTTTCCGGAACGCTGGGTGGCCCGATGTCACGGTCACGCCGCAAACGAATGATGAGACGGGCGCGTCGTCGCCGTGTGTGGGATAGCGTTGATCGTGAACAGCAAAAAGCTTCATCGAACGGGTTTGGCCGTCATTTTCCTCGCGCCGCTGCTGGGCGGCTGTTCGGGCATGAGTGCGGGTGACATGTTCAAGTCTGACCTGCTGTCCAAGGACGCTGACTGGTTTCAGCGGACCGGCCGCAGCATCAGCCGCAACGTCTCGATCGAAACGCCGCCGCTGACACCGGAACAGGCAGTGTCACCACAGGATCTGATCGGCGCCGACGGTTCATGCCCCGGCATGCCGCCGCGCGATGCCAGCGCGCTCGCCGATGGCGCTGCCGCTGTAGCGCCGGCAACGGGCGTCGTGGCACTCGGTCATACCGAATGTGACGTCGCGCGTGGCGCCGGTGCGCCCGACAGCGTGAATATTGGCGGCAATCCGCGCGGTGATCGTCTCACCACGCTGACCTATCTGCGCGGTCCGCGTGCCGGCATCTACACGTTTACGGCCGGCCGTCTGACAATGGTGGAGGGCACGCCACAGGTCGAGCAGCCGAAGCCGGTGCGCGGCGCGAAGAAGAAGCGTGCCACGGGCTGATCGGCCAGTCGCTGCTACACATAACCAGTTTCGTAAAATCGCCCGCGCCGCATGGCCGGGCGATTTTCGTTGAGGATGGGCGCTACAAATATTCCAACGACAGGCGGCGCTCGAACACCTCTCCCCACCGGGGAGAGGTCGCGCGCTCTCGCGCGCGGGTGAGGGGGCTTCACTCCGACGGCGCTTGGGGCCGGGCCCCCCCCCCCCCACTCCTCGGGGCCCTTCGCTCCGATTTCGACCTCTCCCCGGTGGGGAGAGGTGTCCGCGCGCCTACGTTCGATCCATTTGAAGCTGCTTTAGCGCTTGGCGTTCCGCCATTCGCGTGGCGAGCAATCGTACAGCCGGCGAAACGCCGCAGCGAATTTGCTGGGATTGGCGTAGCCGACCGACATGGCAATCTCGGTAATCGATCGTTCCGTCTGCAACAGCTCGCGCGCGCGTTCGAGCCGGCGCATAGTGAGATACTCATAGGGCGCGAGCCCGGTCGCCGAGCGGAATGCGCGCGTGAAACTACGAACGTCCAGACGCGCTTCGCGTGCGAGATCCCCGACATTCAGATCGTCGCCGAGGCGCGCGTCGATCATCTCCCGGATATGAGCAAGGCGCTGCAGCGGCAATGGTCTGCTCACGGTATCGGGCAGGGCAGCCGACTGCATGTCGGTTAGACGCTTCAGGATCAGAGCGACGCCATGCTGGAAGAACAGTGACGACATGCCATTGGCTTCGGCGTCGAGCCAGATTGCCCGCATCACCGAGGAGATCAGGGGATCGTTGCGGATCGCGCTTGCTGCCGGGATCAGATCTTCGGCAGCCAACAGGCCGAAACTTTCGAGCTCGGCCGAGCCGATGGACAGGCCGAGCATATCCGCTGCTGGCGTGAAGCCGCTGCCCTGCGTATTGGGCAAAGCGAGTGCAAAGCTGCCCGGACGCATCACGCCTTCGACCGCGCCATGCTCCGTCGATCGTCGCAACCGTCCACTGCCGGACAGGCACAGCGAGATCATCAGCCGCGGTGTGAGTTGAAATGCTCCTTCGAATTCCGAAAAGCTCGCGCGTGCCATCAGGATCGAGCCGCTCGCATTGGACAGCACCGGCTGCGCATCGATGGCCAGCTCCGCCACATTGCGTTCGAACCGCGTTCGCTCTCTTTGCCAGTCGTGATTGTTCATTAGAACATATCTAACAAGTTTAGCCGCGAATGGAGCATTCCCAGCCGTAATGGAGCAGTTTGCGCTTTTTGCAAAGCGCATATTGTGACCCGCGGATGTCGCTTTGGTTTGCGATGTCCCGGTTGGGGGCTTCCGGAATGAAGAACGGATTTTGGCGCAGCGTGTCTTGCTGCGCATTGTTGTGCGTCAGCGGCATCTGGGTGGAAACGCGCAACGCACTCGCGCAATCGAATAGTTCGGGTGTCGCTGCCACCAGCGGCAACGCATTGCCACCGGTTGTCGTCGATACGCCGCGCCGCGAGCGCACTGTGGCGCGCCGCGCAACGCAGCGCCAGGGTTCGCGCCGTGCCGTTGCAGTGACGCGTGCGCCTGCGGCCGTAGCTCCCGCAGCGCCCCTGATCAGCACCGCTGCATCGCCGGGGCAGGTTGTCGGCTACGTCGCGACGATCGGCTCGACCGGCACCAAGAGCGATGTGCCTCTGGTGCAGGTGCCCCAGTCGATCAATGTCATCACCGCCGATCAGATCCGTGATCAGGGCGCCCAGAGCGTCAGCCAGGCGCTCGGCTATACGCCCGGCGTGTCAGTCAATAATTTCGGCGCGCTGTCGCCCACCGATGCCTATACGCGCATCCGCGGTTTTCGCGCCGATCAGTATCTCGACGGGATGCGGCTGCCGATCCGCGGCGACGGTGCTGCGAGCTATGCCATCGAGCCCTACGGTCTCGAGCGGATCGAAGTGCTGAAGGGGCCCGCTTCGGGACTCTATGGATCGAGCGGGCCGGGCGGTCTCATCAATATGGTGAGCAAGCGGCCGACATCGGTGCCGATTGGCGAAATCGAACTGCAGACCGGCAGCTACAATCGCGCGCAGGCGGCCTTCGATCTCGGCGGCCCCATCACCAGCGACAAGCAGTGGCTCTACCGCCTGACCGGCCTCGTGCGCGATGCCGACACCCAGGTGCGTTACGCCGAAGATAATCGCGTGTTCATCGCACCGGCGCTGACATTCCAGCCGAACAACCAGACCAGCCTCACTTTCCTCGGTCATTACTCCGAGGAGAAATCGCGTTGGCCGTTCTTCAACCTCGTGCCGCCAAACGGCTCGATCCGGCCGAATCCGAATGGCCAGATTCCGCGCAGCACGAATACGGGCGAGCCAAGTTACGATCGTCTCGACCGCTCGCAATACGGCGTTGGCTACGCCTTCGAGCATCGCTTCACCAATGACCTGATCTTCAAGCAGAACCTGCGTTATGGCGAAGTGAAGAGCCAGGTCGATGCGGTGGCCAATGTGTTCGGCTTCTTCTTCACCAACGACAATCGCAATACGGCGCGCATTCCCATCAACGCCTATGATGCGGCCAATGCCTTCACCATCGACAATCAGTTGCTGGCGAAATTCAACACCGGCGTGCTGTCGCACGATGTGGTGGCCGGGCTCGATTATCGCGACGAGGATGCGCGCCGCATCTTCAAGCAGGGCACCGCGCCGCTGCTCCTGAACATTTTCGCGCCGGTCTATGGCCAGCCAGTCCCGGCGCCAACGGCCGTCGCCGAAGACTTCCAGGCTCGGGAAAAGCAGCTCGGCCTCTATCTGCAGGACCAGATCCGGCTCGGATCATGGCTGGCCTCGCTGAGCGGCCGCGCTGACTGGGTGGAGTCGAGCTTCAGCAACTTCAGGAACAACACCGTCATCAACCAGAACGATTTTGCGACCACCGGACGCGCTGGTCTGAGCTATCTGTTCGACAATGGGGTCGTGCCCTATGTCAGTTACGCCACCTCGTTCCAGCCGGTGACCGGCGTCGGTGCGACCGGCGATGCGTTCAAGCCGTCCACTGGCGAGCAGGTCGAGGTCGGCGTGAAGTATCAGCCGGTCGGCACCAACAGCCTGTTCACGCTGGCTTACTTCGATCTCACGCAACAGAACGTTGTGGCCTCTGACATCCTCGGCGTTCGCCGCCAGACCGGCGAGATCCGGGTACGCGGTATCGAGGCGGAGGCGAAGACGGAGATCACCCGCGAATTCAGCATGATGGCGTCCTATGCCTATCTCGATGCTGAAATCACCAAGAGCGCGCGTCTTGCCGAACTCGGCAAGCGGCCCGCGGAAACGCCGAACCATCAGGCATCGGTCTGGGGCCAGTATCAGTTTCTGCACGGTCCCTTGGATGGCCTGAAACTGGCGGCTGGCGTGCGCTATGTCGGTCAGACCGAGGATGACAGCCACACGCTTTTCATTCCGGACTATGCCTTGCTGGATGCGCGCGTCGCCTATGATTTCGGTGCGCTCCGGCGCGACCTGCGCGGCCTCACCATGGCGGTCAATATGTTCAACCTGACCGACAAATACTACGTGACCGGCTGCTTCAGCGTGAATGCCACGGCGTGCGCGCTGGGGCAGGGCCGCAAGGTCGTCGCCTCCATCGCTTATCGCTGGTGACGTCGATTCGCCAATGCCTGGCAAGGCGGGATTGCGCCTGCGCAATTCCGCCTTGCTGCGTGTGAGGACCGAGAGGCGTTTGGTGCATGCTCGCAAGTACG
>NZ_JBIIOT010000197.1:0-2622 GCF_044336785.1 Tardiphaga sp. | reverse complement strand
CCGCACCGACTTCTTCAATCCGGCCAACAGCCTCGACAAGTCGTTCTCGAACACGACCTGGCGTGTCGGCGCCGTCTATACGCCGATCAAGGATCTCGCTTTCTACGGCCAGTATTCCACCGCCGTCGATCCCGTCACCAGCGGCCTTCTCGCGCTCAATGCAGCGAATGCGAACTTCACCCTCGCCACCGGCCGGCAGGTCGAATTCGGTGTCAAGCAATCGCTGTTTAACGGCCGCGCGGAATGGACGCTCGCCGGCTATGAGATCGTGAAGAACAATCTGCTGGCGCGCGATCCCAATAACCTCAACGTGGTCCTGCAGGTCGGCCAGCAATCGTCCCGCGGCATCGAGGCGTCGGTCGGCATGCTGCTGGACTATGGCTGGCGCATCGATGCCAACACCACATTCCTGCAGGCAAAGTATGATGACTTCCTGCAGGCCAGCGGCGTCAATTTCGCCGGCAATGTGCCGGTCAACGTGCCGCTCAACGTCTCCAATATCTGGGCGACATGGGACTTCGCGCCGAACTGGTCGGCCAATGCCGGCATCCAGATCGTCGGCAAGACCTATGCGGATGCAGCCAACACGCTGGCCCGCTCGGCCTATAACGTCGTCAATGCCGGCGTGCAGTGGAAGCCCGATGCGAACACCACCGTGTCGCTGCGCGTCTACAATCTGTTCGACGAGATCTACGCCACCGGTGGCGGCACCAATCAGTGGATCCTCGGCATGCCACGCACGGCGCAGATGGCTGTGAATGTGAAGTTCTGAGGGAGCAACACACTCTAACTGTCATCCCCGCCTAGCGCACCGAAGGTGCGCGCGGAGCGGGGATCCAGTACACACTGTCTTCACAGCTTTATATCTAAAGCTCGTGTCTACTGGATCGCCCGGTCAAGCCGGGCGATGACAGTGAGAGTGCGGTAGACAACCCACCTCCCAATTGACTCCTTCCAAACTTTCACCTTAACGTGATCGCGACGGTGCCCTTCGGGGACCAAAAGGGAATGCGGTGAGACGCGCTCTGTGAGTCAAACAAACTCAGCAAGCGCATCGATTCCGCGGCTGCCCCCGCAACTGTAAGCGGCGAGCCTTCGCCATCAGCCACTGGGCTCTCCGCCTGGGAAGGCGGCGACAGGCACCGACCCGCGAGCCAGGAGACCTGCCGTCAGTCGTGGTCACACGCGAGCACATTGGGCGGGGTGCCCCGGTGGAAGCCGAGTTGCGTTCGTGAGGAATGCAGAGCGGCTTGGTTTGCGGTGACGTGCCACGTTATCGCGAGTCTCGAACCATGATCGTCACTCATCTCTTGACGGCCGACCGGCGCTATCTCCTTCTTTCAACCGTCGCGCTGTCCTGCCTGCTCTGGCCTGCCGAAAGCTGGTCGCAAACGGCACAGCAGAGTCAGACACTTGACCCCGTCGTCGTGCAGCCGACTGCCCAGCCGCAACGCGCACGCCGCGCGACATCAGGCAACGCCACGCGCAATGCGCGCTCACGCCAGCAGCGCAATGTCGCCACAACGACGGCCGCGCCGGTTGCAGCACAGACTGGCCCGGTCTTCGCTGCACCAACGCTCAATCTCACCGGCACCACCTCCACCGGCAGCCGCCTCGGCCTCACGCGCCTGCAGACGCCGGCCAGCGTCGAGGTGATCTCGGCCGAGACCATGGCCGAACGCGGCCAGCAGAATGTCGTCGATGCCGTCACGCAGAATGCCACCGGCATCACCGCCATCGGCGAGCCCGGCAATGGCGGCATCGCCTTCTCGACCCGCGGCTTTGCCGGCAGCGGCTCGGTGACGTCGCTCTATGACGGCACCCGTCTTTATGTCGGTGCCGGCACCGTCAATTTTCCGTTCGACACCTGGACCGCCGAGAAGATCGAAGTGCTGCGTGGCCCGGCCTCGGTGATGTATGGCGAAGGCGCCATTGGCGGCGCCATCAATGTGGTGTCGAAACTGCCGCTCTGGGTGCCGCGCAACCAGGCCGAGATCTCGCTTGACAGCAACATGACCCGCCGCATCGCGCTGGATAGCGGTGGCCCCATCAGCAAGGACGTCGCTTATCGCATCGCCGTCACCGGCAACGCCTCCGATGGCTGGGTCGATCGCGACAACCAATCGAACATCGCGCTGCATGCCGCCGTTCAGATCAAGCAGAACGAGGACGTCACCTGGACGCTCTCGACCGACTATGGCGACCGGCATCCGTCGAAATATTTCGGCACGCCGCTGATCAACGGCCAGCTCGATCCCGCGACCCGCTTCAAGAACTACAATGTCAGCGACAGCACCATTCGTTATCAGGATAGCTGGAGCCAGGTGAAGACCGAATGGCAGGTGTCCGACGGCATCACGCTGCGCAATACGCTCTATTACATGTATGCGAAGCGGCACTGGAAGGAAGTCGAGATCTACGGCTTCAACAATGCCACCGGCCAGATCGATCGCAGCGATTACCTCGAAATCTATCACCAGCAGCAGCAGATCGGCGACCGTATGGACGCCACCTTCACCGGCCATCTGTTCGGCATGGTGAACACGTTTGTCGCAGGCTTCGACGTCAACCGCATCGACTTCAAGCATACCAACAATTCGCCTTATGGCGGCTTCTCGTCGG
>NZ_JBIIOT010000092.1:0-20448 GCF_044336785.1 Tardiphaga sp. | reverse complement strand
TCAATATGCGTTCTTTGCCGAGAACCGGCTGGCGGTGACCGAGCAATTCTCGCTGATCGCCGGCGTCCGTCAGGACCAGCCGAGCGTGACGCGGACCGACTTCCGCAATCCCGCCAACAGCTATACGCGGGATTATTCGGCCACCTCATGGCGCGTCGGCGCCGTCTACACGCCGATCCAGAATCTTGCTTTCTACGGTCAGTATTCCACCGCTGCGGATACGATCGGCGGCCTGATCTCCGCCAGCAATGCCAATTCGAAATTCGACCTCGCCATCGGCAAGCAGGCCGAGATCGGCGTCAAGCAATCCTTCTGGGGCGGCCGCGGCGAATGGACACTCGCCGGCTATGAGATCGTGAAAAACAATCTGCTCGCAGTCGTCCCCGGCAGCGGCGGGATCGTTCAGCAAGTCGGCCAGCAATCTTCGCGCGGCGTCGAAGCCTCGATCGGCCTGCTGCTCGATTACGGCTGGCGCATCGATGCCAACACCGCCTTCCTGCGCGCGAAGTATGACGACTTCCTGCAGGCCAGCGGCGTCAACTATGCCGGCAATGTCCCGTTCAACGTGCCGCAGAATGTCTCGAATATCTGGGCGACCTGGGGCTTTGCGCCGAACTGGTCGGCCAATGCCGGCGTGCAGATTGTCGGCAAGACCTATGCTGACAATGCCAATACGCTGGAAATGCCGAGCTACATGCTCGTCAATGCCGGCGTGCAATGGAAGCCCGACATCAACACCACGGTGTCGCTGCGCGTCTACAACCTGTTCGACAAGATCTATGCGACGTCGAGCTATAGCGACAATCAGTGGATCCTGGGCATGCCGCGCACCGCGCAGCTGGCTGTGAATGTGAAGTTCTAGACCGAGGCCTGCGTGTTCCCTCCCCCGTTCTTTACGGGGGAGGGTCAGGGTGGGGGCGCCCCACGTGACGTCGGAGCGTAGTGCCTCCCCCACCCCGGCCCTCCGCCGCAAGAGCGGGAGAGGGAGAAGGAAAAAGCGAACCGATCTCAATGCCTCTCAGACTTAATCGAACGTTCCGGCACTGGCTGTATCTCACCCATCGCTGGATCGGCATCGTCACCTGCCTGTTCTTCGCCATGTGGTTCATCTCGGGCGTGGTGATGATGTATGTCGCCTTCCCCGGCCTCTCCGACAAGGAGAGGCTGGCGGCGCTGCCGGACATCGCGTGGGAGAAAGCAACGCTGTCTCCCGACGATGCAATGAAGGCCGCGGGCAGCACGCGCTATCCACGCGAGCTGCGATTGATGATGCTGGCTGATGAGCCGGTCTATCGACTGGGCGACTGGAGCGGCAAACGTCAAACGATCTCGGCTGTCGATGGCCGCGCGATCACCGAGATTTCCGGACAACAAGCCCTTGCCATCGCCGCAATGCATCCTGCAAGCAAATCACCTCGCTTCGAGGAGATGATCGACCGTGATCAATGGAGCGTCGTCGCACGCTACGATCCTTTGCGGCCGTTCTATCTCATCAATCTCGGCGATGACGCCGGCACAAAACTTTACATCTCCTCCCGCTCCGGCGAGATCGCCCTCGACACCGATCGCACCGAACGTGTGTGGAATTGGCTCGGCTCGATCCCGCATTGGATCTATCCGACCATCCTGCGCCAGGACCAACCGCTCTGGCGGCAGGTGATCCTGTGGTCGTCCGGCATCTGCCTCGTGGTCGGTATCACCGGAATCTGGGTCGGCATCCTGCGCATGCGCCTGAAGCGGCGTTATGCCAATGGAAATATAACGCCCTATCGCGGCTGGATGGCCTGGCATCACATCACCGGCCTGATCGCCGGCGCCTTCATCCTGACCTGGATGTTCTCAGGCTGGCTCTCGGTCAATCCCGGCAACTTCTTCGCCGACCGCAACACGGCGCGCGAGATGCTGCAGCGTTACGCTGGTCATGACGCGGCAACCTTCGCAGCAAAGTGGCCAATCGCGCACCATCCGGCAGTCGAGGCGCGCTTCACCTGGGTCGATGGCATGCCGCTGGTGATTACGAATTCTCGTAGTGGCGAACGAACGGTGCTGGATGCCGCCACGGGTACTGCCGCTGTGTTGCCACAAGACCGCCTCTGGACTGCCGCAACAAAACTGCTCCCGCGCTCGCAACTGACGGACAAAATCGAGCTGAAAGAACCGGATTTCTACTGGTACGCCCACCATCGCGACCGCGAATTCCCGGTTCTCCGCGCGGTGTTCAACGACGATGCGCAGACCTGGATTCACATCAGCCCGGTCACCGGCGATGTCCTTGGCCACGTGGATTCGAGCCGCCGCACCTATCGCTGGATGTTCAATGCCTTGCACAGTCTCGACTTCCAGCTGCTGCTGAAATATCGCCCGGCCTGGGATATCGTGGTGATCCTGCTGTCGATCCTGGGCTGCATCGTCTCGATCAGCGGCGTCGTGGTCGGCTGGCGCTATCTCAAGCGCTAAACCGCGAGCGGTCGCGGCATCTGG
Source organism: Tardiphaga sp. (assembly GCF_044336785.1). Taxonomy (GTDB): domain Bacteria; phylum Pseudomonadota; class Alphaproteobacteria; order Rhizobiales; family Xanthobacteraceae; genus Tardiphaga. The sequence goes on along the minus strand of NZ_JBIIOT010000092.1, from coordinate 17,967 downwards.
CGCGCTGGCTCCGGCGGGATCATGCCGATCAGCGCCTTGCGATCAGCGACGGCGTTGTGGAATTGCTCGAGCGCGATGTTGAAGGCGGTCAATGTGCCTTCCTGAATCGCGCCATGCTCATAGCACGTGAGTGTATCGCGCAGGATGCCATCGGCTTCGGTCTGCATGCTGTCGAGCTCTTCGAGCGAATCGCATTTGCGCGCGATCGCGATCATGTCGAGCAGGCGGTCGCGCTGCGAGACATTCACATTGCGCTCGTCGCGGCGGAAATAGCTCGCGAACCACGCACCCGCCGAGCCCATGGCCGACAGGCCCATCAGGCTCCACCAGATGTAATCGCTGTAGCGATCGAGGAAGGTCTTCTCTTCGCCGTCCACATAGGCGGCAGCGCCGGGATGCGCGGGGATGACAGCATCCTTGTCCGTGTCAGGCGTTTCGATCTTCGCGGCGAGCGGGAAGTCGTTGATGATCTGCTGGCGGATCGCAAACAGCTGCCGCGTCAGCGCCGCAACCGTCACTTCGGACAGGCCCTGCCGCGCCACGATGTGATGTGAGAAGCTGATGGTCTTGACATCATCATCCGGGCGCGCCGGTGCGCCGCCGAAAGTACCCGCCGGAATTTCAGAGGCCTCATAGACCGGATAATTCTGCGCGATCGCATCTGCGGAATCGATGGCGAGGAAGGTCGGCGTGCCGCCATCACGCGTGGTCGCCTGCAGCGCCTCACCCGTGATCTTGCTGTTGACGGGGCCGGCCGCGATGAAGGCATCGACCTTCTGGTCTTTCACGGCTTCAGCGACATCGGTCGTAGAGAACTGCTGGATCGTCACCTTGGCGGGATCGACGCCATACTGACGCAGGATGACGTTGAGCAAATTGACATTGGCTTGCGTCTTGCCGATCACGCCAATGCGCTTGCCGGCGAGGTCAGGAATCTTGGTGATCTTGGCCGCCGCCTTCTTGCCGCGGACCGTGCCCTTGGCCGGCGCCGGCACCCACAGCACGGCGACATTCTTGCGAAGAGTCGCCACCGCTCGCGCGTTTTTGGGTACGGGGAGATCGCCGCGGATGACAGCGAGATCGGCTTTGCCATCGGCCAAAGCCTGCGCGCTCGCCGTGGCGCCATCGGTAATCTGCGGGCGCAATCGCACCGTGCGATGATCGCGTGAAAAAGCCTGCACCAGCGCCTGCACGACCTTGACGTCGTCGCTATTGGCAGGCCCGACCGCAATCTTCAGCGGCACGGGCTTCATTGCGAAGTAATAGGCGCCGGCGACGGCAGCGACGATCGCCAGCGTGCCGGCCAGCGTGATCAATGTCATCTTGCGCCGGACCGAACGCGGCGACGGAAGCCCGACCGGTCCAATGACCTCGGGTCCATCCGTCATCGATCTCGAAAACAGGCGCTTCAAGTCCATTGTCACCAAAGTGGGTTAGAGCCGCAGTCTATCAAAGTTCCGGACCCCGTGCCCGTTCCAAAGCCAGCATGGTTACCGGGACGCGTGGTTAGCGGTCCATGCGCGGAATTTGCTGCCTTATTGTGGCATGGATCGATGATGTGTCATTGCGCGTTGGGGTAAAGTTCAGGTGATACAGGAGGTTGCCATGGTGGATCGGCTATCGGCGGACGGGCGCAAGGCGGCGCTGAAGGAACTGACTGGCTGGAGCGAGGCCAAGGGCCGGGACGCCATTGAGCGGACTTTTACCTTCAAGGACTTCAACGAGGCTTTCGGCTTCATGACGCGGGCGGCGCTGGTGGCCGAGAAGAGCGATCACCATCCCGAATGGCGCAATGTCTACAAAACCGTGGAGGTGGTGCTGTCCACCCACGACGCCGATGGGGTGACCCAGAAGGATGTCGACCTGGCCAAGGCGATGGATGCGATCGCAAAGCGGCTGAACGGGTAACGTTGCAGTGCTGTAGAACGTGACCAAATAAGTCGAGGCGCAAGCTCTGCCTTCTCCCCGCTTGCAGGGAGAAGGTGGCGCGGACGAAGTCCGCGACGGATGAGGGGGAGCCTCCGCAGACTCGGCGCGTGTGAAGAGCCCCCGCACCCGGCGCTGCGCGCCGACCTCTCCCCGCAAGCGGGGCGAGGTTAGATCGAGCGTCATTGAGAGGATCAAAGCATGGCCACCGAACATAGCGTGGGATTTGAGCCCGCCGACCGGCTGGCGCAGGACCGCGAAAGCGTTCGCAAGCAATTCTGGCGCAAGCTGAAGAAACTCGCCGTGAAGCTGCCCTTCATGGAAGACCTGCTCGCAGCCTATTATTGTGCCTTCGACCGGCAAACGCCGCGCCATGTGCAGGCGGCGCTGCTGGGCGCGCTCGCTTATTTCATCCTGCCGTTCGATTTCGTGCCGGATGTGCTGCCGATCCTCGGCTTCGGCGATGACGCCGCGATCCTCGCAACCGCGTTGCGAATGGTGGCGACGCATATCAATGACGATCATCGCGAAGCTGCGAAGCGTGCAATGGCGCGGGGACTGGACGAGGAAGAAGCTTAGCCTCTCGCATCAGTCGCGGCGGAATACGATCGACGCCGCCCAACCGGACAGCAGCGCCATGATCGCCGTCATCACGCCGTAGATCAGGCCATGATTGCGCGCGGCATTGGCGACGAATTGCTCGAAGCCGACCTTGACGATGTCGAAGGCAGTTTCGGTCTTGGTGATGAAAGCGCCATCGGCGAACAGCTCGATTTCGACATCGTAAGTGCCGATGGGCACTTCGGCCGGCAACGGGATCGTGGTGCGAAACAGCGTCGGCGTGAGGAAGGTCACTGCCGAGGTCTCTTCGCGGTAGAGGCCATGTTCCTTGCGCAGCCGCACGAAAGCGCTGCGGAACGGATCGGTGGACACCACATCCGCAAAGTCGGTGCCGACGCGCTGGGTGAGCAGCACATTGTTGATGCCTAGTTGCTGGCGGCGCTGCACATCCACCGGCGCGATGGCATCGATGGGGCGATTGGCGAACACCGCGAGATAGGCCGGCACCTGCAGAAATTCGCGCGATTCCGTATTGATCCAGATGCCGAAGCGGCGCTGCTTGCGCCAGGTGACGAGATCGGTGCGCGGGCCGGAGACCGTAACGACCAGATTGTAATTGCTGCGGGCCGGCGGCGTCTTGTCGTCCTTCTCGACGGAGCCGAACAGGACCAGTTCCTCACCGGCATAATTCGGCGTGACGGTGACGCGATGATTGGACACCGACACGATCAGCCGTTCGGCCCGCACAGGCGCGACCGCGCTGAGCAACAGAGCGAGGATCGCAATCAGCCAGGCCCACATCATGACCCACCACCTCCGGAGAGATCGCGGACGATGAACAGGTCGTCCGGCTGGATCACCAGTTGCGCGGCGAAGCGGATGCCGACGGCGAGGATGAGCAGGCCGAGCAGCAGGCGCAGATGCTCGCCGCGGATCTTCTGCCCGGCACGCGCGCCGAATTGCGCGCCGGTGACACCGCCGACCATCAGGATCAGCGCCAGCACGGCATCGACGAGGTGATTGGTCACCGCATGCAGCAGCGTGGCGATGATCATGGTGACCAGCGTCAGCACCATCGAGGTGCCAAGCACCGTCGCGGTGGGCACGCGCAGCCAGTAGATCAGGATCGGGATCAGGATGAAGCTGCCGCCGATGCCCATGACCGCGCCGATAAAGCCGATCAGCAGGCCGACAGCGACGACGGGAATCACCGAGAGATAAATCTTCGAGCGCTTGAAGCGCATTTTCAGCGGCAGGCCATGCACCCAGTTATGGCTGCCGGGCCGGCGAAAGGTGACCGGCGTGCCGCGACGCAGCCGGATCAGCGCGCGCAGGCCTTCCCAGAACATGGCGCTGCCGACACCCGTGAGCAGGATCACGTAGGACAGCGCGATGGTGAGATCGAGCTGGCCGAGATTGCGTAGCAGCGTGAACACCCAGACGCCGAGCGCCGTGCCGGCGATGCCGCCGGTGAGCAACACCCCTGCCAGCGCAGGGTCGATCGCGCGGCGCCGCCAGTAGGACAATGCGCCGGAGAAGGACGAGGCGGCGATATGGCTGGCCACCGAGGCCACCGAAACCGCCGGCGAAATGCCGATGAAAATCAGCAGCGGCGTCATCAGGAAGCCGCCGCCGACGCCGAACATGCCCGACACGAAGCCGACCGCGGCGCCCATCGCCAGGATGAGCAGCACGTTGACGGGAAGGTCGGCGATCGGGAGGTACAGCTGCACGCGCGTTCGCTTCGAGATTGGCGCCGCGTCGGGCCCTGGAGTTCTGGCCAAAGCCACGCGCGGCATTGTTCTTGAGGCGGCGCGGATGGGGCCGCAATTCCCTCTTAGACGATATCGTCCTGCGATGGGATCAAAGATTCCGGCGAATGGCCCCTTTTTCGCCGGATCGGACCAGCAACCGCTGCTGTGGTAAATGGCTTGCTTGCAAAGCTTGATCTCAACTGCGTTGCACGGGATCGGTGACCAGATTCATGCTCGATGCCTCGCCACCGGTGAGCCAGCGGATCTTCTCGGTGCCGGACATCGCCTCCACCACCGATGACGAGACGCCCATCTTGGTCATGTAGCTCAGCACAAAACCCATGGTGCGCTGCGCGGAAGCCTCGGCATCGTCCCTCACCCTTGGCGAGGAGAAGCGATGTACGCCGAGCCGCGAGCCATCGATGCCGATGCGCACCTTGCCACCGGCATAGGCCGTGACACAGGCGCTGGCGCAGAAGGATGGCTTGATGCGCCCATCGGCATCTGCCGTGCCGACGGCCGTCGAGAGGCCGCGGGCGCGGATCACTTCGCCCATGATCATGGACTGGCTCAGATTGCCGCCGGGCGACGACATCAGCACGATATCGCCTGGCTGCAGCTTGGCTTGATCCAGCTGTTCACGAAACCAGGTGGCGCTGGCAGCGCCAATCTTGCCGGAGATCGCCAGCGCCTTGCGACCCGATTTTCCGAGATCGACATTGTCGATCACCTCGGCGCTCATGCTCGGCGAGACGTACAGATCCTTCCAGTAGGACCAGGCTTCGGGCGTGGAGAGATCCTTATAGGCGCGGATGCCCAGGCCGCCGAACAGCAGCACCGCAAAAGCAATGGTCATCAGGCTCGGGCGCCAGCGCTGTGCGGGTTCTGGCTCTGGTGGAGACTGCTGCGAGTTTCGCTGCTGCTGCTGCGGCGGCGCAACGCGGGGAATGCTCCAGGGGCCGGCAGATGGGGCGGATGGCCGCGACTGCGGATCGTCACCATGCAAAGACAAATCGAATTCCTCACGCTTCAGCAATCAAGTCTGATGAAGCTTTGTTGAGGAAATAAGACCGCGGGTTCGAACATTCGAGCGATTAAATGCGATCTCGTAGGGTGGGTTGAGCGAAGCGATACCCATCACCACGAGCACGGATGGTTGTGATGGGTATCGCTTCGCTCAACCCATCCTAAGGTCCGAACATTCTTCAACGTGCAGCGCGCTTGCTGTTCGCGGATTTGGCGGCTTGTGCCGGTGCATTGTCCCAGCCACCGGCAGGCGTTGCGACATTGAGCGCATCTTCCGGTTGGCCTTCCGGCACAAAAGTCTGGATCGCGAGCTTCGCTGCAGCCAGCGACTGCGGATCGAGGCGCTTGGCCACATCGTCACGCTTCTTGCCGGCATCGACATCGCCCGCGGCGGCGGCGAGGCTGAACCACTTGAAGCTCTCGGCGAGGTTCTGATCGACGCCAATGCCACGCGCATAGAGGATGCCGAGATTGAACTGGCTGTCGGCCACACCGCGATCGGCGGCCTTGCGGAACCAGAGCGACGCGCTCTTGTAATTGGCGCCACGGGTGCCGCCATCGGCATCGAGCACAGCGAGATTGTGCATCGCCTTGGCATTGCCGCGTTCGGCCGCCTGCATGTAGTAGCGGCGCGCGATCTCCCAGTCCTTCTTCAGGCCGAGGCCCTTTTCATACAGCGTGCCCAGGCGGAACATGCCGGGCACGACGCCGGCCTGCGCCGCGCGGTCATACCACTTGGCGGCTTCTTCATAGCTCTGCGGCACGCCGCGGCCTTCGGCGAAGCGCACACCGACTTCGAAGGCAGCCGTCGCATCGCCCTTCAGCGCAGCACTACGCAGTGCTGCACCACCGATGCCATCAGGCAATTTCTCGCCGGCAGGAATCGTCACCGTTCCAAGTTTCTGACCGCTTGGTGGCAGCAGCGTCGGAGCCGCTGGCAAGCCTGTTTGCGGCGCGGCAATGCTGCCGGTCACATCGGACGAGATATAAGGAACGGGCGCCGCCTGCGGCACCGGTGCCTGCTGCGGCGCAGGCGCGGCTTCAGGCGTCGGCGCGATCAGCGACTGCTTGCCGATCGACGGCGCCGATGTCGGCGCACCGATGGACGAAGCCGGCGCTTGCGGCTGAATCTCGTTTGCCTTCGGCGCATCGAGATAGAGCGGCGGCGTATGGCTGTTCGCGGCCATCGGCGGCTGCGATCCGCCGTCGTCCAGCAGCGTCATCGCCATCTTGAACGAGCCGAGCACGATCAGGACGACGCTCGCGCCGACCAGCAGCGAACGGATCTTCGAGCCAATGGTAGATGGGCCCTTCTCGCCCTCGGCTTGCGGAGCGGTCTTGGCCCCCTTGGGTTTCTCACCCGTCGAGGCGGCTGCCTGCGCAGCGCGGCGCGCGGCGGCAATGAAGCTCGATGCGCTCGCGGGCTCCGGAGCGGCACCGGCGATCTCGCTGATCGCATCTTCCGACGCGGCGATACGTTCCGACGGCGAGGCACCGCGACCTTGCGGGCGTGTGCCAGGCTCAAGCGGATGATCGGGCGGCAATTGCGGATCGACCATCGGACGCGGCGACGACGGACGCTCGACGGTGACCGGTGGCGCGGCCGGCTTTGGCGCCGGCTTCGGATCGAGAATATCGCTGATGGCCTTCGGCACCTGGAACGCAGGTGCAGGCTCGCTCGAAATCGCGGTCGCGGCGAAATCGCGCGGCGCGGCGTCGAAATGCGCCTGCGGCGGACGCACTTCGATCTGCGACGGCGCAGCAACCTGCGGCTTCACCGGATTGGGCATTTGCGGACGCGGCGGCGCGGCCATGGCCGGCTGCATCGGCGACTGCTGCATCGGAGCGGGCTGCGGCGCAGGCGGCATTGGCGCTGCGGCCGGCACGGGCTGCTGCAGGGCCGGACGCGCGCTGACATTGCGCAGATCGCCCTCGATCTTGGCCAGACGATCGACCACATGGCCGAGGGTCGAATGCACGACCTCCATCGAATCCTGCAGATGGCGATCGGTTTCCGACTGGCTGAAGCGCATGTCGGACAGTTCGCGCTTGAACGAATCGACCAGGCCGGATTCGGCGCGGCTGTCGCTCAGCGCCGCGGCGAACATCGTCTGCTGGCGTTCGAGATGGCGCAGAATGTCCTGCAGGCCGTCCTCGACGCGGCCGAGATTGTTGGCGGCGCGCGGATCGCTGATGCTCTCCATCCGCTCCAGCAGATAGGAGACACGCTGCTCCAGATGCGTGAAGGCGGAGGACTGGTCGTTGCCGACCGGCAGGTGATCGAGGCGCTGCGCGAGTGCCGCGAGCGCGGTTTCCAGATTGTCCGAATTGGCGGCCTGCGGACGCTCGCGATTTTCGAGCGTCGTGGTCAGCGTCATGATGCGCGCTTCGAGCGCGGCAAACATACTGGTGTCGCTGCTCTGGGCGAGCTGATCGACCTTGGACGACAAACGCTGCAAGTCGTCGCTGAGACGTCCGACCGCTTCATTGGTGGCGACATTGGAGACGATGGCGCGCAAGGCAGCGAGCGCGCCTTCGAGCTGCTCCAGCGTGCCGGGATTGTCGCTCGAACGCACGATCTGGTCGATCTTGCTGCCGAGATTATTAATGGCCTGGTCGAAGCCGGCGAGCTGTTCGGCTGGCGTCAACGTCTTCAGCGTCTTGTGGATGTCGCCGAGCGCATGTTCGAGATTGCCAAGCACATCGGCATCAATGCCGCTGGAGCGCGTTTCATCGATCCGCTGCGAGAGCGCGCGGATTTCGTTTTCGATCGATTCGATGGCGCGACGCGGCAGCGCTTCGGTCACCGCAGTGCGGATCTCGGCGAGCTCGCTGCGGAACGTCGCAATCGATTGCTCGATGCTGTCATTCGGCCGCTGCAGTGCATCGATCTTGCTGGTGATCTGCGATAGCTGGCGCTCCAGCCCCGACATGTCGGGCATCGCTGGCGGCGGCGTCACATGGGGAGCGATCGGCGGCGCATAGCGTGGTGCCATCCGCGGAGCGCCGTCGAGTTCATCCTGGCGCGCTGCGATCTCAGCGATCGCGAAATCGAGCGAGAACGGATCGGACGGCGGCGCCGAGCTATAGACCTGATTGGCTGCACGCTCGACCATGTCGGGATTCGGGCGCGGATCGTAATGCGGCTGATAGGCCGGCGCAGCGCGACGCGGCTGCTCGCTGATCTGCGACAGACGCGCATCGAGGCGCGAGATGGCTTCATTGAGCTGGCGCGCAACGCCGGGCTCATTGTTGCTGCGCGGTGCCGGGCGCGAAAATTCTTCGATCTGGCGTGCGATCGCGTCGAGGCGCTGATGAATATCCGCGACTTCGGCGACGTCGCGCTGCGGCATCGCTGCCGGACGCGGCGGCATGGCCGCACGCGGTGAATGACCGGGACGCGCCTGATAGCGCGGCGCCTGGGGAGCTTCCGTCGGCCGGGCATGATCGGCATAGCCATGCATCGCGGGAGCAACCGGAGATTCGCCGATGGTCGTGTTCAGCCAATCCGTCAGGGACATGCCCGCGCGGCGCGCAGCGGCTTCGGCCCGCTCACGAACCGATGGGTCCATCCCCTCAACACTCCACGATACGCGCGAATTCATGCTTTGGTCCGGTTACGAGCCTGACGCCAACCAGCGCCTGCAGCCTCCACGCGTCCCAAGATGAAGAAATTCGAAACGGGAACGCGGTGGTCTGCCTCAGTCCGGACTTTTCAGGGTTAGGGTAAATAACGGGTTAAGGATGCCCGTATCCGCGCCTTAAATGTTAATCGGACGATACACTTGCGCGGATTCATAGGTAGGATGAGGCGTTCGCGCCTCGGATGTTTCAGGGCGTGAACACCGCACTTAGCGCGTGAACAACGCGCTGAGGTCGTCGATGTCGCGCTCGGTCATCGAGTCATGGCGCGGATCCATCACCGCGGACTGGCCGATATAGGCCCAGTAGAGAAACTCGGCGCGCGACAATGCGCGGCGGCTCTCGACCCCCGCCTCGGTCAACACATTCGCCATGTAAGCAATGCGCCGGGCATCGACGGACGCCACCATTTTGGCGACAGCCTTGTCGGTCGAGGCCATCCCGCGGATCGAGCGATCGAGGCTGCGATCCTCGTTGAAGGCCAGCTTCATGAGATGCGTCAGGCGCGCTGCGCCGGTGGTCGAGGCGTCAGTCTGCTCCAGAACCTGATCGGTGGTGCGCTCCTGCCAACGCTCCAGAAGCTGCAGGCGAAATTCTCCGATGTCCTTGAAATGCCAATAGAAACTTCCGCGCGAGACGTTCAGCCCGGCAGCGAGATCTCCGACCTTGAGCGCAGCCGCACCCTGCCGCGCCAGAATGCGGAGGCCGTGATCGAGCCACGCCGTGCGGGTCAGCCTGTCCTTGGTCACTTGCTCGTCCATGAACCAACCATACACAAGTGTATTGACGAAATCCATCCGCCCGCGCTAGTTTCCATGCAAGGGTGTATGGAAACGCGGAGACCGCCGATGGCAATGCAAGGCAATCAAATGCCGGGCCTCGACAAGTGGTATGGCTTTATGACGTCCCACGACCATGCGGCGCTCAAGGAGCTGCTGCATCCCGATGCGGTGTTCGAGAGCCCGGTGGTGCATTCACCACAGCGTGGCCGTGACATCGTGTTCAAATATCTCGCCGCGGCCGAACAGGTGCTGGGCGGCCCCGGCTTCACCTATATCGGCGAATGGCGCAACGAGACCTCGGCCGTGCTCGAATTCGAGAACGAGATCGAGGGCATCAAGATCAATGGCATCGACATGATCACTTTCGATGCCGATGGCCGCATCACCCATTTCAAGGTGATGGTGCGTCCGCTCAAGGCGATCAATCTGTTGCACCGTCTCATGGGTGAAATGCTGGCGCGGCAATAAGGCGCCTGCAGATTCAAGCCACCATCACCTGGCGATGCTGTAGACTGACCGCAGGTCGCCGCAACTGAACAACGAAATCCAACCGGGGAGGATTCCATGCCCAGTTACAAAGCGCCGCTCGAAGACGTCGGCTTTCTGCTCAATGACGTGTTCCAGTTCGACCGCTACAACAATCTCCCCGGCTTCGCCGACGCATCGGCGGATGTGCGCGAGGCGATCCTTGGAGAAGCCGCCAAGCTCAGCGAGGAAGTGCTGCAGCCGCTGAACCGCGTCGGCGACCTCGAAGGTTGCAAGCGGAACGACGATGGCAGCGTCACCACGCCAAAGGGTTTCAAGGATGCGTTCAAGCAGGTGACTGAAGGCGGCTGGCTCGGCCTCTCCGCGCCCGTTGAATATGGTGGCCAGGGCCTGCCGGTGACGTTGTCGCAGACCGTCGCGGAATTCCAGATCTCGGCGAACATGGCGTTCTCCATGTATGGCGGCCTCACCATGGGCGCGACCGCCGCACTGATCGTGCATGGGAAGGACGAGCAGAAGAGCAAGTACCTGCCAAAGATGGTGTCCGGCGAATGGACCGGCACCATGAACCTGACCGAGCCGCATTGCGGCACCGATCTCGGCCTGCTCCGCACCAAGGCGGTGCCGCAGGGCGACGGCAGCTACAAAATCTCCGGCACGAAAATCTTCATCTCGGCCGGTGAACACGACATGGCCGACAACATCATCCATCTCGTGCTGGCACGCATCGAAGGCGCACCGGCCGGCATCAAGGGCGTGTCGCTGTTCGTGGTGCCCAAGGTGCTGGTCAATGACGATGGCTCGCTCGGCGCGCGCAATGGCGTCGTCTGCGGCTCCATCGAGCACAAGATGGGCATCCACGGCAATTCCACCTGTGTGATGAATTACGACAATGCCACAGGCTGGCTGATCGGCGAAGAGAACAAGGGCATGCAGGGCATGTTCGTGATGATGAACGAAGCCCGTCTCGGCGTTGCCGTGCAGGGCCTCGCGCAGTCGGAAGTCGCTTATCAGAACGCTGTCGCTTACGCGAAGGACCGTCTGCAGGGCCGTTCGCTGACCGGGCCGAAGTCGCCGGACAAGGCGGCGGATTCGATCATGGTGCATCCGGACGTGCGCCGCACACTGCTCACCATCCGCGCCTTCAACGAAGCCGCCCGCGCCATGGTGGTATGGACCGCGCTGAAGAGCGACGTCGCCCATCGCTCGGAAGACCCGAAGGAGCGCCAGGCCGCTGACGATCACATGGGCCTGATGACTCCGGTGCTGAAGGGCGTGCTCACCGATGGCGGTTTCGCCAATGCGGTGTCGGCACAGCAGATGTTCGGCGGCCACGGCTATATCGCCGAATGGGGCATGGAACAGTTCGTGCGCGATGCCCGCATCGCCATGATCTATGAAGGCGCCAACGGCATCCAGGCGCTGGATCTCGTCGGCCGCAAGCTGCCGCGCGATGGCGGCCGTGCCGCGATGGCCTTCTTCGGCGAGGTTGCGGCTTTTGCGAAGGAGCATGGCGGCGACGAAGCCATGAAGCCTTACGTCGATCCGCTGTCGAATGCGCTCGGCCACCTGCAGCAGGCCACCATGTGGCTGATGAACAATGCCATGGCCAAGCCCGACAATGCCGGCGCCGGCGCCACCGATTACATGCAACTGTTCGGCCTCACCGCCTTTGCCTATATGTGGGCGAAGATGGCGAAGATCGCCCAGGACAAGATCGCGGCCGAAGGTGCAACGCCGTTCCTGACCACCAAACTCGTTACCGGCCGCTTCTTCATGGAGCGGATGCTGCCGGAAACCACCGTGCATCTCGCCCGCATCCAGACGGGAGCCGCCACGACAATGGAGCTTCCGGCGGAAGCGTTCTGATCATAGTGGTCAAAACACACTCGACTGTCATCCCCGCGAAAGCGGGGATCCAGTAGACACCAACGTCACAGATCAAGCTCAAACGCCCGCGTTTACTGGATCGCCCGGTCAAGCCGGGCGACGACAATGGGACAACCGGATTAAATCCGAAGGGAGACACCATGCCCGAGGCCTATATCTACGATCACGTTCGCACGCCGCGCGGCCGCGGCAAGTCCGATGGCTCGCTGCATGAGGTGACGGCGCTCGCGCTCGCCACCGCGCCGCTGAAGGCGCTGAAGGAGCGCAACAACCTCAAGCCCGGCAGCATCGATGACGTCATTCTCGGCGTGGTCGATCCCGTCGGTGAAGCCGGCGGCGATATCGCCCGCATGGCGGCGCTCTCGGCCGGCTATGGCAATGATGTCCCCGGCATCCAGATCAACCGCTTCTGCGCGTCCGGCCTCGACGCCGTGAACTTCGCAGCCGCCCAGGTGATGGCCGGCCAGCATGAACTCACCATCGGCGGCGGCGCGGAATCCATGAGCCGCGTCGGCATCGGCGCGTCGGGCGGCGCATGGCCGGTCGATCCGTCGATCGCCGTTCCCGCCTACTTCATGCCCCAGGGCGTCTCCGCCGACCTGATCGCGACCAAATACGGTTTCTCGCGCGATGACGTCGATGCTTACTCCGTGCAGAGCCAGCAGCGCGCCGCCAAGGCGTGGGAGGAAGGTCGCTTCAAGAACTCGATCGTCCCGGTCAAGGACATCAATGGCCTGACCATCCTGGCGAAGGACGAGCATATGCGCCCGTCCACCACGATGCAGTCGCTCGCAGCATTGCAGCCCTCTTTCGCCACCGTGGCAGCCATGGGCGGTTTTGACGGCGTCGCGATCCAGTCGCATCCGGAAATCGAGGCGGTAAACTACGTCCATCACGCCGGCAATTCGTCGGGCATCGTGGACGGCGCCGCCGCCGTGCTGCTCGGCAGCCTTGATGCTGGCAAGAAAGCCGGCCTGAAGCCGCGTGCAAAGATCCGCGCCTTCGCCAATATCGGCTCCGAGCCGGCGATGATGCTCACCGGTCCGGTGGATGTCACCAAGAAGGTGCTGGAACGCTCCGGCATGAAGCTCTCGGACATCGATCTGTTCGAACTCAATGAAGCCTTCGCCTCGGTGGTGCTGCGCTTTATCCAGGCTTTCGACATCGATAATGAGAAGATCAATGTCTGCGGTGGCGCCATTGCCATGGGTCATCCGCTCGGCGCCACCGGCGCCATGATCCTCGGCACCGTGCTCGACGAACTCGAGCGCACTGGCAAGTCGACGGCCCTCGTCACTCTCTGCATCGGCGGCGGCATGGGCACCGCCACCATCATCGAACGCGTGTAAGGAGCGGCCAACATGACCTTCAAGAATTTCAAGGTTGAGACCGACGCCGACGGCATCGCCCTCGTTACCTGGGACATTCCCGGCCGTTCAATGAACGTGCTCGACACCACCACCATCGAAGAACTCGGCGCCATCGTCGACCAGACCACGGCGGATGCCGCCGTGAAGGGCGTCGTCGTCACCTCCGGCAAGGATGCGTTCTCCGCCGGCGCCGATCTGTCCATGCTGGAAGGCATGAACAAGGTGTTCGCCGAGACGAAAAAAGCCAAGGGCGAGGAAGCCGCCCAACAGCTGCTGTTCGACGAGAGCCGCAAGCTGTCGCTGACGCTGCGCAAGATCGAGACCGCGGGCAAACCGTGGGTCGCGGCCATCAACGGCCTCGCGCTCGGCGGCGCATTCGAAGTGACGCTGGCCTGCCATTACCGTGTCGCGGCTGAAAACCCGAAGACGCGCCTCGGCCTGCCCGAGATCAAGGTCGGCCTGTTCCCGGGCGGTGGCGGCACCCAACGGCTTGCGCGCATGCTGCAGCCCCAGGACACGATGCAGATGCTGCTCAAGGGCGATGCGATCAATCTCGCCAAGGCCAAGGCGATGAACATCGTCGGCGCCGTGGTGCCGGCAGCCGATCTCATCAAGACCGCCAAGGAATGGATCAAGGCCGGCGGCAAGGCTGTGGCGCCATGGGACGAGAAGGGCTTCAAGCTGCCCGGCGGCCCCGTCTATTCCAAGCAGGGCATGATGATGTTCCCGGCGGGCAACGCCATCTATCGCCGCGAGACGTTTGACAACTATCCGGCCGCCCGCGCCATCATGCAGTGCGTCTATGAAGGCCTGCAATTGCCGATGGATGCGGCGCTGCGGGTGGAGTCGCGTTACTTCGCACACGTCCTGCAGACCAAGGAAGCAGCGGCGATGATCCGCAGCCTGTTCCTGTCCATGCAGGAGCTCAACAAGGGCGCGCGCCGTCCGCAGAATGTCCCTCCGACCAAGGTCAAGAAGCTCGCCATCATCGGCGCCGGCTTCATGGGTGCGTCGGTCGGCTATGTCTCGGCGAAGGGCGGCATCGACGTGGTGCTGATCGATCGCGACCAGGCGGCCGCCGACAAGGGCCGTGCGCATTGCCAGTCGGTCATCGACGGGCTGATCGCCAAGGGCCGCGCCAAGGAAGCCGATCGCGACGCGCTGATGTCGAAGATCACGGCCACCGCCGACTTCAATGTGATCAAGGAATGCGACCTCGTCATCGAGGCCGTGTTCGAGGATCGCGCGGTCAAGGCCGAGATCTACAAGAAGGTCCAGCCGCTGCTGAAGGAAGGCGCGATCATCGCCTCCAACACCTCGACCCTGCCGATCAACTCGCTGGCCGAAGAATTCGAGGACCAGTCAAAATTCATCGGCATCCATTTCTTCTCACCGGTCGAGAAGATGATGCTGGTGGAAACCATCGTCGGCAAGAACACCGGCGATGTCGCACTCGCCACGGCGCTCGACTACATTCGCGTCATCGGCAAGACGCCGATCGTCGTGAATGACAGCCGCGGCTTCTTCGCCAATCGCTGCGTGCTGCGCTTCACCGCCGAAGGCCTGGAAATGCTGCTCGAGGGCGTGCCGCCGGCGATGATCGAGAACACCGCCAAAATGGCCGGCATGCCGGTCGGCCCGCTGTCGCTGTCGGACGAGATCGCACTCGACCTGGTGCTGAAGATCATGAAGGCCACCGAGGCCGATCTCGGCTCGCAGGCGGTCGATCAGGCGCAAAAGAAGCTGATCGTCGAGATGGTGGAGAAGCAGGAGCGCTTCGGCCGCAAGAACGGCAAGGGTTTTTACGAGTATCCGCCGAAGGGCAAGGGCTCGAAGGCTCTGTGGAAGGGCATTGCGCCCTTGCTGCCGAAGCCGGTCGATCCCGACACGCTCGACGTGGAAGAGCTCAAACAGCGCTTCCTGGTGGTGCAGGCGGTGGAAGCCGCGCGCACGGTCGAGGACAATGTGATCGTCGATCCGCGCGAAGCGGATGTCGGATCGATCCTCGGCTTCGGCTTCGCCCCGTTCACCGGCGGCACGCTGAGCTATATCGACTTCATGGGCACGAAGAAGTTCGTCGAGCTCTGCCACAAGCTGGAAGCGAAATATGGCTCGCGGTTCACGCCGCCGAAGCTGCTTGAGGAAATGGCTGCGAAGGGCGAGACGTTCTATGGACGTTTCGCGCCGAAGAAGGTGGCGGCTTAAGAACCGCGTTCAAACTGTCATCCCCCGCGAAAGCGGGGGATCCAGTAGACACCGGCACCGCGGTGCTATCATTGACGTCAGTGTATACTGGATCGCCCGGTCAAGCCGGGCGATGACAGTGAGAGTGTGTTGCGGCGACAGTCGGGTACCGTGTTTACTTCACCGCGCCCAGACACCACGCCAGAATCCCCTTCTGCGCATGCAGACGGTTCTCGGCTTCGTCGAACACCACCGATTGCGGACCATCGATGACCGCATCCGTGACTTCCTCGCCGCGATGGGCGGGCAGGCAGTGCATGAACAGTGCGTCCTTGTTCGCCAGACCCATCAGCCGCTCATTGACCTGATACGGCTTCAGGAGATTGTGGCGCGTCTCGCCCTCCTTGTCGCCCATCGACACCCAGGTGTCGGTAACCACGCAATCGACGCCCTTGGTCATGGCATCGGGATCGTGCGAGAAGGTGATGTCGGCACCCGACGCCTTCGCCCAGTCCTTGAACGCCTTCTTCGGCGACAGCTGCGGCGGCGTGGCGATGTTCAGCTTGAACTTGAAGCGCTCGGCCGCATGGGCCCAGGACATCAGCACATTGTTGTCGTCGCCGACCCAGGCAACGGTGCGGCCCTTGATGGCACCGCGATGCTCTTCATAGGTCATCACGTCCGCCATCACCTGGCACGGATGCGAGAAACGCGTCAGGCCGTTGATGACGGGCACGGTGGCATTGTTGGCCAGCTCCATCAGCGAGTCATGATTGAGGATGCGGATCATGATGATGTCGACGAAACGCGACAGCACCCGCGCCGTATCGGCGATCGTCTCGCCGCGACCGAGCTGCATTTCTGCGCCGGTCAGCATGACGACTTCACCGCCGAGCTGACGCATGCCGACCTCGAACGACACGCGCGTGCGCGTCGAGGGCTTTTCGAAGATCATCGCCAGCGTCTTGTTCTTCAGCGGATGATCGCGATCGGCGCTGCTGTCTTTTTGGCTCTTCAGCTTGGCCTTCATGGCGTTGGCTGCATCGAGAATGTTGCGCAGCTCACCGGCGGAGACCGCCGTGAGATCAAGGAAGTGCCGCGGAGTCGTGTTCATCACACGGCTCCCTTTTCAGTTCCCTTGGACAGCACGGTGCAGGCCTGTTCCAGACGCTGCACGGCTTCCTCGATATCGCTTTCAGTCACGATCAGCGGCGGCAGGAAACGCACGACATTGTCGCCGGCTCCCACCGTCAGCAGTTTGGCATCGCGCAGCGCGCCGACGAGATCGGCCGCCGGCACCACGGCCTTGAGGCCGATCAGCATGCCTTCGCCGCGCACCTCTGCAAGCACGGTCGGATAGCGATCGACCACGCTGGCGAGTTTCTGTTTCAGCAGCAGCGTCTTCTGCTTCACCTGATCGAAGAAGCCGGGCTCCAGCATCACATCGAGCACGGAATTGGCCGCAGCCACCGCCAGCGGATTGCCGCCGAAGGTGGAGCCATGCGAGCCCGGCGCCATGCCTTCGGCCGCCGCAGCGGTGACCAAGCACGCGCCGATCGGGAAGCCACCACCGAGTGCCTTGGCCAGCGACATCACGTCCGGCGTCACGCCGAGGCGCTCATAGGCGAACAGCGTACCGGTGCGGCCCATGCCGGTCTGCACCTCGTCGAAGATCAGCAGGATGCCGTTCTTGTCGCACAATTCGCGCAGCGCCTTGAAGAAGGCGTTCGACGCAGCGCGCACGCCGCCTTCGCCCTGCAGCGGCTCGATGACGATGCCGGCGGTCTCCGGACCGATCGCGGCTTTCACCGCATCGAGATCGCCAAGCGGCACCTGGTCGAAACCATCGAGCGGCTTGCCATAGCCTTCGAGATACTTGGCGGCGCCCGTGGCCGCCAGCGTGCCGAGGGTCCGGCCATGGAATGCGCCTTCAAAGGTGATGATGCGCGTGCGCTCGGGGTTGCCCTTGGCGAAGTGATAATGCCGCGTGACCTTCAGCGCGCATTCCATCGCCTCGGCGCCGGAATTGGCGAAGAACACGAAATCCGCGAACGAGTTTTCGCACAGCCGCGCAGCAAGGCGCTCGCCATCCGGGCTCTTGAACAGGTTCGACATGTGCCAGAGCTTGGTGGCCTGTTCCTGCAAGGCGGCGACCATATGCGGATGCGCGTGGCCGAGCGCATTCACCGCCACGCCGCTGGTGAAATCGAGATAGCGCTAGCCGGTGGTCGAAATCAGCCAGGAACCTTCACCGCGCTCGAAGGCAACATCCGCGCGCGCGAAGACAGGCAGCAAATGGGCCTGAGAGATTTGCGAGGATGGTGCGTTGCTGGTCATAACGGTTCC
>NZ_JBIIOT010000168.1:0-6158 GCF_044336785.1 Tardiphaga sp. | reverse complement strand
ATATTGATCTTCTTGCCGCTGCCTTGCCACGAAGAGAATATGGGCGTCGAGCCATATTTGGGGATACCGGACTTCCAAACTCGGAGGGGGGCAGCGCGACGAAACGTCTCGTTTAGCCCCTTCGCATGAGATCCAGATTGGTCGGGAAACGTCGCCTAAAGTGTAAGTTGCACCGCCTCCTGATACCTTGCATCTGCGGGAAAACTCGCCGAACATGCAGCCAAGCGTCAATGGCGCATAAAATCGGGAGGACGACCGTGCGGATCAAAGCCGTTCACATTGCCATGCTCGCCGCTGTCGCGAGCGTCTCAACGCTCAACAGCAGCGCACAGGCTCAAGCCTGGCCGCAGAAGCAGATCACCTTCATCATCCCCTTCGCCGCAGGCGGCGGCACCGATGCCTTTGCACGCCCCCTCGCCGCGCAGCTGGATCAGCAACTCGGCAAGCGCGTCATCATCGACAACCGCGCCGGCGCCGGCGGCACCATCGGGGCTTCCGCGGCCGCCAAGGCAGCGCCGGATGGCTACACATTCTTCATGGGTGCTGCGCATCACGCGATTGCGCCGTCGCTGTATCCCAATCTCGATTACGATATCGAGAAGGACTTCATCCCGGTGGCGCTGGTGTCGCGCCCGCCGCAGGTGATCGTGGTCAATCCCGACAAGGTGCAGGCCAAGACGCTGGCCGAGTTCATCGCCTACGCCAAAGCCAATCCCGACAAGCTGTCCTATGGCTCTGCCGGCGCCGGCACCATCTCGCCGCCGAACTGTTCAAGATCCTGACCCAGACAAAGATCCAGCATGTGCCCTATCGCGGCGCCGGCCCTGCGATGCAGGACCTGATCGCGGGCCATGTGCCGGTCGTGTTCGACGGGCTCGGCTCGTCATCCGCGCCGATCCGGGCTGGACAGTTGCGCGCTCTTGCCATCGCGGCACCGAAGCGCGTGCCGGCCTTCCCGGATATCCCGACGGCCGCGGAAGCCGGGCTGGCCAATTATGAGGTTGCCACCTGGTACGGCCTGTTTGCCCCGAAGGGCACGCCGCCGGACATCATCGAACGCATGACCAAGGAATTGAAGACAGCGCTTCAGTCGTCAGCAATCAAGGATGCCTGGGAGCGCAACGGCTCCGACGTACCGGATGTCGCCGGTCCTGAATTCGGCAAGATGGTGTCGGCCGATGTCGCGCGCTGGCGCAAGGTCGTCACCGAGGCCGGCGTCAAACTGGACTGAGCCGGCCTCTCGATCGAGATCATGGAGCCGTGACTGCTTACGCAGTCACGGCTTCTTTCTTTCCTGGGCCCGCAAACAGGCTGCGGCCGGGGATCGCATCCAGCAGGGCCTTGGTATAGGCGTCGCTGGGATCCTCAAAAATCTTCTGGGTTGGTCCCTGCTCGACGATCTCGCCACGACGCATCACCACGATGCGGTCGGCGATCTCGGCGGCGACGCGGAGATCGTGGGTGATGAAGATCATCGCCAGGTTCATCTCCTCGCGCAGGTCGGCGAGGAGTTTCAGCACCTGCGCCTGCACCGACACGTCGAGCGCCGACACCGCTTCGTCCGCCACCAGCACCAGCGGCTTCAGGGCAAGCGCACGCGCGATGCAGATGCGCTGGCGTTGGCCGCCGGAGAACTCGTGCGGATAACGCTCGGCCGCGCTCTCCTGCAGGCCGACGCGGACCAGCAGCTTCTTGGCATCCGCCATCGCCTGCTTGCCCGGCGTGCCATAGGCGATCGGGCCAGCAGCAATCGCGTCTCCGACCTTCTGACGAGGATCGAGGGCAGCATAAGGATCCTGGAACACGATCTGGATCTTGCGGCGCATCTGCCGCAGGCTTTCTCCGCGCTGAGCCAGCAGATCGGCCCCGGAGAAATTCACCGAGCCTGTGTCCGGCTCAACCAGTCGCATGATGAGACGACCGAGCGTCGATTTGCCCGACCCGGACTCGCCGACGATCGCCACGGTCTCACGCGCCTTCAGTGCCAGCGAGATGTTCTGCACGGCGTCGGTGCGACGCGGTGGCAGGAACATGCCCTGCTTGGTGACGAAGGTCTTGTTGAGACCGACGGCATCAAGAATGGGCGCACCGGTGATCTTGCGATCAGTCGCCGCCAGCGAGCGACCGCCCGGAACGGCAGCGATCAGGCTCTTTGTATAGTCGTCCTTCGGATTGCGCAGCACCTCATCGACGCTACCCTGCTCGACGACGCGACCATTGCGCATCACGACGACGCGGTCAGCGACATCGGCGACAACACCGAAATCGTGGGTGATGAGCAGCACGCCCATGCCGCGATCGGCCTGCAGCTTCTTCACGAGCGCGAGAATCTGCTTCTGCGTGGTGACGTCGAGTGCCGTGGTCGGCTCGTCCGCCAGCAGCAGTTGCGGATTGTTGGCCATCGCCATGGCGATCATGATGCGCTGACGCTGGCCGCCCGAGAGCTGGAACGGGAAGCTGCGCGCGAGCGCCTTCGGGTCCGGCAAACCAACGGCGTTGATCAACTCCTGCACGCGGGCATCGACGGCTTCCTTCGACAACGCCGGCTTCGTGTGCGTGACGATGGACTCCGCGATCTGCTGGCCCACGCGGGCCAGCGGATTGAGCGCGCTGAGCGGCTCCTGGAAGATCATCGAGATGGCGCCGCCACGCAGCTTGCGCATGGTGGCTTCCTCGACCGTGGCGATGTCCTGCCCGTCGAATTTGACATTGCCCTGCGCGATGCCGGTGCGATCCGGCAGCAGACGCAGGATCGCATGCGCTGTCATCGACTTGCCCGAACCGGACTCGCCGACCAGGCAGACGATCTCGTTGCGGTTGACGTTGAAGGTCACGCCCTCGACTGCGAAGGCGCGGTCCGCGCCCGACGGCAGGCTGATGGCGAGATTCTCGATGGCGAGAAGCGTATTTTCGGTCATCGATTATCGCCTGCGTGAGATGCGCGGGTTCAGAACGTCGTTGAGACCTTCACCCACGAGATTGATGGCAAGCACGGTGAGTAGGATGGCGAGACCGGGGAACACGCTCATCCACCATGCCTGACGGATCACGGTGCGCGCGGCACCGATCATGAAGCCCCAAGACATCAGATTGGGGTCGCCAAGGCCCATGAAGCTCAGCGCGCTCTCGATCAGGATCGCACTGGCAACGGCCAGCGAGCCCGTGACGATGATCGGCGAGATGGCGTTCGGCAGGATACGGGCGAGCACGACAGTGATCGCGCGCTGGCCCTGACACACGGCGGCCTGGACGAATTCGCGACCGCGCAGTCGCATGAACTCCGCACGCGTCAGACGCGCCAGCGGCGGCCAGCTGACGATGCCGATGGCGAAGATCAGATTGGAGATCTTCGGTCCCAGCGTCGCCACCAGCAGGATCGCGAGAACGAAGCCTGGAATCGTCTGGAACAGCTCGGTGAGGCGCATCATGACCTCATCGACCTTGCCACCGAAATAACCCGCGGTGGCGCCGATGGTCACGCCGATGATCAGTGAGGTCAGCGTCGATACGACACCGATGATCAGCGAGATACGCGCGCCATGGGCGATGCCTGCGGCAACGTCACGTCCGAGCATGTCCGAACCGAGCCAGAGACCTTCGCTGAGCGGCGGCTGGAACGGCGCGCCGACCATGTCCCAGGGATCGTCGGGGAACAGCCACGGCGCAGACACTGCAAGGAGGACCACGCAGAGCAGGATAAACAGACCGATCATCCCGGTGGGGTGACGGAGAAAAGCTTTGAAAGTCGTCATCACCAGTTTCCGTTCACGAGGCCGCACGCACGGAGACGCGCGGGTCGATCAGCCGGTAGATTGCATCGGTCAGAAGATTGAGCGCGATCACGATGACCGACATCACCAGGAACACGCCGAGCAGCACCGGATAGTCGCGTTGCAACAGCGCATCATAGATGAGACGGCCGAGACCAGGCCATGCGAACACGGTCTCGATCACGACAGCACCGCCGACCAGCGCGCCGGCCTGCATGCCGGCGACCGTGACGATCGGCAGCATCGCATTGCGCAGGATGTGGCGGATGATGATGGCGCCCTGCTTCAGGCCCTTGGCTTTGGCGGTCTTGATGAAGTCCTGATGGGTGACGTCGAGCACAGACGACCGCATCAGGCGGGTGTAAATCGCAAGATAAATGGCAGCCAGTGAGGTCACGGGAAGGATCATGTGCATCCCGATATCGAGCATGCGCTGCAGCGTGGTCTGCTGCACACCGATCGTGGCGTAGCCAAAGGCTGGCAGCCAGTCGAGCTGCACGGCAAACAGCAACACCAGCATCAGGCCGAGCCAGAACACCGGCGTCGCATAAAGCAGCAGCGAGACGACCGTGAGCAATGTGTCCGACCACTTGCCCGCGCGAATGCCGGCAAGCGTGCCAAGAAAGATGCCTGCAAACAACGCCAGGATGAATGCTGTTGCCGTCAGCAACAATGTGGCTGGCAGCCGCTCGAGGATCAGCGACGACACCGTGCGCTGCTGGCGATAGGAATAGCCGAGATCCAGGGTCAGCACGCGCCCGAGATAGGTGGCGAGCTGCACGGGATAAGGTTTGTCGAGGCCATATTCGGCCCGGAGCTGTTCCAGCAATTTTTCGTCGGAGGCACCGCTCTGGCCGGCGATCACCTGAGCGGGATCGCCGGGGGCAGCATGGACGAGAATGAAGTTGAAGGTCGCGATGACAAGCACCACCGCGACGAATTTCACGACCCATCCTGCGAGGGCGAGGATGACCGCACCAGCGCGGCCACCCCTGTTGAGTGTGGCAGAGCTCATCCGAAATACACCGAGCTGAAGGATTCATGCACGCCGACGCCGGTCGACGTGACGTTCTTCAGGCGCTTGTCGATGAAGGTCGGATAGGCGGCTTCGAACATCCAGACCACCGGCACGTCTTCGACCAGGATCTTCTGCACCTTGCTGTACAGTTCCTGACGCTTGGCTTCGTCGATGGTGGACGCCGCTTCCTCGAACAGTCGGTCGACTTCCGGATTGGAATAGCCGGCGGTGTTCGAGAACAGGATCCCCTTCTTGATATTCGACGAGATATAAGTGCGCGACACGCCAAGGGCGGGATCGCCAAACTGGTAGACGAGATTGCCCGTCATCTCATAGTCCCAGTTGCTGAACTTATCGGCCCAGCCACCAACGTCGGTGTTTTCCAGCTGGATGTCGATGCCGGCGCGGCCGAGCGATTGACGGATGAATTCGCCGGCGCGCTGATAAACCTCACCATAAGGCGGGATCAGATATTTCAGCGTAACGCGCTTGCCGTCCGGACCGGGCTTCAGGCCCATCTCGTCGAGCAGAGCCTTGGCCTTATCGATCGAGTAGTCGTAACGCTTGACGTCCTTCTCGTAAAACTTGGTCTTCGACGACACCGGACCGGTCGCCTGCTTCGGCAGACCGAAATAGACGCGCGCCGCCATCGACTTCAGATCGAGCGCATGCGCGATGGCCTGACGGAAGCGTTTGTCATCCATCGGCTTGACGCGATTATTGAGCTCCAGCCACTGATGGGGGGCGAAATATTCGTAGCCCTTGGTGGTCATCTCATAGGTCGGCAGCTTCGACAGCCGCGCGATATCGTAGAACTCGATGTCGTTCCACTGCGTGAGCTGGATCTTGCCCTGCTCCAGTGCCACCGAGCGCGATGCGGCGTCCGGAATGATGCGGTAGATGACTTCGTCGAGATACGGCTCGTCCTTGCGGTAGTAGCCTTCGTGGCGCACGAGATGGACGTGTGAGCCCTTGACCCATTCCTTCAGCTTGAAGGGGCCGGAGCCGATTGCCTGGGCATTGGCGGGGTTCTTGCGATAGTCCGAACCATCATAGATGTGCTTCGGCACGATCGGGCCGGTGGTGCAATCGAGCGCGGTGAGGAACGGCGCGAATGGTGCCTTCAGCTTGAAGATCACGGTAAGCGGATCGGGCGTCTCGGCCTTCTCGATGCGCGTATAAATCGCACGCGCACGCGCATGGGTTTCCGGCAGCATCTTGGTCATGGAGAACGCGACGTCTGCCGAGGTCAGCGGCTTGCCGTCATGGAAGGTGATGTTCGGAAAAAGCTTGAATGTATAGGTCAGGCCATCCGGCGAGACTTCCCAGGACTGCGCGAGGCCCGGCATCGGCTTCAGGTCCGTGCTGTA
>NZ_JBIIOT010000014.1:0-79157 GCF_044336785.1 Tardiphaga sp. | reverse complement strand
GTGGAGAACCCGGCCGGGGACAGGTCCGGCCAGTTCCTTGACGTTATTGTCTGTCACACGGCGTAGCTATATAAGCGCCGCGCGTCCGGGTATTTCCGGCGCCATGCAAGCATTGATGGATTGGCCTTGGACAAGACAAAGAGCTATCGCCCCTCCGATAAAGAGCCTTTCATGAACGACCGGCAGCGCGAGTACTTCCGCGGCAAGCTGCTGGCCTGGAAGGACGAGATTCTTCGCGAATCCAAGCTCACCCTGCAGACCCTGCAGGAAGAGAATGTGAACCATCCAGACCTCGCCGATCGCGCCTCGTCGGAAACCGACCGCGCCATCGAGCTGCGCGCGCGGGATCGCCAGCGCAAGCTAATCTCCAAGATCGACGCGGCGCTGCTGCGCATCGAGGACAATAGCTACGGTTATTGCGAAGAGACCGGCGAGCCGATCTCGCTCAAGCGCCTCGAGGCCCGTCCGATCGCGACTCTCTCGGTGGAGGCCCAGGAGCGCCACGAGAAGCGCGAGAAGGTCTATCGCGACGAATAGGTCGCAAAATTAACGGCCGCCCGTTTCACGAGGCGGCCGTTTTTGTTTTAGGGAGGTTGTCGATGGAGAAGCAGCTCGCGATTGCCGAGGTTCTGCGCTACGTGCGCCTGAATCGCACGCCGCTGGCCGCGCTTCCCCCCGAGGCGATTCCGCATGACGAGGCCGATGCCTATCGCGTGCAGGATGCGCTGCATAATCTGTTGTCGCCGGATTTCGGCGAGCAGGTCGGCTACAAGATCGGATGCACCTCGACGGTGATGCAGGTCTATCTCGGCATCGATCATCCCTGTGCCGGCGGCCTTTATATGGCCGGTTTCAAGTCCTCCGGCGCGTCGTTGCGCTATGCCGATTACGTCCATGTCGGTGTCGAATGCGAGATTGCCGTGCGGCTCGCTTGCGACCTGTCGCCGACCGGGGACATCTTCACGGCAGAGTCCGTCGCGCCGGCCATCGAGGCCTATTTCCCCGCGATCGAGATTGTCGATGACCGATATGACGACTGGCGCAGCATGGATGCACGGTCGCTGATTGCTGACGATTTCTTTGCGGCGGGCTGCGTGCTCGGCAAAGGCGTCGCTGCCGCTGACGCGCCTGATCTGACATCGGTGGTTGGGCGCGCGATCGTCAATGGTATTGAAGTCGGACGCGGGACCGGCGCCGACGTGCTCGGTCATCCCCATCATGCACTGGCCTGGCTCGCCAATCATCTCGCGGCGCAGGGCCGGATGCTCAAAGCCGGCGAGTTCGTGTTGACGGGGAGCCTCGTGAAAACCGAGTGGCTCAATGCAGGCGATGATGTGCTGATGGAACTGTCGGGCCTCGGCAGCGTGGCGGTGGATTTCAAGGCGTAGATGGTTCTCACAAACAACGACGGCCTTCCGTCAGGGGAGCTGACAGAAGGCCGCGTGTGAACATCGCAGCGCGTGGGAGCACGCTGCGATGTGGGAGCTCATAAGGTGTTAGAAGGGCAGCAGCACGTCCATCACTTGCTGGCCGTAGCGCGGCTGCTGGACGTCGGAGATCTGACCGCGGCCGCCATAGGCGATGCGGGCTTGCGCGATCTTCGAACTGTCGATGGTGTTGTCGCTCTGGATATCCTCGGGTCGCACGATGCCGGCGACGATCAGTTCGCGAATTTCGTAATTGACGCGGATTTCCTGCTTGCCCTCGACGACGAGATTGCCGTTCGGCAATAGCTGCGTGACGACAGCCGCGACATTGGTCTGCAGCGCTTCCTGGCGCACCACCGAGCCTTTGCCGTCGCTCGACGACGAACTATCGGTGGTCAGCAGACGACCAGGCAACGCCGAGGCGGCACTGCCGGTCAGCAGCTTGCTGCCCAGAAAATCGGTGACGCCGGAATCTTCCGAGCTGGTACGGCTGCGCTGGGTCTGGTTGGCGATGTTGGCCTTGTCGGTGAAATTCACCGTGATGGTCATGATGTCGCCGACCTGACGGGCGCGCTGATCCTTAAAGAAGGCGCGCGAGCCCGAGCGCCACAGCGAATTGGCGTTATAGGACGCGACTTCCGGCTTCGGCATCGGCATCTGCACCGGCTTGTAGCCGGGCTGGGTGGTCGGATTGTCGATGGCCGTCAGCGCCGGCTTCTCGCCGATGGAGGCGAGGCGGTCGATGGAGGAGCAGCCGCCGAGTCCGGTGGCGAGGAGCGCTGCAAGGGCGATGGGGCGGTTGAACTGATACATGTAGTTTACTCAGCTTTGCGAGAGACGGGCACGCGGTCGTTGGCTGCGAGGGCGACGGGAGAAGGTGCGCGGGAGATCTTTTCGGAAGGTGCTGGGTCGGGAGTTGCGGGAGAAGGGGCCGGCGCGCGTTCGCCCGGGAGCGGCGAAGCGGACGGGGCGGAGACGGTGACTTCGCCGCGGCCGGTGACGACACCGGCGACGCTGCGCTTGGACTGCAGGTTCATGACATTGACGACATCGCCCTCGGTGCCGGAATCCTGTGCCTTGCCGCGAACGGTGAGGTAGAGTCCGGCGGAGCGGAACACGAGGGTGACGGCCTGGTCGCGCACCACGAGGTCGGGCTTGGCGAGATCGGCATTGCGGATGGCCTGGCCGCTGCGGAGCTGGCGGCGGCTCTGCATGCCCACCGCGCGTTCGCGGCTGGCGCCGTCAATGCCGACTTCCGCCTTCGGACGGCGCTCGACGAGCACGTCGGACGATTTCAGCACTTCATTGCGCTCGACGCCGCGTGCGAGCACGGCGACTTCCACGGTTTCCACCGCAGTGCCGGTGAAGCGCAGTTTGGCTGTGGGTGCGTTTGCCTCGCTGCCGATGGCGAATGTCACGTCGAAGCGGCCGCTGCGCGTATCGAAGCGCGTCGCGACTGCCTCGATTGCGCCGGTATAGCCGGCGTCGAGCTGCACGCCCTGGACGTCGCGGTCGAAGGTCAGGGTCAGATTGGCGGCGTCGCCAAGGCCGTTCCGATGTTCGAGTGCCTTGCCGATATGGGCCTCGATATCCTTGCTCTCGATGCTGCGCGACAGCCGGGTCACCGAGATCGATTGCAGGCCTGAGGTCTCCACGCCGATCACCTGATGGGTGCGCAGCGTCGAGATGATCTGCGCGGTGGTCAGCGTGCCGATGGTGCCGAGATCGGGCGCGCGATAGATCGCGATATTGGCAGCCGGGCCGGCATTGTCGATGACATCGCCGATCCGTACCACCTCGCTCGACACCACGACATTGGCACGCAACATCGGCGCCGCGATGCCGGTGTCCTCGCGCTTGTCCTGGCCGAATGCCGCGGTGGCGGCGCCGGCGAGAAGGGCAGTGGCCAGGATGAAAGTGCGCATGGTGAAAGTCATGATCATCCTCCTCAGCGGAACATGCCGGATGTGGACTGCAGCATCTGGTCGGCAGCGCTGATCACCTTGGCGTTCATCTCATAGGCGCGCTGGGCGGCGATCAGGTCGGAGATTTCGGTGACGACTTCGACATTCGCCTGTTCGAGATTGCGCTGCTGCATGTCGCCGAAACCGTCGAGATTTGCGGTGCCGTCCTGCGGCGTGCCGGAAGCCGGGGTTTCAGTGAACAGGTTGTCGCCGATCGGATTGAGGCCGGCCTTGTTGATGAAGCGGGTCAGGCCGATGGTGCCGAGCACGGTGGGCGTTGTTGAGCCCGGCACGATCACCGAGACCTGGCCGGCAGCATTGATGGCGAGCTGCGAGGATGCAGTCGGGATCGTGATCGTCGGCTGCAGCAGGTTGCCCTGCGCATTGACGATACGGCCCTGGCTGTCGGTCGAGAACGAACCGTCACGCGTATAGGTGAAGGTGCCGTCGGTCATCTGGATCTTGAAGAAGCCTTCGCCACGGATTGCGATGTCGAGATCGTTGCCGGTGACCGACAGCGTGCCCTGGCCCATCAGGCGCGGGGTGCCCACGGTCTTGACGCCGCCGCCGATATCGACGCCGACCGGGATCATGGTGCCCTGGTCCGATGCCTGCGCGCCGACGCGGCGCACGTGATCGTAGATGAGGTCCTGGAACGCCGCCCGCTGCTTCTTGTAGCCGGTGGTGCGCATATTCGCGATGTTGTTCGAAATGACCTGGACGTTGAGTTCCTGGGCCGCCATCCCGGTCGCTGCGGTGTAGAGTGCGCGCATGGGTCTGTGTCCTTAAGCCGGAACGTCGGCGAGTTTTTCGATAGCGGTCTTGCGGGCATCGCCCTGCGACACCAGCATGTTCGACAGTTCGGTATAGGCACGGGTCACTTCGATCATGCGCGTCATCTCCGTCACCGAAGAGACGTTGGAGCGCTCGATGAAGCCCTGGTTCAGCTTCGACGTCAGCGATGGCTGCGGGTTGGCGCCGGCGCCGGCCGAGTAGAGGTTCGAGCCTTCCTTCACCAGCTGTTGCGGCGAGGCGAACTGCACCATGCGGATCTTGCTGCGCACGCTGTCGACGCGGTTCGTGCCTTCCAGCACGGTGACGGTGCCGTCCTGGGAGATGTTGATGTCGTGATCGGTCTGCTGGAACACGATCGGGCCGTTATTGCCGAGCACGGGGAAGCCGCTCGAGGTCACGAGCTGACCCTGATTGTTGATCTGCAGGCTGCCGTCGCGGGTGTAGCGCGTGCCGGCCGGGGTCTGCACTTCCAGGAAGGCATTGCCGTCGATGGCGACGTCGAGCGGGTTCTTGCTCGGCTCGACCGGGCCACCGGCGAAATCATGCATGGTGGCGCGGTCCTGCACGAAGGACACGCGACGATCGCGGCCACTGAAGTTGTCTTCATGGGCCGTGGGGCTCAGATATTCCTGAAACAACGTCCGCTCGGCCTTGAAGCCGGTGGTGTTGATATTCGCGATATTGTTCGCGACGACGTCCAACTGCCGACGAAGCGTCATCTGCCGCGACAATCCGATGAGACCCACGTTCTCCATCGGGTAATCTCCCCTTGTCCCAACGAGCGGCTCTCCCAAGCCGGTTCGTGGATCTCGTGGACCACTCAAGCTCTCCCAAGCCGTGGTTCACACCAGTGGAGTAGCGAAACCCGTGCCAACTGGAAAAGATGAGTGATATCAATGTATTGGTAGATTTTGGCGCGTCGGGGAGGGCGGCAGAAAGATCTTGTTGACCATAACTGCCGGCAGAATTTTCCTAGTGAACCCCGAAAATAAAGATTCCATTAACCATTGCGACCTAGCGTCCGGATCAGACAGGGCCTTGGGCGCTGGCGGCAGTTTGTATCGCGTCTTCAGGGCCTGCTTCGCAGCATCGAGCCCATCCCAATTCCCGGAACGGGCGAGGCGATGGCGGATACCGATACGACAGATGGCGCCGCCCCCGGTGGGGACGAGGCCGCTCCCAAAAAGAGCAAGCTCAAGCTGATCATTATCGGCGTGGTCGCGCTGGCGCTGGTCGGCGGTGGCGGCGGTTACTTCTTCCTGGCCAAAGGCAAGAAGAAGGATGAGCACGCCGAAGCGGCACCCGCAGCCGCCAAGCCGCTGTCCTTCGTCGAGGTGCCGGAGATCGTGGTCAACCTCGCCGGTCAGCCCGGCGAGCGCGTGCAATATCTGAAGGCCAAGCTGGTGCTGGAAGTGAAGGATGCGCCGCAGGTGGCACTTATCACCCCGGCGATGCCGCGCATCACCGATATGGCCCAGGTTTACTTGCGCGAATTGCGCTCGTCCGACCTTAACGGGTCGATCGGCATGTTTCGGTTGAAGGAAGAACTGACGCGTCGCGTCAACGCGGCGATCGCGCCGAATCATGTCAACGCGGTCCTATTCAAGGAAATCCTCATTCAGTGACGGTTTTCGCAGTGAAAATTTTCGCAATGAGGATGTGGGTCTAGAACGATGTCTACCGAGCAGGTCGATCAGGACGCAATTGCCGCCGAGTGGGAAGCATCTCTGGATTCAGAGGATCCCGCCGAGGCCGCGAAAGCTGCTGCCGAGAACGAACTCACGGGCACCATGGCCGAGCAATGGGCCGCCATGGTGGAAGATGGCGGCCGCGATCTCGGCGGCGGCAAGAATGGCGGCGAGCGCGTGCTCTCGCAGGAGGAGATCGACAATCTCCTCGGCTTCAGCGTCAATGAAATCAATCTCGACGAGAATTCGGGCATTCGCGCCATCATCGATTCCTCGATGGTGTCCTACGAGCGTCTGCCGATGCTCGAAATCGTGTTCGACCGCCTGGTGCGGTTGATGACCACGAGCCTGCGCAATTTCACCTCCGACAACGTCGAGGTCTCATTGGATCGCATCACCTCGGTGCGCTTCGGCGATTACATGAACTCGATCCCGCTGCCGGCGGTGCTGTGCGTGTTCAAGGCCGAGGAGTGGGAGAATTTCGGTCTTGCTACCGTCGATTCCAGCCTGATCTATTCGATGATCGACGTGTTGCTCGGCGGCCGTCGCGGCCAGGCCTCGCTGCGCATCGAGGGCCGGCCTTACACGACCATCGAGACCAATCTCGTCAAGCGCCTGATCGAAGTGGTGCTGGCCGATGCCGAACAGGCGTTCCGGCCGCTGTCACCGGTGTCATTCAATATCGACCGTCTCGAGACCAATCCGCGCTTCGCAGCCATCAGCCGGCCGGCCAATGCCGCCATCCTGGTGCGCCTGCATGTTGACATGGAAGACCGCGGCGGCGACATCGAACTGCTGCTGCCCTATGCGACCATCGAGCCGATCCGCGGCACGCTCATGCAGATGTTCATGGGCGAAAAATTCGGCCGCGATCCGATCTGGGAAAGCCATCTCGCCACCGAACTCGCACAGGCAGAGATTGCCGTCGATGCGGTGCTCTACGAGGCCAATATCCCGCTGAAGCAGCTGATGATGCTGAAGGTGGGCGACACCTTGCCGCTGGAGATGAAAGCGGATGCGCTGGTCGCCGTTCGCTGCGGTGCTGTCACGCTGACGGAAGGGCGCATGGGCCGTGTCGGTGACCGCGTTGCTATCCGTGTCACGAAGCATTTGCGTAAGCCCCACACCACCCTCGCAATGTTTGAAAAAGCAGACGAACAAACCAAGATGATGGAGGCACAATGAGCCATTCGCTGGGAATCGTGATAGAAGGCCTGGTCGCCGTGTTGCTCGTTCTGACCATTGGCTATTGCATGCTGCTCAATAAGCGCCTCAAGAAGCTGAAGGCGGACGAACAATCGCTGAAGGCCACCATCGGTGAGCTGATCACCGTGACCGAAATCGCCGAGCGCGCCATCGGCGGGCTCAAGCACACGGTGCGCGACGTTAACGAAAACCTCGGTGCGCAGATCAATGCTGCAACCGCGCTTGCCGAACAGCTCAAGGCGCAGCTCGCCGAAGGCGATGCGGTGGTGCGGCGGCTGTCCAAGATCGCCATCGCCGCGCGTCCGCTGACAGCCCAGGCTGAGCCGGAAGTGCCGGTTGCTCCGGCGGCTGCGGCAACGGCCGCTCGTATGTCCGCGGCGCGCGCCAATGCTGCTGCAGCACAGGCATTCGCCGAGCGTCGGAGGCCCGACGGCATCGCTGCATGAAGGCCTTCCGCGATATTCGTATCCTGCCTGTCGTTCTGGTTGCGGTGCTTGGTCTGGCGATCCTCAAGATCGCCGGCATCGTGATCGACGGCGGCTATGTGTTCGAATATCAGCCGCAGCCGGTGAAACAATCCTGGGCGCAGGAGATGTTCAACTTCCCGGGCGGGGCGAAGCCGGTCGATTCGGACATCACGGGCTCGGTCGCTGCGAAGAAGGACGACCCGGCGAAGCCCACCGTGGCCGCGCCCGATGCCATCGCCGTCACCAATACGCCGCCGGTGGAGCAGGCGCCGAAGATTTCGGATTCCGAACGCGCCATCCTCGAACGCCTGCAATCGCGCCGTCAGGAATTGGACGCGCGGGCGCGCGAACTTGAAATCCGCGAAAGTCTCCTGAAGGCTGCTGAAAAGCGCATCGAGACCAAGGTCGACGAAATGAAGGGCGTCGAGGCCGGCATCAAGACGGCGACGGAGCAGAAGAGCGAAGCCGATGCGGCGCGCTTCAAGGGCATCATCACCATGTATGAGAGCATGAAGCCGAAGGATGCCGCCAAGATCTTCGACCGGCTGGAAATGCAGGTGCTGTTCGAGATCGCCTCGCAGATGGCCCCGCGAAAAATGTCGGACGTGCTTGGCCTGATGCAGCCGGAAGCTGCGGAGAAGCTTACCGTCGAGCTGGCCCGGCGTGCCCAGGGCGGCGAGCGCTCGGCCTCGACTGCGGAACTGCCGAAGATCGAGGGGCGGCCTGTGCAGCCCGTGCGGAATTAAAGAAAATCATTAACAACTCCTTAGAGGCCGGCTTCTAGATTTGGCGCTGATCGAACGAATGATCGTTCGTCGTAGCCTGGGCTGAGAGACACCTCGAAAATGCCGCGCAAGCCTGCCGCAGCATGTTGGACGCGCCCCCGCGCCTTGTCGTGGGCGGCGTCGCGTTGTGCCGGTTTCGCGGTGGTGCTGTCGCTGTCGACCACGTTTTCGCTGTCCGCCTTCGCCCAGAGCGTCAAGGGCACTGCGGCGCTGTCGACGTCGGGTGGTTATGCGCGGATTGTGCTCAAGCTGGCCGAAGACGTTGAATCCGAAGTCAGCCAGGCGGGCTCGGTCCTCATCGTCCGCTTCAAGCGTCCCGTCGATGTGCCCGTGGAAATTCTCGGCGATGCGGCGCCCGATTATATCGGCTCGGCGCGCCGCGATCCCGATGGGACGGCTCTGCGCATCGCGCTGTCGCGTCGCGTGACCGTCAATTCGATGACCGCGGGCGAACGCGTCTTTATCGATCTGCTGCCCGATGGCTGGAAGGGCGCGCCACCCGGACTGCCCCAGGATGTGGTGAAAGAACTCTCCGACCGCGCCCGCGCCGCCGAACGGGCGTTGCGCCAGCAGCGCGCCGCTGCCGAGAGCCAGAAGAAGCCGCCGATCCGCGTGCGCGCCTCGGTGCAGCCGACCTTCGTGCGTTTTGCCTTCGAGACCCCGCCGAATGTCGGCGCATCGTCATTGCTGGACGACAAGCGCCTGACGCTGACCTTCAATGCTCCGCTCATCTTCGATCTCGCTGACGCAAAACTGTCGGCGCCGGCCAATGTCGCCTCCATCGGACAGGCGATGGACGGCAATCGCACGGCCGTCGAGATCGCGCTGATTGGCGATGTGGACGTCAAATCGTTCCGTGACGAGAAGAGCTACATCGTCGATATTGGCTTCCAGCAGCAGGACAAGCCGTCGCCGCTTGCCCAACTGCCGGCAACGCCGCCCGCCGAAACGAAGCCGGCAGAGCCCAAGCCTGTCGAAGCCGCGCCTGCGCCCGCGCAGAAATCCAGCGAGATCAGGCCGCCGACGTCGGAATCGATTGCACGCGAGATCGCGCAGGAGAAGAAAACCGAGGCACCGGTCGTCGCCCCCGTCGCTACGGTGGAAGCACCAAGGATCGAGGCCCCGAAGTCCGAGCCCATCAAGACTGTCGAAGCTGTGCCTGCGCCGGTGATCGCTGCTGCGCCCGTGAAGGAAGCGCCATCGGCCCCGATGCCTGCGGCGCCCGCGCCGCAGGCGCTGGCAGCTGCTGAGGCCATGGGCGTTCCCGTCGAGGTCAAGCGCAGCAGCGAAGGCGTGCGGATGAACTTCGCTTTCCCGGCACCCACGCCGGTGGCGCTGTTCCGCCGCGGCGACATGCTGTGGCTGGTGAGCGATTCGACCAAGCCGATCGATGCCGCCGCGATCCGCCGCGACAGCGGCTCGGTGGTGGCCGATGCGGAGTCCATCAAGCTGGAGAAGGGGCAGGCGGTGCGTATCCGCCTCAACCGTCCACAACTGGCCTCGCTGTCTGCCGAGGACGCGAATGGCAGCGGGCAAGCCTGGACGCTGACGCTGGCCGATACACGCCAGACGCAGTCGCAGGCGCTGTCGGCCGTGCGCAATATCGCCGATCCCAAAAAGGCCAGCGTACAGGTGCAACTGGCGCGGCCGGGTTTGAAACATCGTCTCACCGATCCCGATGCCGGCGATGTGCTCACCGTCATCACCGCGCTGCCGCCGGCGCGCGGCTTCGTGCGTCGTCAGGATTTCGTCGAATTCTCGCTGCTTGAATCCATCCACGGCGTCGTCGTCCAGACGAATTCCGATGAGGTCGCGGTCGATGCAGGTATCGACAAGGTGACGCTGACCCGGCCGGGCGGACTGACGCTGTCACCCGCAGATGCAGCGCCGCAGCGCGCGTCCACGGTCGCGCGACCGATCTTCGATGTCGGGCAGTGGCGGATCGATCAGGAAGGCCCATTCAATCAGCGCTTCGACAAGCTGCTGGATGCAGCTGCCGTGGCCGACACTGCCTCCGTTGCCAATGCGCGCATGGATCTCGCCAAGTTCTACATGGCGCGCGGCATGTATCACGAGGCCAAGGGTGTCGCTGATCTCGCGATCTCCGACATGAAGCCGGGCGAAGAGAGCGCCGCTGCAATGGTTGTCCATGCAGTCGCGAGCGCATTGATCAATCGTCCCGATCAGACGCTGAAGGATATCGCCCAGCCCGTCCTCGGGCCAGGCTACGACGCCGAATTGTGGAAAGCCTTCGCTTTCGCCAAGCAGGGCAAATGGGTCGAGGCGCGCGAGCGCTTCAAGAATTCGGAATTCACCCTTGCGGCGCTGCCGCCGGATCTGCAGCGCATCGGGCTGATGATGGCGCTGCGCGCCTCGCTCGAAGTGAAGGACTATGCCGGCGCATCGTCGCGCGGCAGCGAGCTCGAAGTCGTCGGCATCCCTGCGGAGATGAAGCCGTCCGCGACGCTGCTCAGTGGATGGCTCGATGAGGCGCTCGGCCGCGAGAAGGACGCGCTGTCGAAATATGCCGAGGTCACCGGCTCGATCGATCGTCCATCGGCCGCCGAAGCCAAGCTGCGCGAAATCGTGCTGCGCCAGAAGCGCAACGAGATCAGCGACGAGGATGCCCTGACGGAATTGGAAACGCTTGCCGTGACCTGGCGCGGCGATAGCGTGGAAGTGCGGGCATTGCAGCTGTTGGCGCAGATGTATGCGAAGACCGGCCGCTACAAGGATTCGCTGATGGCGGCGCGCACTGCGACTGAGCGCCAGGCCAATAGCGACGCCGCACGGCAGGTGCAGGACGACGCGCAGGCGCTGTTCTCCGATGTCTATCTCTCGCCGAAAGGCGACAAGCTGCCGCCGGTGGATGCGCTGGCGATGTTCTACGAGTTTCGCGAGCTGACGCCGATCGGTCGCCGCGGCGACGAGATGATCCGCCGGCTGGCCGACCGCCTCGTGGCCGTCGACCTGCTCGATCAGGCGGCCGAGCTTCTGCAGTATCAGGTCGATCACCGTCTGGAGGGCGCCGCGCGTTCGCAGGTCGCGGCACGGCTCGCCACCGTTTACCTGATGGCGCGCAAGCCCGAACGGGCCATCGCCGCCATGCGCACCACCCGCATCAATGATCTCTCCGGCGAGTTGCGCCAGCAGCGCCTGCTGCTCGAGGCGCGCGCGCAAAGCGATATCGGTCGCCGCGATCTTGCGCTCGACATCATCTCCCATGTGGCCGGTCGCGAGGCCGTCCGGTTGCGGTCGGACATCTACTGGTCGTCGCGCCGCTGGCGCGAGGCGGCCGAGCAGATCGAACTCTATTACGGCGATCGCTGGCGCGATTTCACACCACTCACGACCGGCGAGAAGAGCGACGTCATTCGTGCGGTGGTCGGCTATGCGCTGGCCGAGGATTCGCTCGGCCTCGCGCGCTTCCGCGAGAAATATGCGCCGCTGATGACGTCGGGCACGGACAAGATCGCGTTCGACACGGCGAGCACGCCGGCGGCCGCCAACAGTTCGGAATTCGCAGCCATTGCCAAGATGGCGGCATCGGTGGATACGCTGGAGGGATTCCTGCGCGAGATGAAGCAGCGTTTCCCCGAGAGCAGCGCCAAGGCCACCGTGCCCGGCGTCGCCGACATGGCCCCGACCGGCTCGCTGCCGACCATGCCGACGCGGCCGGTGGTGAATGTACGCAAGATCGAGATGCGGTAGGGAAAGCTCTGATTTGTCGTCACCCGGCTTGACCGGGTGACCCAGTATACTCTGTCGCTGCGGTGTTTACTGGATCGCCCGGTCAGGCCGGGCGACGACAGTATGGGCGCCTCGCTACTGCCCGTAACTCTGCACCAGACTCCCTGCCACCAGCGACCAGCCATCCACCAGCACGAAGAAGATCAGCTTGAACGGCAGTGACACCACCGCCGGCGGCAGCATCATCATGCCCATGGCCATCAGCACTGACGCGACCACGAGGTCGATGATCAGAAAGGGCAGGAACAGCAGGAAGCCGATCTCGAAGGCGCGCTTCAGCTCCGAGATCATGAAAGCCGGCACCAGAATGCGCAGCGACATCTCGTCGGGCGTGGCCGGCGGGGCTTCGCCGGACAGGTCCATGAACAGTTTGACGTCCTTCTCGCGGACATTCTTCTGCATGAAGGTGCGGAGCGGACCGGCAGCGCGCACCAGCGCCTGCTCGACGGTGATGTCGTTCGCCATCAGCGGCTTGATGCCGTCATCATAGGACTTCTGCAACACCGGCCCCATCACGAAGGCAGTGAGGAACATCGCGAGCGCCACGATCACCGTATTCGGCGGAGCTGTCGCTGTGCCAAGCGCTGTGCGCAGCAATGACAGCACGACCACGATGCGCGTGAACGACGTCATCATGATCAGGATCGACGGCGCGATCGAGAGCACCGTCAGCAATGCGATCATCTGCACGGCGCGTTCGGTGACGCCGCCGCCACCGCCGCCGAGATTGATGCTGATATCCTGCGCCATCGCCGGGCTCGCGAGGAGCCCGGCGGCGATCAGGACAGAGGTGAAAAATACTCTACGCGGAAGGTTCGGCGGTCTCACGAAGACGACTTCGGCCGTCCCAGCAGGGAGGCCATCTCGTCTTCGAGATTCTCGAAGCCGGACTTGGTCGGTGGCGTGATCGCCGGTGCCTCGGCGCGGGACGCGCTGGCGATCGAGACTTCCGGCGCCCGCACGCGCGGAGCAGCAACTGGCGCATCAGGCGCAACCGACGGCGCACCAATGCGTGGCTCCGGCGCGTCCGAGCGGGCCGGCTCGCCAGACGGACGACGCAGTGCGGCTTCGAGGCGCTGCGCCATGTCGGCAAGGTTCTGGTCGGCGGCGGAAATCGCGGCCGGGGTCGATGGCGTGGTCGAGGCGACCGGCGGCGTCACGGCAGCGGGCGCTTCCGGCTTCGCGACGACTGGTGCGCTCGGAGTGACATTGGTGCGCTCCAGCGGACGGGTCGTCGGCATGGTGCGGATCGGCGGATCGGCGCGCATCGGGCGCGGCATCATCGGCTCGCTACGCGGCATCTCGGGACGCGGCGTTTCGCTGCGAGAGGCGCGGAGCAAGGCAGGCTCACGCTGCGGAGTGGGGGCAGGCGTGGGCTCGGGGCGCGGCTCCGGACGGGACGGCTCCGGTGTCACAGCGGCAATGGTGGGCTCCGGGCGGCGTTCGGGCAGAACAGCGGCGCGACGCGGCTCCTCGCTGAAGGACGGACGGGCAGGGCGCGGGGGCGGTGCTGACGGCTCCGGCGCGACATCCGGCTCGCCGAGTTCGACCGGTTCCGGCGGCGCCCAGCTCGGCGTGTCCGTGAACGAAGGACCGCGCGACGTCTCGCGCTGCGTGGCCGGTTCGCGCTCGCGGCCGGGCGCAGCGCGCACGATGTTCGGCTCGACCACGATATCGGACGGGCCACCGATCATGATCAGGTGTTCCACATTGTCGCGGCGGACCAGGACAAGGCGGCGACGGCCGTCCACGGCGGCTGCGTCGATCACGGCCAGGCGCGGCATGCGTCCGCGAGCGGAATTGGCACCCAGCCGGTTGCCGCCGAATCGACGCACCAGCCAGGCAGCAAGCCCGATCAGTGCCAGCACGAAGACGAAGGCAAGAATGAAAGTGACTGCCGATGTTCCGTTCATAAAGAAGTCCCCAGACAGACGGCGGCTGGCTCCGCTCGCGCATCCGATACCCGTCGATCTTGCAATCGAAGCAGGCCGGACAACGCGGGAATCGCGCCCCGTCTGTTAACGCCCCCCGGCAGAAACTGCCGATGGTTAACAATAAACTATGAATCGCCGCAGCCAAAACGACTTCTAGCCGCCCCACCGCCTGGCTGAGCTTTGTGGTTAATCGGGCAATTCGGGCAAAAAAGCGATGTAACGCGCAATAATCCCGTATTTTACGCAATTGCTTTACGTTCCGGTAACTATCTGCGTCGGACGTTAACTCGTTATTAACCATGCGGCCGGCAAATTCTGCCTAGCTTCGGACAAGGTGTCCGGGCGCAGCGGAGACCTCCGATGGCGATCAGCGATATGCCGATGTTGTCGGTGCTGCGCACCAAGATGCAGTGGCATCAGGAACGCCAGCGTGTGCTGGCGGAGAATGTCGCCAATTCGGATACTCCGAGATTCAAGCCGCGCGATCTGGTCGAACCGAAATTCGACAAGATGGGCGGCCCGGCCGCCGGTGGCGCCATGGGCACGTTGCCGATGATGCGCGCCCAGGGCGTCAATCTTACGCCGTCCGGTGCCGCCGCGACTTTCGACCAGAACAACCGCGTCGGCTACGAGACCCGCCCTGCGGGCAATGCCGTCAATCTCGAAGACGAGATGCTGAAGGTTTCCGCCAACCAGATGGACTTTGCCGCGGCAAGCTCGCTCTACACCCGCAGCCTCGGTCTGTTGAAGACCGCCATCGGCAAGCGCTGAGCTGAGGAGAGCAGGACATGGCCGACAACAGCAGTGATTTCGCCCGGTCGATGGGCATCGCGACCTCGGGCCTGCGCGCCCAGGCCGGCCGCATGCGCGTCATCTCGGAAAACATCGCCAATGCGGCATCCACTGCGCAGACGCCGGGCGGCGATCCCTATCGCCGCAAGGTACCGACATTCACGTCCGAGCTCGATCGCACCCTGGATGCCCGGACCGTCGGCCTTGGCCGCGTGCGCCCGGACATGTCCACCTTTCCGACCCGCTACGAGCCCGGCAATCCCGCGGCGGATGCGGCCGGCAACGTCAAGGTGCCGAACGTCAATTCGCTGGTTGAAATGACCGACATGAAGGAAGCCCAGCGCTCCTATGAGGCCAATCTCAACATCATCAGCGCCACGCGCCGGATGATCCAGCGCACCCTCGATATCCTCAAGGCCTGAACAGGACACTCACCATGGCAGCCCCGAACGTCGCCGCAAACGCCTATGCAAGCCTTGCCCGTATCATGGACAGCGCCGGTGGCGTCGGCGGTCTCAACAAGGTCGCGGACAGCGGCGCTGGCCCGTCCTTCGGCTCGGTGCTCAAGGAGGCGCTCGGCAGCGTGCTCGATGCCGGCCGCAAGTCGGACGCGCAGACCGTCGCCATGGCCAATGGCAAGGCGAATGTCATGGATGTGGTTACGGCAGTGGCCGAGACTGACGTCGCCGTTTCGACACTGGTGTCGGTGCGCGACCGCGTCATCCAGTCCTACGAAGACATTTTGAAGATGCAGATCTAGTTGCTGCGCCCACACACCCCGCCCTCATCCTGAGGAGCGGCCGCAGGCCGCGTCTCGAAGGATGGTGAAGGAGCGCTACAGCTCATGGTTCGAGACGGCGCCGAAGTGGCGCCTCCTCACCATGAGGGACCGAGTAGTAAGAGGATACAAAATGACCGGCCCCGAAACTCTCGACGTCGCCCGCGATGCGATCTGGACCATCGTGCTGGTGTCCGGGCCGCTGATGGTCATCGGCCTTGTGGTCGGTGTCGTGATCTCGCTGGTCCAGGCGCTCACGCAGGTGCAGGAACAGTCACTGGTCTTCGTGCCAAAGATTCTCGCGGTCTTTGCGACCATGATCCTGACATTACCGTTCATGGGTGACGTGCTGTCGAGCTACATGATGCGGATTTCGGCGCGAATCATCGGGGGGTG
The DNA here is from genome assembly GCF_044336785.1 of Tardiphaga sp. Taxonomy (GTDB): domain Bacteria; phylum Pseudomonadota; class Alphaproteobacteria; order Rhizobiales; family Xanthobacteraceae; genus Tardiphaga. The sequence goes on along the minus strand of NZ_JBIIOT010000014.1, from coordinate 63,175 downwards.
ATACACATCCCTCATGCGCATCGATATTTCGCTCCTGCCGACTCTCGCTGCCGCCTTCATGCTGGTGTTTGCCCGCGTCGGCGCGATGGTGATGCTGTTGCCCGGCTTCGGCGAAAGCAACATTCCGATGCGCATCAAGCTGTCGATTGCTTTGGGGCTGACCTTGATTCTGCTGCCAGCGCATCGCGCGGCCTATAATGTCGACATGACCTCGATCGCCCCGATGCTGGTGCTGATGCTGCGCGAGATCATCATCGGCATCGTGCTTGGCGCCACGGCGCGCGTCACCATCTCGGCGCTGTCGGTGGCGGGCTCGGTGATCGCCCAGCAGCTCGGCCTCGGCTTCGTCACCTCGGTGGATCCGACGCAAGGCCAGCAGGGCGTGCTGATCGGTAACTTCCTCAACCTGCTCGGCATGACGTTGATCTTCACCACGGATACGCATCACCTCGTGATCTCCGCGCTCAACGACAGCTACAGCATTTTTACGCCGGGCGAGATCCTGCCGACGGGCGATGTCGCAGCGCTTGCGACCAATGCTTTCACCGTCGCATTCAAGATCGGGATTCAGCTGGCGGCACCATTTCTCGTCTTCGGTCTCGTCTTCAATATGGGGCTTGGCGTGCTGGCGCGCCTGATGCCGCAGATGCAGGTCTATTTCGTTGGCGTGCCGCTCTCGATCATGATCGGCTTTCTGATCTTCGCGCTGGTGCTCTCGGCCATGATGGGCACTTACATGGACTACTTCGCTGGTGTGATGCACCAGATGATGCCGCGGACATAGGAGGGCGCCTATGGCCGAGGATAGTGAGAACGAGAAAACACACGACCCCACACAAAAGAAACTCGACGACGCTCACCAACGCGGCGATGTCGCCAAAAGCCAGGAGGTCAATACCTGGTTCCTGCTGGCCGGTGGCACACTCGTGCTGTCGTCGTTCCACGGGTCCATCGGCGCCGGCATGATGCCGCCGATGAAGAACCTGCTGCAGAATTCATGGATGATCCGCACCGACGGTCCGGGTCTCATCGAATTGACAAAGGAACTGTGCGTTTCCCTGCTGTCGACGCTTGGTATGCCGTTCCTGTTTATCATCATCGCAGTGCTGGCCGGCAATCTGATGCAGCATCGGCTGGTGTTCTCGTCCGAAGGCCTGACGCCCAAATTCAGCAAGCTGTCGCCGATGGAAGGCGCCAAGCGCCTGTTTGGCAAACAGGCCATCGCGAACTTCCTCAAGGGCCTGTTCAAGCTGGTCGTGCTGGGCGCGGTCATGTGCGCGGTGCTTTGGCCCGAGCGATTCCGTCTCGACGCTATGGTGCGCATCGATCCGAGTGCCATCGTCGGCATCACCATGGCCCTGACGCTGAAGCTGCTCGGCGCAGTGCTCGCCATGCTGGCCTTCGTTGCTGTCGCTGACTTCTTCTTCCAGTACCGGACATGGTTCGAGAAGCTGAAGATGTCGCTGCAGGAGGTGAAGGAAGAATTCAAGCAGTCCGAAGGCGACCCCCATATCAAGGGCAAGATCAAGCAACTGCGCCAGCAGAGCATGAAGAAGCGCATGATGGCCGCGGTGCCCCAGGCCTCGGTGATCATCACCAACCCGACCCACTATTCGGTGGCGCTGAAATACGAGCGCGGCATGCAGGCGCCGATCTGCGTCGCCAAGGGCATGGACGCAATCGCGCTCAAGATCCGGGAAGTGGCGGGCAAGCACGACATTCCGATCGTCGAAAACGTGCCGCTGGCGCGGGCGCTCTACGCCACCGTGGAGATCGACGAGGAAATCCCGAACGAGCACTATCAGGCGGTAGCCGAAGTGATCGGTTACGTCATGAGCCTCAAGCGCGGCTTCTCCGGGCGTCCGAACTGATGCCCGGACAGGATCGGAACATCGTGCGAATCGGCGATTGGGGCGCAAAAGAGCGGCGGAACCGCTTGCGTGCGCCCTGCCGGTTGGGGCACTCAGGAGGCGCGCGCAGGCGCGCTGCAACCACGACAGATAGGCGACACCCCGTCACATGAGCGTCGAGACCGACCACGATGGCCAGATCTCGCTGGCGGAGACCAAGGCTGGCCCCGAGCCCGTGCGCCGCAGCGGCAGCATTGTCCTCGTTCTGCTGATTGCTGCCGCGATCGTCGCCAGCGCCGTCGCCTTCATGACGCTCGGCCGCGCCCAGGCGCAGCCTTACATCCTGGCGCTGCTCGCGCTGCTGGCCATGGTCGGCCTGTTCATGCTGTTCGCCTTTGCGGCCGGCATCATCCGCTTCGCCGATCGGGCCTCCGAAGATCCGATCATGCGCGCCGTCACCAATGGCGCCTTCGATGGCATCGCGGTGACCGACGCCCACGGCCACGTCGTCTATGCCAATGCGGCCTACCTCACTTTGACCGGTGCTGCGTCGGTGCAGGAGGCGCGTCCGGTCGAGCGCGTCTTCATCGGCAATCCCGATGTCTCCGAAGCTGTCTTCCGTCTGCTCAAGGCGGCCCGTGAGGGCAAGCGCCAGCAGGAAGAGGTGCGCGTCACCGTCGCCGATGGCTCCCATGGCCGCTGGCTGCGCATGCGCGTGCGCCCGCTCGGCACCGGTAAGCGCGAGGCAAAATCGACGGTGTGGTCGGTGGCCGACATCTCGCGCGACCGCCAGCGTCAGGAAGACGTGTTCCAGGAGCTGCAGCATGCGATCGAATATCTCGATCATGCGCCGTGCGGCTTCTTCTCCGTCAATCCAAAGGGCGAGCTTGTCTACGTCAATGCGACGCTGGCGAACCTGCTCGATCACGATCTCGCCGAGATCGGCTCCGGCGGCCTGAAGCTCACGGACATCGTGTCCGGTGATGGCGCCTCGCTGCTTACCTCGATCGTGCCGATCCCCGGCGAAGTGAAGACCGAAGTCTTCGATATCGATCTCAAGCAGCGCGGCGGCAAGACCGTGCCGGTGCGCCTCTATCACAAGCTCGCTTTCGGCGCCGATGGCGTGCCGGGCGCCTCGCGCACGCTGGTGATCAGCCGCGCCCGCGACGAGCGCTCCGATCCGCAGCGTGCCGCCGAAGTGCGGTTCATGCGCTTCTTCGATCATACGCCGATGGCAATCGCCACCGTCGATCTCGGCGGCGCCGTGGTGCGCGGCAATGCGCGCTTCGCAAAGCTCGCGCAGACGCTCAGCGACAATGGCAATGTCAACAAGTCGATCCTCGCCGCATTGAACGAGCGCGATCGTGCACAACTGCTTGCGCCGATCGGTCAGGCCGCGCAGGGGCAAGGCGATATCGCGCCGGTGGAATTGCAGCTTGCAGGCGCCAAGGAGCGCTGGGGCCAGTTCTTCGTGACTGCCGTGCAGGAGGAAGAGCGCGAGACCGAAGCCGCCATCGTCTACATGCTCGAGACCACCGAGCGCCGCGCGCTGGAGAACCAGGTCAACCAGGCACAGAAGATGGATACGATCGGCCAGCTGGCCGGCGGCATCGCGCATGACTTCAACAATGTGCTGTCGGCCATCATGATGGCCAATGACTTCCTGCTGAACGCGCACAAGCCGACCGATCCGTCGTTCCAGGACATCATGCAGATCAAGCAGAACGCGACGCGTGCTGCGACGCTGGTGCGCCAGCTGCTCGCCTTCTCGCGCCGGCAGACGCTGCGGCCGACCGTGCTCAATCTCGGCGATGCGCTGTCCGACATCGATCTGCTGCTGAAGCGCCTGATCGGCGAGAAGGTGAAGCTCGAAGTCGTGCACGGCCGCGATCTGTGGCCGGTGAAGGTGGACATCTCGCAATTCGAGCAGGTGATCGTGAATCTCACGGTCAATGCGCGCGATGCGATGCCTGATGGTGGTTCGCTGACCGTGCGCACCAGCAATATTTCCACCGAACAGGCCGAGAGGCTTGCATATAAGGGCATGCCCGCGGCGGACTATGTGGAAATCGCCGTCACGGATACCGGCACCGGCATTCCCGCCGAGATCGTCGAAAAGATCTTCGAACCCTTCTTCTCCACCAAGGATGTGGGCAAGGGCACCGGCCTCGGCCTCTCGACGGTCTATGGTATCGTCAAGCAGACCGGCGGCTTCGTCTATGTGGACTCCAAGGAAGGGCAGGGCACCACCTTCCGCATCTTCCTGCCGCGCCATCATCAGGACAAGGAAGCCGCACCCGATCCGGCCATCGCTGCCGCGATTGCCGCGAAGGAAGCCGCCAAGCCGAAGGCCGATCTTACCGGGCAGGGCACGATCCTGCTGGTCGAGGACGAGGAGGGCCTGCGCAGCCTCAATGCCCGTGGTCTCCGTTCTCGCGGCTATACGGTGGTCGAGGCCTCCAATGGCATCGAGGCGCTGGAGATGTTTGAGGAGCAGGATCGCAATATCGATCTCGTCGTCTCCGACGTGGTGATGCCGGAAATGGACGGCCCGACTTTGCTGAAGGAAATGCGTGCCCTCAATCCGGATCTGAAGATCATCTTCGTGTCCGGCTATGCCGAAGAGGCGTTCGAGAAGAGCCTGCCGGAAGGCCAGCAATTCGCATTCCTGGCCAAGCCGTTTGCTCTGAGTGCGCTGATCGAAAAGGTGAAGGGCACGATGGGATAGGCGTAGGATGGGTTGAGCGCAGCGATACCCATCGCCACAAGCGCCTGGCCCTGATGGGTATCGCTACGCTCAACCTATCCGACAAATCTCTCGCGCTGCACCATAAGCCTTTGAAATCCCGACATTCCGCGCTTTAGAACAGCCCTAAAGCCGCGACCGAGGGCCGCAGCCATGCGGCGTGAAGCGCGCTTTCTTTTTCCTGCAGCGTAGCCATGTTAGGGGCGATTTCCCCCTGCCGGGGATTGAGGGAACATAGATGACTTTCACGTTCAGCATGCGCGGCGCGATCAAGACGCTCGCCGTTGTTCTGTCGCTGGCGATGCCGCTCACAATCGCCATCTCCGCTGCCGATGCGCGTCCGGGCGGCAAGGGCGGCAGCATGGGCTCGCGCGGCTCCAAGACCTTCGCGCCCACGCCGGGCACCGCGACTGCGCCGAATGCCGCGCAGCCGATGAACCGCACCATGCAGCAGCCGGGCGCGCCCGGCATGGCTGGCCCTGCCGCCGCTGGCGCAGCCGCCAAGGGTGGCTTCTTCAACCGTCCGGGCATGGGCATGCTCGGTGGCCTCGCTGCCGGCTTCCTCGGCGCCGGCCTGCTCGGCATGCTGTTCGGCGGTGGCCTGCTCAGCGGCCTCGGCAGCTTCGCCTCGATCATCGGCCTGCTGCTGCAGGTGGCTCTGGTCGTGATCGTCGTCCGCCTGGCCATGAAGTGGTGGCAGCGCCGTAATCAGGGTCAGACGGCTTCGGCCTATGCTGGTCCGTCGGGCTCACAGCAGCAGTACAACGCTCCGGAAGCCAATCAGGCCGCGCAGACCAACCACGCCTATGGCGCGCAGTCGCAGGAGGCTCCGCTGGCTCAGCCGCGCAGCGCGCTGGGTGGCTTCGGCTTCGGTGGCTCGCGTCAGGACGAGCGTCCGGTCGAAATCCAGCCGAAGGATTATGAAGACTTCGAACGCATTCTCGGTGAAGTCCAGGCTGCTTGGTCGAACGAAGACACCGATGCGCTCGGCAAGCTGGCGACGCCGGAAATGACCTCGTATTTCGCGAAGGACCTCGCGGAGAACAAGGCTGCCAACGACATCAACAAGGTGTCGGACGTCAAGCTTCTGCAGGGCGACCTCGCGGAAGCCTGGCGTGAAGGCAATGATGAATATGCCAGCGTGGCGATGCGCTTCTCGCTGATCGACAAGACGCTGGAGCGTGGCACCAACCGCCTCGTCGCCGGCAGCGAGACCCCGACCGAAGCCACGGAAGTGTGGACCTTCATCCGCACCAATGGCGGCAACTGGGAAGTCTCGGCGATCCAGCAGGCGTAACGCCATCCAGATCGAAACCAATCAAGCGCCGCGGGGCAACCCGCGGCGCTTTTGTTTTGAGACATGCGCTCAAGCCTCTCTCGCACAACCGTCGCGCGCGTGGAATAATCAGCGTGTTGGCTTGTTCGTCAGTTGCGGTCCACCGCGACCAGCCTTTTCGTGTTCAAGCAAATGCCTTTGGAGGAAACGATGATCACAACTCTCAAGACGCTGTCCTGCGTTGCCATCTGCGCGACGGCCATGTCATTCGCAACCAAGCCCGCATCCGCACAGGGCGCTGACACGAGCTTTTTCGTCACCAGCAATGGCATCGGCAATGGCGGCAATCTCGGCGGCCTCGCCGGGGCAGACAATCATTGCCAGACCCTCGCACAGGCCGCAGGCGCCGGCGCCAAGACCTGGCGTGCCTATCTCTCGACCCAGGCTGCCGACGGCAAGCCGGCCGTCAATGCGAAGGATCGCATCGGCAATGGCCCGTGGAAGAATGCCAAGGGCACCGTGGTCGCCAAGGACGTGGCTGATCTGCATAGCGCCAACAACGCGCTCAACAAGCAGAACTCGCTCAGCGAGAAGGGCGAGGTCATCAACGGTCGCGGCGATACGCCGAATCGCCACGACGTGTTGACGGGCTCGCAAGCCGATGGCACGGCCTTCGCCGGCACTGATGATCGCACCTGCAAGAACTGGACGAGCAGCACCCAGGGCGCGGCGATGGTCGGTCACATCGACCGCACCGGCCTCAATGAGGAACCGCCAGCAAAATCCTGGAACACCTCGCATCCGTCGCGCGGTCCTGACGGCGGCTGTTCGCAGAACGATCTGAAGACCACCGGTGGCGACGGCCTGCTGTATTGCTTCGCGGTGAACTGATCAGCTTCACCTCATCCGCGTCGCGTACGATCGCTGCAGTGCTCACGCTGCAGCGATCGACATCATTTCCGCAGCGGCTGCCGCTCTCGCCTCGGCCATCGCTACGGCCGTTGCGGCAGCGATGGTTGCGGGCACCTGTACCAGCGGCACTGGCCGGGCGAAATGATAGCCCTGACCCTTGTCGCAACCCTGGCCCAGCAGGAAGTGCCATTGCGCCGAGGTCTCGATGCCTTCGGCCAGCACCGGAATATGCAGGCTGTTGCCCAGCGCCAGCACCGTGCGCACGATGGCGCGGGCGGCGGCATCGTCCGGAATACGGCGGACGAAGGACTGATCCAGTTTGATCTTGTCGAACGGAAAGGCGTGCAGCGTGCCCAGCGACGAATAGCCGGTGCCGAAATCGTCCATGGCGATGGAGATGCCCATGGCCTTCAGCTTGCGCAGGATATGCAACCCGCGCGCCTGATCCGCCATGACAGTCGATTCCGTGACCTCAATTTCGAGTCGGCGTGGCGACAGACCTGTTTCGATCAGGATGCCATGAATGGTCTCGGCGAGATCTTCGCGACCGAATTGCACGGGCGACAGGTTGACGGCGATGGTGCCGGGCAGGAGGCCTGCAGCGGCGTCGCGGCAGGCCGTATGCAGTGCCCATTCCCCCATATCGAGGATCGCGCCGGTCTCTTCGGCGAGCGGGATGAAGTCGGCCGGCGAGATACGGCCGAGCTTGGGGTGATTCCAGCGGATCAGTGCTTCAGAGCCGCAGATCGTGCCGTCAGATAGCGAAGCCTGTAACTGATAATGCAGTTCGAATTCGCCATTCGCAGCGGCGCTTTGAAGATCGCGCGCCAGAGCGCGGCGGGTGCGGGCCGCGTCATCCATCTCGCGGTGATAGGCGCAGATGGCGCCGCGCTGCGTCGCCTTGGCGCGGTCCATCGCCAGTTTTGCATTGCCGAGTAACTGGTCGCGTTCGGGCGTATCCAGCGGGAAGATAGAATAGCCGATCGCGGCGGTGAGCGCGATGCTGTGGTCGCGGATCACGAATGGCGCTGCAAATGCAGCTGCAATCCGCGCGGCAAATTGCTGGGCATCGGCCGGCAGATTACCCGACATTTTGAGCGCCAGGAATTCGTCGCCGCTTTGGCGCGCGAGAAATTCGTCGTCGCCGATGGCCTGTCGCATCCGTGCTGCGACTTCGATCAACAGCAGATCGCCGGCGGTGTGGCCGTAGAGATCGTTGATGTCCTTGAAACCATCGATATTGATGGCGAGCGCGGCAAGCTTGTGGGCGCGCTCGTGGGATTCTGCGGCCCAGAAGGCAAGACGCTCATTGAAAGCGATGCGGTTCGGCAGCCCGGTCATGCTGTCGTTGAACGATAGCTGATGAATGCGTTCGGCGGATTCCGTGCGGACACGCAGGTCGATAACGTAAGATGAAAAGCCGCTGCCCATCACCAGCAGCACCGCGAGCACGACGCCAGCGCCGAGCATCTTTGCCGGCACCAGATCGGGCGCCAGCGCCAGTGATGGATCAGGCAGCGCATTGGCTGACATTGTCATCGCGTAGTGAAGCGTGCAGATCATGAAGGCCAGTACGATGGCGGCGCCGTGCCGGCACCAGCGCGTCACCGGCCGGTTGGCGCGGTTCACTGAGAGTGCGCTGAGTCCAAAGCCAAGCAGCAGGATCAGCACGAGGCCATAGCTGCTCCATTGGGTGGTGCCACTGAAGTGCCAGGCATGGAGGCCGATATAGTGCATCGCAAGAATGCCGGCGCCCATCAGAAGGCCGCCGCATTCAGGCGCCAGCGTAAAATGCCGGCTCCCGATTTCGAATCCTATCAGGCATGAGAGGATCGCGATGGCGAGGGTGATCGCCACCGGAATGAGATCGAAGCCGCTGTCGAGTTGTGGGTCGAGTGCCAAAATGGAAATATAGGTCGAGGCCCACAGCGCGGCGCCGGTGCCGACCGAGGCCATGAACAACCAGCCGATCCGGGTCGAGCCCTGTGTGGCGCGGGCGCGTGCAAAGTGGCGCATGCCGACCCATGTGCCGAACAGGCAGACTGATCCCGCGAGCAGGACAAGGATCTGGTGGACGACAAAACTGGCTTGGTCGGTCATGAAGGCACTCCTGCTTATCATCGTACACAGCAGGCGTTTAAGCGGTTGTATGCTGGTGCTTTTATCCGCGCGGATACAGGCGGCTTTGCCAAACAGGGTTGAAGCCAGGTTATCAATGCGGGTGACGAAGCGCCTCGGCCGCGCGTTGAACGAATTCGCAGGTAATCCGTTGATGTGCCAATGGCGGGAAGAGGTGCCGGGATGCGCTACGAACTCTATTACTGGCCGATGATCCAGGGCCGCGGCGAATATGTACGGCTGGCGCTCGAAGAAGCCGGCGCGAATTATATCGACGTCGCGCGCGGCAAGGCCGGCATGGGCGCCATGACGAAGATGCTGGACGCCAAGAAGGGCCTGCCGCCCTTTGCACCGCCCTTCCTCAAGGCCGGTACGCTGGTGATCGGCCAGACCGCCAATATCCTGTTCTATCTCGGTGCCCGCCACGGCCTGGCGCCGAAGACCGAAGCCGGGCGACTGAAGCTCAATGATCTGCAACTCACCATCGCTGATTTCGTAATGGAAGTGCACGACACCCATCATCCGATCGGCGTATCGCTCTATTACGAAGATCAGAAGAAGCCGGCAAAGCTGCGCACGGCAGAGTTCTGGAAAGAGCGCGTGCCGAAATTTCTCGGCTATTTCGAGCGGCTGCTGAAGGCCGGCGACGGCGCCTATGTCAGCGGCCGAAAACTGACCTATGTCGATCTCTCCCTGTTCCAGATCATCGAAGGCCTGCGTTACGCATTTCCGAAGCGGATGAAGAAGTTCGAGAAGGAGATCCCCACACTGATCGGCTTGCGCGATCGCGTTGCGGAGCGGCCCAACATCAAGGCCTATCTCGCCAGCGACCGCCGCATTGCCTTCAACGAGCAAGGCATTTTCCGCCGCTACAAGGCGCTGGACCGGTAGCTGTTCGGTACCATCGCCTAATAGCGGGTGCGTAATCGTTCAGAATGCATATTTCTGTAAATCACCTATAGGTTGTTAAATCATCGATGTCGTGCTTGAGTGATCTCCGGGGAGGAGATCACGATGAGCGCATTTACAAACAAAGTCGCTGCGCAATGCCGGACCGAACTCGCACGATTCAAGAACGGGCAGGGGCGGGAGACCAACGATCCCTATACCGGCTATGTCGGCGAGTACTGGTTGGTCGGCGTCAAGGTGAAGAATCGCGACGGGCGAACCACCTTTCACGATCGTGACGGCAATCCGTTTCGCCCTGCCTGGTCGGCCGCCTTCATCTCTTTCATCATGCGCAAGAGCGGCGCCGGCACGCAGTTCTACTATCATGAAGGGCACATCCACTACGTCGTCAAGGCGCTTCGCGACGCCAAGGATCCTGCCTCCAGTGCCAAGTTTCTCGGCCGCGATCCCAGAACCTATGTGCCGAAAGTGGGCGATCTCATCAGCGCCGGGCGTGCCGCCTCACGCAACGTCACCTATTCCGATGTGCTGCGCAAATACGGCACAAAGCCCGTCGATGGGGGAAACTTTCTGCCCTCTCACAGTGACATCGTCATCGAGGTCAACCCAGACAAGCGCGAACTCATCACGGTCGGCGGCAATGTGGAGACCGATACGGTCGGTCACAAGACCTGGAAGCTGAAGGCAGACGGCACCCTGCAAAAGGGCGCGTCGCTGATCTGCGTCATCGAATGCCTGCTGTAACGCGAATGGCGTGCGTGAGCGCGGCTGGACAATGCATCGTCCGGCGAAGCCGGAGTTTAAGCATCGACGTCGGGGATGATCCATGGCGAAGCAGTTGAAATCGGGAGCCAGTGTGCCAATGGCGGGGCGGCCCGCAATCCTCGCGTCACTGAATGCGGTGGCGCAGGCACATGATGTCGATCCCGCAGCGATCGCTGCAGTCATCTATGTGGAGTCCGTCTGGAAGACCACTGCGGTGACAGGGCAATATATCGGACTGACGCAAGTCGGCCCCGAACTGGTGCAGAAGCTCAAGCTCACCAAATCGAAATTCCTGGCGCTGTCAGCGCCCGAGCAGATCGACGCTTACGGCGTCTGGCTCGATTACTACAAATTCAACAAACAGATGGCGGATCATGAGATCAAGGTGCTGACGTTGCCGCTGGCGCGACAGGCCGCAATATTGCAGGCCATGCAGTTCGCGCCGAATGCAAAGAAATGGAAGAAGGCGTTGAATAAAGGCGATCTCACCGTGCCAGCGACCGCGAGCCCGCAGGCAAAGGTGCTCAAATCGACCTCCATCGGCGATATGGAGGCCTATTTTTCAAAGTTCTTTTCGGGCAAGCCGCCGAAATATGCCTGAGTTGACGAAACCCTTAGCGTGAGCGGGTCACACATATTGATCGATGCGCGTGCCCTGGCCGGGCGGCAGCGGCGGGCGCTGTGCCGGTGGATTTCGTTCTTCCGTTGGTTCCGGCTTTCTGGGCTCCGGCGTGCGCGCTTCGATCGGCTGGATCGGTGCGGCCGGCGGTGCGCTGCTCACGCTTGAAATGCTCATGGCAATGTCCTGTTTCTGAATATGTCCAGGAACCATGGGCGCGCGTGCACAAAGAGTGATGAATCATTCCCTGCAATTTGAAGCAATCGGGGGCAGAGCGCGTCGCTGGTGAACGAAGTGTTGCTGCAATCGCTAAATTTGTCGCGATTGGCCTATTCGTTCCTGCCGCGCGAGACGGAGATGGCCGCAGTTGTCTTGTCGCGGGTGCAGCGGAAATCGAGCCGGCGGAAGCGCATCTTGATGTCATTGCCGCGCAGCAGCCCCATGCGGCTGAGGCAGCGCTGCGAGCCGCGCAGCGTGTCCTGTTTCGGAATCGTGAACACGATCGCGCCAGCACTGGCGACGAGATCCGTGAAGGCAGGGGCCGGCTTTCGTGTCGATGACTGCGCGAACAGTTCATTGGTCACCGAGCGATTGGTGCAGCCGAGCCGCAGCTGCTTCGCAGCGGGATGGGAGAGATAGATCACATTGGCGGCGGTGCGTCCGACACTGATCCCATCGATCTGGCTCTTGAGCTGCCTGGCGAGATCGTCGCAGCGATCGGCATGCGCCGGCGAGGCGAGGGCGGCGGCCAAAACCATCGCGGTGACGAAGGCATATGCGCGCAGGCGGTCGATCGGCATTCTGATGTCTCCTCAGTCCCGATTGCAGTGAAGCGCGATAATCAACGGTGAAGCAAGGCGTTAGGGGAAGGGGGAAATGGACGGTCCAGCCGGGGCGTTCAATCCAGCGCTCCCCGCCATGTCTTTTGAACCCTTCAAAACTGCTCCGAAACCTCTTAAAAGGGCTCCAAATTCCTGTCCCTCGAGGCCCGCCCCATGAACGCTCCCGCCGCTTTCCCCGACCAGCAGAAGCCGGTTCCGCCCTATAAGCACACCCCGCTGTTCCCGCTGGGCAAGGATACGACCCCCTACCGGAAGATCACCGCCGAGGGCGTGAAGGTCGAGACCGTGCTGGGCAAGGAGATGCTGGTGGTGTCATCGGAGGCGCTCAAGGCGCTGTCCGAGGCCGCGTTCGGCGACATCAACCATTATCTGCGCCCCGGCCATCTGCAGCAGCTCCGCAACATCCTCGACGACTCTGAAGCCTCGTCGAACGACAAGTTCGTCGCCTTCGACTTCCTGAAGAACGCGAATATCGCCGCCGGCGGCGTGCTGCCCATGTGCCAGGACACCGGCACCGCCATTATCATGGGCAAGAAGGGCTGCAACGTCATCACCGATGGTCAGGACGAGGCCGCACTCAGCGAAGGCGCGCGCGACGCCTATCTGCGCCGCAATCTGCGTTACTCGCAGGTCGCGCCGCTGACCATGTATGAAGAGAAGAACACGGCGAACAATATGCCGGCGCAGTGCGAGATCTATGCCGAGGGCGACGACGCCTACAAGTTCATGTTCATGGCCAAGGGCGGCGGCTCCGCCAACAAGAGTTTTCTGTTCCAGGCGACACCGTCTGTTCTGACCAAGGATCGTCTGCTTGCCTTCCTGAAGGAAAAGATCATGACGCTGGGCACCGCCGCGTGCCCGCCCTATCACCTCGCCATCGTCATCGGCGGCACCTCGGCTGAACTGTGCATGAAGACGGTGAAGCTTGCGTCCGCGCGCTATCTCGACGCGCTGCCAACCCAGGGCTCTCCGGACGGCAATGCCTTCCGCGATCTGGAGATGGAGCAGGAAATCCTCAAGATGACGCAGTCGTCCGGCGTCGGTGCGCAGTTCGGCGGCAAGTATTTCTGCCACGACGTGCGCGTCATCCGCCTGCCACGCCATGGTGCATCGCTGCCGATCGGGCTGGGCGTGTCCTGCTCGGCGGATCGTCAGGTGCTCGGCAAGATCACCAAAGACGGCGTCTATCTCGAGGAGCTCGAGCACAATCCGGCGCAGTATCTGCCCAAGGTGGAAGAAGCCCTCGGCGGTGACGTGGTCAAGATCGACCTCAACAAGCCGATGAAGGAGATCCTGGCGACGCTGGCAAACTATCCGACCAAGACGCGCCTGTCGCTCACCGGCACCATGATCGTCGCCCGCGACGCCGCGCATGCCAAGCTGCGCGACCGTCTGGAGAAGGGCGAGCCGCTGCCGGATTACTTCAAGAACCATCCGGTCTATTACGCCGGCCCGGCCAAGACGCCGGAAGGCTATGCCTCGGGCGCCTTTGGTCCCACCACGGCCGGCCGCATGGATTCGTTCGTCGATCAGTTCCAGGCCGCAGGCGGCTCCATGGTGATGGTCGCCAAGGGCAACCGTGCCGTGGCCGTGCGCGAAGCCTGCAAGAAGCATGGCGGCTTCTATCTCGGCTCCATCGGCGGTTCGGCGGCAAACCTCGCCGAGCACTGCATCAAGAAGGTCGAGGTGGTCGAATATGCCGAACTCGGCATGGAAGCGATCTGGAAGATCGAGGTCGAGGATTTCCCGGCCTTCATCATCATCGACGACAAGGGCAACGACTTCTTCAAGGAACTGAACCTGGGCTGACAATTTTGGTACGACACCAACTCAGCCCCTCATCCTGAGGAGCCGCGCAATTGCGCGGCGTCTCGAAGGATGGCCGCAAACTCCGAGCCAAGCCAGTCATGGTTCGAGACGGCGCTACGCGCCTCCTCACCATGAGGGATCGGCCTATCGGCTGCATTCATCCCCGGTTTCCGCAACCTTCCATCGCCATGGAGGGTTGCGGGACTCCGCCACTCTCGCTAGAACAAAAAGAGTACGCGAGAGATGCCCGTGACCGAATACGCTCCCTATTTTCCGATCGCCACACTGGCGCTGGCCTTCATTGCCGCGCTGTTTGCGATCGTCGCCGTCATCGTGGTCGCGCGCCGCCCGCTCGCGCTGGAGCGCGCCGAGGTCAGCGAATTGCTGCGCTTCGAGGGCGATGCCATTCGGGCCGCGTCCGATGCTGACATCCGCGCGGTTCGCCAGGAGCTGCTGCAGACCATGAGCCAGCAGCAGGGCGCGGCGGCGGACATGATGCTGAAGCTGGAAGACCGCCTGCTCAAGCAGGTCGATAACTTCGGCCAGCGCCTCGCTTTGTCGAACCAGACCACCGAAACTCGCATCAACGACATCGGCACCAAGCTGAATGCCGATATCGGCCGCATGGAGCAGTCCTCCACCGCCAATCGCGAGGCGCTGCGTACGATGGTCGAACACAAGCTTGATCAATCCGGTACAGCCCATGCGGAATCCGCGCGCAACTTGCGTGAGGAGCTCAACAACAGCTTCCACAGCCTGCGTCAGAATGTTGCCGGCACGCTTGGCGAGATCAGCAACCATCAGAAGGAACGCCTCGACGCCACCAAGCTGGCGATCGATGAACTCACGCGCACGCAAGGCCTGAGCGGCGAGCAGCTGCGCCAGACCGTGGAGGGGCGGCTCGATCAGCTCCGCACCGAGAATGCCGCCGAGCTTGAAAAGGTTCGCGTCACTGTTGACGAGAAGCTGCAGACCACGCTGGAAACGCGGCTCAACGAGAATTTCGGCCGCGTGGTCGAACAGCTCAACAAGGCCTATGAAGTGTTCGGCGAGATGCGCAGCATCTCCACTCATGTGGGCGATCTCAAGAACGTGCTCACCAATCCAAAATTGCGCGGCACCTTTGGTGAAGTGCAGTTAGCGATGTTGCTGCAGGATTTCCTGTCGCCGACGCAATATGTGAAGGACGCGCAGGTGAAGGCGAATTCCGCCGAGCGCGTCGAATATGCCATCCGCCTGCCAATGCTCGACGGCGACGAGATGCTGCTGCCGGTGGATGCGAAATTCCCGCGCGAGGATCACGAGCACATGCTCGAAGCGCTGGAAGCCAACGATGTCGAGCTCGCCGCGCATTTCCGCAAACAACTCGAAAACCGGATCAAGGCGTTCGCGAAAGACATCGCGAAGAAGTACATCAACCCGCCGCGCACCACCGAGCGCGCGATCCTGTTTCTGCCGACCGAAAGCCTGTTTGCCGAAGTGCTGCGCATTCCCGGCCTGTTCGATTACGTCCAGCGCGAATGCAATGTCATGCTGGCCGGGCCGACCACCTTTGCGGCCATCCTGCACGCCTTCCAGGTCAATCACCGCTCCATGGTGATCGCGGAGCGCTCCGGCGATGTCTGGAAGATCCTTAGCGCCGTGCGCACCGAGTTCAAGCGCTACAACGATACGGTGGGCAAGGTCGCCCGCCAGCTCAACACGGCAGCCGGATCGGTGGCCGAACTCGACAAGCGCAGCCGCATGATGGATCGCGCGCTGCGCGATGTCGCGGTCATGCCGGATGACGGCAGCGCAGCAAAACTGCTGGGCCTCAATGAAACGCTGCCCGATGACGGCGAGGATGATCTGATCAAGGCCATCGGCGGCACAGCGCGCGACGCGTTGCTGGACGAAGACGCGCCGTCACCGGATTGACGCATGTGATCGCCATCGGCCTCGACGGTTTTCGAAAAGGCTGGGTCGTCGTCACCATCGATGGCGACTGCCGGAGCATCGATTTTGCGCCCGACATCTCATGGCTCGCATCTCAGCGCTTCGATCACGCAGCCATCGATATCCCTATCGGTTTGCCCGATAACGGTGATCGCCTTTGCGATCGTCTGGCGCGTGCAAAGTTGAAGCCGCATGGATCGCGCGTGTTCTCCGGAGCGCGGCGGTGGTTGTGGGAGGAGTTTCGCGATCCGGCGTCTGCCAACGAGGAAGCGCTCCGCCGTGGGCAGACGCGCGTGTCGCTCCAGCTCTGGCACATCGGCGCGAAAATCATGGAGGTCGATGCGTTTGTCCGCGCGCATCAACGCTTCGATCTCCGCGAAGCGCATCCCGAACTGGTGTTCCTGCGCTTAAACGCCGGCGAGCCGCTGCCATCTAAGCATACGAAGCAGGGGCTTGCATTGCGATGCGAGCTTCTTCTCGCAAATGGCTTTGCCGATCTGAGCGAGTGGCTGACGGTGCGTCGTCGCGGTACCGGTGCCAAGCGCGACGATATTCTCGATGCCTGCGCTGTCGCTCTCGCCGCAAACGAGCCTGCCGGCTCTGTGCCGGATAGTGAGGCTCCGCGCGATCCTTGCGGTCTTCCAATGCAGATCTGGTTCTGACGCTGCGATCGATAGACTAACGAATCGCCGGCATGGACTCGACAAATCGCGACTCAGCCGCGCAACATCTCCATGGCGTTAACCACGATTGTCCGGGACTCGATTCTGCCCGGACTCGCAAGCCTGTGCGTGAAAAAGAAAAGCGGTGACGACTCGGCTCGCTCTGTTTCAATTGGTTTCGGAAGCGATCCGAGATTCGAGGCGAGCCATGATCGATGCTCTGAAGATGAATGTGACGGTTGTCGCACTGCTGGCAGCAGCAAGCGCGATCAACGGCGTCATGTTCTATCAGTATCTCTGACTTGATGTTGGTGCCGCTGCGGCGGCACGCAGTCGCTGCGTCACCAGCACGCGGAAGATGACATACTGGATCGCAAAGGCAGCCACCTTGGCGCCGATCAGCACCACCGTTACGTAGAACGTCCAAAGCTTCATATCGCCGCTGAGCGCAACCCCGATGGTGCCGGCACCGAGCGCGAACATCAGCGCGGCCCAGGCATAGCCGGCCATGGTCACATATTCCGGAATCGTCTCGCTCACGATCGGCGGCAGATAGCGCAGCATCCAGCCCTTGCGCAGCATGATGACGCCGATGGCGAAGTGGCCGATGCTCGGCTTTGCCAGCACGAAGCGCGGATCACTGGTGAGCAGCGTGGCGCCGCCGAGCACGATCACCAGCCCGAGACTGGCATAGGTCATCAGATCGAGTTTCTGGCCCTTGATGCGCGCGCGGATGAATTGCGCGACCGCTCCGGCAATGGCTACGCAGGTCGCGAGCACCACATCGCCAGTGATCAGGTAGAGCACCAGAAAAAGGATGGTGGAGAAGAAATCCTGGCCGAGCTTGGCGAATACGTCCTTCATCGCGGTCTCCCGAAAAGGTGAGGGCAATCGATAGCAATCAGGACTTCAGCAGCGCAGCCTGCTCGGCGGCATGTTTCGCGCGCCGATATTGCGGATACCATCTGGTGAAGTACAGCGCGGCATTACGCGCCGCAAAAGCGATGGCAAAGCCGATCCAGAGCGGCAATCCCGGCACGAAGATCACCAGCATGTCGGCCAGCAGCATCAGCACGAAAGCGAATGTCCAGGCCCAGGTGATCACGTAATTCGCGGCGAGGAAGCCGGGCAGTTTCATGGTCTCGGCATCGACCTGTTCGCGGGCATATTGCAGCGTGAACGGCGCGCGGATGGCGAGCGACAGCAGCGCGATTGCCAGCACGCCGAGATCGACCGCCAGATGCAGGGTCGTGCGGCTCCAGCTCCCGTCGATCATCGTGACGTAGCCGCCGATGGTGGCAAACAGCAGCACGGAGCCGGCCGCCAGCATCTTCACTGATCCGCCGCGCGCGACATCCCACACGACGATGCCAAGCGCTAGAGCGGCTGCTGCAAACAGGCTGATGGTCGCGGAGGCGATCAACATCAGCAAAGCGAATGTGCCGAAGGGGGCGAGGATGAGGAACGTGGCCATGGGTGCGTATCCAGCGTGGCGTTACCGTTATCTTGACGGTGTAAAGATGCGTTTAGGCTCGGTCCTGACATCCGTCAAGCGAAATCTTTACACTGTCAAAATGATTGCTATAAACGGCCATGGCCAAATCGACCCGCACGACGCCTCCGCCAAAGCTGCTGCAAGCGCGCCGCAAGTCTGCCGCCAAGAAGCCGCAAGCTTCCAAGCCGGTCGAAAAGTCGCCGGGTGCCGAATCTCCCTATCATCACGGGGACTTACACGTCGCTTTGCTGAAAGCGGCGCAAACCGTCTTGGAGCGAGATGGGCTCACTGGTTTGACGCTGCGCGCGGTCGCACGCGAGGCGGGCGTTTCGCACGCCGCGCCGACCCATCATTTTGGTGATCTCACCGGGCTGCTCAGCGAACTCGCAGCCGTTGGCTTTCGCAATTTCAACACGGCGCTGGCTGCTGCCAGTGCCACGGGCGCGACACCGATCGAAAGCGCGCTCGCACGGGCGCGGGGGTATCTCGCTTACGCCCGCTCACAGCCGGGCATGTACCAGCTGATGTTTCGCACCGAGCGCCTCGACATGGCGAGGCCAGCGCTCAAGGAGGCCAGCAACATTTCCTTCGCCAGCCTCGCCCAGGTGGTCGGCATCGTCCACGCCGGTGATGTAGCCACCGATGCCTTGTCGATGGCGCAGGCGACCCAGATTGCGCGCACCTGGGCGCTGGCCCACGGCTTTGCCATGCTCGTCCTGGCGGGGCGGCTTGACTATGTGCTCGATCGTCTGCCGGGCAAGCCCGATGCGGAAGTGCTGTTCGTGGAAATGCTGAAGATCAGCGTGCCGCCGCCGCAATAGCAGGTGGAAACTCTGCACGAAGATGCGCGTTGATCGCGCATGGCCAAGACAACAAAAAGCAAGGCTCCCTGGAAACGCCCGAACCCGCGCAAGCGCGCCGGCAAGGCACCCAAGCACCTCACACCGGCGAAGAAAGCTGCCGCCAAGGCCCGCGCTAAACGCGCCGGCCGACCTTATCCCAATCTCGTGGACAATATGCGCATGGCAAAGTCGGCGAAGAAGAAAACAGCGAAGAAGTCGGTGAAGAAGGCCGGCAAGACAACTGCGAAGAAAAAGACCACGAAGAAAGCCACAAAGAAAAAGGCTTCCAAGAAAGCTAAAAAAGATCCGAAAGGTGGCCTTACCGCCGCGGGACGTAAGGCTTTTGCCGAGAAGGATGGCTCACATCTCAAGCCCGGCGTGACCAAGACAATGTCCGAGATGACGCCCGCTGAAATGCGCCGCAAAGGCAGCTGGGCCGTCCGCTTCTATGGTCGAGCTAAGTTGCCGCCTTTGGTGGATAGTGAGGGGCGCCCGACACGCCATGCACTGTCCGCACATGCCTGGGGCGAGCCGGTGCCGAAGACCGTCACAGCTGCGCGAAGAATCGCGGCTAAGGGCGAGCGGTTGCTCGCGCGCTATCGCAAGACAAAGGACCGCGCCTAGCGACGCAGAGTCAGTTCGATCGCGCGGCCGCTCTCGCCGGCGACTTTGATCTTGTCTTTGCTGCAGTCGAAGCCGCGTGCGATCTCGTCAGCCGCCTTGCGCGCGAGTTCGTTGGCCGCCGGATTGGCTGTCACATCGATATAGGCCACATGGCATGCGGCGCCGGGCGCCAGACGCGTCACCACCAGCATCTGCTTGGTGTTCGGCCGGCCGTTCTTGTCGGGGTCATCATTGTCGGCGATATGCCAGCGCTGGATCATGGCGAAAGGCTTGCCGGCGCTGAGGCGCCATTCGATGGTGTTGGTGGTCGAGTTGAACGGGCCGAAACCCTGTGCCGCTGCGGGCTGGTCACTGGCGATCGCAGCCGTGCGGCCTGCCGTGACGGTTTCACGAAGGTCGTCCTCGCTTTTGATCACTTTGAAGCCCGCAGGCCCGCGGCAGATATGTGCGGAGCCAAGTTCATCCTGTCCGACCTTGGTGCTCGACACCTTGCGGCAATCCTTGTCGGCGGTGGAGCTGTAAACACTGCCGACGGGCTCGGCGACTGCGATCGTCGCCGCGCCAATGAGGATAAGGGCAGCGGAAAGGCTTGCGATCGGCGTCATGGCATTGGTCCTGTGGGAGATTCGCAAGGTTTGACGTCGGCAAGCTGGGGAAGGTTCATTTGCGCGCGCCGTGGCCGCTGGCATGGGCCACGGAATCGCTCTAGAAAGACCGGTCAGTTTCCCTTTTTAATCGCAGTGTCAGCCCGCCTCATGCCCGTCTCCACCGTCTCGAAGCCCTATCGCATCGGCCGTTCCAAGACCGGTCTTGGTCTGTTCGCCACCCAGCCGATCAAGAAGGGCGTGAAGATCATCCAGTATTTCGGTCCGCTGCTCGATTCCAAGAACGAGAAGCACGACGCGATCGAGAACAAGTATCTGTTCCAGATCAGCAAGCGCTGGACCGTCGATGGCTCGATTCGCAAGAACGTCGCGCGCTACATCAATCACTCCTGCAAGCCGAACGCCGAGTCCGACGTCAATGCGGAGAAGAAGAAGATCATCATCCGCTCGATCAAGAAGATCGAGCCGGGCGAGGAGATCAACTACGATTACGGCACTGAATATTTCAAAGAATATCTGAAGCCGATTGGCTGCAAATGCGAGAGCTGCGAAGCCAAGCGCAAGAAGAAGCGTGCGAAGCTGCGCGCCGAAAAGATCAAGGCCAAGGAAAAGGCCGAGCGCAAGGAGCAGAAGAAGGCCGATAAGGCCAAGCGCAAGAAGGACAAGGCAAAGGCCAAGAAGGCTGATGCCAAGAAGGCACTGAAGACAGCGCCGAAGGCCGCGAAGAAGGCCAAGGTTGCCAAGAAGGGCAAGGCTGTTAGCAAAAAGACCGTTAGCAAAAAGACTGTTGGCAAGAAGGCGAAGGCCGGCAAGGCCAAGTCGAAGAAGGCGTAGTTGGCTTCTCTTCACCTCGCCCCGCTTGCGGGGAGAGGTCGGCCGGCGAAGCCGGTCGGGAGAGGGGGCTTTTCACTTGCGCTTAGCCTGCTGCGACGCCCCTCTCCCGTCGCGGACGTCGTCCGCGTTACCCCTTCCCCGCAAGCGAGACGAAGGGATTGATAGGCTTTCCTTTCAATCACGCCACCTGCGCCTTGCTGCTCTTTCGCAGCCCCATGAATTGCAATTCCGCAAACACCCCCACCGCAATCGCCTGCGCCGTCACGAACAGCTGGCCGAGCAGGTTGGGGCTCACTGCGCCCGAGAAGAGCAGCCCAATGCTGCCCAGCGTCCAGGCGGCATTGCCGACGATCACGGCGAGCACGAGCAGCTTGGGCATGGTCGCCCGCATGCTCAGCCATCCGATGACAGCGACATAGGCAATCAGGAACAGGCCGGATTCCAGCAGCAAGGCCTCGGGCAGTTGCAGCAGCGGCGCTAGCTGTGCGGAGGCGAAAGTCAGCAGCAGTGCCATGGCTCCGCTGACGATCGCGTCGATCTGGATGGCGCGGCGGAGCAGCAGGGACGGATGGATCATGGTTGGTCTCCTTCGATGACCGGTTGCGATGTCCCGAAGATGTCCGCCGCGCAGAGGCAAATCGATTACCTCGGAGGTCATGGAAGCGCGAAAAACTGCGTGTTAGCGTTTTGCCATGACCACACAGCTTGCCACCCCATCTCCCAGCCGGCCCATGGCCATCGGCGACCACCTGCGCGAATGGCGCCAGCGGCGGCGCCTGAGCCAGCTCGATCTCGCCGGCGATGCGGAGATCTCGACGCGCCATCTGAGTTTCGTCGAGACCGGTCGATCGGCGCCGTCGCGCGATATGGTGTTGCGTCTCGCCGAGCGGCTCGACGTGCCGCTGCGCGAGCGCAATGTGCTGCTCGTCGCCGCAGGTTTTGCGCCAGCCTTTCCACAGCGAACGCTGGACGATCCGGCGCTGGCGTCCGCGCGCCAGGCCATCGATGTCGTGCTCAAGGCCCATCAGCCGCATCCGGCACTGGCGGTGGACCGGCACTGGAATCTGGTCTCGGCCAACAGCATGGTGATGCCGCTGCTCGCAGGCATTCCCGCCGACCTGCTGGCTCCGCCACTCAATGTGCTGAGGCTGAGTTTCCATCCGCAGGGCCTTGCGGCGCGCACCGTCAATCTCGGCGAATGGTGCGCGCATCTGCTGGAGCGGCTGCACCGGCAATGCGAGGCGACGGCCGATTCCGAACTGTTCAAGCTGTATCAGGAGCTGAAGACCTATCCGGTACCGGCGCGCTCGGCGCCGATCGCGGCGGACAGCGTGGTGGTGCCATTCCGTATGCGGCTTGGCGGTGATGTGCTGAGCTTCATGTCCACCACCATGACTTTCGGAACGCCATTGGACATCACGCTCGCAGAAATCGCCATCGAGACATTCTTTCCGGCGGACGCTGCGACGACGCAGAAGTTGCGATCCTTGGCTGGCGCGCCCTAGCGGCGGGAACCGCGGCCTTGCCGCATGGGTCTGTGCGGCCTATTTGTGGGTTAGCAAGACCACAGGGAGGCCGCCATGAGCGCCATCAAGCCGCTTCAGATCGATATCGTGTCCGACGTCGTTTGCCCGTGGTGCTATATCGGCAAACGCCGCATCGAGAATGCGATGGCCTTGGCCCCTGAGGTGCCGGTGCATGTGAATTGGCGGCCGTTCTTTCTCAATCCCTGGATTCCCGCCGAGGGTATCGATCGCTCGACCTATCTTGAAACCAAGTTCGGTTCAGTGGACGCGTATAAAGGCATCGCCCAGCGCGTCGTCGCCGCGGCAGAAGAGGAAGGGCTGAGCTACAGGCCTGACTCGGTGAAGCGCCAGCCCAATACGATCGATTGCCACCGCTTGATCCTGTGGGCCGACGCAATCGGAAAATCAGCCGAGATGAAGCAGAAGCTGATGGAATTGTATTTCCGCGACGGCGGCGATCTCACCCAGACCGACACGCTGGTGCAGGCCGCGGCCGATATCGGTCTCGATGCCGATGACGTGCGCAAGCGGTTGGCCACGGATGAGGATGTCGCAAAGATTTCCGCGGATGCAAAGGAAGCTGCCGACAAGGGCATTTCCGGCGTGCCGACCTATGTCTTTGCGCAGAAATATGCCGTGTCGGGCGCGCAGGATCCGGACAAATTGGCGCGGGCGATCCGGCAGATATCTGCGGAGATCAATGCGCAGGCAGCTGAGTAGAGCGCGATACTCTATGCCTCATGATGAGGAGGCGCGAAGCGCCGTCTCGAACCATGAGATGATGGATCTCCGTCGCCATCCTTCGAGACGCCGCTGCGCGGCTCCTCAGGATGAGGGCGGCGTGTGGACGGCGCTTAACGCTTCCGTAGTTGCTGCAGCATCCGCTTCGCGGCTTCGCGGGCGTGATGCCGCAGTGATAGTACCGCGTAAGTGAGTGATGCCACCGGATCATTCTTGTAGAGCGGCAACACCACGTCGCCGATCGCCAGGCGTTCGCGCCAGATCGGATCGATCATCGGATGTCCCGGCGCAGCCGTGGAATCTGCGGAGGCGATCGCGGGATCGGCGCAGAGGTGCCGGGTGACATCGAGGGTGAGCTGAACGCCCGGCGAATATTTCGCAAAGCGCTCATCGACGCCGATCTTGAAATAATAGGCGCGATCGAGGTGGCGGACCATCACGCCCGATGCCACCGCAGCGTCGCCGACATTCAGGGTCACGATCTCGCATTGGCCGCGCACGGCAAGCGCATTTGTGGCGTGGCGGATGAAGGTCTCGTCGCCGGCCCGCTGCTTCAGGGCCGTGCCGCGTTTGCCTTTCCAGCCGCCGGCTTCCAGCGCGAGGAACGTGTCGAGCGCTTTGGCCACTTCGTCTGGCGTGCGGGCGACATGGAATGTCACCTCGCCATGTTCGGCGAGACGATTGCGCTGGCGGCGCAGCTCTTTCAGCTTCTTTGCTCCCAGTCCGTCGCGCAGCACATCCTCGGCATTGCGCGTGGCGTCGAGGCTGGCGCGGACATGGGAGGTGATGATGCGTGGTGATATACCGTCCTGGGCCAGCACGTCCCGCATCGCTGCCATCGCCGGGCCTTCCAGCGAGACACTGTGAAAGACGAGGGCGCGAGCACCTTGCTGCCGGGCCTGTGCGAACAAGGCTGTGGCGGCTGCGCGCGTGTCGTCGCGGTCGAGCAACGGCGTCGAGAGGGTGCCATAGGCATCGGCATTGACGAGCACCGGCAGAGGCAGCCGATGGGCGCGGCGCAGGGAGATGACCGGCAGCAGGCCAATCAGCTTGCCATTCGCCCAGGCTGTGAGGGAGGAGGCGTCGGTCAGGCCGTCCACCGAGGCGTTCACCGCCAGTTCCCAGTCGGCGAGGTAATAGCCGTTCGGCTCGACGGCGCGCGCTTCCAGTGCACGCCAGGCATCGAGCGGAATATCGATAAGCTGGATCGGCTTATCCTCGGAAGCGATAGCCGCGTGCGGGTGCACCTTTGGCCCGTTACCGCCGTGCATAGCCATTGGATTGGTGAGATCGACCACGTTCCGTTTCCCCGCGAGGCCCCGACCATAGCTGGAACATGCCAAGAACTGGTTTGCATTCACGCGCAATGCGTGCGGTTCCGGAGACCGATCATTTACCAAGCCATCCCTGAAAATGTCATGATTCCAACGACGATGAGCAGGATGCCGACATAAAAGGCCTGCCTGTTCCCGCTCCGGGGACTGGAAAATCATGTCCGCGCCGGGCTATCAAGGAGACGGAGGACCTCTCATGAAAGCACTTATTCTGGCAGCAACGGCTTTGGCCCTGGTTGCCGCATCGGTATCGACGCCGGCATCCGCACAGCGGCGTGGTGGTGGCGAAGAAAAAGGCCCGCACGCCAATCCCGCCGAGGCGCCCAAGCCCGATGAACGGGCCTACAAGGCCGCCCTCGAGCGCATCCCCGAGGCCAAGCAGAAATATGACCCGTGGGGCGGCGTTGCGCCGGCGGCACCTGCGCCCGCGCCGGTGACCAAGAAGAAATAATCCGGACCTGGGTCCGATGCGCGGTTCGCCATGAACCGCGTCGTTCATCACCGCGACCAAATGCGAGTAGCGGCAGCCCGTCGCATTGTTGGCGACGAGGCTGCCTGATTTCACTTGCAGTCCGACGGGATTGATCCGTCGCGCATACCGGCTTGGCCGGGGAGGTCGTTCGATGATGGGTCCCGTTGTCCGCCACGCAATCGCAGCCGCCGCCATATTGCTTGGCACCTCCGCCGCCTTCGCTGAAAGCCGGGTCGCGCTGGTGATCGGGCAATCTGCTTACAAGGCGGTGACGCCGCTACCGAATCCGGCCAATGACGCCAAAGCGATGGCGGCCATGCTCACCGATGCCGGCTTCGAAGTTCAATCGGCGTCGGATCTCACGCAAAACGAGTTGCGGGCAAAACTCAGCGCCTTTGCCGCCACGGTCGCCGCCAAGGGGCCGGATACGACCTCGCTGGTGTTCTATGCCGGCCATGGCGTGCAGGTGGACGGCGAGAACTATCTGATGCCGGTGGACATCGATCCCAAGCGCGAGATCGACGTCACGCTGCAGGCGGTGCGCCTCAACGACATTCTCAACACGCTGAATGCGCTGCCGAGCAAGAGCCGGATCATCCTGCTCGATGCCTGCCGTAATAATCCGTTCCCTGCCATCAACAAGGCGCCGCGTGGCCTCGCCCATGTGGATGTGAAATTCGGAGCACCCGGCACATTGCTGTCATTCTCCACCGCGCCGGGCGCCGAAGCCGAGGATGGCAGCGGTGCCAATAGCCCCTATACGACGGCGCTGCTGAAAGCCGGGCGCGAACCCGGCATTCCCATCGAGGAGGCGTTCAAGCGCGTGCGTCTCGCGGTCAATCTCGCCACCGAAGGGCGGCAGACGCCGTGGGAAAGCTCATCGCTGGTCAGCGATTTCCGTTTCTTTGGCGCGGGCGCCGAGGTCAAGCCAGCAACCGGCGATGCCAAAACTGTAGAAGCCAAAGCAGGTGTCGAGGTCGCGGCCCGTGGCGGTGCCACCGTCGATGACGCCAAGGCGCAGGGCAAGAAACGCTCCGCCGAGGAATGGAAGAAAGAATTGCAGGGCAAGCCGATCCAGCAGGCCCACGACGCGATCGTGTTCGACGGTTCGGTGGAAGCCTATGAGGCCTTTGTCAGCCTCTATGCCGCGCCGCCCTTTGGCCCCGAGGCCAAGGATTGGCTTGATCGTCACTACCGGATGGTTGCCTGGAATATCGCTGTCATCACCAACACGGTGTCGTCCTACGAAACCTTCCTGGCCAAATATCCCGATAGCGAGCAGACCGTGACGGCGCGCGGGCTGATCGAGCGCGTGCGCAACAAGCCGGAGCCTGCCGCTGGAGCAGCTGCAGCCACCAATGTCGCTGCGCTCGCCACGCCTGCGCCGACCTGCCCGTGCAATGCGCCGCCCGCAGCCGCTCCCGCGTCGAAGAAGGCCGAGAAACCGGCAAAAGCCGACACCACAAGAAAACGTGCCGACCGCACGCCACGCCGTGAGGTCATCGAAGAAGACATCGTGGTGCGCCGTCCACCAGCCGTTTATTACGCGCCGCCTCCGCGCATCTATGGCGGCGGTGGATATGGCGGCGGTTATAGCCGCGGCGGATATGGCGGCGGCTATAACAGCGGTGGCCGCTACTAATCGAATTCAATCCCGATTTGGCGCTCGCTGCTCCAGACCGGCCGGCCGCGGCGGATGAACTGGTCCGTCTCGATCACCAGATGAAACTGCTCGGGAATGCCGACAGGGCTCGCGACGTCGATGCGCGCGCCGGAGACCGAGATGTTGCGCACGGTGCAATCGATGCCGCCGCCGCCGATGAAGGTCAGCATACCCCGCTTCAAAACCCGCTGGCGCGGGTGTCGCCGTCGCTCATCCATGGCCGTTGTCCGTGTCGTCTTCATGCGACACGTCTAGCCGTATCATCTTGCCGGTCATTGAAGCCGAATGCAGAGATCCGGGCCTGCCTGTTTACACTTTCTGAAGATTTGGCAGACAATTACCGGCAAAATTTCAGGGAAATTTCAGATTGCGCCGGCTCGCGCACTGGTAGCGTTGAGAACGAACGCTTCAGACACAGGATCGTATTGGCGAGCCGCTGGCGTTCATTTTCCACTGGGGAGAGAACTGCCATGAAAACCGCCAGCGCCTTGCTCGCTTCGCTGATCGTAGTCGCCATCGCACCCGTCGTCACACCGGCCAGGGCGGTGGTGCTCGACCTTTCGGTGATGTCGTGCAAGCAATTCATCGAGTCCAAGCCAGATGACATCGCGATGGTGCTGACCTGGATCGACGGCTGGTACAAAGGCGACTCCGACGAGGCGCTGATCGATACCGAGGTCTTCACTGAAAACGCCAAGAAGTTCGGAGCTTATTGCGCGACCAATCCGGGCGTCAGCATTGTCACGGCCGCCGAACGAATCCTCGGCAAATAGCCGCCGCAGCACACGGCTCCCATCCGGGCATATCCGACAGGGCAGGAGGGCACTGCTTTCGCGTGCTTGGCGCGCCCGAGAGGCAGGTGGTATAAGGGCTCCGAGTTCCACGGAGCCTTTTTATCATGAGACTGCTCAGCGCCATCGCGATGCTCGCGCTACTGACCGGACCTGCCTCGGCCCAGATGATGAATCTGATGCCGGAGGTGAAGACCATGAGTCCGGAGGAGAAGGAGCAGGACGCCATCCGGCAGAAGGCCTATCGCGATTCCTTGCGCCAGATTCCCGACAACAAGAGCTCGGTCGATCCGTGGGGCAATGTCCGCAGCGATGCGCCGAAGGCGGCAGCTCCGGCCAAACAGCCCCGCACCAAGACCGGCAGCGCCACGCACTGATTTTCTGCAGCCGCGTCGATGCCAGAGCGCAACCGCGCGGCAGTTGCGGGCAGTCTAGTTGTTCCAGGACGACAGCGGCACTTCGAACATGCCGCCGGCATCCTCGTTCTCGACCACGATTGCGCCTTTGATCACACCGGTGACTCGCACCAGCTCGGCAGCGAGTTCGCGTGCATGTTTCATTGCATCCTGCTCGGACTCGAAGGCGGTGCCTTCGTCGTCAAGGAAGGTGTGTTCGGAGATGATGTGGAAATAAAACAGCGGCAACGGGATGACCACTTCTGGGACACATGGGATGTCCTACCGGCACCTGAGGTTGCCGTGGGATAATGGTACCGCTAAACCAAGTCATTCCGCGCGTCGACAAAAATCATGCAAAATTTATGGCAAATGCGCGGTTTTTTTGAGTTGTGCCCCGTGTGGTTCCGGTTGTGGAACCTGAGTAGCCGGATGTCATGACTGGCCGGGCATCTTCGTCATTTCGCAGTGACGCCTTCGACGGGGTGAAAGCGCCGATTGCACCCGCATCTTTGGGGCCGCTAAGTCATACTCATCGAAACGGACGACCAACGAGTAGCGGAGCTTTGATGCGGACGGCGTTTGTGTTCATCGGTGCTGCGATGGCCGAAATCATCGGCTGCTTCGCCTTCTGGGCCTGGCTCCGCCTTGGCAAGCCCGCCTGGATTCTCATCCCCGGCATCGCCTCGCTGCTCCTGTTCGCTTATCTGCTCACGCTGGTCGAAAGCGAAGCCGCAGGCCGGGCCTATGCCACCTATGGCGGCATCTATATCGCGATGTCCGTATTATGGCTCTGGCTCGCCGAAGGCTTTCGCCCGGATCGCTGGGACATTGCGGGCGCGGCGATCTGTCTGGTCGGTGCCGCGGTCATCATTGCCGGGCCGCGCTAAACCTGTGCTGGCCTTTTCCTGCGCCAAAGTGTAAAAGCTCATAGCTTCTTCTCGCATTTGAAGAGGCTCATATGCACGATCTCAGCACGTGGTTTGAACAGCAGCACCACGGCCTGCACACCTTCCGCTCCTTCCAGCAGAAACTATCCGATCTCAGCCGCCGCGCGCCCGAGCACAGCGCGCTGTGCCAGCTGCTGAGCAGTCTCGTCACGCCCTATATCGATGTCTATGACGAAGCGCCGCTGCCGGCCGCAGACGCGGAGCGGGCGCATCGACGATTGGCAGAGCTGCTGGCGACCATCGATCTTGCCGGACCGGCCGAGCGCCGCCTGGCGGATTTCAACCGCATCGCGAGTTGCGATCTGCTGAACTGAAAGCCCGGCGGCGTCGGTCGGACAGGCATCAGTCGCTGATGCCGTCGCGATCCCGGAGTGTCATCATGGTCGCGGTGAGGAGGGCGACGAGCTTCTCCTGACCATCGCTGATGGCGAAGACGTCGGACTGCACGAGCGTCAGTGTGCGCCCCGGCTTCACGATGCGCCCGCGCGCGACAATGCGCTCGCCGATCGCCGGTGCCACCAGATTGATCTTGAATTCGGTGGTCAGCACGCCCGCGCCCTCGGGCATCAGGCTGAGGGCCGAATAACCCGCCGCGCTATCGGCGATCGCGCTGATCGCACCGGCATGGACGAAGCCATGCTGCTGCGAGATCGCAGGCGAGGGGATCAGCACGATCTCCACGGCGCCCGGCGCAATGTTGCCGAGTGTCGCGCCAAGAGTGCTCATCAGTCCCTGTCTGGCAAAGCTGTCGCGGATGCGGCTGGTGGCGTCCATGGGTTGGTGTCCTGACCGAATGAAGCGATGTGGCCGATGCTGTCGGGATAGTATCGGGCGAGGCTCGGGAGGAAAGGCTGATCGCAGCGGATACCGGGCCGGTCAGCGACCTCGCGCGGATGCGCCGCAGTCCACTGTGCGGTTGAGTTGTCTATTTTAGTAGACAAATCGCGGCTGCCCGCTATACGACTGGTTGATATTTCGCTTCGCAACGACCGGACGCTTATCGCCCATGGCCTACAGCATCTACGGAACGCCGTATAAGCCGACGGAGAAGGTGTTTTACGGCACCGTGGAGACGCTCGACCATGCGGTGGTCGAACTGAAGCGCCTGCGCAAGGCCGGCATTGCCGATGTCTATGCGATCGGAATCGCACCGGAGCTGGCGAACCTGCCGCTCCCCGAGGCGATGGCCGAAATCTGAGCGTCCAAACTTGGTTGCAGCAGTTTGGCTGGCGCGAGCGGCCGTTTGGCGCGCAAGATCGCGCAAATTTCTGAAAGAACATATTGCGAACATGGAACAGATAGGGTACATTGAATCATCTGAGCGGCACGGCCGTCCGTTTGTCGCTCTTGCATTTGTCCCTGTCGCGAATCCCTTCATAAGGAGCTAGATCAATGGCTGCCAATTCGTCTGCCCTGCGTATCGTTGAAGGATCCTCCATGGACAAGTCCAAAGCCCTGGCGGCTGCGCTCTCCCAGATCGAGCGTCAGTTCGGCAAGGGCTCGGTGATGAAGCTCGGCAAGAATGACCGCTCGATGGATATCGAGGTCATCTCGTCGGGGTCGCTGGGTCTCGATATTGCGCTCGGCGTCGGTGGCCTGCCCAAGGGGCGCGTGATCGAGATCTACGGACCGGAATCCTCGGGCAAGACCACGCTGGCGCTGCATTGCGTCGCCGAAGCGCAGAAGAAGGGCGGCATCTGCGCCTTCATCGACGCCGAACACGCGCTCGATCCGGTCTATGCCCGCAAGCTCGGCGTCAATGTCGATGAGCTCCTGATCTCGCAGCCCGATCACGGCGAACAGGCGCTGGAAATCGCCGACACGCTGGTGCGTTCGGGCGCGGTGGACGTCCTCATCGTCGACTCGGTTGCAGCGCTCGTACCGCGCGCCGAACTCGAAGGCGAGATGGGCGATGCGCTGCCCGGCCTGCAGGCGCGTTTGATGAGCCAGGCGCTGCGCAAGCTGACCGCGTCGATCAACAAGTCGAACACGATGGTCATCTTCATCAACCAGATCCGCATGAAGATCGGTGTGATGTATGGTTCGCCGGAAACCACCACAGGCGGTAACGCTCTGAAATTCTATGCTTCGGTCCGTCTCGACATCCGCCGCATCGGCGCGATCAAGGAGCGTGACGAAGTGGTCGGCAACTCGACTCGCGTGAAGGTCGTGAAGAACAAGCTGGCACCGCCGTTCAAGCAAGTCGAATTCGACATCATGTATGGCGAAGGCGTCTCCAAGATGGGCGAGATTCTCGATCTCGGCGTCAAGGCCGGCATCGTCGAGAAGTCTGGCGCCTGGTTCTCCTATGACAGCCAGCGCCTCGGCCAGGGTCGTGAGAATTCCAAGGCCTTCCTGAAAGCCAATCCGGACATGACCGCCAAGATCGAAGCCTCGATCCGGCAGAATTCCGGCCTGATTGCCGAGCAGATCCTCGCCGGCAAGCGTGACGAGGAAGATGGCGATACCGAAGGCTCGGAGCCGGCTGAGGATTAATCAGCGTCCCGGTCCGCGCTGCGCGGCCGGGAAAGCAGCCAACCGTTTCGCGATGGTGTGTTGCAGGGGTCTGTTGCCGATGCCTTGCAATGCCTGTCGCTACACAAAGGGCCCCGCTAGCGGGGCCCTTTTCGTTTCGCGCTATGGGGAAGGCCTGTTCACGGCATGACAGGCAACGCCGTCAATGAGCAGCGGTACCTCGCGCCGGCATGGCTCGAACACCTCCGGGCAGCGCGGATGGAACGTGCAGCCTTTCGGCGGATCGATCGGATTCGGAATCTCGCCCGACACTGCGATGCGCGCACGGCCGGGCATTGCGAGATCAGGCACGGCGCCGAGCAGCATGCGCGTATAGGGCATGCGCGGGTGGGTGAACAATTCGTGGCCGTCGGCGCATTCGACGATACGGCCAAGATACATCACGCCGATTCGCGTCGCCATATGGCGCACCACTGCGAGGTTGTGGCTGATGAACAGATAGGTCAGCCCCAGCCTGTCCTGCAGGTCGCGCATCAGGTTCAGGATCTGCGCCTGCACGGAGACATCGAGTGCAGAGGTCGGTTCGTCGCAGACGATGAAGTCGGCCTCCGATGCCAGCGCGCGGGCGATGGCGATGCGCTGGCGCTGGCCGCCGGAAAACTGGTGTGGAAACTTCACGCCATCATCGGGATGCAGGCCGACCAGGCGCAGCAACTCGCCCACCCGCGCGCGGATATCGCGTTCGCTGCCGATCAGATCGAAGGCGCGGATCGGCTCGGCGATGATCGCATCCACCCGCAGGCGCGGATTGAGGCTGGCATAGGGATCCTGAAAGATCATCTGGATGCGCCGCCGCAGCGGTTTTCGCGCGGCCGCCTGTTTCGGGTCGCTCATCGAGATGCCATCGATGCTGACCTCGCCGGAGGATGGCGGCAGCAGGCCGACAACCATCCGCGCTACCGTGCTCTTTCCGGAGCCGGATTCACCCACCAGCGCAAAGGTCTCGCCGCGCTTGATGTCGAAGGACACGCCGTCCACCGCGCGCAGATATTCCCGCGGGGTCCGCTCGATCACGCGGTTGAGCCACGGCTTTGAGACATCGAATGCGCGCCGCAGATCGCGCGCCTGCACCAGCACCGTCATGCGCCGATCTCCGCCGGCACTTGTCTTGATGATGCGGGATCATGGAGATGACAGGCCACGCGCTGCGTGCCGACGGCAATCGGCTCTGGCCGCTCGGCGCGGCAGCGGTCGAATGCGAAACTGCAGCGCGGATGAAAGGCGCAGCCGGCGGGGATCGCCGACAGTCGCGGCATGCTCCCCGGGATCTGCACCAGCCGTTGCGATGCATCGCCGGTCAGCGTCGGGATCGCACCCATCAGGCCTTTGGCATAGGGATGCAGGGGATGCTGCACGACGTCGCGGACCGGGCCGATCTCGGCGATGCGGCCAGAATACATCACGGCCACGCGGTCCGAGGTTTCGGCAATCACGCCCATGTCGTGGGTCACCAGCATCACGGCCGTGCCGTGGTCGCGGCCGAGCCGCTTGATCAGCGCGATGATCTGCGCCTGCACGGAGACGTCGAGCGCGGTGGTCGGCTCATCCGCGATGATCAGTTCCGGCTCGGCAGCGATGGCCAGCGCGATCACCACGCGCTGGCGCATGCCGCCGGAAAATTCATGCGGATAGGCGTCAATGCGCTTCTCCGGAGCAGGGATGCCGACTTCGGCGAGGAGATCGATAGCGCGCTGACGCGCCGCGCTTTCGGACAATGGGAGATGGGTCCGGATTGTTTCCACCAACTGGTCGCCGATGCGATAGAGCGGATCGAGGCTGGTGAGCGGGTCCTGAAAGATCATGGCAATGCGCTTGCCGCGGATGCGGCGCACCTCGCGGGGCGGCAGGTTGTCGATGCGCTGCCCGGACAGATAAATCTCGCCGCCTGCGATCCGGCCGGGCGGGTCGATCAGCCCGATCGCCGCAAGCCCGGTCACCGATTTCCCGGCGCCGGATTCGCCGACCACGCCCAGCACTTCCCCGCGCGCAATGTCGAAGGAGACGCCATTGATCGCATGCAGTGTGCCGCGCCGGCTGGCGAATTCCACATGCAGGTCGCGGACGGACAGGACGGGCGTGCTCATCTGGTCTCTCCCGTCATTGCAGCTTCGGATTCAGCGCATCGCGCAACCAGTCGCCGACCAGATTGATCGACAGGATCAGCGAGGCCAGCGCGATGCCGGGAAAGGCGATGACCCACCATTCCCCGGAAAACAGATAATTGTTGCCGATGCGGATCAGCGTGCCGAGCGAGGGCATGGTGTCCGGCATGCCGGAACCGAGAAAGGACAATGTCGCCTCGGTGATGATGGCAAGCGCGAGATTGATGGTGGCAATCACCAGAATCGGCCCCATCGTGTTGGGCAGCACATGGCGCAGCATGATCACGCGCGCGGGCAGGCCGATCAGCTGTGCGGCGGCGACATAGTCCTTGTTCTTCTCCACCATGACCGAACCGCGCACGGTGCGCGCATATTGCACCCAGA
The DNA here is from genome assembly GCF_044336785.1 of Tardiphaga sp. Taxonomy (GTDB): domain Bacteria; phylum Pseudomonadota; class Alphaproteobacteria; order Rhizobiales; family Xanthobacteraceae; genus Tardiphaga. The sequence goes on along the minus strand of NZ_JBIIOT010000014.1, from coordinate 29,439 downwards.
AGCTCAGGCCGATGGCGACCACCAGCACCACCAGCATGGTGGTGGCATCGAGATGATTGCCGAGCAATGACTTCACGACGCCGTCGATGAGAAGGGCGATCAGGATAGCGGGAAACGTGAGCTGCACATCGGCGATGCGCATGATCAGGGAATCCACGGCGCCGCCGACATAGCCGGCGATCAGCCCGAGCCCGATGCCGAGCACCGCAGCGAGCCCGACGCCGAGGATGCCGACGATCAGCGAGATGCGCATGCCGTAGAGGATCGCGGAGAATACGTCGCGGCCCTGCTCGTCGGTGCCGAACAGGAATGGCCGTGCACCTTCCGCGGTCCAGAGCGGCGAGATACGGGAATTCATCAGGTCGAGCTGGGCGGGATCGAACGGATTCTGCATGGCAAGAACCGGCGCGAAAATCGCGGCCAGCATCAACACCAGCGCAATGCTGGCCGCCACCACTGTGAGCTTCGAGCGGCGGAACGAATAGAAGATGTCGCTGTCGATGGCGCGGGCGAGAAGGCCGGGTGTGTGGGGAAGGGGGGCGTCGGTCATGATGCGCGTTCTCCCCTGTCATCCCCGCGAAAGCGGGGATCCATAACCTCCGAAGCAGTCGTGAAACGCTGGTGGCTCCGCAAATGTGTCACCGCAAGCTCGGTGTCTATGGATCCCCGCTTTCGCGGGGATGACAGGCTGAGTGTGAAGAAACGTCTGCGCATCACATCCCTCATGCCGGCCGTCCCACCGTCGCGCGCAGGCGCGGATCGACGATCGTATAGAGGATGTCCACCACCAGATTGATGGTGACGAAGATCAGCGACACCACCAGCAGATAGGCGGCCATGATCGGGATATCGACATTCTGCACCGCCTGCACGAACAGCAGCCCCATGCCCGGCCACTGGAACACAGTCTCCGTGATGATGGCGAAGGCGATGACAGAGCCAAACTGCAGCCCGGCCACCGTGATCACCGGCACCAGCGTATTCTTCAGCGCATGGCCGAAATGGATGGCACGCGTGGTGAGGCCACGGGCGCGCGCGAAGCGGATATAGTCGGTGCGCAGCACTTCCAGCATCTCGGCGCGGACCAGGCGCATGATCAGCGTCATCTGGAACAGGCCGAGGGTGACCGACGGCATGATCAGCGCCTTCCAGCCGGAGACGGTGAGAAAGCCGGTGGTCCACCAGCCGAGCTTCACCACCTCGCCGCGGCCGAAGGACGGCAGCCAGCCCAGCGTCACCGCGAACAGATAGATGAGCAGGATGCCGATCAGGAAGGTCGGCAGCGAGATGCCGATCAGCGACACCGCCTGCAGCAGCTTTGCGGTGAAAGAGTCCCGCCGCAGCGCCGAATAGATGCCCATCAGGATGCCGAAGAACAGCGCGAGCACAGTCGCGCAGGTGGCGAGCTCGAGGGTCGCCGGCATGCGCTCCTGCAGCAGCGACGAGACAGGCTGGCGGAATTGATAGGACACGCCGAACTTGAACTGCGCTGCATTGGCAAAGTAGCGCGCGAATTGCACCACCACGGGATCGTCGAGGCCGAGCGAGGCGCGGATCTCGGCGCGCTGGGCCGGCGTGGTGTCGATCGCCACCATCTGGTTCACCGGATCGCCGGCGAAGCGGAACATGGTGAAGGAGATGATGCCGACCGCGATCAGCACACCGATGGACTGCAGGGCACGACGCAGGATGAAAGCGAGCATGCGATCCTTTCGCTTTCAGGTACTCAGCCCCTCATGGTGAGGAGGCGCCACTTCGGCGCCGTCTCGAACCATGAGTTTGCGGAGCCTCGCACCATGAGTTTGCGGAGCGCTACCGCCATCCTTCGAGACGCGGCCTGCGGCCGCTCCTCAGGATGAGGGCAGAGTTTTGTGCGATGCGGACGACGCGTTTCCACCTTGCGCACTATTCCGACTTCACCGCCCAGTATGGCAGCACCTGATTGTCCGGCCGCTGCACGATCTTCACCTTTTTCGACACGCCCCAGGCCAGCGCCTGCTGGTGCAGCGGGATATAGGCCCATTCCTTGTTGGCAATCTCATAGGCCTGCTTGATCAGCTGGTCGCGCTTCGCAGTGTCGGTCTCCTGCAGCACCTGATCGGTCAGCTTGTCGAACTCCTTGTTGCAATAGCCGCCGAGATTGGTGGCGCCGCGCGGGCTGTTCGGATCGTCGCGGCACCCCATGATGTCATGCATCACATTGTGCGAATCCTGCGTGCCGGGGGTCCAGCCGAGCAGATAGAATGAGGTGTTGAAGCCGCCGGTCTTGAAGACCTTGGCGAAATACAGCGCCTTCGGCTGCGCATTCAGGTTCACCTTCACATTGATGCGCGCCAGCATGCTGACCACGGCTTGGCAGATCGCGGCGTCATTGACATAGCGATCATTGGGGCAGTCCATGCCGACCTCGAAGCCCTGCGGATAGCCGGCCTCAGTGAGCAGTCTCTTGGCCGCGTCGAGATCGTATTTCGGCCGGGTGAAATCACCCGACAGCTTGAACAGCGGCGGCGCGATCATCAGCGCGGAGGGCGTCGACAGCCCACGCATCACGCGGCTCTTGATCGCCTCGATGTCGATGGCCTTGTAGAAGGCCTCGCGGACGCGGACATCCTTGAACGGGTTCTTGCCCTTGATATTGGAGAACAGCAGTTCGTCGCGGATCTGGTCCATGCCGAGAAAGATCGTGCGCAGCTCCGGCCCGGCCAGCACGCTGGCATTGGCGGTGCCGTTGACGCGGGCGATGTCCTGCACCGGCACCGGCTCGATGATGTCCACTTCGCCCGACAGCAGCGCGGCGACGCGGGTGGCATCGGAGGCGATGGGGGTGAAGATGATTTCCTTGAGATTATGCTCGGGCTTGCCCCACCAGTCCGGATTGACCTTGAACACGGTCTTCACGCCCGGCTGATGGCTCTCGATCTTGAACGGGCCGGTACCGTTGGCATTGAGCGAGGCATAGCTCGGCGACGTCGCGGCAGCCGGCGTCGGTGCCGTCGCATTGTTCGCTTCAGCCCATTTCTTGCTCATGACATACCAGACGTCCCATTGCGACGTCAGGATCGGGTTGGGCTTGGTCAGGACGACATCGACAGTATGATCGTCGATCTTCACGAATTTCGCATCCGCCGGAATCACCGTGGTGAAGTCCGAGCCCTTGGCACGCACGCGGTCGGCGGAGAAGATCACATCGTCGGCGGTGAAGGGATCGCCGTTCTGGAACTTGACGTTCTTGCGCAGATAGAACCGCCAGCGGGTCGGCTCCGGCGTTTCCCATTTCTCCGCCAGCGCCGGAATCAGCTGCAGATCCTTGCCGCGGCCGACCAGGCCTTCATAGACCTGGCCATGATGCGCGATGGTCGTGGTTTCGCGGAGCGTATAGGGATCGAGGGATTTCAGGTCGCCCTGATTGGCGTAGCGCAGTGTCTGCGCCGCAACGGGCAGGGGGGCCGCTGTGAGGAAGACGCATAGTGCTGCGGCAGCACCCGCAAGAGCCCGAAGAAACAGCATCCGTATCTCCCTCGTCACGCCGCAGCCCGAAAGTTGAGCTGCTCAGTCATTGTTGGCGGAGTTCGGTTTGCGCGCAAGGGCGATTTACCAACTCCGGGCTGTAAACCGTGCCGATACATGCAAGGCGAAGGCCAGTCGCGGGTCGGGGGACGTCGCTTGCATCGAGGTGGCGACCCCGGCGATACTGTCGGATCGCAGCGATTTGCAGACCGGATGAGGGGAAATGGCAATGAAGGTGACCGTCACCGTGGACTGCACGCCGCTCGAGGCGCGCGAGTTTCTTGGCCTTCCGGACGTGCAGCCGATGCAGGCGGCAATGATGGATCAGATGCAGAAGAAGATGATGGAGAATATGGATAAGTATTCGCCGGAATCGATCATGCAAAGCTGGTTCTCGTTCGATCCCAAGATCGGCGAGCGCTTTCAGGACATGTTCGTCAATATGGCCGGCATGGGCGCCGGGACGAAGGACAAGAAGTAGGCGAGGCGCGCGGCAAACTATCCGCTGTCATCCCCGCGAAAGCGGGGATCCATTATCCCGGTCGGCGTGTTCAGGCGGCAGAGCCAAATCGTCAGCGACCCTCAGTCCGCCAGCGTTTATGGGTCCCCGCTGTCGCGGGAACGACGCGGAGAGGCCTATCCCGCCCGCCGCATCTCGGCCACATGCTCCCGCATCTGCGGGGCGCGCGTCTTCGCGCTGGCGCTATGCGCATGCCGCGCAATCGCATCGATCACCATGCTCCACATGGAAATCGGTAGTGCATGACCCATGCGATCGATCATCATCAGCTTGGCGCCGGGGATCGACGCCGCGGTGTCACGGCCAGCGGCCGGATGCACCAATGGATCGACCTTGCCATGGATCACCAGCGTCGGCGCAGACACCTTGGCGAGACGCTCCTTGCGGCTGCCCGACGCAAGAATGGCGCGCAGCTGGCGGCCGACGCCTTCCGAACTCAGGCCGCGGGCGTAGGTGCGCTCGGCGCGATCGAGATCGCGCGCCTCGTCATCCGGGAAACTGCCGACGCGCAGGAACAACCAGGTCTGCTTGAAGCGCTCGATGAAGGCCTCATAACCGTCGGGCTGTCGCTGCAGCAGCTTGAGCGTGACCTGACGGCTTGGCTGCGGCAGGCGCGGATCACCCGTCGTGGACATGATCGACGTCAGCGAGCGCAGGCGCTCGGGATAGGCGATCGCCATTTCCTGGGCGATCATGCCGCCCATGGATGCGCCGACCACATGCGCCTTGCGGATATGCAGCACATCGAGCAGCGCCACCGTATCGGCCGCCATGTCCGACAGCTTGTAGGGCGCTGCGACGGGAATATTGAGGAAGCGAAGTTTAGCCAATTCGTAGAGCGAGAACTTCTTGCCGCCGGTCATCTTCGACGACAGACCGATGTCGCGATTGTCGAACCGGATGACGCGGAAGCCGCTAGCCGCGAGTTCGCGGCAGAAGTCATCGTCCCAATGGATCAGCTGCGCGCCGAGACCCATGATCATCACCATGGGTTCCGCATCGCTATAGCCGAAGATGTCGTAACAGATGTCGATCCCGTTCGCGCGCGCCATGCGCGGCGGCTGATACGGAACCTCGATCTGTTCGGGGAGGAGACGGGCAGGCTGGTACATGTCATCTGTATGACATGGAAAGTCCCTGTGAAAAAGTAACAAGCGCGCGCTGACGCGATCAAATCGTCGCGGGGCTTAACGATATGTTGTCGCAGAGCCTATTGTGACAGTGGTTTTGGTGTTTGTGACAGTGATTGTGACAAAGTGGCAATGAGTTCCGTTGTCATAGTTCAAGCGACGTGGCGTAGTCGGCTTAAGCACCGCCCTCATGGTGCGGAGGCGCGAAGCGCCGTCTCGAACCATGAGATGGCCGGGCTCGGCGCATGTGGCCATCCTTCGAGACGCCGCTGCGCGGCTCCTCAGGATGAGGGCCGCGCGCATCATCCAAATCGTCGCCGCCGCCATTCAATCAGTTTCGCACTGACCTCATCCGGCTTCTCCTGCTGTGTCCAGTGCCCGCTGCCTTTCACGAGATATTTTTCGAGATCGGGAATGATCTTGTCCATGCCGTCGGCGGCGGAGGGGGGCAGCACGGCATCATTCTCCGCCATGATCATCAGCGACGGCACGCGCACGGTGTGATCGAGGCCTTCGGCGCGGCGCCAGTTGGCGCTGATATTGCGATACCAGTTGATGCCGCCGGTGAAGCCGGAGGACGTGAAGGCCTCGACGAATACTTTCATCTCGTCTTCGCTAAGGATGCGCTCGCGGCTGTCGCGCGCGGGATCATAGGCGGCGACCATGTCGGGCAAAGCGAGATTTGTTTTCGGCGCTGCACCGATGCCGGCCGTCGGTTCGTCATTGCCGGAGAAGGCATCGAAATCGGAGGCGCGCTGCGGCGGCTTGCGCATGAAGAATTCGAACGTGCGCCCGACGTCGCTGGCGAAAATCGCGTCGGGCTTGCGCGCGGGATCCTGGAACTGGACGATATACATGCTGTCGCCGAACCGCTTGCGATAGATCGACATGGGATCGACAGGCGCACGGTCGGTATGCGGCGTGTTGATGCCGACCACGCCGGCGACACGGTTGGGATGACGGAGCGGCATCTGCCAGACAACGAAGCCGCCCCAGTCGTGGCCGACGAAGATGGCCTTATCGATCTTCAGATGATCGAGTAGGGCGACGAGATCGCCGGTGAGGTGTTCAATACTGTAGTCCTCGACCGCGCTCGGCTTGTCGGTGGCGCCATAGCCGCGCTGGTCCGGCGCGATGACGCGGATGCCCGCCTCGGCGAGCGCCTTGATCTGATGGCGCCAGGAGAAGGCGAGTTCGGGCCAGCCATGGCAGAGGATCACCGGCGGCGCGTCGGACGCGGGACCGGCGTCGTAATAGGCCATGCGGAGGCCGGGCAGGTCGGCATATTGCAGTGGCGGCATGTCGATCATTGTTGTTCTTCTCGTTTGCGTCAGACACGTCATTCCGGGCGCGCCGTAGGCGCGAACCCGGAATCTCGATATGAGACACGCCACTACGAGGTTCCGGGTTCGCGCAAGTGCGCGACCCGGAACGACGAGCTTTGTGTCGTCAGTTCACTTGCCGCTCTTTGCCGACCCAGAACGGATCCCGCAGCTGCCGTCGCAGGATCTTGCCCGAGGCATTCCGTGGCAAGGCCTGGATGAAATCCACCGTCTTTGGCGTCTTGAAGGCGGCGATGCGCTGGCGGGTGAAGGCGATGATATCGACCGCGCTGATGTCCTTGCCGGGCTTCAACGCCACCACAGCTTTGACAGCTTCGCCCCACGTATCATCGGGCACGCCGACCACGGCGACCTCGGCCACATCCGGATGATCGCAGATCGCGCTCTCCACTTCGGCCGGATAGATGTTCTCGCCGCCGGAGATGATCATGTCCTTGATGCGATCGTGGATGTAGAGAAAGCCGTCGCGGTCGAGATAGCCGGCATCGCCCGTGCGCAGCCAGTTGTCCCTGTCGAGCGTCCGCGCGGTCGCATCCGGCAGATTCCAGTAGCCGACCATGTTGGATGCCGAGCGCGTCGCGATCTCGCCGACTTCTCCGACAGGCAGAGGCTTGCCGTCGGGATCGAGGATGGCGATCTCGATGCCCGGCAGTGCCTTGCCGGCGGAGCGCATGCAGTCGCGGCCTTCGATGTGATCTTCCGGCGCCAGCACGACGATGGTGCCGGTGGTTTCCGTCATGCCATACATCTGCACGAAGCCGCAGCCGAACACGGCGATGCATTCCTTCAGCAATGCCGCGGGGATCGGTGACGCGCCATACATGATGTATTTGAGCTGCGAGAAATCCATTTCGCGGGCGCGCGGCTGCCGTACGATGAACTGCATCGCGGCCGGCACGAGGAATAGCTTGCTGATGCCGTAGTCGCGGAAGAAATCCAGCACCTTGTTCGGATCGAATTCGCGGGCAATCACGCTCTTGGCGCCGTGATAGAGGCCGAACACGGCCCAGCCGACGCCGCCGATGTGAAACACCGGCATCGCCACCAGCGAGACGTCGGTATCGGTCCAGACATTCCAGTCCGGATTCTCGTCGGTGCCGCCGATGCGCAGCAGCGACAGGAAATTCTGATGCGACAGCATCGCGCCTTTCGGCTTCCCCGTGGTGCCGGATGTGTAGAGCTGGATGGCGACGTCGTTATTCGTCGTTGCGATATCTGGATCGCTGTCGCTTTGCGCATCGCGCCATGCTGCAAAATCCTGCCACTCCGGCGCGCCGCCTTCCATCGTCATGATGGTGCGGACATGCGGGAGTTGGTCCTTCAGGCCGCAAACGAGATCGATGAATTCCGGCCCGACAAACAGCACGGCTGCCTTGGCGTCATCGACAATGAAAGCGATTTCCGGCCCGGCGAGGCGCCAGTTCACAGGCGCGGTGACGACCTTGGCTTTCACGGCGCCGAGCAGCAATTCGATGAAGAGGTCGCTGTTCTTGCCGAGATAGGCGATGCGCTCGTCCGGCTTCACGCCGAGTGCGATCAGGCCATTGGCGACCTGATTGGCGCGGCGATCGAGCTCGGCGTAGTTGGTCTCGCGTCCCTCGAACACCAGCGCAGTGGATGCGCCCCGTGTTCTGGCTTGCACGCGAACGACATCGGCCAGCGTGGCGGCTTCCGCAACGGACATGACTTCCCTCCCTGCATTTTTTAGTTGCGGCGAGTGTGAGGGCGTCGCGTGAGGCTGGCAAGATAAGAAAGGTGCTGCGGTGCAGTGATCGTAGGATGGGTTGAGCGGAGCGATACCCATCACGGCCGGGCGCTGGTGGTGATGGGTATCGCTGCGCTCAACCCATCCTACGCACTGTCCCTCATGATGAGGAGCGCGCTACTTGCGCGCGTCTCGAACCATGAGCTGGCGGCGCTCCGCATCCATCCTTCGAGACGCCGCTTCCGCCTTCGCTCTTCGAGCTTCGGCGGACAAGTCGCGGCTCTTCAGGATGAGGGCGGAGTGTGTGGCGTCTAGGCCGCGCGGCCTTACCCCCGCTTCGCCTTGTCCTTCTCGTTCTGCGCCTTGATGCTTTCCTTTGCGGCATCCCAGTCGCCGTCCGACCAGTCGCGCAGCTGATAGAAATTGCCGCCCATGGCGAGCGCCTGGGCGCCGTCCATGGCGATGGTCTCGCCATTGATCCAGTCGCAGCCGCCGGAGATCAGGAAGACCGCGAGGTTCTGCAATTCCTCCATGGTGCCGGTGCGACCCATCGGGTTCAGCGCCTTGGTGCGCGCCCCGGCCTCGTCACCGGGCTTGATGCGCTTGCTCATGCCCTCGGTGGGGATTTCGCCCGGCGCAATCGTATTCAACCGGATGCCGTAGCGGCCCCATTCAGTAGCCAGCGACATGGTCATGGCGTGGATCGCCGACTTGCTCATGGCCGACGGCACCACATAGGGGCTGCCATTGCGCACCCAGGTGACGGTGATCGACACCACATTGCCGCGGGTCTTGCCGGCGATCCAGCGGCGGCCCACGGCGTGGGTCACATAGAACGTGCCATGCATGACGATATTCGCCACCGCATCGAAGCCGCGCGGCGACAGGTCCTGCGAGCGCGAGATGAAATTGCCGGCGGCGTTGTTGATCAGATCGGTCAGCGGGCCATCGGCCCAGATGCCCTCGATCATCGCGTCCACCGCGGCGCTGTCGCGGATATCGACGCCGTGGCTGGTCACCTTGCCGCCGAATTCGGCCATCAGCTCGGTGGCGGTCTCGTCGCACACGCCCTTGCGGCGACCGCAGATATGCACCTTAGCCCCCAGTTGCAGAAACTTGGCGGCCATGGATTTGCCGAGGCCGGTGCCGCCTCCCGTCACGAGAATATTCCGGCCGGCGAGGAGCTGTTGATTGAACATGGGCTGGTCCTGCTTTTGGAGGTTGCGGACATTTTAATTAGTTGGTTGACTAAAACCCCACAAACGCTTTCCTGTAAAGCGCAACGACGCGGTCACCGTGTTCAAGAACAAGTCTAGGAAGGAAACCTCCCATGGAAGATCGCGTCCAGGTGTCCATGTCGGGCGGCGTCGCCGATGTCCGGATGGTCCGCGCCGACAAGATGAATGCGCTGGATGCCGCCATGTTTGCGGCCTTGGTGGACACTGCCGACAAGCTCAGCCGCGAAAAGGGGCTGCGCGCGGTGGTGCTGTCCGGCGAGGGGCGGGCATTCTGCGCCGGCCTCGACATGGGACGATTCGCCGCCATGAAAGAGAGCGGCGGCGACGGGATCGGTGGCGCCCAGAAGCGCGACCTGTCGCTGCGCACCCACGGGCTTTGCAATCATTCGCAGCAGGCGGTGTGGGGCTGGCGGCAATTGCCGGTGCCGGTGATCGCGGCCGTGCATGGCGTGGCCTTCGGTGGCGGCTTCCAGGTCGCGCTCGGCGCGGACATGCGCTACGTCGCGCCGGACACCAAAATGTCGATCATGGAAATCAAATGGGGACTGGTGCCGGACATGGCGGGCACGCCGATCCTGGCCTCGCTGGTGCGCGACGACATCCTGCGTGAGCTCACTTACACCGGCCGCATCTTCACGGCGCAGGAAGCGCTGAGCTACGGGCTTGCGACGCGGGTGGTCGATGACCCCCGCGCCTCTGCACTGGAAGTCGCCCGCGAGATCGCGGGCAAGAGCCCGGATGCGATCCGCGCCACCAAGCGCATGCTCAACAATCTCTCGGTCGATCCCGGCCCGGCGCTGCTGGCTGAATCCGTCGAGCAGATGAAGCTGATGGGTGGCCCGAACCAGACCGAAGCCGTGCGCGCGAATATCGAGAAGCGCGCGCCGAATTTCGCGGACTCATAAACTCCACACTCCGCCCTCATCCTGAGGAGCCGCGTAGCGGCGTCTCGAAGGATGGATGCGGAGCTCCAGCAGCTCATGGTTCGAGACGGCGCTACGCGCCTCCTCACCATGAGGGACTGAGATTTCAAGAAGAATAACAAAATCGGAAGCGTCCCATGTCCACCTCTCTCCGTTATGGCGTGATCTCAGGCGATCGTCTGCGTTCGTTCGACGACATCAATGCTCGCGCCAGCCGCATCGCGTCGGGCCTCGCAAAACTCGGCGTCAAGCAGGGCGACAGCGTCAGCATCCTGATGCGCAACGACATCGCGTTTCTGGAAGCCGCCTATGCGGTGGCGCGGCTGGGCGCCTATGCGGTGCCGGTGAACTGGCACTTCAAGCCGGAGGAGATCACGTATGTGATCAGGGATTCCGGCAGCAATGTCCTGATCAGCCATGCCGACATGCTGCATCAATTGCGCGATGCGATCCCGGCCGGCATTACCAAGATCTCCGTCCCGACGCCGCCGGAAATCGTGACCAACTACAAGGTCGATCCCGCGACACTCGGCACGCCCGATGGCGCCATTGATAGCGAGAGCTGGATCAACGAGCAGCCGCCCTATGACGGCCCGGCGGTCCCGGCGCCGCACAACATGATCTACACCTCCGGCACCACGGGCCATCCCAAGGGCGTGCGCCGTTACGCGCCGACCCCGGCACAAGCCGCGTCTGCCGATCAGATGCGCGCCCGCGTCTATGGCCTCAAGGAAGGTTCGCGCGCGTTGCTGCCGGGCCCGCTGTATCACTCCGCGCCCAATGCTTTCGCACTGCGCGCCGGCCGTCTCAACGGCTTGCTGGTGATGATGCCGCGCTTCGATGCCGAGGAGTTTCTCCGCATCATCCAGGACGAAAAGATCGACACCATCTTCATGGTTCCGACCATGTTCATCCGCCTGATGAAACTGCCGGAGGACGTGCGCAAGAAATACGACGTCTCATCGCTGCGCCATATCATCCACGCGGCAGCACCTTGCCCGGCCGATGTGAAGACGGCGATGATCGACTGGTGGGGGCCGGTGATCTACGAATTCTACGGCTCGACGGAATCCGGTGCGGTGACTTTCGCGAATTCCGAAGACGCGCTGAAAAAGCCTGGCACGGTCGGCAAGATCGCGCCCGGCGCCGAACTGCGTTTTCTCAGCGATGACGGCGAGATCCTGCCACAGGGCGAGATCGGCGAGATCTATTCGCGCATCGCCGGCAATCCGGATTTCACCTATCACAACAAGCCGGAAAAGCGCGCCGAGATCGACCGCGACGGTTTTATCACCTCGGGCGATGTGGGTTACATCGATGCCGATGGCTACGTCTTCATCTGCGATCGCAAGCGCGACATGGTGATCTCCGGCGGCGTGAACATCTATCCGGCCGAGATCGAGTCGGCGCTCCATGCGCTGCCCGGCGTGCATGATTGCGCAGTGTTCGGCATTCCCGATGCGGAATTCGGCGAGAGCCTGATGGCGGTGATCGAGCCGCAGCCCGGCGTGGTGCTGGATCTGGCCAAGGTCCGCATCGATCTCAAGAAGGCGCTCGCGGATTACAAGGTGCCGAAGGCGATGGAGATCCAGAGCAATCTGCCGCGTGAGGATTCCGGCAAGATTTTCAAGCGGCGTCTGCGCGATCCCTATTGGGCGAAAGTGGGGCGAACGATCTAACTCGGTGTCGTCCCCGCGCAGGCGGGGACCCATAACCTCCGAAGCAGTAGGTAACATACCAAAGTCACTCCGACGGATCTTCGCCATATCGACGGTGTGTATGGGTCCCCGCCTGCGCGGGGACGACGGCTTAAGTTCTCTTCCCCAACTTCATCTTGCATTGCAGCAAGACATGCGACCAAATGCGTCCCCGGCCACCTTTCCGGAGTTGTCCCGTGTCCATGACTTTGCCGAACGACCAGGAAACCGCCCCGCTGCATGGCGGGCCTATCGCCGATCCGCAGGCTGATGCGCAGCTGCGTGAAGACATACGGCTGCTTGGCCGCATTCTTGGCGATACGGTCCGGGATCAGGAGGGCGCTGCTGTCTTCGATCTGGTCGAGGCCATTCGCCAGACCTCGGTGCGTTTCCATCGCAATGAGGACAAGGACGCGCGGCAGGAACTGGAGGCGATCCTCGACGGCATGACCACCGCCGAGACCGTGCGTATCGTCCGCGCCTTCAGCTATTTCTCTCACCTCGCCAACATCGCCGAGGACCAGAACAATATCCGCCGCATGCGCGCCCAGCGCGCGGATGCGGCTTCCGCCAATGGCACGCTCGCCCATGCCGTCGCCCGCGCGCAGGACGCCGGCATCGACGCCAAGATGCTCGGCAAGTTCTTCAGCCAGGCGTTGGTATCGCCCGTTCTCACCGCGCACCCCACCGAAGTCCGCCGCAAGAGCACCATCGATCGCGAAATGGAGATCGCGGCATTGCTCGATCGCCGCGAGCGGATGCAGCTCACGGCGGAGGAAACCGAGACACTGGACGAGACCCTGCGTCGCGCAGTGGTGACGCTGTGGCAGACCAATCTGCTCCGCCGCAGCAAGCTGACGGTGCTCGACGAAGTGACCAACGGCCTGGCATTCTACGACTACACTTTCCTGCGCGAAGTGCCGCGGCTGCATGGACGGCTGGAGGACAGCCTGAGTGATCAGGGTGGCCCGGAAGCCCTGCCGGCCTTCCTGCGCATGGGCAGCTGGATCGGCGGCGATCGCGACGGCAATCCCTTTGTGACCGCAGAGGTGATGGAAGGCACGGTGATGCTGCAAAGCCGGCGCGCTTTCAGCTTTTATCTCGACGAGCTCCATGCGCTGGGCGCGGAACTGTCGATGGCGGCGCATCTCTCCGAAGTGTCCGACGAGCTGCGTGCGCTGGCGGAACGTTCGCCTGATCCGTCGCCGCATCGTGCCGGTGAGCCATATCGTCTCGCGATCTCCGGCATCTATGCGCGGATGGCGGCAACGGCCCATGCGCTCAAGGTGCCGAATCGTCGCGCGGCTGTGGGCGATGCACCGCCTTATGTGTCGGCTGCTGACTTCAAGGCCGATCTGGATGTGTTGGACCGCTCGTTGCATGCCGACAATTCCCGCGTGATCGCGCGCGGCCGGCTGCGCACGCTGCGCAGTGCAGTAGATTGTTTCGGCTTCCATCTCGCCAGCCTCGATATCCGGCAGAATTCAGCCGTGCATGAACGCACCGTCGCCGAACTGATCGATGCCGCAATGCCCGGCAAATCCTATCTGTCGCTGGACGAGGATGCGCGTATTGCGCTGTTGGTCGCAGAATTGAAGAATGCGCGCCCGCTATCGTCGCTGTTCGTGAAATATAGCGAGGAGACGCTCGGTGAACTCGCGCTGTTCCGCATGGCCGCCGAGGTGCATGCCAAATTCGGCGCGGCGGCGATCCCCCAATGCATCATCTCCATGTGCAAGGGTGTCTCCGACATGCTCGAAGTGGCCATCCTCCTGAAGGAAGTTGGCCTCGTCGATTCCTCCGGCCGCAGCGGCATCAATATCGTGCCGTTGTTCGAGACCATCGAGGACTTGCAGGCCTCAGCCAAGATCATGGACCGGCTGTTCGCGCTGCATGATTATCGCAAGCTGGTCGACAGCCGCGGTGGCGTGCAGGAGGTCATGCTCGGCTATTCCGACAGCAACAAGGATGGCGGCTTCGTCACCTCGGGCTGGGAGCTTTACAAGGCCGAGATCAAGCTGGTCGATGTGTTCGAGCGTCACCACATCCGCCTACGCCTGTTTCATGGCCGCGGTGGCTCCGTCGGCCGTGGCGGCGGCCCAAGCCACGACGCAATCCTGGCGCAGCCCGGCGGCGCGGTGGACGGCCAGATCCGCATCACCGAACAGGGCGAGATCATCTTCAGCAAATATTCGAATGCCGAAGTCGGCCGCAACAATCTGGAGATTCTGGCGGCCGCGACGCTGGAGGCGAGCCTGCTGGCGCCCAAGCACAGCGCGCCGCGCGGTGAATATCTGGAAGCGATGCAAGAGATCTCCGCGCTGGCCTTCAAGGCCTATCGCGGGCTGGTCTACGAGACCGACGGTTTTGTCGATTACTTCTGGGAATCCACCGTCATCAACGAGATCTCGACGCTGAATATCGGCAGCCGCCCGGCCTCGCGCAAGAAGACGCGAGCGATCGAGGATCTGCGTGCGATCCCATGGGTGTTCTCATGGGCGCAGTGTCGCTTGATGCTGCCGGGCTGGTACGGTTTCGGCAGCGCCATCGCGGCGTGGCTGAAGTCCCATCCGGACAAAGGCATGGCCTTCCTGCAGGAGATGCACCGCGAATGGCCGTTTTTCCGCACGCTGCTGTCGAACATGGACATGGTGCTGGCGAAGAGCTCCATCGCCATCGCCTCGCGTTATGCGGAGCTGGTGACCGACGAAGTGCTCCGCGAAAAGATCTTCGGCCGCATTCGCGCGGAGTGGCATCTGTCCATCGAGTCGCTGCTCGACATCATGGAGCAGGATGGCTTGCTGCAGGGCAATCCGCTGCTGGAACGCTCGATCCGCAACCGCTTCCCGTATCTCGATCCGCTGAACCACGTGCAGGTCGAGCTGCTGCAGAAGCATCGCGCGGAAGGCGATGGTGGCGACGAGCAGGTGCTGAGGGGCATTCAGCTGACGATCAATGGGATCTCGGCAGGGCTGAGGAATAGCGGGTGAGCGCAGACCGTAGGGCGGATGAGCGAAGCGTCATCCGCCGGCCGAGTGCAAGTTGAAACTCGGCGGCGGATTACGGCTTCGCCTCATCCGCCCTACGGCCTCGCCTGGTAACGCTCAACAAAAATGCGCACCCTGCGTTTCCACATAGACCGCATACAATGACTGGCTCGCTGTCATGAACAGCCGGTTGCGCTTCTTCCCGCCGAAACACACATTCGCGCAGGTCTCCGGCAGACGGATCTGCCCGATGCGCTGCCCATCCGGCGCAAAGATCTGGACGCCGTCATAGCCGTCGCCAACCCAGCCGGCACCGACCCAGATATTGCCCTCGGTATCGACCCGCAGCCCGTCAGGAAAACCGGACTTGCCGTCCAGCGTCATGTCGATCAGCGGCTTGCCGCCCGTGAGCTTGTCGCCGTTCACGTCATATTGCCACACGACATTCTTCGCATTCGGGTAATGCGTGATGCCGGTGTCGCAGACATAGAGCTTTTTGTAGTCCGGGCTGAAGGCGAGGCCGTTCGGCTTGAACGGATCGTCGGCCATTTTGCTGATCTGACCATTCGCGGGATCAATGCGATACACCGCTTCCTTCTGGTTCGGCTGGGTGACGCCTGGGGCGGCACGCTGGCCCTCATAGAGGTTGATGCCGCCATAGCCGGGATCGGTGAACCAGATCGCTTTGTCGATGGGATTCACCACCATGTCGTTCGGGCCATTGAGCGGCTTGCCATTGGCCGCTTCGGCCAGTGTGGTCACGCCGCCATTGTGCTCGAAGCGCACCAGCCGCGTGCGCTGTGCCGAGAGCTGACGACCTTCGGTGTCGAACGAGTTGCCGTTGCTCTCTTCGGACGGATAGCGAAAGCGCTCGGAGATATGGCCGTCATCATCGAGATAGCGGAGCTGCCGGTTAGCCGGGATGTCGCTCCAGATCAGATACTGACCTTGCGCATTCCAGGCGGGACCTTCGGCCCACAGGCAACCGGTATAGAGCCGCTTGATGACGGTGTTGCCGACCTTGGCCGTGAAACGCTTGGGATCGATGACGACGATATCGGGATCGGGATAGCGCTGCGGCTGCACGTTGCGGCCATAGTCGCGGGCGAATGCCTTCGGCGCCACAATGGTCGAGGCCGCAAGCGCGCCGGCGGTCTGCAACATGCGCCGGCGATTGAGGGATGTCACATTTGAAGTGGGATCGGTATCACGCGGAGCAAATGGATTTTGCATCGTCGTCCTCCCTGCTGTCTGGCTTTGTCGCCAGTTGGTGGAAGGCTAGCGCGTTGCGACGCTGATACCAGCGAATTCGTTGCTGCCGCGCGGTGGCGGCAATGCACAATACTGTCTGTCGTTGCCCGGCTTGACCGGGCAACCCAGTAAACACTGACACGGCAGTCATGAAGGCGTCGCAAAAGAAAACGGCAGCGCGTGAGCACTGCCGTTTTCGTTGACTCGGTCACCCGGTCACGCCGGGTGACGACACGGGTGTTGTCAGACTTCGTGCTTGGCCGAAGCAAAGATCGCAATCAGCGTGATCACCGCGGCGGCCAGCACATAGTAGCCGATATAAGCGAGGCCGTAATTCGCCTGCAGATAGGTCGCGATATAGGGCGCCAGCGATGCACCAAAAATGCTCGCCAGATTGAACGTCATCGACGAGCCGGTGTAGCGCACCGCAGTCGGGAACGGTGAGGCCAGCGCCGCGCCGATCAGGCCGTAATTGATTCCGAAGATCGCAAGACCGATCAGCGCGAAAGCGTAGATGCCGGCGACGCCGCCACCGAGCAGGGGTGCCACGAAGAACGAGAACACGATCACCATCAGGCAGTTGGCGATCAACAGGTTGCGGCGGCCGAGCTTGTCAGCGGCGAGGCCGGCCAGGATGTTGGTGGTGCCGAAGGCGATCGCGCCCGCGATCTGCACCTTCAGCGCGTCGAGCAGCGACATCTTGGCGACGCCCACATTGTAGGAGAGCAGATAGGCGGTGCAGACATAGAAGAACACGAAGGTCATGAGACCGACCAGCGTGCCGAGGACGAGGCTGCGCTTGTGGTTCTTCAACAGTTCGATGCCGGGGACGGCGACGCGCTCGGCCTTGTCGATGGCTTTCTGGAATTCCGGCGTCTCGGTGATCGACAGACGCACCCACAGGCCGATGACGATCAGCACGATGGACGCGAGGAACGGCACGCGCCAGGCCCAGCCCAGAAAGGCTTCGGGCGAGACGAAATGCAGCAGGATCCAGAAGGTGCCCGAGGCCAGGAACAGGCCGAGCGGCGCGCCGAGCTGCGGGAACATGGCGTACCAGTTGCGCTTGCCGGGAGGCGCATTTTCAGTGGCGAGCAGAACGGCGCCACCCCATTCACCGCCGAGGCCGAGGCCCTGGCCGAAGCGGCAGATCACCAGCAGCAGGGGGGCTGCGAGGCCGATCTGCGCATGGGTCGGCAGCAGGCCGATCACCACGGTGGAGATGCCCATGGTGAGCAGGGCCGCGACCAGCGTGGTCTTGCGGCCGACGCGGTCACCGAAATGGCCGAACAGGATCGCACCGAACGGACGCGCGAAGAAGGCGATGGAGAACACCGCGAAGGAGGCGAGCAGCGCGGCCGTGTCGTTGCCGGCCGGGAAGAACAGTTTCGGGAACACCAGCACCGCGGCGGTGGCATAGACGTAGAAATCGAAGAACTCGATGGTGGTGCCGATCAGGCTCGCGGTGAGCACGCGCGCCGGAGAGTTCAAGGTCTTGGAATGCGCGGTTGTATTGGTCTTGGCCGCGGAGGGCATCGCGCCCGCGTGATCAGTCATGGTCATGTCCAGCAAATGCGGTCCGGCCCGCAGATGCGTGACGTCGAACCTTGTTATTTGCCGGTCACATATCCGACCTTGGCCAGAACTGGAATTCTTTATTGCGAAATTTGGGCGGTCACGGGTCAGATAACGTCAAAATGCATAGCTAATTTTGAAATATAATTTCTAATTCGATTTTGGGTTGTGAATTTCTCAGCCCCTCATGGTGAGGAGGCGCCCGTAGGCGCCGTCTCGAACCATGAGATGGCAAGGCTCCGCGCTTGCCGCCATCCTTCGAGACGCAGCGCAGGTGCGCTGCTCCTCAGGATGAGGGCGGAATGTGTGGCCTTACACCGGATCCCAGCTGAAAATATCAGCCGAGCGGTCCAGCTTGTAGAACGACGACTTCAGCGCCGGCATGCCGTGTTCGGCGAGGGTCTGCGGGGTCCAGCCTTCGTCACGGTGGATCGAGCGGATCGGGCGCGACTGGCCCATCAGGAAGATCTCGTTCATGCGCGCGGCGAAGATCTGGCCCGACACGTCCTTGCCGGCGTCCGACAGCAGGAAGGCCACCAGCGGGGCGATCTTTTCCGGGCCCATGCGCTGCATGCGCTCGACGCGGGCCTTCTCGGCTTCGGTCTCGGTCGGGATCGATCCGATCATGCGGCTCCAGGCGAAGGGCGAGACGCAGTTCGAATTGACGCCGTAGCGCTGCATGTCGAGCGCGATCGACTTCGACAGGCCGACGATGCCGAGCTTGGCGGCCGCGTAATTGGCTTGGCCGAAATTGCCGACGAGGCCCGAGGTCGAGGTGAAGTGCACGAAGGAGCCGGAGTTCTGCTCGCGATAGATGCGGGCGGCGGCATGCGAGGTGTAGAATGAGCCCATCAGATGGACCTTGATCACGGCCTCGAAGGCGTCGATCGACATCTTGTGGAAGATGGCGTCGCGCAGGATGCCGGCATTGTTCACCACGCCGTCGAGACGGCCATAGGTGTCGACAGCCTGCTTGATGATCTTGCTGGCCGGGATCGCTTCGGCGACGGATTCGAAATTGGCGACAGCCTTGCCGCCGGCCTTCTTGATTTCCTCGACGACTTCTTCCGCCGGCGCGGCAGAGGTGCCGGCACCGTCGGTCGCGACGCCGGGATCGTTGACGACGACGCTGGCGCCTTCAGCGGCGCAAAGCAGCGCGATGCCGCGGCCGATGCCACGACCCGCGCCGGTGACGACGACGACCTTGCCGTCAAGCATTTTGGTTTTTGCCATGTGTAGTTTTCCTCTTGGTTATAGAATTGATCTGGTGCGCTAACCTCTCCCCGCTCGCGGGGAGAGGTCGCCGCGTCTTCGCGGCGGGTGAGGGGGCTCTCCACAAACTCCGAGCCTGCGGAGGCTCCCCCTCATCCGACCCGGCTTCGCTGCGCTACGCCGGGTCACCTTCTCCCCGCAAGCGGGGAGAAGGCACTAAGCTTCATTCGTAAAAATCACCGTCCCCGAAGCGGCGAACATGCCGCCGACGCCGTGACAGACCGATATCTTCGCGCCCTCGACCTGTGCCGGTGCGATGCCGCGCATCTGACGGACGCTCTCCTGCAGCGCATACATGCCGTACATGCCGGAATGCATGTAGCTGAGCCCGCCGCCATTGGTGTTCATCGGCAGCTTGCCGCCGGGGCGGGTGTTGCCGTCGGCGATGAACTTGCCGGTCTCCTCATGGGGCATGAAGCCGAGATCGCCGAGGCCATACAGCGGCAGATGCGCGAAGGCGTCGTAGATCATCAGGTGATCGACATCCTTGTGGGTGATGCCGGCTTCCTTGAAGGCCGTCGGCCCCGCCACGCGGAAGGCACGTGACGAGTCGAACGTCTCCATCTGGCTGACCATCGGCGTTTCCACGCTCTCGCCGGTGCCGAGGATATAGACCGGCTTGTTCGGGAAATCCTTGGCACGATCGGCCGAGGTCAGGATCAGCGCGCCGCCGCCATCGGTGACGAGGCAGCATTGCAGGATGCGAAACGGATAGGCGATCATCTTCGAGTTCAGCACGTCCTCGACGGTGATCGGCGCCTTCATCATCGCGCGCGGATTCTTCGCCGCCCATTCGCGCTGGAACACGGCCACCGAGGCGATCTGCTCATGGGTGATGCCATGCGTCTTCATGTAGCGCAGCACGGGGATCGGGAACATGCTGGGCGGACCATAGACGCCGTAGGGCGCCTCGAACTGCCCCTGCAATGAGTCCGCCGGAATCGAGCGCGGCAATTTGCCGATCATCGACTTGCCGCTTTCCGCATGGGTGATCAGCACGGTCTTGCAGAGTCCCGCCTCGATGGCGGCAGCGGCGTGGCGGACATGCAGCATGAAGGAGCAACCACCCACCGAGGTGCCATCCACCCAGGTCGGCGTGATGCCGAGATAATGCGCGAGCTGCTGCGGCGTCTCCACCGCCGTGGCGATGCCGTCGATATCCGACAGTTTCAGCCCGGCATCCTTGATGGCGTTGAGCGCCGCATCCGCATGGAGCTGGATCTGCGACATGGTGGGGATGACGCCGAGCTCGGTGGTCTCGGCTGCGCCGACAACGGCGACTGCGTTTCTGCGCATGATCTCAGCCCTTCGCCGGACGGAATACGGGGAGGGTGAGCGTGTCATCCACCTTCTGGAACGCGACTTCGAGCTTCATGTCGAGTTCGAGCGCTTCCGGTGTCTGCGCGCAATCGATGATGTTGCTCATCAGCCGCGGGCCTTCGTCGAGCTCGACAACCGCAATCGCGTAAGGCGGCGTGAAGCCCGGTGCCGCCGGACGATGATTGATCACGTAGCTGTAGAGAAAACCTTTGCCCGAGGCCTTGAACACCGAAACATTCCGCGAGGCGCATTTCGAGCAGAACGGGCGCGGCGGGAAATACACATGTGAGCAGTCGTCGCAGCGCTGCAGGCGCAATTCGCCGGCCTTGGCGCCGTCCCAGTAGTGCTGGGTTTCCGGTGTCGGTTTCGGGCGTGCCCGCGCTGGTTCGGCCATCTGTTCCTCCAGTGCCGGGATGCTCCCGGTTCGTTGTGGTCAAGGACATTCCACATCGGCCGGTGGCGGTCCAGCGCCCGTGTTGCATAGCCGTAATCGCGGATCGCGGACCACATTTGACACCAATCTGGTGGGATGGTCTGAGTGCCTACCGCGCTGCAACTCCGTCGGGAATGTCGCGGCAGAATACCGGGAAACGAAACAAGCGAGGGCCCTTTGCGCAGCATCAGGATCGGCTCCGGCGCCGGCTATTCCGGCGACCGTATCGAGCCCGCGGTTGAACTCGCCGAGAAGGGCGACATCCAGTATCTCGTCTTCGAGTGCCTCGGCGAACGCACCGTCGCGCTGGCGCAGCAGGCGCGGATGAAAAATCCGGACAGCGGCTTTGACCCATTGCTCGAGGAGCGCATGCGCGCGGTGCTGCCGATCTGCGCCGCAAAAGGCATCAAGATCGTCACCAATATGGGCGCCGCCAACCCCGAAGCAGCCGCGCGAAAAACGGCAGAGATCGCGAAAGCGATGGGCCTGCCGAAACTGAAGATCGCCGCCATTGTCGGCGACGATGTGCTCGATGCCTGCAAGGGCAGCGATCTCTCGGTGCTTGAATTCGACAGCACCATGCACGGGCTCGGCAACAAGGTCCTGTCGGCCAATGCCTATCTCGGTGCCGAGCCGATGGCAGCGGCGCTGAAGGACGGCGCCGATGTGGTCATCACCGGCCGCGCGTCAGACCCTGCATTGTTTCTCGCGCCGATGATCCAAGCTTTCGGCTGGTCGATGACCGACTGGAATCTGCTTGGCCAAGGTATTGTGGTCGGCCATCTCCTCGAATGCGCCGGCCAGATCACCGGCGGCTATTTTGCCGATCCCGGCTTCAAGGATGTGCAAGGCCTCGCGCGCCTTGGATTTCCGATCGGCGAAGTCAGTGAGGACGGCACGCTGGTCGTGACCAAGGTCGAGGGCTCCGGCGGCGAAGTCTCTGCGCGCACCTGCAAGGAGCAGTTGCTCTATGAGGTGCACGATCCCAGGCGCTATCTGCAGCCCGATGTGGTCGCGGATTTTTCGCAGGTGAAGATCGAGGAGATCGGCAAGGATCGCGTCCGCGTCACCGGCGGGCAGGGCACGCAGCGACCGGATACGCTGAAAGTCTCGGTCGGCTATTTCGATAGCTATATCGGCGAGGGCCAGATCTCTTATGCCGGCCCCAACGCCGTCGCGCGCGGCCGCCTTGCGCTCGAAATCGTGCGCGAGCGCCTGAAACTGACCGGTGTCATCACGTCCGAAACACGCTTCGATCTCATCGGCGTCGATTCCCTGCACGGCGAATCTCTCGGCGCCCGCTCCGAACCGTATGAAGTCCGCGTTCGCGTCACCGGCCGCACGGACAGCCTGCGCGAGGCGGTCCGCATCGGCAATGAGGTCGAGACGCTCTACACCAATGGCCCGGCCGGTGGCGGCGGCGCCACCAAGTCGGCGCGCGATGTCATTGCCGTCGCCTCGGTGCTGCTGCCGCGCGAGCAGGCAAAGCCATCCGTCCGTTTCGTGGAGGCCCGAGCAGATGCGTAACTCACCTGTCGTCCCCGCGCAGGCGGGGACCCATAACCTCCGAGGTCTGCCGCGACGCGCTGTCACTGCGACAGCGCTTCTCTCAATTCGACAGCGTGTATGGGGCCCCGCCCCGTGCACGCCTTCGGCGTGCGAGGCGGGGACGGCGACGGAGATCGGGTCATGAAGCTGCGTGACATCGCCCATTCCCGCACCGGGGACAAAGGCAACATTTCCAACATCTCGGTAATTGCCTTTGACGCAAAGCTATATCCGTTGCTATTGTCCGAGGTGACCGCCGAGCGCGTGAAAACGTTGTTCAAGGACATCGTGCAGGGCGAGGTGGTCCGCTATGAACTGCCCAATATTTCCGCACTTAATTTTGTGATGGATCAGGCACTTGGCGGTGGAGTCACGCGATCGCTGGCGCTCGATGCGCATGGCAAGTCGCTCAGCTCCGCGCTGCTCGATCTGGAAATTACCGGCCGTATCGGCGATACCGACGAGGCGCCGTGAACGCATCCGGTCACGGCCTGACCAAGCTACTGGACAGGAACCGTGACCATGTCTGCACCGACACTCGCCAGCCTCGCCGTCGATCTCGCAGCCGGCCGCACCACCTCGCGACAACTGGTCGAGGACTGCCTCGCCAGGATCGCTGACCCCAATGGCGAAGGACAGCGGGTCTATATCCATGTGGACGAGGAAGCCGCTCTGGCTGCGGCCGACGCCATGGACGCGCTGCGCAAGGCCAATGCCGCGCCGTCGCGCTTTGCCGGCATTCCGGTCTCCATCAAGGATCTGTTCGACATCAAGGGCCAGGTCACCCGCGCCGGCTCGCGCGCGCTCGATGACTCCGCGCCGGCCGACAGCGATGCCCCCACGGTGGCCCGCTTGCGTGCCGCCGGCTTCGTCCTGATCGGCCGCACCAATATGGTCGAGTTCGCCTATTCCGGCATTGGCACCAATCCGCATTACGGCACGCCGAAGGGCGCCTGGAAGCGCGAGGTCGGCCATGTGCCGGGCGGTTCGTCCTCGGGCGCCGGCGTGTCCGTGCTCGACGGCATGGCCCATGCGGCGCTTGGCACCGACACTGGCGGCTCCTGCCGCATCCCCGCGGCCTTCAACGGCATTGTTGGCTACAAGCCGACTCAGCGCCGCGTGCCGCTCGATGGCGCGGTGCCACTGTCCTTCACCCTCGACAGCATCGGTCCCCTGGCGCGCAGCGTCGCCTGCTGCGCGGCGATGGATGCCGTGCTCGCCGGCGAACCCGACTTCGAGCTCACCCCGCGCGCCATCAAGGGCATGCGTCTCGCGATCCCGACCACGATCGCCATGGACGAGCTTGATCCCATCGTCGCCGAGGTGTTCGAACGCAGCATCAAGCTGCTCACCGAGCAGGGCGCGCTGATCGAACGCATCGAAGTGCCGGCCTTCAACGATATCCCGCTTATGAGCAGCAAGGGCGGCTTCACCGCGGCCGAGAGCTTTGCCTGGCACCGTGAACTGCTGACGGCGAAGGGTGATGTCTATGATCCCCGCGTCGCCGTGCGGATCGCGCGCGGCGAGGCGATGACGGCCGCCGATTATATCGATCTCCTGCCGATGCGCCGCTCGCTGATCGCGCGGGCCGAGGCGACGATGGCGCCCTATGATGCGCTGGTGATGCCGACCTGTCCCATCGCGCCGCCATCGATCGCCGAGATGGCTGACGACAAGGTGTTCGCCAAGAAGAACCTGATGGCGCTGCGCAATTGCACGCTGATCAACATGATCGACGGCTGCGCCATCTCGCTGCCGATCTCGCGCAAGGACGAAGCCCCGGTCGGGTTGATGCTGGCTGCGGCGGGTGGCAGTGATCGGCGCATCTTTGAACTCGCCGCTGGAATCGAAAAGACGATCCACGGCTAACTCCGCCCCTCATCCTGAGGAGCGCGCACTTGCGCGCGTCTCGAAGGATGGCGACGGAGCGCAACAACTCATGGTTCGAGACGGCGCTGCGCGCCTCCTCACCATGAGGGACAGAGGCGGACTTAAAAGAGGACCATACATGACCACCACCATCGCACTCACGCTCGACGCCAAGGGCGCGCAGACCCCGCTCAACATCACGCTGACCCAGGGCGTCATCGCCGGCTGGACCGGCCGCGATCCCGTCGCGCGCGATCATCACATCAAGGAGCTGCAGGAGCTCGGCATCGCCCCGCCGGCCACCACGCCGATCTATTATCGCTGCTCCGCCCGCCGCTTCACCACCGACGGCATGATCGAGTGCACTGACGTGAATTCGTCGGGCGAGGTCGAGTTCTGCCTGATCGCGTCGGGCGGCAAGACCTATGTCGGCGTCGGCTCCGACCACACCGACCGCCAGGTCGAGACCTACAACATCACCGTGTCGAAGCAGATGTGCGACAAGCCCATCGCGCCGGTGGTGTGGGCGCTCGACGAACTTCTCCCGCATTGGGATGAGATCATCCTGCGTTCGTGGGCGACCATCAAGGGCGAAAAGGTGCTGTATCAGGAAGGCAAGCTGAGCGGCATGCTGCCGGTGGCCGAACTGATCAAGAAGGGCTTTGACGCGAGCACGCTGCCCGATGGCACCGCGATGTTCGGCGGCACCTTTGCGGCCAAGGGCGGCATCCGCCCGGCCGATCGCTTCGACTTCGAAATCGAGGACCCCGTGCTGAAGCGCAAGATCAGCCACGGCTACGACATCAAGACCTTGCCGGTGGTGGGGTAAACTCAGCCGTCGTCCCCGCGCAGGCGGGGACCCATACCCTCTGTCGGTAAAAGTGAAATCAGGCAGCCGCCGCTACCGCGTTCTTGCCATTGCTTCGGTGTCTATGGGTCCCCGCCTGTGCGGGGACGACACCGAGTTTCCGGAAATCGGGTGGCGCCATCGCGACCATCCCCGACAATGCAGCCCCACCTGTTGCCGATGATCGGCGCATATCCGGAGCGGCTGCATCATGCCATCTGCAACTCTCGCCAAACTTCCCGTATCTGATCCGCGCCTCGATGCCATCGACTGGCCGCGCATCGGCGCCGATCTCGACGCGCAGGGCTGCGCCGTCTTCCACAAGCTCCTCACGCGGAACGAATGCCGCGCCCTCTCCGCGCTGTATCCCGAAGACACCCGTTTCCGCAGCCGCATCGTGATGGCGCGCCACGGGTTTGGCCGCGGCGAATACAAATATTTCAACTACCCGCTGCCCGGTCCCATCGCCGCCCTGCGCCCCGCGATCTATGGCCCGCTCAGTGCCATCGCCAATCGCTGGAACGAGACCATGGGCATCGATGTCCGGTTTCCCAGCGATCACGCCGCCTTCCTGAAGCGCTGTCACGAGGCCGGCCAGACCCGCCCCACGCCGCTGCTGCTGCAATATGACGCCGGCGACTACAACTGCCTGCATCAGGATCTTTACGGCGAGCATGTCTTCCCGCTGCAGGTCGCCATCCTGCTGTCGCAGCCAGGCGAGGACTTCACGGGCGGGGAATTCGTGCTCACCGAGCAGCGCCCGCGGATGCAGTCGCGCGCCGAGGTGGTCTCGCTGCAACAGGGCGACGCCGTGGTGTTTGCCGTGCATCATCGCCCTGTTCAGGGCACGCGCGGCAGCTATCGCGTCAACCTGCGCCACGGCGTCAGCCGTGTTAAGACGGGGCGCCGCCATACGCTCGGCGTGATCTTCCATGATGCAAAGTGAGTGCAAGTGAATAGATGACCGACCTGTTCGCCGCCATCCGCGACACGCAGCCCCCGCGTGAAAATCTCGGCGAAGGCGCCGTGCTGCTGCGCGATTGTGTTGGCACGGACGAGCAGGCCCTGCTGGCCGATCTCCGTATCATCGTGAAGGCCGCACCGTTCCGGCATCTGGTCACACCGGGCGGTCACACCATGTCGGTAGCGATGACCAATTGCGGCCGGGTCGGCTGGGTGTCGGATGCGCGTGGCTATCGTTACGATCCTGTCGATCCCGATAGCGGCAAGATCTGGCCTTCGATGCCACCATCGCTGCGCAACCTCGCAGCGCGCGCCGCGTCGGAGGGCGGCTATACCGACTTCGCGCCCGATGCCTGCCTCATCAACCGCTACAAGCCCGGCGCAAAACTCTCGCTGCACCAGGACAAGGACGAACTCGACCTCGGCGCGCCCATCGTCTCGGTCTCGCTCGGCCTGCCGGCGACGTTCCTGTTCGGTGGCCTCACGCGCAATGCGGCGCAGAAGCGCTATCGCCTGACCCATGGCGATGTGGTCGTCTGGGGCGGCCCGTCGCGGCTGGCCTATCACGGCGTCGCGCCGCTGCCGGAGGGCGAGCATCCGGTGATGGGCGCCCAGCGCATCAATCTCACCTTCCGCAAGACCCGTTGATATCAGCGCCGTGAACACTTTCCTTCGCCGCAGCGACCATTCTATGGTTGCGCGGGGCGAGGGGACCATGAGCGAACAGGAACGAACCGGCACATCGGGCGCCGCTACGGGCGCGGGCGCGTGGCTCGCGGTGCTGCAGCTGGTCTTCACCCTCGGCTGGGTCACCTATGTGATCTATCTGCCAAAGCTCGCCGCCGATGCCGG
This sequence comes from Tardiphaga sp., assembly GCF_044336785.1. Lineage (GTDB taxonomy): Bacteria > Pseudomonadota > Alphaproteobacteria > Rhizobiales > Xanthobacteraceae > Tardiphaga. Next base: position 2,459 of record NZ_JBIIOT010000014.1, on the reverse strand, counting down.
CATCGCGCCGGCGGTGGTGATCTATATCCTGATGCTCGATCAGGCGATCTTCACCGTCACCGATACGCTGATGGGCATGATGGCCGACAAAGTGTCTGCGGTGGTCGGGCGCCTCGGGCTGATCGTCGGCATCATCACCGCTGTTTCATGCGCCTGTTTCGTCGCGCTGCCTTTCGTCGCTGGTGCCGGCCCCACTGCGCAGGTCGCGCTGATCGTCCTCATCGTGATCTGGTCGGCGACATCCTCCGCCCTGCGCGCACCGCCGCTGGCGCTGCTCGGCAAATATGCCGCGCGCCCGTCGCGGCCGATGCTCGCCTCGCTGGCCATGCTCGGCTACGGCCTCGCCGGTGCCGTCGCGCCTTACATGGCCACATCGCTGCGCGGCGTCGATCCGCGCGTGCCCTTCGTCATCGCGGGCATCACGCTGCTGCTGGTGACAGTCACGCTGTCGCGCGTCGAACGCGGCCTCGTGCAGGTCAGCGCGTGCGAAAAGCGGGCGCTGCCTGCACAGGACAAGGCGATCGGTCACACGCCATTGCTGTTCATTGCGGCCATGACGATCCTCGCGCTTGGATTCCAGCTCCATGTCAGCATCAATAGCGTGCCGTTCTTCCGTCGCTTTGCGGCACCCGCGGATCTGCAATGGCTGCTGCCGGTGTTCTGGATCGGCTTCAACATCGCGATGTTTCCGGCCGGTGTTCTGGTCAAGCGTTTCGGCGGCATCGTCGTCATCGGCGTCGCCGCGCTGATCGGTGCTGCCGCCGTCATCGCGGCCGAACTGGCGCCGAATCTCGACATGCTGATCGCCGCGCAATTCGTCGCCGGCGCCGCGTGGGGCTGCGTGATGATGAGCGCCGTCACCGCCGCCATGGCGATCGGCGAGACCGGCGCCGAAGGCAAGGTCGTCGGCCTCGTCTTCTCGGCGCTGGCAGTCGCCACCTTCGCGCGCATGGGGGCAGTCGCGGGCGGTCTGTCCGCCGTGCCGGATTATGCGGCGCTGCTCGGATGGCTGCCGGTGGTGTGCTGGGCTGCTGCCGGTGCGATCTTGTTGCTGCTGGCGTCTCGGCGCTGGCACCAGCAAGGTGCGGTGTCAGCGGTATAATCGTTCTGGCTCGCGCCGAGATCCGATTTAATCGTGCGATTAAAAATCCGCTGGCCAAGCCCGGCAGCCCTCGCTACGTTTCGGCCATAAAAACAAACCGAGGAAACGACAATGACCCGAACGGGCATCCTGGCTGCCGCGCTTTTTGCGTGCTTGAATGGCTCCGCGCTCGCCGAGCCGATCACAAAACCGCTCTCCATCGCCGTGCTGAACGACAAGAGCTCCGTGTTCTCCGATGCCGGTGGCACCGGCAGCGTGGTGGCGGCGCAGCTCGCCATCGACGATATCGGCGGCAAGGTCCGTGGCCAGCCCGTCAAACTGCTCGGGCCGGATCACCAGAACAAGACCGATATCGGTGTCTCGCTGGCGCGCGAACTTTACGATCAGCAAAAAGTGGATGCGATCTTCGACATCGGCAATTCCGCTATTTCGCTGGGCGTGCAGAATCTCGCCCGCGAGCGCGGCAAGGTGCTGGTCCATGTCGGCTCCGCGACGGCCGACGTGTTCGGCAAGCAATGCGCGCCGACCGCCGCAATGTGGCTCTACGACACCTATTCGCTGGCGCAGGGCATCGCGAAAGCCGTGGTGAAGGATGGCGGCGATACCTGGTATTTCATCACGGCGGATTATGCCTTTGGCATCGCCATGCAGGCCGAGGTCGCCAAGGTCGTCGAAGGCGCCGGCGGCAAGGTGCTGGGTTCGGTGAAACATCCGGTCGGCAGCATGGATTTCTCGTCGTTCCTGCTGCAGGCGCAATCATCCGGCGCCAAGGTGATCGCATTGGCCAATGCCTCGGGCGACACCGTCACCAATATCAAGCAGGCGCGTGAATTCCAGATCGGCGAGGGCAAGCAGAAGCTCGCGGTGCTGATCTTTTATCTCACCTCGGTCAAGGCGCTGGGCGCCGAAGCGACGCAGGGCGTGCAATATCTCGAGGGCTATTACTGGGACAATGACGATGCCAGCCGCGATTTCGGCAAGCGCTTCATGGCCAAGCACGGCAAGATGCCGACGCATTCCCAGGCCGGCGTCTACAGCGCCGTGAAACACTATCTGCGCGCTGCTGAAGCCGCCAATGACAATGACGGCCTCACGGTGATGCGGAAGATGAAGGAAATGCCGGTGGGTGATTTCTTCGCCCCGGGCGCAAAGCTGCGTGAGGATGGCCGGCTGATGAATGACATGCTGCTGGCGGAAGTGAAGAAGCCGTCGGAAGTGAAGGGCGAGTGGGACCTGCTCAAGATCAAGGGCAAGGTGAAAGCCGCAGATATCATGCGCCCGATCAGCGAGGGCGGGTGTACGCAGCTCGATCCACCGGTGAAGTAGCGCGCTAACCTCTCCCCGCCCTTTTGCGGGG
>NZ_JBIIOT010000179.1:0-4262 GCF_044336785.1 Tardiphaga sp. | reverse complement strand
TTTTGTTTCATCCGCCCCTCATCCTGAGGAGCGCGCAAAGCGCGCGTCTCGAAGGATGGCAGCGAGCGCCGAGCCAGGCCATCTCATGGTTCGAGACGGCGCTGCGCGCCTCCTCACCATGAGGGGAAGAACATGTGTGACGCTCCCATCACCTTGTTTTCTTCATATTGCCTCGCAATTGAGGTATTCGAGAAACCCCACGTAAAGTCTGCGCAGACGATTGATACCGTCCCGCCGAAGTTCAGGAGCCCCGCATGTCGCTTGATTCCGATGTGATCGTCGATCGCCGCCGGCTGCGCCGCAAGCTGACCTTCTGGCGGACCATTGCGGTGCTCGTGGCGGTGGTCGCCATTGTCGCAGGTGGCCTCTATGCGACGCGCTCGGGAACACAGGCGTCCTCCGGCGCCATCGCGCGCATCAAGATCGAAGGGCTGATCCAGAGCAACAATGAGCGCATCGAGGCGCTGGAGCGGCTGGAGAAGTCGTCAGCGGCTGCCGTCATCGTGCAGATCAATTCGCCCGGCGGTACGGTCGCAGGTTCCGAGCAGCTCTACGACGCGCTGATGCGCCTGAAAGCCAAGAAGCCGATGGTCGTCATGGTCGAAGGTGTCGCCGCCTCCGGCGCCTATATCGCAGCCCTCGCCTCGGATCAGATCATTGCGCGGCAGACATCGATGGTCGGCTCCATCGGCGTGCTGGTGCAGTTTCCCGTGCTCAGCGGCCTGATGAAGACCGTCGGCGTCAAACTCGAGGAAGTGAAATCCTCGCCGCTGAAGGCGGCGCCGAACGGCGTCGATGAGCCCTCGCCGGAAGCCCGCGCCGCATTGGAAGTGCTGGTGAAAGACAACTACACCTGGTTCCGCGGCCTCGTGCAGAACCGCCGCGCCATGGATGACCTGCAGATCGAGAAAGTGGCCGACGGCCGTGTGTTCACCGGGCGTCAGGCGATTGGCCTCAAGCTGATCGACCAGATCGGCGACGAGAAGACTGCGGTGGCGTGGCTGGTGGCTGAAAAGAAGATCAAGAGCGATCTGCCGGTGCGTGATTACAAACTGTCGCCGAAATTCGGCGATCTCACTTTCCTGCGGGCAGCCACTTCGGTCACGCTGGACGCGGTAGGCCTGTCGTCCATCGCACGTCAGGTGGAGCAGGGCGGTTTTGCGCAAGCCATCGATGGTATGGGTCTCGACGGCATGCTGGCGCTGTGGCGTCCGGTGTCGTTGAACTGAGTCTGAATCCAGAAGATGTCACGCAGTCTGCCCGCAACCCGCTGTTCCGCACTGCGAGCAGGCGGCCAAGCGTCTTTTGGAGCAATTGTCACGCACTTTCCGGGCAGTCATCCGTCATTTAGCGACTTGACAGCTCAGCACTTTTTCACGGAAATGCAGCCTCCAATTCATAGCCCAACGTCTCGATGATCAAATCCGAACTCGTCCAACGCATCGCTGAACACAACCCGCATCTGTACCAGCGGGATGTGGAGAACATCGTGAATGCGATCCTCGACGAAATCGTCGCAGCCCTCGCGCGCGGTGATCGGGTCGAGCTGCGCGGTTTTGGTGCTTTCTCTGTGAAGCATCGTCCGGCGCGTGCAGGCCGCAATCCGCGCACCGGTGAGCATGTTCCGGTCGATCAGAAGAGCGTGCCGTTCTTCAAGACGGGCAAGGAAATGCGCGAGCGCCTGAATCGCGACCCGTCTGCGCCGGCGCCGGCCCAGGCATCGGAAGCCAGCGCCTCCTAAGCGGGCTCGGCTCGCGATGGGCGGGGCGGTTTTCGTCTCGCTTCACTGCTACGTGAGAGATCTCGATGCGCAAATTCCTCACGGCTCTGGTCGTCATCCCCGTCGCAATCCTTTTCATTGTCTTCGCCGTTGCCAACCGTCATCTGGTGACGGTCTCCTTCGATCCCTTCAACAGCGCTGATCCTTCCATCGGTGCGACATTGCCCCTGTTTGTGGTGCTGATCGTGGTCGCCATTCTCGGCGTCATCGCCGGCGGTACCGCCACCTGGATCAGGCAGCGCCATTGGCGCCGCGCTGCGCGCCAGCATGAGGCCGATGCGCGCCGTGCAAGGAGTGAGCTGGCCGATCTCCGCGCCGAGATGGCAACAGCACGGGCGACCACCCAGAGGCCAGTACCGGGCCTGCCAGCGCCCGGCTATGCGGCCGGCGAGCGAGACAAGGCCGGCGCGACGTTGTAGAACCCGCCCGGATGCGCGCCATTGCCGGCGCCGCCTGTCCGTTTCACCATTCCCTGTTCGCAGTGGCCCGTTGAGAGCATGCCCCTGACCGTCAAAATATGCGGCCTGTCCACGCCAGAGACGCTCGACGCGGCTCTGCTCGCTGGCGCCGATATGGTGGGCTTCGTGTTCTTCCCGCCATCGCCGCGCCATGTCTCGCTCGATATGGCCGAGAAGCTCGGACAGCAGGCGAAGAAGGCCGTGAAGGTCGCGCTGTCGGTGGATGCCGATGACGCATTGCTGGCCAATAGCATCGAGGCGCTGCGTCCGCAGATCCTGCAGCTGCATGGCAAGGAAAGCCTCGCCCGCATTCGCGACATCAAGCAGAAGTTCGGGCTGCCCGTGATGAAGGCGATCGCCGTGGAGACTGCGGCCGATCTCGCCGCGCTGCCCGGCTATGCCGCCGTCTGCGATCGCATCCTGTTCGATGCCAAGGCTCCGAAAGACGCCACGCGTCCCGGTGGTCTCGGTGCTGTGTTTGATTGGCACTTGCTCGAAGGGCTCGATCTCAAACTACCCTTCATGGTGTCGGGTGGATTGAATGCAGAGAATGTCGCCGAGGCCGTGCGGATCACGCGCGCCGGTGGCGTCGATATTTCGTCCGGCGTTGAAAGCGCGCCGGGCATCAAGGATCCCGAGATGATCCGCAATTTCATCCGCGCCGCGCGCGCAACGGAAGAGCTGGCGACCTGATGACGACTGCGATCCCAAACTCCTATCGGACCGGCCCCGACGAGACCGGCCATTTCGGCATCTTTGGCGGCCGCTTCGTCGCCGAAACCCTGATGCCGCTGATCCTCGATCTGCAGAAGGCCTATGAGGATGCGAAAGCCGATCCGGCCTTCCGCAAGGAGATGGACGGCTACCTGAAGGCCTATGTCGGCCGTCCGTCGCCGCTGTATTTCGCCGAGCGCCTCACCGAGCATCTCGGTGGCGCCAAGATTTATCTGAAGCGAGAAGAGCTCAATCACACCGGTTCGCACAAGGTGAACAATGTGCTCGGCCAGATCATGGTCGCGCGCCGCATGGGCAAGAAGCGCATCATCGCCGAGACCGGCGCCGGCCAGCATGGCGTGGCGACGGCGACGCTGTGCGCGCGCTTCGGCCTCGAATGCATCGTCTATATGGGCGCCGTGGACGTCGAACGTCAGCAGCCCAATGTGATCCGCATGGAAATGCTCGGTGCCAAGGTGGTGCCGGTGCAGGTCGGTGCGCGCACGCTGAAGGACGCCATGAACGAGGCGATGCGCGATTGGGTCACCAATGTGCACAACACGTTCTATTGCATCGGTACCGTCGCCGGCCCGCATCCCTATCCGATGATGGTGCGCGACTTCCAGTCGATCATCGGCGACGAGACCAAGGTGCAGATGCAGGAGATCGAAGGTCGCCTGCCGGATTCGCTGATCGCCTGTATCGGCGGCGGCTCCAATGCGATGGGCCTCTTCCATCCGTTCCTCGACGACACGTCCGTCGATATCTACGGCGTCGAAGCCGCCGGCCACGGCCTCACCGGCCTGCATGCCGCATCGATCGCGGGCGGTCGTCCAGGCGTTCTGCATGGTAACCGCACCTATCTGCTGATGGACGAAGACGGCCAGATCCAGGAAGGCCATTCGATCTCCGCCGGTCTCGATTACCCCGGCATCGGCCCCGAGCATTCCTGGCTGCATTCGATCGGTCGCGTGAAGTATCTCTCGGCGACGGATGAAGAAGCATTGGCGGCATTCCAGCTGCTGTCGAAACTCGAAGGCATCATCCCGGCACTGGAGCCGGCGCATGCGCTGGCCAAGGTGAGCGAACTGGCGCCGACACTGCCAAAAGATCACCTGATGGTCGTCAACCTCTCCGGCCGCGGCGACAAGGACGTCCCGCAGGTGGGCGATATTCTGAAGGCGCGGAAGTGAGCTTGAACGGAGACAGCAGAGCCCCCTCACCCGGATCGCAAGGGCGATCCGACCTCTCCCCGGTGGGGAGAGGTGAAGAGGGAGCTCCATATGCTCTTTCCTTTCCGGGGACAGTGG
>NZ_JBIIOT010000013.1:0-80622 GCF_044336785.1 Tardiphaga sp. | reverse complement strand
TATGCGACTTTTCACCTCTCCCCGCTTGCGGGGAGAGGTCGCCGTTCACATGCGAAGCATGTGGGCGGCGGGTGAGGGGGACTCTCCGCGAACTCCGTCGCCAGAGGAGAGTCCCCTCATCCGTCCCGGCTTCGCTGCGCTACGCCGGGCCACCTTCTCCCCGCAGGCGGGGAGAAGCTAAGAGAGCGTCACCTTCGTCTCATCCAGCAATTGCACGAACGCGTCGCTCGCCAGATACGCATATTCGCGCTCGCGCTGGTCGGTGAACGGATCGAGATCGATCAGGACCTCATCCACATAGCCGGGATGACACATCACCAGCCCGCCATCCGGCAGCCCGTCGAGAAACCGCGCCATCAACGCGCCGAAGTCCGGCGCCCTGGTGAAATCATACGCCCCGGCAAAGCCCGGATTGAACGCCACGCCAAGCTTCGCCGCGCGCTTGCGAAACGTCGCGCTCAGCGTGTCCAGCAGCAGTGCCTTCGGTGCATCGAGCCGCTTCGAGAGCGGATGCACGCGGCCGGACTGCCGCACCCAGGCATCGGGCGCGCCGCGCTTCACCGCGCGCAAGAAGGGATCGCGCACCTGCGGAAAGGTCTGCACATGCTGGTGGCCATCCACATAGGCCGGCGCCTGTCCGAACAGCGTAATGAACTTTGCGATCTGTGCCGAGACTTCGCCCTCGATCATCTCGGCATCGAGCCGGCGCAGCGCGCCCGCGCGCAGCATCTTGCCGAGCGGCAGAAACAGGCCGTCCAGCAGCGGACGATAATGCATGGTCAGCGGATGAAACGGCGCCGTCAGCGTCACATGCAGCCCGATGGCGCAATCGCGATTGAGTGCGACGGCGCCCTGCAGTGCGCTCACATCCTCGCGGGTGATCGCAGATCCCACCACCATCACCGATGTCGCATTCAGCCGCTGGCGCGCGATCAATTCGCGGATGCCGCGATTGACGCCGGGGCTCATGCCGTAATCGTCGGCGCAGAGCGTGATCTTGCGCGGCATGCCGCCGCTCATTCGGCAGCGGTCCGGTCAGGAGACGGTGTCACCGCAGCTTCTGGCGCCGCGTGTTTCACACTATGCTCGGCGATGAAATAGACCGGGCGTCCTTTCAGCTCCGACAGGATCTTGCCGATATATTCGCCGAGCACGCCGATCATGATCAGCTGCACGCCGCCAATGGTCATGATGCCGACCATGAGCGAGGGATAGCCGGGCACCGACTTGCCATCGACCAGTGTCTCCCACAGGATCGAGATGCCGAACAGGAAAGCGGCGCTTGCGAATAGCAGGCCGAACAGGCTGGCAAGCCGCAACGGCGCCACCGAGAACGAGGTGAGGCCTTCGATCGACAGGCCGATCAGCGCCTTCGGATTGAACGACGACACGCCATGGGCACGCGCCTGCGGCTCGTAATCGACGCGGAGCTGGCGGAAGCCGATCCAGGTGGCGAGGCCCTTGAAGAAGCGATTGCGCTCGGGCAGTTGCCGCAGCGCTGCGGCCGCGCGGGGCGAGAGCAGGCGGAAATCGCCGGCATCTTCCGGGATCTTTGTGCGCGCGCCCCAGTTGATCAGCGAATAGAAACCGCGCACCGCGAGGCGCAGCGGGAAGCTCTCATTGTCGCGATGCGCCTTGGCCGTGAACACCACGTCATAGCCATCGACGATCCAGTGATGCACCAGCTTCTCAACGAATTCCGGCGGATGCTGGCCATCGCCGTCCATGAACAGCACGGCGCCTTTCCTGCAATGATCGAGGCCGGCCATCAGCGCGGCTTCCTTGCCGAAATTGCGCGACAGCGAAATCACCTGCACGTCGATCTCGTCGGCGGGAAGCGTCTGCGCAATCTTCAGCGTGTCGTCGCGGCTGCCGTCATCGACATAGACCACCTCGCAAGCGAGGCCGTAACGCGCCTTCAGCGTGCGGGCGAGATCGACGAGCTTGTCGTGCAGCGCGACAAGGCCCGGCGCTTCATTATAGCAGGGCACGACCAGTGACAGGCCCTTTGCGGCCGCAGTCTGTGAGTCTGTGGAGAGGTCGGAGACGTCGCTGCCCAGCATCATCAAGTCGGAATCCCAATCAATCCAGTATGCCATCTACTCTGTCTGTCATCCCCGCGAAAGCGGGGATCCAGTAAACACGAACTGCAGTGATAGACTGCTCTTCCAGTGTTTACTGGATCGCCCGGTCAAGCCGGGCGATGACAACTGAATGTGTTGCCTCGCTTCACTCCGCGCAATGACGAGCTGCTGCTTCGTCTTACCGCAGAAACGCCTCGAGCTTCGCAAACAGCGGATTCTCGCGGTCCAGCACATAATCCAGCGATGCAACCGACACCGTATCCGCGCCATGATTGCGCAGGAAACTGCCCAGCGCATAGATCTGCGCCGGCGGGCAATGCAGCGTCACCATGCCGGACGACGTCGGCCCGCCGAACGGCGACACCACACCGAAGCGATTATGCGCTTCATCGAGCAGCGCCTGATTGCAGCCGGCAAAGCGCGTGCGCACTTCCTTGTATTTGCTGGCGCGCGCACGCGCGGCGATGTGATCGAGAATGACGCGCGCCGTTTCGCGCGCGGCGGGCGACCAGTCGGCGCTGCGCGAGGCGACGAGATTGGCCTGGCTGCGCAGCATCACGCCGTCATCGAGCACCTTGAGGCCATTGGCCGCCAGCGTCGCGCCAGTGGTGGTGATGTCGACGATCAGTTCCGCCGCACCGGTGGCCGGTGCGCCTTCGGTGGCACCGGCGCTTTCGACGATGCGATAATCCACCACGCCATGCGCCGCGAAATAAGCGCGCGTGAGGTTGATATACTTCGTCGCAACACGCATGCGGCGATTGTGCTGCTCGCGAAAACCGGTGGCGACGTCGTCGAGATCGGCCATGCTGCGTACGTCGATCCAGGCCTGCGGTACGGCGACGACGACATTGGCATTGCCGAAGCCGAGACCCTGGATGATCGCCACGCGCTTGTCGGTGTCGACGATGTTTTCGCGCAAGAGATCTTCGCCGGTGATGCCGAGATGCACGGCACCGCGCGACAGGTTCGCGGCGATCTCGCTCGCCGAGAGATACGCGATCTCCACATTGTCGAGGCCCGCGATCGAGCCGCGATAATCACGCGCACCGCCGGCTTTGGTCAGCGTGAGACCGGCGCGGCTGAAAAAGGCTTCGGCATTTTCCTGCAGGCGTCCCTTGGACGGAACGGCGACGACGAAAGGAGTGCTCATGACGCGGCTCCCGCGCGGGTGGAGAACGCGTCGATCCAGATCGAGAAGCCGACGGCAGGAATGGGATTTGGCGCGCCGAGTTGCGACAGCAGGCGATCATAGCGCCCGCCCGCCACCAGCGGCGGCTCGACGCCATCGCCAATGCCGTGCAGTTCGAATTCGAAGCCGGTGTAGTAATCGAGCCCGCGGCCGAAGGCGGTGGCGAATTTGATCGCGGACGTATCGATGCCGCGCGCAGCCATGAAGCCGATGCGCTGTTCGAATTCATCGATCGCCGATGTGAGATCAAGCTTCGCATCGGACGCAAGCTTGCGCAGTTCAGCGACGGCTTGATCCGGCGTACCGGAGATCGCGAGGAAGCGCTTGATCAAGGCCAGCGCATCCTTCGGCAGTGCGCCGCCCTTGAGCGTCGACTGCTCGAGGAAGCGATCGGCGATTTCTGCGACCGAGCGACCGCCGAGATTGGTCGCGCCGGCAATCGACATCAGGTCGGTGACCAGCGCCAGCGCGGCCTTGCGGTCGGAGCCGGCAAGGGCGGCGAGCACGCCTTCATATTCGTTGCGCACCGGCGACTCGGCCAGCGTGAGCCGGTCGAGGTCTTCGGCCAGGTTCGCCTGACGGTTGAAGTCCTTCACCAGGCGGCGCTTCCAGACCGGGTAGAGATCCAGCGCGTCGATGAGAGCCGCGAACAGCGCGACGTCGCCCGTCTTGATTTCGACGCTGGGCTGCCCCAATGCCGCCGCTGCATTCAGCGCCAGAACCAGCATTTCAGCGTCTGCAGCCGCGCGATCGGTGCGGCCGAAGGACTCGATCCCGGCCTGCTGAAATTCGCTAGCCTTTCCATGACGATAGCGGAAAACCGGGCCGAAATAGCTGAACCCCGCCGGCTGCCCGGCCGCTTTGGAAGCAAGGTAATCGCGCGCCACCGGGATCGTCAGATCCGGCCGCAGGCACAATTCCTCGCCCGTGAGGTCCGTGGTCAGATACAGGCTCTTGCGGATGTCCTCGCCGGAGAGGTCGAGAAACGGCTCGGCCGGCTGTAAAATCGCCGGCGACGCATGGACATAGCCTGCCTCGGCAAACGAGTGCAGCAGGGTGTCCGTCCAGGCGGCGGGTTTGGTCATCTCGAAGTCCAGCGATTCCAAATGAGGGGCGATGGCGCAGCCCTTAGCATGGCGCTTGCGACGTTTCGACCACCTTTGGCTAAGTGACTTAACGGTTCCCGCGGGCCCAATCGCCCAAAACAGCCTGAATCACCGCCAAAGCCGCCACCGCCGCCGTATCCGCCCGCATAATCCTTGGTCCCAAAGCTAATCGGAGGATGCTCGGCTGCTTCAGCAGCAGCGCCCGTTCCTCCTCGGCAAAGCCGCCTTCAGGGCCGATGATCACGTCAATTCCGCTCCCGGCGGCTTCCCGAGCCCCACTCAAAGCTGCAATGGGATCAGCCACGTCCGCGGCCTCATCGCAGAAAACCAGCAGCCGCCGGCCGTCGCGCTGATCGAGAAACTTCTGCAAATTCAAAGGCTCAGCCACTTCGGCAATGCTCAAAATCCCGCATTGCTCGGCGGCCTCCACCACATTCGCCCGCATCCGCTCGGTATTCACCCGGCTGGTCTGCGTATGCCGCGTCACCACCGGCTGCAGTTTTGCGGAGCCCATCTCGATGGCCTTCTGCACCATGTAATCCAGCCGCGCATGCTTCAGCGGCGCGAAGGCGTAAGTGATATCAGGCAGTTGGTCCTGGGCACGCATCTGCTTGAGAACCAACAGCTTGTCGGCCCGCTTGCCGGCCGCCACCGCGGCCTGCCATTCGCCGTCGCGGCCGTTGAACACCAGCACGGGATCGCCGGCTTCGAGGCGCAGCACATTGCCGAGATAATTGCTCTGGCTGCGATCGAGGGCGATCGTCATGTCGGTCGCAAGGCTTGCATCGACATAGAGGCGAGGGCTGCGGAAATCGGATTGCGGCATGGTTCAGGTCCCGTTCAGAGCCGGTGATTTAGCGCAGATGCGACGAAAAACCATGCGCTAACGCGACCCAGCGCCGCGCTAACGCCAAAATCCGGGCCTTATTGGTGGGTTGTTAAGGCTTGGCAGGAATCGTAGAAGTGCCTGAATTCAGGAGAGCTTCTGCTCCGTTTACGGGGCACATGCTGCCGGAGGAAAATCTGTGATCAGCCGTCGTTTCATTGCGCCACTCGCCGTGGCCGCCTTCGCCGTGCAAGTGGCCGGTGCCTTTGCGCAGGGCGCATTTCCCGCGCCATTGCCGAACCAGAGCGCCGCGCCTGCGAGTTCGTCGCCGTTTCCGCCCGTGAACGGGGCACCTGCGGCCGCATCGCCATTCCCGCCGGTGGGCGGCGCGCCCGTTGCGGCCGCGCCCAGCGCCTTTCCCTCGGGTGGTACAGCGCCGATCGGTGGTGGCGGTTTTGGCGCACCTCCGCCGCAACAGGCGGGTCCTCCCGGCGGCGACGACTGCATGAAGGGCTTTCTGCCGCTGCGTCAGGAAGCCGAAAAGCGCGGTGCCGCCATCAAGGCCGCGAGCGATCGCAAGGCGCCGCCGGATGAAGCCTGCAAACTGATCTCGGCCTTCTCGCAGAGCGAAGTGAAGATGCTCAGCTACATCAAGGCCAATGCCACCAAGTGCGGCATTCCCGACAATGTCGCCTCGCAGATGCAGGCCGGCCACAAGAACACCGAAGGCATGCGCCAGAAGGTCTGCGCCGTCGCACGCGGCGGAGGCGGTGGCGGCCCCGGCCCGGTTGCAGCGCCGCGCCTTAGCGACGTGCTCGGCTCGTCGGCCTCGCTGCCTGACGCATCCGCTGCACGCAAGAGCGGCGGCACCACCTTCGATACGCTGAACGGCAACGTTCTCACCCGATGAGCGACGCGGCTGCCCGCGTTGCCGACGCGACCGCAAATAACTGGGTCGATCGCGTCGCGCCGCTCTGGACGCGTCCCTATCTGAGGCTGTCGCGATTCGATCGCCCGATCGGTTCGTGGCTGCTGCTGATGCCCTGCTGGTGGTCGGCGGCGCTGGCCTCGGGGGCAGCGCAGGATCTCCATCAGTTGCCGAAGATGATCGCGCTGTTCTTCATCGGCGCCTTCGTCATGCGCGGCGCCGGCTGCACCTGGAATGACATCACCGATCGCGATCTCGACGCGAAAGTCGAACGCACGCGTTCGCGGCCAATCCCTGCGGGTCAGGTAACGGCCAAGAAGGCGCTCGCCTGGCTGGTTCTACAGGCGCTGATCGGCCTCGTCGTGCTGCTGCAATTCAACAGTTTTGCGATCGCGACAGGCATTGCCTCTCTGGTAATCGTCGCGGCCTATCCCTTCATGAAGCGCATTACCTATTGGCCGCAGAGCGTGCTCGGTCTCGCTTTCTCGTGGGGCGCGCTGATGGGCTTTGCCGTCGTGTTCGCTCGCATCGATGCGACGGCGCTGCTGCTTTATGCCGGTGCGATCTGCTGGGTGATTGCCTATGACACGATCTACGCCCATCAGGACACCGAAGACGACGCGCTGATCGGTATCAAATCGACGGCGCTGCTGTTCGGCGCGCGCACGCAGACCGCGCTGGTCATCTTCTATGGCCTGGCCGTGTCGCTGATCAGCGTCGCGTTGCGACTGGCTGGTGCAGGCTGGCCGGCCTGGATTGGCCTCGTTGTCTTTGCCGGACATCTCGCCTGGCAGATCACGCGCATCGATATCAAGGATTCCGCGCTGTGCCTGCGGTTGTTCAAGTCCAATCGCGATGCAGGCTTGCTGCTGTTTGCAGGCTTGCTGCTCGACGCCGTGCTGCGCGTCTGATGTGCTCACCAACTCTCCGTCCCTCATGGTGAGGAGGCGCGCAGCGCCGTCCCAAACCATGAGTTGGCTGGCTCCTGAGCTTGCGGGCATCCTTCGAGACGCCGCTGCGCGGCTCCTCAGGATGAGGAGAAGAGCTTGCGGCAATTTCGACCGGATAGTTTTTCACTTTGCTCAACCCGTTTCCAGCATTCCTGCATGCGGGATATCCGCAGCTCTGCTGCACTGCGCACAATAAATCTCGGCATACCTCTTCACACAAATCGACACGCGATGGATCGGCTCGTCTAGGTTACGCTCTGACAAGCGCAATCAACGAGCGGAGACTTGGATGAGCGATGCGGGGGAGGGGCCTGGCGCCCAGACCGGGTGGCGGCAGGATGTGTTCGACATCCTGAAGGCCGCAGACGTCAAGCACATCGTCTATGTGCCAGATGCCGGACACTCGACGGCGATACGCCTGGCCAACGAAGACAATGCCATCAACTCGGTCGTGCTCACCACTGAGGAAGAAGGCATCGGCTATCTCGCCGGTGCGTGGCTCGGCGGTGAGCGTGGCGCGCTGCTGATGCAGTCCAGCGGTGTCGGCAACTGCATCAACACACTCGCTCTGCAGACCTGCACGCGATTTCCGCTGCTGATGGTCGTGACCATGCGTGGTGACTGGGCCGAGTTCAACGGCTGGCAGAATCCCATGGGACAGGCGACCGAGCGTGCGCTCAACCTGATGGGCGTGCTGACCTGGCGTGCCGATGAACCGCAGGATGTCGCGCCGCTGCTGCGCGGCGCCGCCTCGATGGCGTTCAATGGGGATGCGGCCTGCGCCTTGCTGCTCGGACAGCGCCTGATCGGAGAGAAGCAATGGGTGAAGTGAATGCAGGCGGCGCGCTCGATCGCCGCGAGGTCGTGAAGACGTTGCTGGCCGGGCGCGAGAAGCTCCTTGTTGTCACAGGACTCGGATCGCCGTCTTACGATGTGATGGCGGCCGGAGATCACGACAACAACTACTATCTCTGGGCGGCAATGGGCAGTGCCGCCATGGTCGGCCTCGGTCTTGCGACGGCGAAGCCGGGTCATTCCGTACTGGTCGTCACTGGCGACGGCGAGATGCTGATGGGCCTGGGCGCGCTGGCGACCGTCGCGACGCGCAGGCCGGCCAATCTCACCATCGCCGTGCTGGACAACGGGCATTTCGGCGAAACTGGGATGCAGGTGAGCCATGCGGGCATGGGCGTCAATCTCGACAGGGTTGCGCAAGCCTGTGGCTTCGGCTGGACGAAGGAAATTCGTGACATGGCCGGTGTCGAGGACCTGCGCACGCGCCTGTCCGCGCGTGACGGCGTCAGGCTCGCCACCATCAAGGTGAAAGCGGAGAACCCGCCGCGCGTGCTGCCGCCGCGCGACGGCGTCTACGTCAAGAACCGTTTTCGTGCGGCGCTTGGCCACGCACCTCTTTGAACAAGACGAAGGGGCGCCGCGGCGCCCTTTTTCAAGATAACTGGCGGACATCGGATCAACCGATGCCGACCTTCAAAAACATCAGGGATGGAAACAATGACGACAGGAATCACGCGTCGACATTTCGGCACGACCGCCATCGCCGCGGCGGCCATGCTCTCGTTGCGACAGGGCGCATGGGCGCAGGAGGATCTCCCGAAAGGGCCGATCACCCTCGTCGTGCCCTTCGCGGCCGGCGGCGCGACCGATGTGGTGAGCCGTCATGTGGCGAAGAAGGTCTCTGAGCAGATCAACCAGACGATCATCATCGAGAATGTGACAGGCGCGGGTGGTGTCGTTGGTGCAACGCGCGTGGCAAAGGCCAAGCCCGATGGTCAAACGCTGCTGATGGGCACGATCTCGACCCACACCATCAATCCGCTGATGGCCAAGCAGGCGCCTTACGATCCCGTCGTCGATTTCACCGCGGTTTCGATGATCGTCACTGTGCCGAACGTCCTGCTGGTGCCTGCGCAGTCGAAAGCGACCAATGTCGCAGAACTCGTTGCCATGCTGAAGGCCGAGCCCGGCAAATACAGCTATGGTTCTTCGGGCGTCGGCACACCGCCGAATCTCTCGGGCGAACTGTTGAAGTCGATGGCCGGCGTGAAGATGGAGCATGTGCCCTATCGCGGCGGTGCGCCGGCGATGAACGATCTGATCGGTGGGCAGATCCCGATCCTGTTCGACGTCCTCAGCGGCGCGGCGCCTTTCATCAAGGCTGGAACGGCGCGGGCACTTGCCGTCACCACCAAAAAGCGCGCAGGCTCCTTCCCCGATATTCCTACAGTGGCGGAGTCGGGGTTGCCCGATTACGAGACCTATACATGGAATGCGATCTTTGGTCCGCCCGGCATGCCACCGGCGATGACGGAACGCTTGAGTGCCGAATTTCGCAAGGCCACGCTGGATCCCGACGTGAAGCAGCGGCTGATCGAGCTCAGTGGCGAGCCGGTGGGATCGGCACCGGCTGAACTCGCGGCGCAGGTCAAGGCCGAGATCGCCAAATGGGGGCCGGTGATCCAGGCCGCCGGCCTCAAGGCTGAATGACACGAAAGGATTTTTGCGTGCCTCTTCCGGAATCAGACCGCGCCGCTTTTCGTCGCGCGTTGGCTGACATCATCGGCGAAAAATATGTGCGCACCGGCGTGGATGCGGAGCCTTATGAGCAGGACTGGCGTGCGCGCTATCGCGGTGATGCCGTGGCGGTGGCACTGCCCGGAAGTACGGTGGAGGTGTCTGCGGTCGTTCGCCTCTGTCGCGAACGCGGCGTCGTCGTCGTGCCGCAGGCCGGCAATACCGGCCTGACCGGAGGGGCCATCGTGCCGGATGGTGTCGCAGGGCTGATCGTCAATGTGTCGCGGCTCAACAAGGTGCACCAGGTTGATCTGCTCAACAATGCGATGACGGTGGGCGCCGGCTGTATTCTGGCGGACATGCGCGCGCTCGCCGATGCACATGACCGGCAGTTTCCGGTGCTGCTCGGCAGCGTCGGCAGTTGCGAGATCGGCGGGCTGCTCTCCACCAATGCCGGCGGCACCGGTGTGCTACGCTACGGCAATATGCGCGAGCAGGTGCTAGGGCTCGAAGTGGTGTTGCCCGATGGCCGGATCTGGAACGGGCTGAAGGCGCTGCGCAAGGACAATACGGGCTACGATCTCAAGCAGCTCTTCGTCGGTGCAGAGGGAACGCTCGGAGTCGTGACCGCTGCAGTGCTGAAGCTCTATCCGAAGCTCGCCGTATCGGCGACGGCGATGGTGGCGCTGGAGCGCGTCGATCAGGCGATTGCACTGTTGCGTGAGTTGCAGCGCGTGACGGGCGGGCGCGTGGAAACATTCGAGCTGATGTCGCGCAGCCAGCTGCAGATCGTGTTGCGCCATGGCATGTCGAGCGGCAGTCCGATGGCGGAAGATGCGCCGTGGTATGTGCTGCTGGAACTGGCGGACAGTTCGCCGGACTGGAATGCAAATGAGAGCATGGAGACAGCGCTGGACACGGCGATGGAGAATGGCCTCATCCTCGATGCCGTCATCGCCAGCGATCAGGCCAAAGCCGAGCGTATCTGGACGCTGCGGCATACGATCTCGGAATCCAACAAGCGTGAAGGTTTTACTGTGTCGAACGACACCTCGGTGCCGGTGTCGGCCCTGCCGGAGTTTCTCGATCGCGTGACTCGGCGACTGGAGAGCAGCCTGCCGACAGCCCAGGTGGCGCATTGCGGCCATGTGGGCGACGGCAATGTCCATGTCATCGTGATCTTCCCCTATGACATAGGCGACGCCGCGGTGCGCGAAGCAGCCGCACATGAGGCCAATACGATCGTGCATCAGGAAAGCGTCGCCTGCGGCGGCAGCATCAGCGCCGAGCATGGCATCGGCCGCATGCATATCGATCGCCTGCCGCTTTATACGTCGGAAGTCGAGATGGACCTGATGCGGCGGGTGAAGCTGGCAATTGATCCGGAGCGGATCATGAATCCGGGGAAGGTGTTGCGATTGCCGTAAGACGAGTTTGGCTTTCCACGAACTCACTTGTCATCCCCGCGAAAGCGGGGATCCAGTAAACGGCAGCAGCGCGGCTCGATCACTGAAGTCGGTGTCTACTGGATCGCCCGGTCGAGCCGGGCGATGACAGTAAGAGTGGCCGCTCAATCTCTTGCAATAATCTCGCGCTCGCCCTTGTAGCTGCCAGCCTCATTCAGCAACGCACCGACGCGCCGGCGCATCAAAAACCGCGGGCGGCGCGCACGAATGGCATTGCGGCGACGGCGACGCTGCGCCGGCTCGATTGCCTTCTCTTCCGGCAATTGCGGAAGGGCAAAAATTTCGCTCCACATCGGCCAGGCCATCTCGATCTCCTCGATGTCCGAACTCACGAGCAGCGGGATCGACAAGGACGGATCGCGATGCTTCAAAACGAGCATCTTGCCGTCATCGAGCCCGCGCAACGCAACGCCCATGAAATCGCTGACGCGCACATTGATCGACATGCGCATGCCGCTGACGGCACGGTGCAGGACGACACGTTCGCGATGCAGTTCGACGCGCCGGACGCTGCCGTCGGCGCGGGTATCATGCGCCTCGAAACGAAGCGGAAGTGAGTGGGGATCGAGTCGCACATTGCTGCTCGATCCCAAGGTCGAGGCCGAAGCCTCAGCTGCTGTTTGATGCCCCACGGCTTTTTATCTCCCCGCCGGACTTATGCGTCCGGTCGATGGGAGGACCTTGGCAGAGCGGGTCCCGAATTGGCTTAAAAAGGCTGGTTAAGAGAATCCGACCCGAATCGCATGCTTGACGAAAGCCAAAAAGAGATGCTTGACGACTCCTTGCCGGCAGCGCGAAAATTCGACGCAACTGGTGCGGCAAATGCTTGAAATCCCTGCAAAACAGGCACATCTGTAGAGCTTCGCCGCAGCCGCCCGGACCGGGTCAAATTCAGGGATTTTGTTTGTGATCTCTTCACCAAACGCGACCGTTACCCGATCTGATAATTCCGACCTGCTCGATCAATCCGCATTGTCCAATCTGGCGCAGCGCCTCGTCGAGGCCGCGAAGCGCGCGGGTGCCGATGCGGCGGATGCGGTCGCGGTGCGCGGCGTCTCCCATGGCGTGGAGGTGCGCGACGGCAAGGTGGAAGCGTCGGAACGTTCCGAGGGTGATGATGTCGGCCTGCGCGTGTTCGTTGGCCGGCGTCAGGCGGTGATCTCGACCAATGACATGTCGGGCGACAATGCCGCGCAACTGGCCGAGCGCGCGGTGGCGATGGCGCGTGTGGCGCCGGACGACAAATATGTCGGCCTCGCCGATCCCGAATTGCTGGCGACAAATTTTCCTGATCTCGATGTGCTCGATCCCGTCGTACCGTCGGTGAGCGAACTCGAGCGTCGTGCGATCGAAGCGGAAGAAGCGGCGCTCGCGGTGGCAGGCGTCACCAAGTCCGGCGGCGCATCGGCCTCGACAGGCATCGGCGGCATGGTGCTGGTGACATCGACCGGATTCCACGGTTCCTATCTGCGCTCCAGCCACGGCGTGTCGATGACCGCGATTGTCGGCGACGGCACCAAGATGGAGCGCGACTACGCATTCACGTCGGCGCTGCATGCATCCGACCTGGAAGCACCTGCAGCGGTCGGTAAACTCGCCGGTGAGCGCACGGTGGCGCGCGCCAATCCGCGCAAGGTAGCCACTTGCAAAGTGCCGGTGGTCTATGATCCCCGCGTGTCGAACTCGCTCGTCGGTCATGTGATCGGCGCTGCGAATGGCGCGTCTGTGGCGCGCAAGACGACGTTCCTGAAGGACAGTCTCGGCAAGCAGCTGTTCAACAGCAATATCCGCATCATCGATGATCCCCTGCGCGTGCGCGGCCTGCGTTCGCAGGCTTTCGATGCCGAGGGTGTTGCGACGGTGAAGCGTGCGCTGATCGATGACGGCGTGCTGACCACCTGGCTGCTCGATTGCGCCACGGCCCGCGAGCTGGGACTGCAGACGACGGGCCATGCGCATCGCGGTGTGTCGTCCTCGCCGTCGCCGGGCGCGTATAACCTGCATATGGAAGCGGGTGATGTCTCGCCCGAGGATCTGATCGCCGACATCAAGGAAGGCTTTTACGTCACCGACCTGATTGGCTCCGGCGTCAATGGCGTCACCGGCGATTACAGCCGCGGCGCCGGCGGGTTCTGGATCGAGAACGGCAAGCTGACTTATGCGGTGAGCGAAATCACCATCGCCGGTCATCTGTTCGAGATGTTCAAGTCGCTGACACCGGCGAACGATCTCTCGTTCAAATACGGCGTCAACGCGCCGACCGTGCGCGTCGAGGGGCTGACGATTGCCGGGCGCTGACACATCCCATCAATCGGCGCGTGATTTCGCGCTGATGGAGGCGACCGTGCGCGAAGCCGGGACGCTCGGTCTGGCGATGTTCCGCACGGCGCTGCGGACATGGACCAAGGGCGAATCGTCGCCGGTCTCGGAAGCTGACATTGCGGTCAACGACCTGATCGAGAGCAGGCTCCGCAGCGTTACACCGGATTATGGCTGGCTGTCGGAGGAAAGCCTCGATGGCGATGCCCGGCTCGGCAAGCAACTGACATGGATCATCGATCCCATCGACGGCACCCGCAGCTATCTGGCCGGCCGCGAGGACTGGTGCGTTTGTGTCGCACTCGTGGAAGACAACCGGCCGATCATGGCCGCGGTCTATGCGCCGTCCACAGATGAATTTTTCCTGAGCCGGCTGGGGCAAGGCACCACCTGCAATGGTCGGCCGGTGCGGGCCACCACGGGCACCGAACTCGATTTCACGCGGATTGCCGGCCCGAAACCTCTGGTGGAGCGTCTGCCGCATCCGGAAGAGCTGGTGCTGCATCCGCGAATCGGGTCGCTAGCGCTGCGGTTGTGCTGGATCGCCAATGGCCGTCTCGATGCCGGCTTTGCCGGCGGGCAGAGCAAGGACTGGGATCTGGCGGCTGCGGATTTGATCGTGCATGAAGCGAATGGTAGAATGAGCGAGCTTTCGGGCGATCCCATTCTGTATAATCGCCGGGAAGTCACGCACGGGTTGCTGGTAGCAGCGGGGGCCGATCGTCATGCCCATATCGTTGAGCAGTTCCGGACCAACCGGGCGTAACCAGCCGCACCACCATTTTCTGGACATCTGATCGCAGCCGGCCGCTGAAGGAAAAACCTATGCCCGACACTCAACAGCAATTGCTTCATCTGGTCATCGGCGGCGAACTCACCGACCTGAAGGGCTTTACCTTCAAGGATCTCGATCAGGTCGATATTGTCGGTGTTTATCCGAACTATGCGTCCGCGCTGGTGGCCTGGCGGGCCAAGGCGCAGTCGACCGTGGATAACGCGCATATGCGCTACTTCATCGTCCATCTGCATCGGCTGCTCGATCCCGGCCAGGACGCGAAGTCCGGCACTTGAAACGTCTGCTGAGAAACACGCTGCGCAGCAGTGGGGTGCAACGAGCCGCGGGATTTCTCGCGGCCGAATTTTTGCGCCTGGTGTGGAAGACCAACACCTTCACGTTCGATCCCGTCGATGTCTATGACATCGTCGAGCCGGAGATGCCGGTCATCCTCGCCTTCTGGCATGGCCAGCATCTGATGACGCCCTTCATCAAGCAGAAGGACTATCGCGGCGCGGTGCTGATCTCCAAGCATCGCGATGGCGAGTTCAATGCTTTGGCGGCGGAGCGGCTCGGCATCACCACCGTGCGCGGCTCCGGCGATCACGGCGGCGCGTTCCATCGCAAGGGCGGCGTCGGCGCCTTCAAGGAAATGGTGCGGGTGCTGGAGAGCGGCGTCAATATGGCGCTGACCGCCGACGTGCCGAAGCGTTCGCGCATCGCCGGCCTCGGCATCATCATGCTGGCGCGCGAAAGCGGGCGGCCGATCATGCCGTTTGCGATGGCGACCAGTCGCTTCTACCAGCTCGATAACTGGGACCACACCACCATCAATCTGCCCTTCGGCCGCGGCGTGCTGGTGGGCGGAGAGCCGATCAGCGTGCCCGCCGATGCCGACAGTGCCATGATGGAAGAATTGCGCCAGCGGCTGGAGGCGACGCTGAACGACGCCACGCAACGGGCCTATGAAGCTGTCGGCCGCCCGGATGGCAACCGCTATGCCTGAGACCCTGCCGCTCACGCTGCGCGCCTATCGCCGCCTGTCGTTCGCGCTGACGCCGATGGTGCCGCTGCTGATCAAACGGCGCCTGCGCAACGGCAAGGAAGATCCGCAGCGCGTGGATGAACGGCGCGGCATCGCCGTGATCGAGCGTCCAGCCGGGCCGCTGGTCTGGGTGCATGGTGCGAGCGTCGGCGAAGTGCTGGCGGCGGCGACATTGATCGAGCGGCTTCGCGCCGCCGGCATGCGCATTCTGCTGACATCGGGGACGGTGACTTCGGCAGGCATCATCGCCAAGCGATTTCCGCCCGATATCATCCATCAATATATCCCCTATGACTCGCCGCGTTATGTCGCGCGCTTCCTCGATCACTGGCATCCGAGCCTGGCGCTGTTCATCGAGAGCGACCTCTGGCCGAACCTGATCCTGTCTGCGGCGAAGCGGCGGGTGCCGATGGCGCTGATCAACGCCCGGATGTCGCAGCGTTCGTTCCCGCGCTGGCAGAAAATGTCGAAGACGATTGCCGCTTTGCTCGGACGCTTCGAGATTTGCCTCGCGCAGTCTGACACCGATGCCGAGCGCTTCGGTGCGCTTGGTGCGCGCAGCGTGCTCGTCACCGGCAATCTGAAATTCGATGTTCAAGCCCCGCCGGGCGATACAGCCAGGCTGGAAGCGTTGAAGGCTGCGACACGTGGACGCCCGA
Organism: Tardiphaga sp.; assembly: GCF_044336785.1. Classification (GTDB taxonomy): domain Bacteria; phylum Pseudomonadota; class Alphaproteobacteria; order Rhizobiales; family Xanthobacteraceae; genus Tardiphaga. Next base: position 64,740 of record NZ_JBIIOT010000013.1, on the reverse strand, counting down.
TCGTCGTGGCGTCATCCACGCATCCCGGCGAAGAGGAGATCATCCTCGAAACGCACAAGGTGCTGGCTAACTTCTTCCCATCGCTACTCACGGTAATTGTGCCGCGCCATGCCCATCGCGGCGAAGCCATTGCGGACATGGTCAAGACAAGCGGCACCAGCGTCGCGCTGCGCTCGCGCGCGGAATTGCCCGGCGCGACGACCGATGTCTATGTCGCTGACACCATGGGTGAGCTCGGCGTGTTCTATCGCCTCACGCCGGTCGTTTTCATGGGCGGCTCGCTGGTGCCGCATGGCGGGCAGAACCCGATCGAACCGACCAAGCTCGGTGCGTCCATCGTGCATGGTCCTCACGTCTTCAATTTCACTGATGTCTATGAGGCGCTCGATCGCGCCGGCGGCGCGCGGCAGGCGAATTCCTCCGAGCAGCTCGTCAAGCAACTGGGCCAGATGCTTGGCGACGTCGCGGCGCGCGATGCGGCCATCGATGCTGCGGGGCAGGTGGTGACGCGCCTCGGCGGCGCGCTCGATCGTACACTTCACGCGCTCGAGCCTTATCTCATGCAGTTGCGTTTCGAGATGGGCGGCCACCATGCGTGAGCCGGCGTTCTGGCAGCAGCGCGCGAGCTGGCTGTCGCGCCTGCTGACGCCGCTTGGCGCCGTCTATGGCGAGATTGCCGCTGCGCGGATGATGCGGCAGGGAACGGTGGTCGGTATTCCCGTGATCTGCGTCGGCAACTATCACACCGGCGGTGCCGGCAAGACGCCGACGACTTTGGCGCTTGTGAAGCTGCTGCGCGAACTCGGCGAGACCCCGGTGGTGCTCAGCCGCGGCCATGGCGGCAAATTGCGCGGGCCGGTGAAGGTGGAGCCGGGTAGGCACAGCGCTGCCGATGTCGGCGACGAGCCGCTGATGATGGCGCGCGATGTGCCGGTGGTGATTGCGCGTGATCGCGTTAACGGCGCAGCGCTGGCCCGCTCCACCGGCGCCAGCGTGATCGTTATGGATGACGGTTTCCAGAATCCGGCGATTGCCAAGGATCTGTCGCTGATCGTCATCGACGGCAATCGCGGCCTCGGCAATGGCCGCATCTTTCCGGCGGGGCCACTGCGCGCGCCGCTCGATCGCCAGATCCCGCGCACCGATGCGCTGGTGGTGATCGGCGATGGCATTGCGGCCACCGGCGTCGCCGCATTGGTGCATGGTCGCGGTGGCAAGGTCTTTACGGCGCGCTTGAAGCCGGACGCGACGTCGGTGCAGGCGCTACAGGACAAGCGCGTACTCGCTTTCGCAGGGATCGGCGATCCCGGTCGCTTCTTCCGCACGCTGCGTCATGCGGGTGTGGATGTGGTCGTCGAGAAAGCGTTCGGCGATCATCATCCGTACACGGCGCAAGAGATCGACGCGCTAGTCGTGCAGGCGGGAAGCGCGGGGCTGACATTGGTGACGACAGAGAAGGATCTGGTGAAGCTGCGGGGCATGCCGGCGGCAGCGGAGATTGTCGGCTTCGCCGTCGCACTCGAGGTCGAGGATAAAGATGGGCTGCGCAGTCTGGTGCGCGAGAGCATCAATCGGGCGAAGGCAGGGATCAAGCGCTGAGCCGTCGGGCGGATTAGCGAAGCGTCATCCGCCGGCCGAGTTTATGTGGCGAAGATCGGCGGATTACGCCTTCGGCTCATCCGCCCTACGGTCGGACTACTTCACCTGTTCCGGATAATGCCGCTTCAGCACCGCCGTATGCGTGGCATAGGCTTCCTGCCGATCGACGCTCCAGTATTTCAGCTCGTCCAGCGGGATGCGTTCGCCGGAAATGGCGCAGGTCACATAGGTGCCGGGCGCGATCACGCGAAAATCGCCGTCGAGATATTGCAGCTTGGCTTCGCCATTGCCGGATGGGCCGAATTTATTGAGCACGGCTGGTCTCCTGGATCGATGTCGTCATTTCAAAGCATAAATAGGGCCTCGGCGCCCCGAATGGAAGCGCCACCCGTGGACTAGAACAGGTCGCCCTGATCCACCTTGGCCTTGCGCTTCGGTATTGCGGGCTTGGGGGCCGCCTTCGTTTCACGCGGTGTCGCTGGAATGTCGCCATCCGCCAAGACACCCACGCGGCCATCGGCAAATTCGATGGTCAGCCGGGCACCGGCATTGATGCCGGCCGCTGCATGCAGTGCCGCGCCCTGTTCGTCGCGCACCAGCGCAAAGCCACGGGCGAGCACGCTGCGATAGGAGAGGGCGGCGAGCAGCTTGTTCGAGGCCTCGACGCGCGCTTGCTGGCGCTGCAGCAGTGTCGTCAGTGCACGGCGGGCGCGCTCGGTCAGACGCAGCGTACGCTCGCGATCCCTTGTGATCGCATTGCGCTGCGCCTGCGCATTGGCGGATTTCGACGTCTTGAGGCGCAATGCGAGATTGGCAAAACGGTCGCGGCGCTCGCGCAGCAGTGCGCGGGCCGCGAGTCTCAGGCGCTCGCCGTACACCGTCTGCCGCTGCGTTGCATGTGCGATCTGTGCGCGCAGCACGCGGAGCGTCAGGCCGGAGCTGGCCTCGACGAAGCGGCGATGATGCGCATGGGTGTTCGCCTTCAGCGCGCGCGGCAGCGAGGCGCCGGCACCGTCGAGGCGCTGGCGCGGAATGGCAAGCAGGTCGCCCGCATTCGGCAGAGCGCGTGCGGCAGCGCGCAGCTCGTTGCGGCGGGACTCCTGCGCGCGCTGCCAGCACAGCATCATGCGGCGCTCGAAGGTGCCGATCTCGACAAGCAGTTCCGCACGCACTGGCACCGCCATTTCGGCTGCCGCAGTCGGCGTTGGCGCGCGCTTGTCGGAAGCAAAGTCGATCAGCGTGATGTCGGTCTCGTGGCCCACGGCGGAGATCAGCGGGATCATGCTTTCGGCCGCAGCGCGCACCACGATCTCTTCGTTGAACGACCACAGGTCTTCCAGCGAGCCTCCGCCGCGGGCGACGATCAGGAGATCAGGCCGCGGAATCTTGCCGCCAGGCTCCAGTGCGTTGAAGCCGTGGATCGCGGCTGCGACCTGTTCCGCGGAGCCTTCACCCTGCACGCGCACGGGCCATACCAGCACATGCCGTGGGAAGCGGTCTTCGAGGCGATGCAGGATGTCGCGAATCACGGCGCCGGTCGGCGAGGTGACGACGCCGATCACTTCCGGCAGCCATGGCAGCAACTGTTTGCGCGCCTCGTCGAACAGGCCCTCGGCGCCGAGCTTGCGCTTGCGCTCTTCCATCAAGGCCATCAGCGCGCCGACGCCGGCGGGCTCCAGCGCCTCGATGACGATCTGGTATTTCGACGAGCCGGGATAGGTGGTCAGCTTGCCCGTCGCGATGACTTCGAGGCCCTCTTGCGGGCGGAACCGCATCCGGCCGTGGACGCCCTTCCAGATCACGGCCTCGATCTTGGCGCTCTCGTCCTTGAGGGAGAAATAGCAGTGGCCGGAGGAGTGCGGCCCGCGAAAGCCGGTGATCTCGCCACGCACGCGCACATTGCCGTAGGCGTCCTCCACCGTCCGCTTCAGCGCCGAGGACAGCTCTGAGACGGTGAATTCGGTGGAATTCGTGAGGGGAGCAGCGGCAGTTTTAGGCATCGGGGTCTCGGGCTGTTGCGGCAGCGGATTAGCATGCTAAACGCTGGCAAAACCATCCAAAACCCGGCCAGGCAGTCATCCCATGAACATTCTTCTCATCGGTTCCGGTGGCCGCGAGCACGCGCTGGCATGGAAGCTGGCGGCGTCACCGCTACTGACGAAGCTCTGGTGCGCGCCCGGCAATGCCGGCATCGCGCAGGAAGCGGAATGCGTGGCGCTGGATGTCGCCGACCATGCGGCCGTGATCACGTTCTGCCGTGACAACAAGATCGATTTCGTTGTGGTCGGGCCGGAAGCGCCGCTGGCCGCCGGCATTGTCGATGACCTCGCCGCAGCTGGTATCAAGGCGTTCGGGCCAAGCAAGGCGGCGGCTCGCCTCGAAGGCTCCAAGGGTTTCACCAAGGATATCTGCAAGGCGAACAATATCCCGACCGCTGCCTATGAGCGCTTCAGCGATGCGGACAAGGCCAAGGCCTATATCCGCGCCCAGGGTGCGCCGATCGTGATCAAGGCCGACGGGCTCGCCGCTGGCAAAGGCGTGGTGGTGGCGATGACGCTCGCTGAGGCCGAGGACGCCATCGACATGATGCTCGGCGGCGGGTTTGGCGCGGCTGGCGCGGAAGCCGTTGTCGAGGAATTCATGATCGGCGAGGAGGCGTCGTTCTTCGTGCTGTGCGATGGCGAGAATGCGCTGCCGCTGGTGGCTGCGCAGGACCACAAGCGCGCTTATGACGGCGACAAGGGGCCGAATACCGGTGGCATGGGTGCCTATTCGCCGGCGCCGGTTTTCACGGATGCGATTCAGAAGCGCACCATGGACGAGATCATCCTGCCGACGCTGAAGGCCATGAAGGACATGGGTTGCCCCTATAAGGGCGTGCTGTTCGCGGGCCTCATGATCACCGACGAAGGCCCGAAACTGATCGAATACAATGCCCGTTTCGGTGATCCGGAGACCCAGGTGCTGATGGTCCGCCTGATGTCGGATCTGCTGCCGGCGCTGATCGCCTCGGCTTATGGCCAGCTGAAGAATTTCGATTTGCGCTGGTTCCCGGACCCGGCGCTGACGGTTGTCATGGCGGCCAAGGGCTATCCCGGCGATTACGACAAGGGCACCCGCATCGGCGGCATCGACCGCGCCGAGCAGATCGAGGGCGTCGAGGTGTTCCATGCCGGAACCAGGGCTTCCGGCGACTGGATCCTGGCCAATGGCGGTCGTGTGCTCAATGTCACGGCCTCCGCCAAAACGGTCGGGGAAGCCCAGCGCCGAGCTTACGAGGCCATTGGCCTGATTAACTGGCCGGAGGGCTTCTGCCGCCGCGATATCGGCTGGCAGGCCGTGGCGCGCGAGCGCAAGTGCAAGTGACGGTAGCCGGAGGTTCTGCCTTCTGCGGAACCAAAGGTTGTGTGCGGCGTTGAGGGCCAAGAGGTTCCTCATGGCGCATTATTATTTTGACCTGAAGAACGGCATGACTGAGCGCGATCACGCAGGGCGTGACCTCGATAACGACGCTCAGGCCATCGCAGAAGCCTATGCAATTGCTGATGAAATCTCATCTCGGCCACCAGCCAATCGCGAGCATGCGCGCCACGTTTGCGTCGTTCACGAAAATGGCCACGAGGTCATGCGCGTGCCGGTGATTACGCGGATGCAGCGAGTGTCAGCGGCGGGCGCGAAAAAAATCTCGTAAAATCTTCGCAGATTCCATTTCGCCCACGGCGGAATAGACCTCCGGCGCGTGATGGCAGGCCGGGGAGGCGAAGAACCTGACCCCGGATTCGACGCCGCCGCCCTTGGGATCCGCTGCGCCATAATACAGCCGGCGGATGCGGGCGAATGAGATCGCCCCGGCGCACATGGTGCAGGGCTCCAGCGTCACATAGAGATCGCAATCCACCAGCCGCTCGCTGCTGAGCTGGGCGGCGGCCTGCCGGATCGCCAGCACTTCGGCATGGGCCGTGGGGTCCTTGTCGGTCAGAGTGCGATTGCCGGCGCTGGCAATCACTTCGCCGTTTCGCACGATCACGCAGCCGATAGGTACTTCCCCCGCCTGACCAGCGGTTTCGGCGGCTTTCAGGGCCAAATCCATGAAAGAAGGGGCGGTCAAAAGCTCGTTTCCTGCGCAAAACTCTGCTACGGAGTGGCCTTCAGCAAAAGCGGTCCTGTTTCGCCTTGATGCGTCGCCTGTCGGCGACCCTGCGAAACCGTCTCCGTGCTCAACCCAATTCAGCTTCCGCTGCAGCGAGACCTTTCATGCCCCGCGATAACGATAAAAACAACGGCCCCTCGCGCGGCCGGCCGCCCGGCGGCAAGGGTCCGGCCAAAGGTGGCCGTTCCGGCGCGGCCCGCGGCCCGGAGAAGAAATTTGCCAAGCGTGATGGCACCTACACGCCGCGCCCGCCGCGGGACGGTGATGGCGAGAAGCGCCCTTATGCCGGCAAGCGTGATGGTGAGCGCGCGCCGCGCCGTGACTTCGGCGATGCGCCGCGTCCGCGCTTCAACCGCGACGAGCGTCCCGCGCGCAGCGACAGCGATCGTCCGCGCGGCCCGCGCAAGGATTTTGGCGGCGGTGAAAAGCGCAGCTACGCGCCGCGTGGCGATCGCCCGGATTTCAAGCGCGATGATCGCGCACCGCGTGGTGACCGCGGTGATTCACGTCCGGCGGGCCGTTTCTCCGACAAGAAGTTTGGCGAGAAGAAGCCCTATGCATCGCGCGATGGCGGCGGCGAGAAGCGCAGCTATGCACCGCGCGGTGATCGCCCGCAGGGTGATCGGCCGTTCAGCGCGCGTCCGCCGCGCGATGGTGATCGTCCCCGCGGTGACCGCCCGTTCGGCGACAGGAAGCCGCGTGATGGTGACGGCGAGAAGCGCGCCTACGCGCCGCGCGGCGATCGTCCGCAGGGGGATCGGCCGTTCAGCCCGCGGCCGTCGCGGGACGGCGACCGTCCACGTGGTGATCGGCCGTTTGGCGACAAGAAGTTTTCGCGTGGCGCACCGGATCGTGGCGGTCCGCGCAAATCGTTCGGCAAGGATCGCGATTTCGAGCGCGGCCCCGACCGCAGCGATGAGAAGCCGTGGCAGAAGCGCGAAGGCGACGACCGCAGCAGCCGTCCGGCGCGTGCGCCGCGCGATGGCGAGCGCAAATTCGACCGGCCGAAATTCGACAAGCCCCGCTTTGAACGTTCGCGCGATGATCGCCCCGAGCGCAGCGGCGATGGCGAGCGTCCGCGTTTTGAGCGCGCGCGCGAGGACCGTCCACAATTCGAGCGCTCGCGCGAGCCGCGCGGCCGGTCGGACTGGCAGGAGCGTCCCCGCCGTGGCAGCGAGGGCGACGAGCGCCCGCGTCGCGAGAACGAGGACGACAGCCAGATCTTCCGCCAGCGCCCCGCCTTCGGTGGCCGCGGCGAATATCGCCCGCGCGATCCCGATGCGAAGAAGGCGCCGCGCAAGCCTGTCGAGAAGAAGGGCGCCGAACGTGTCGCCAAGGTCGTGGCGCGCGCCGGTCTCTGCTCGCGCCGCGATGCCGAGGAGTGGGTGACGCAGGGCCGCGTGTCCGTGAATGGCCGCGTGATCAATTCGCCGGCGCTGGATGTCACCAGCAATGACGTCATTACCGTGGACGGCAAGCCGTTGCCGGCACGCGAGCGCACGCGGCTGTTCATGTATCACAAGCCACGTGGCCTGATGACGACCCATGCCGATCCGGAAGGTCGGCCGACAGTGTTCGATCATCTGCCGGAAGACCTGCCGCGCCTGATCTCCATCGGCCGTCTCGACTTCAACACCGAAGGCCTGTTGCTGCTCACCAATGACGGTGGTCTCGCCCGCACGCTGGAACTGCCCGACACCGGCTGGCTGCGCCGCTATCGCGTTCGCGCCCATGGCAACGTCACTCAGGCACAGCTCGACGAGCTCAAGAACGGCGTCGAGGTCGATGGCGTGAAGTACGGCGCCATCGATGCAACGCTGGAGCGCGACCAGGGCGCCAATGTGTGGCTGGTGTTTGCGATCCGCGAAGGCAAGAATCGCGAAGTGCGTAACATCTGCGCCCATCTCGGCCTTGAGGTGAATCGCCTGATCCGCATCTCCTACGGCCCGTTCCAGCTCGGCGAGCTGGAAGAGGGCGAGGTCGACGAGGTGAAGACGCGGGTGTTGCGCGAGCAGCTCGGCGAGAAGATCGCGGAAGCCGCCGGTGCCGATTTCGGCCGTCAGCTGCCGAGCAAGGGCGACACCTCGCTCGATCCGGTCATCGTCAAGAAGCCGGTGCTGAAGCGCTCGACGGTGGAGGACCGCAAGGGCCGCCGCGTCGTCGTGCAGCGATCCGGCTCCGAGGACACCCGTGCGCGCAAGGAAGCCGATGCCATGTTCGGCGGCCCGAAGAAGCCGCCGAAGCGCGGCTACAAGGGCAAGCGCGATATCAAGCCGCGGGACGCGTAGCCGATGCGCGTGATTGGTGGCCGGCTGAGGGGCCGCAATATTGCAGGCCCCTCGACGCAAGCGATCCGTCCGACGCAGGACCGGCTGAGGGAGTCGCTGTTCAATATCCTGATGCATGCCTACGAGAATCCGATGCTCGATGCGCGGGTGCTCGATCTCTATGCGGGCACCGGCGCGCTCGGCATCGAGGCGGTGTCGCGTGGCGCCAAGTTCACGCTGTTCGTGGATAATGGCTCCGAAGCGCGTGCGCTGCTGCGCGACAATGTCGAGAGCCTCGGCCTTGGCGGCGTCACCAAGGTCTATCGCCGCGATGCCAGCGATCCCGGCCCGGCGCATCCGGTGGAGCCGTTTGCGCTGGTGTTCATCGATCCGCCCTATCGCCAGAAGCTCGCGGAAAAATCACTGGTCGCCCTGCGCAACGGCGGCTGGCTGGTGCCGGATGCGCTGGTGGTGGTGGAAGAGGCGAAGGATGCCGAGTTCGTTGCCCCCGACGGCTATGAAGAAATCGAGCGTCGCGCCTATGACGACACCGAGTTTACGTTTCTGAGATTCCGATGAGGCGTAGGATGGGTTGAGCGGAGCGAAAACCTATCGACCACATGCGTGAAAGATGATGGGTTATCGCTTCGCTCAACCCATCCTACAAGAAAGAGGAAATTTCCGATGACGCTCGCCTGCACCTGGGATCACGTCCATATCCGCACGCCCGATGTCGAAGCCACCGCACAGTGGTTTGCCGACAAGCTCGATGCCGAGATCCTGCGGGCGCCCGGCCGTGTTGATATCAGGCTCGGCGGCGCGTTGATCTTCCTGGCACCGGTGACACCGGAGATGGGCGTCAATCCGCCGCCGGTGACGCCGTATCAGGGCCTCGATCATTTCGGCCTGAAGGTGAAGGACATCGATGCGGTCGCCGCCGATCTCAAGGCCCGCGGTGTCGAGTTCACCAAGGAGCCGCATACGTTGAAGCCGGGCCTGCGCATCGCCTTCATCCGCGCGCCGCAGGGCGTGTCGATCGAGATCCTGGAACGCGATCCGAAATATACGTGAGATGAGACTTCTCAAACGTCATTGCGAGGAGCGCAGCGACGAAGCAATCCAGTCTTTCTTCACTTGGCTTTCTGGATTGCTTCGCTGCGCTCGCAATGACGGCGCATTTATCTCCGCCCGAACAGCTTCTCGATATCGTTGAGCTTCAGCTCCACATAAGTCGGGCGGCCGTGATTGCACTGGCCGGAATTCGGCGTCTCTTCCATCTCGCGCAGCAGCGCGTTCATCTCTTCCGCGCGCAGACGCCGTCCGGAGCGGATCGAGCCGTGACAGGCCATGGTGGCTGCCACATGCATCAGGCGGCGCTCCAGCGGCAGCGCTTCGTCCCATTCGGCCATGTGCTCGGCGAGATCGCGCAACAGCGAAGCCGCATTGGTCTTGCCGAGCAGCGACGGCGTCTCGCGCACGGCGATGGCGCCGGGGCCGAATGAGTCGATCGCAAGCCCATAGCTCGCCAGCTCTTCGGCGCGCTCCACCAGCTTCTCGACGGTGGCTTCGTCCATCTCGACGATATCGGGGATCAGCAGGATCTGCCGCTGCACGCCGTTCTTGGCGAGCGAGGCCTTCAGCTTTTCATAGACGATGCGCTCATGGGCGGCGTGCTGATCGACCAAGATCATGCCATCGCGGGTCTGGGCGATGATGTAGTTCTCATGCACCTGCGCGCGCGCCGCACCCAGCGGGCGATCGAGCAGATCCGCCTGCGGGGCTTCCTCGAAACGCACATCGGCTGTCGGCGTGCCGACATCGAAGGCGGCCTGTGGCGCTTCGGCAAACGCGGTCGCACCACCGAAAGCGGGCGCAGGCGCCACCGGATAGGACGGCGACCGCTGCCAGTCCCAGTTCGCATTGCGTGACGTAAAGCCCGGCGCGCTGTTCGGCCGGAACGAGGACAGCACCGCGCCGGCATCATTGTTCGCCGCCGTGCGCTTGCCCTCGCGCGCGAGGCCGTCCTTCAGCGCATGCACGATCAGCGCGCGCACGAGGCCGGCATTGCGGAAGCGCACCTCGGTCTTGGCCGGATGCACGTTGGCATCGACCTCCTGCGGGTCGAGGGTGACGAACAGCGCCAGCACTGGATGACGGTCGCGCGGCAGGTAGTCGGAATAGGCGGCCCGCACGGCGCCGACGATCAGCTTGTCGCGCACCGGGCGGCCATTGACGAACAGATACTGGCCCAGTGCATTGGCCTTGGTGAGCGACGGCGATGCGGCGAAGCCTTCCACCACGACACCTTCGCGCTCGCTGCGCACGGCGATCGCGCTGGCGCGAAACTCCGCGCCGAGAATATCGCCGAGCCGCGTGAGCTGGCCGGGGGCACCGGGCAGCGCTGCAGCCCAGGTGATCGGCACCCGCTTTTCGCCGGACAGCGTGAAGGCGACATCCGGCCGCGCCATCGCAAGCCGGCGCACCACTTCGCGGATCGCTTCCGCCTCGGTGCGGTCGGTCTTGAGGAATTTCAGCCGCGCCGGTGTCGCATAGAAGAGATCGGCGACCTCAATGCGGGTGCCCTGGCCCAGTGCCGCCGGCATGATCGGCTCCTTGGTGCCGGCATCCACGGTCAGCGACCAGGCGTGCGGCTCGCTGGCATGGCGCGTGGTGATGCCGAGTCGCGCCACCGAACCGATGGACGGCAGCGCCTCGCCGCGAAAGCCCAGCGTGCGGATCGCCAGCAGATCCTCATCATCGAGTTTCGAGGTGGCGTGACGCTCCACCGCCAAACCGAGATCGGAATGGGTCATGCCATGGCCGTCATCGGTGATGGCGATCTTCCGCCGGCCGCCGCCATCGCTGAAGATTTCGATCCGCGAAGCGCCGGCATCGATGGCGTTCTCGACGAGCTCCTTGACCACGCTCGCCGGCCGCTCGACCACCTCGCCGGCGGCGATGCGGTTGACGATGGTTTCTGGCAATTGGCGAACGGGCATGGGTCTCGGCGCGCGGTGGATAGTCGAGGATATGTAGGGAACCTAGGGTGCCATTCTAAGCCCCGTAAGGCCGTGTGTCCCGATCGGATCGAAGCTGTCCCCGGCTGGATGAGCCGATCCGCAGGGCGGATGAGCCAAAGGCGTCATCCGCCGGCCGAATTCATGGTTGAAGCTCTGCGGCGGATGACGCTGCGCTCATCCGCCCTTCGGCTTCACTCACGCGAATCGGCCGCCTCTTTCGATGACCTCGATCTTGTAGCCGTCGGGGTCGGTGGCGAAGAAGAAGCGTGCCAGCGGCTTGCCGTCATGCTTGAGTTCGCGCAGCGGGCCGGGAGCCAGCTTTTGCTGTTCGAAGCGCGCATGTTCCGCGGCCAGATCGTCCACCACGACGGCGAGATGGCCGTAGCCGTCGCCCAGCGTATAGGGCTCGGTGCGGCCTTTGTTGATGGTCAGCTCCAGCTCGAACGGTGAGGAGGGGTGGCGCAGATAGATCAGCGTGAAGTCGTCGAAGGCCAGCCGTTCCGCAATCTCAAGTCCGAAAGCGCGCTTGTAGAAATCAAGTGAACGGGCTTCATCGATCACGCGAATCATGGAGTGAACGGGGTTGGCCATGGGGCAGTCCTTGTAGTCGTGGTGGCAGGTGGAATCAGTCGGTGAAGCGGCCACTGCGCCCGGCCTTGACGTCGCCACGGCGCTTCTTGCCTTCCAGGCGGCGTTTCTTCGAACCGAGCGTCGGCTTGGTCGGCCGCCGCGGCGGCTCGCGATAGGCGGCTTCCTTGATCAGCTCCACCAACCGTTCGATGGCATCGGCCTTGTTGCGCTCCTGGGTGCGAAAGCGCTGGGCGTGCATGACGATCACGCCGTCCTTGGTCATGCGCTGGCCGGCGAGGGTGCGCAGGCGGATCTCCATGTCCTCGGGGATCGTCAGCTTCTTGCTGTCGAAGCGCAATTGCGCGGCGGTGGAGACCTTGTTGACGTTCTGTCCGCCGGGGCCTGACGCGCGCACATAGACGATCTCGATATCGTCTTCCTCAATGGCGATGGCGCGGGTGATCCGGAGCAGCATGCTGGGTTCGTAGCATATCAATTGCTCGTCGTCCCGGCGAGCGCCTGGACCATCGCATATGGCGTTTGAGCGATGGGGGATAGTGCTCGGCCTGCATGGTTCGAGACGCCCGCTTTGCGGGCTCCTCACCATGAGGATCTTCTACAGAGCCACGCTCGGCCCTCATCCTGAGGAGCGGCCGCTTGGCCGCGTCTCGAAGGATGGCTGCGGTGCGGTATGCTCCTCGCGATTCATATGCGGTAGCCCTGCGGCGAACGGAGCCTAGCGCCCCTGCCGCGACCCCGAGCGCTCCACCAGCTTCACCATCACCTGCAGCGCATGATTGGTCGGCGTGGGAATGCCGTGTTCGATCCCCTTGCGGACAATGAAGCCGTTGAGGAAGTCGATTTCCGAGGGCTTGCCACGGCCGAGATCCTGCGAGGTCGAGGATTGCTGGGCCGGCATCGACGCAGGGAGGCCGAGGGTCTTGTCGAGCAGGTCGCCCGGCAGCGACACGCCACACGCTTTCGCCACCGCAAGGCATTCGGTGACGGCATTGGTCACGATCTGGCTGGCGCCCTCGACCTTGACCATCTCGCCATAGGCGATGCCCGCAACCGCCGATAGTGCGTTATAGGCGCAGTTGTTGATGAGCTTCGACCATTGCACCGCATCGATATCATCGGCCACGGTGGTTGGCACATGGGCTTCGGAAAGGAGCCTGGCCAGTTCAGCGCTGTGCGGCCCGGCGCCGATGATCAGCTCGCCACGGCCATTGTGTTTCACATGACCCGGCCCGGGCATCTCGGTCGCGACATAGACGGCTGCAGCGATCACCGGCTGGCTCAAGATCTTGCGCAGGCGCTCGGGATTATCGACGCCGTTCTGCAGGCTGAGCACGATCGAGTCGGGTTTGAGTATCGACTTGAGCGTCCTTGCGGTTTCGTCGGTGTCGCCGGATTTTACAGCGAACAACACCAGATCAGGCGGCGTCAGCTCTGCGATCTCCGTCACGGCCTTCGCCGGGATGAAGCCGGTGAAAGCCGCGCTTTCGAAGCGGAGGCCATGCGCATTGATGGCCTCTACATGGGCGCGACGTCCGACCAAAGTGAGGTCATGGCCCGCGCGCAGCAGCATGGCACCGTAATAGCAACCGACGGCGCCGGCACCGATGACTGCGACCTGCATTAGTTCGCTTTCGGCGCCGGAGCCACCGGCGCTGCTGCCGCCTGCGGCGCGCGGCCAACGACGACGCTGAGCAAGCCATCGGCCCAGAGCCGCTTGGCTGCCGCCTTGGCCTGATCCAGCGTCACTGCATCGACGATCGAATTACGCTTCTCGATATAATCGATCGGCAAGCGGTCGAGCTGATACTGCAGCAATGCGCTGGCGAGCTTCGACGAGGTATCGAGTGCCAGCATCTGAGAGCCTTTCAGATAGGATTTGGCTTCGTCCAGCTCCTTCTGGCTCGGGCCTTCGTCGGCGAGCCGCTTCACCTCGGCAGTCACCGTGTCGATGGTCTCGGTGGCGCGGTCGGCGCGGGTGGCGGTATTGCCGATCCACAGGCCGGAGCGCTGCATCCAGATCAGCGAACTCGAGACGCCATAAGCGAGGCCGCGCTTCTCGCGCACTTCGTGATACAGCCGCGAGGACAGCGTGCCGCCGCCGAGGATGTGATTGACGATATAGGCGGCCATGAAGGTGGGATCGTCACGCTTGAGGCCGGGGGTGCCGAACGTGATCACGGTCTGCGGCACGTCGAGCGTGACGAATTCTTTCTTCGGCGGCTTGGTGACGGTGACGTCGGGTATCGTCACAAGGTCGGCCTTGGCAGGCAGCGCGCCAAACGTCTTGTCGAGGAGCTTGGCGAGCGCGTCCGGATCGATGTCGCCGACGACGGCGATCTTCAGCGTATCCTTGGCAACGATGCGGTTCTTGTAGGCCTTGATGTCATCGACGGAGATCTTCGGCACGTCGACCAGATTGCCGTTGGACGACCGGCTGTAGGGATGATCGCCGAACGCCACTTCCAGGAATTTGCGCGTCGCCAGCGCATTCGGGTTCGTGGTTTCGCGGCGCAGGCCGGAGAGGATCTGCGTGCGGATGCGCTCGATATCGGGCGCATCGAAACGCGGCGAGGTCAGAGCGAGACGGGCGAGATCGAAGGCTTCGTCGCGATTCTCCTTCAGCATGCGCAGCGAGCCGCGCAGATAATCGCGCTGGGCGTTGAAGCTCAGCTCGATGGCGCGGCGCTCCATGCGTTCGCGGAACGCTGCGGAATCCAGATCCCCGGCGCCTTCATCCATCAGGCTGGCGACCATGTTGGCGGTGCCGGACCTGTCTTTCGGATCCTGCGCCGCGCCACCGCCAAAGGCATATTCCATGGCGATGACGGGGACGGTGGCATCCTGCACGAACTGCGCTTCGATGCCGCCCGGGGTGACCAGCCGCTGCACCTTGGCTGCGGCGAATGAGGGCGTTGTCATCAGCGCGACAAGCGAGACGGCGGTGGCGACGGCGATGCCGAGACGGCGTGCGTTAAAGATCATGCTCACGACCGCTTCTCCTCGCGCTTCGCCGTAGTATCTTTGATCAGGTAGCCGGTAACCGAGCGCTTCTTGTCGAGCCAGGTCTGTGCTGCGGCGCGGACCTGTTCGGCGGTCACCGCCTTGATGCGGTCGGGCCAGCTGCGAATGTCCTCGACGCTGAGTCCGGTGGTGAGTGCTGCGCCATACCAGCGCGCCAGTGCGGCCTGGCTGTCCTGCGCGTAAACCGCTTCGGCGACGAGCTGCGTCTTGACGCGTTCGAGATCGGCGGCCGGCACCGGATTGGCGGCGACGTCGGCGATGACGGCATCGATGACCTTCTCGATGTCAGCGAATTCAGTGCCGGGCTTCGGCGAAGCCGAGATCATGAACTGCGCGCTGTCGAGGGCGGTGCCCTGATAGCCTGCACCGGCATTGACCGCGAGCTGCTTGTCGATGACGAGCGCACGATAGAGGTACGAATTCGGACCGCCGCCGATCAGTTGCGCCAGCACGTCGAGCGCCTGGCTTTCGCCGGCCGCGGCGGTGGTGGCCGAAGGGACAAAATAAGTGCGGCGCAGGTTGGTCTGCTCGACGCGCGGATCGGCGAGCGTCACCGTACGCGGTGCAGCGGGTGTCGGCTCTTGCGGGCGGATGCGGCGCTCGGGGATCGCGGGCTGCGCCGGGATCACACCATAGGTACGCTCCACCATCGGGCGGATTTCCTGCGGATCGACATCACCGGCGATGATCAGCGTCGCGTTGTTCGGGGCATAAAAGCGCTTGTAGAAAGCGAGCGCATCCTCGCGGTCGAGCTTCTCGATCTCCTGATGCCAGCCGATGATCGGGCGGCCATAGGGATGATTGAGATAGAGCGCGGCCATGATCTGTTCGCTCAGCCGTGCCTCGGGGCTGTTAGCGACGCGCATATTGTATTCTTCCAGCACAACGTCGCGCTCGGGCAGCACGTTCTCGTCTTTCAGCACAAGGCCGGTCATGCGATCAGCCTCGAATTCCATCATGCGGCCGAGCTGGTCCTTGGTGACGCGCTGATAGTAGCCGGTGTAGTCGGTGGAAGTGAAGGCGTTCTCCTCGCCGCCGACGCGCTGCACGGTCTGCGAGAATTCGCCGGCCGGATGTTTGGCCGTACCCTTGAACATCAGATGTTCGAGGAAATGCGCGAGGCCGGATTTACCGGGCGTCTCATCCGCAGATCCGACCTTGTACCAGATCATCTGCGTGACCACCGGCGTGCGGTGATCCTCGATGACCACGACCTGCATGCCATTGTTGAGCTTGAAGGTGGTGGGCGGCTTCGGGCTGTCGGTCTGCGCTTGCGCTGCGAAACTGCCGGCGAGCAACAGAGCGGCGACGGTGGCAGAGCGCGCGGCACGGGCGAATGATGTTGTCATGGCTGGGCTAGCTGCTCCTTGGCGCAGGCGAGCGATCGCGCCGGCTGCAGTTGCAGCCGGCGCGATGCGATAAAACGGTCTTTGAAAAATGGCGAAGCGCGATGTGCGCTGCAAGTTAAGTCGCGGTAACGTGGCAACCGCGGCGCCGCGGTCAATACTTACCCGTCATCGGGTTGATATTGTATTCGTTGCGCATGACTTCCTTCGGGCCGGTGCCATAGGCATAGCCCTGCGCCGGGGTCTGGTAGCCGACCGGTGGCTGGGTCAGCGAATCGCGCGTCGGTTCGCCTTCGAACTTGGCGACCTCGCCCTTGTTGCCGCCGAACATGTTCTTGAACATGCCGCTGGAGACACCAAGCTGCGACGGGCTCAGCACGATGTTCTTGTTGGGATCGCCGGGATGCGAATTATCGACGCCCGAGGACGACACCCGCGCGCGCTTCGGCGCCATTTCGGACGGCGTGAGCGGACGCGAGGCTTCCAGCACTTCTTCCGGCCGACCACGCTGGGAAGCAGCGGCGGCTTCGCGCGCGCGCTTGACGTCCGGGTCCTTCGGCCAGTTGGCAACATTGGAGGTCTTGCTCGTAGCAGCCGGCTGCGGCAGGTCGATGCGCGGCGGAACCACCAGCGGCGAGCGCTCGCGATAGTCGATGCCGGAATTTTCCATATTGGTGCCGCCAAGGCCGGTCATGATCGACTTGATGGCCTTTTCCTCGAAGGTCAGGTTGTCATCGTCATCGTCGGCGGCATGGGCAATCGTCGCGGACATCGCAAGGCCGAGGCTGAGCGCGACTGTGGCCAGTCGCAAAGAGCGCTTTAGAGCGCCCGATGAAAGGTGCAGAGCCCAACCGGTCCCGGTCTCGCGCATCGTGTTCATCCTGTTCAAATCTCTGGCGGCAAATCTGTGCCAAAACGCCCAAACTGGCGCAGTTCCACCCGCATCGCCCATGGCCTCGCGTATCGGCTGGGATCAGGGCGCTTTTACGGCGGGTGCGCCGAAGAAGGAGTCATACAGCAAGGCCGCCACACCGGCAACGATGGCGACATCGGCAAGGTTAAACACGTACCAGTTGTAGGTCTTGCCGCCGAATTCGGCGTGGAGCAGCGCAAAATCGACCACGGCGCCATAGGCGAAGCGATCGATGGCATTGCCGATGGCGCCGCCGATGATCAGGCCGAGTGCAATTGTCGCAACGCGCGTCTGCGCGCGGACCATCCAGACGGTGAGGGCGATCACGGCCACGATCTTGAAGCCGATCAGGAGGATTTGGCCGGTCGGCCCGGAATCCGAAAACCAGCCGTAGCTGATGCCCGTGTTCCAGGCGAGGATCAGGTCGAAAAAGGGGAGTACCTTCACAAGTCCACGCCGGCCAAGATCGAAGCCGTGGAGCAGCCACAGCTTCGACGCCTGATCGAGGATCAGGGTGGTAACGGCAACGATCAGGCCGGAACGGGCGGCGGGGGTCATTGGGGCACCGTCCGCTGATCCAAACGCGATGTCGTCCCCGCGAAAGCGGGGACCCATAGCCTCGGTCGGGAGTGTTTGGCTGAGTCGAAGGGCATGGCGACCTTAGAGCGCATCATGGAGTCGGAGGGTATGGGTCCCCGCCTTCGCGGGGACGACAACTGAGTTATCCGACTCCCAGCGCCTTCCATTCCCGCAACGCCTGCGCGTCGCGCGGGGTCACGTCCGGATACTCCTTGTCCTCACCGACGGTCGGCAGGATCTTCCAGGACCGCGCACACTTCGTACCGACGGCCTTCTCCACCACTACGGCAACGCCGGGGACGTCGCTCAGCGTAAATGCGCCGGCCGGTGCATCGCCATTGGTCAGCATCGCATTGGACGTGATGCAGATCTCGGCGAGATCGATATCGGCGAACAGCATGAAGACCGCCTTATCGCTGACATGCACCAGCGGCGACGCTTCCAGCGACGAACCGATATTCTTCGCGGCGCGTTCGACTTCGAGCGCGCCGGTGACGACACGGCGAACGTCGCGGATCGTCTCCCACTTCGTCGCAAGTGCGTCATCCCTGAACTGCGCGAGCCCTTCCGGAAACACCGTCAGATGCACCGACGGCTCCGCATCCGGCCGATACATCCGCCAGGCTTCGTCCATGGTGAAGGAGAGGATCGGCGCCAGCCACTTCAGGATCGCGTCGCAGATGGTGTCGATCGCCGTCAGCGCCGCCTTGCGCGCGAGCGAGGACGGCGCGTCGCAATACAGCGTATCCTTGCGGATATCGAAATAGAACGCCGACAGTTCGGTGTTCATGAAAGTCGCGAGCGAGGCCACCACGGTCTTGTAGTCGAAGTCCTTATAGGCCTGCTGCACCTTGGCATCGATCTCGGCGAGCTGATGCAGCATCAGCCGCTCAAGCTCCGGCATGTCCTTGAACGCGACGGCATCGGTCTTGTCATAGTGATGCAGCGTGCCGAGCATCCAGCGCACGCTGTTGCGCAGCTTGCGATAGGTCTCGATGGTGTTCTTGATGATCTCCGGGCCGATGCGCTGGTCGTCGGCATAGTCCGTGGCGCAGACCCACAGGCGCAGGATGTCGGCGCCGGAATCCTTGATCACCTTCTGCGGCTCGATGGTGTTGCCGAGCGACTTCGACATCTTGCGCCCGTTCTCGTCGAGCGTGAAACCGTGGGTGAGCACGACGTCATAGGGCGCGCGGCCGCGCGTGCCGCAGCTCTCCAGTAGCGACGAGTGGAACCAGCCGCGATGCTGGTCCGAGCCTTCGAGATACATCACGGTGTCGGTGCCGCCATCGACCTTGCGCTTGATGCCGGCAAGACCCGGGAAGTGCACGGGGTCTTCCAGCACGAACGCATGCGTCGAGCCTGAGTCGAACCAGACGTCGCAGATATCGTCGACTTTCTTCCACGCTTCATTTGCCAGCGAGCCGAGGAAGCGCTCGCGGGCGCCCTCCGCATACCAGGCGTCAGCGCCTTCCTTCTCGAACGCGTCGGCGATGCGCTTGTTGACGTCGGCGTCCTGCAGGATCTCGGCCGAACCATCGCCGGTCTCGCGCACGAACACGGCGATCGGCACGCCCCAGGCGCGCTGGCGCGAGATCACCCAGTCGGGCCGCCCCGAGATCATGCCGGTGATGCGGTTCTGGCCGGCGGCCGGCACCCATTGCGTGACCTTGATGGCGTCGAGCGAGCGGGCGCGCAGCGTGTCGCCAGCTTTCGCCTTGCCGTCATCGACGATGTCCTTGTCCATCGCGATGAACCATTGCGGCGTGTTGCGATAGATCACCGGCTTCTTCGAGCGCCAGGAATGCGGATACTGGTGCTTGAGACGTGCACGCGCCACCAGCGCGTTGCGCGCGATCAGTTCCTTGATCACGGCCTCGTTGGCGTCGCCCTTCTCGCCCTTGTCGTTCAGCACGCGGGTGCCGGTGAAGCCCGGCGCCTGCTCGGTGAGCGCGCCGTTCTCATCGACGGTGTAGGGGATCGTGGTGGCGATACCGCGTTCGGTGAGCTGGCGGCCATTCACCATCCAGATGTCGAAGTCGTCGCGGCCATGGCTGGGTGCGGTATGCACGAAGCCGGTGCCGGCATCGTCGGTGACATGATCGCCGTTGAGCAGCGGCACGATGAACTCATAGCCGCCGGCAAAACCCTTCAGCGGATGACGGCATTCGAGATCCTCGAGGATGTCGGAAGACAGCTCGCTGCTCTTCTTGAACGAGGTCACGCGCGCCTGCTTGAACACGCTCTCCGCCAGCGCATCGGCGAGGATCAGCAGATCGCCGGTCTTCAACCAGTTGTCCTCGGGCGCGTCGGTCACCTCATAGAGGCCGTAAGAGATCTTGGAGGAGAACGAGATCGCGCGGTTCGCAGGCAGCGTCCATGGCGTGGTGGTCCAGATGACGACCGATGCCTTGGCGAGGCGACCGAACTCGGCGGCGACCGGGAATTTCACCCACACCGCATCCGACGTGTAGTCCTCGTACTCGACCTCGGCCTCGGCCAGCGCGGTCTTCTCGACCACGCTCCACATCACAGGCTTGGAGCCGCGATACAACGTGCCATTGGCGGCAAATTTCATCAGTTCGCGCGCGATCTGCGCTTCGGCGAAGAAGTCCATGGTGGCGTAGCGGCCGGCCCAGTCGCCGACGATGCCGAGGCGCTTGAATTCCTCGCGCTGGATGTCGAGCCACTTGCCCGCATAGGCGCGGCATTCCTGGCGGAACGCGATCATCGCCGCGCCGTCCTTGAAGTTCGGCTTGGTCTTGCCCTTGGAGCGGTAGTTTTCTTCCTCGATCTTCCACTCGATCGGCAGGCCGTGGCAGTCCCAGCCCGGCACGTAGTTGGAATCGAAGCCCAGCATCTGCTGGCTCTTGGTCACCACATCCTTGAGGATCTTGTTAAGTGCGTGCCCGATATGGATGTTGCCGTTGGCATAGGGCGGGCCGTCATGCAGCACGAATTTCGGCTTGCCCTTCGCGGTCTCGCGGAGCTTGCCGTAGAGGTCGATTTCCTTCCAGCGCTCCAGCATCTTGGGCTCGCTGGTCGGCAGACCGGCACGCATCGGGAACTCGGTCTGCGGCAGATACAGGGTCTTGGAATAGTCGTTGGTCGCGGGCTTATCGGACATGAGATGGGACTCGGGGGCTCTGGCTAGCTCGAATGGCGCGGAAACGCGTCGGGAACGCGATGAAACAGGTCAGTCCCGGTCTTGCGCCGAGCAAAGCTCAGGCGGAAGCCGGGCCGATAATGCTTATGATGGGGCGCCGTGCAGACATCGGCCATTCCATAGCAGGGGGAACAGGGATCGCAAAGGGGCGTCTCGGAACTCGCTTACCGTAGCCGTCACCCTGAGGTGCCGGCGCGAAGCGGAGGCCTCGAAGGGCGGCGGCGGGCACTCCCGAGCCTGTGTCCATCCTTCGAGGCTCGCAAGGGCTCGCACCTCAGGATGAGGCCGGAGATTTAGGCGGCAAAGTTTTGGCCGGATTACCCACCACGGTGGCTCCCTCTGGAACATCCCGGGTCACGACCGCCCCGGCACCAATCAGTGCCCCATCGCCGATCGTCACTCCCGGCAGGATGATCGCCCCACCGCCGATCCAGACATCGGCTCCGATGTGCACCGGCCGGCCGAATTCCAGCATCGTCCGCCTTGTGGCGGCGTCGCGCGGGTGATCCGCCGCCAGGATCTGGACGCCCGGCCCGATCTGGGTGCGGTCGCCGATGGTCACGCTCATGATATCGAGAATGACGCAGTTGAAATTCATGAACACGCCGTCGCCGACGCTGATATTGTAGCCGTAATCGATAAAGAATGGCGGCCGGATCGCGACGTCCTTGCCGACTTGCTTGAACTGCTCGACCAGCAGCGCGTGCCGCTCGGCATTGGTCGCATTCATGGTCGCATTGTAGCGCGCCATCCAGGCCTTGGCGGCGGCCTCGTCCGCGGCGATTTCGGCATTGCCGGCGGGATTGTAGAGTTCGCCGGCAAGCATCTTCTGTTTTTCGGTTTTGGTCAGGTCACGTCTCCCAGCTTCGGAAACGCATCCGGCGCAGCTGCCAAGGCAGCGCGCGCGTTCGCGCTGTCATTGTTCATCTGAACAATCAGCGCGTCGACTCCGTCGAATTTAAGTTCATCCCTGATGAAGGCGATGAACGCGACATCGAGCGTCTGCCCATACAGATCGCCTTTGAAGTCGAACAGGAACACTTCCAGCAGCGGCGCGCCGTTGTCGAAAGTCGGGCGGCGACCGAATGACGCCACGCCGTCAAAGCGCTCGCTGCCGCGGCCGACGCGCACGGCATAGATCCCGTGGCGAAGCCCACAATTGGCCGGCAGGCGGATATTGGCGGTGGGATAGCCGAGGTCGCGGCCGAGCTTCTTGCCGTGGATCACTTCGCCGGTGATGAACCACGGTCCCTGCAACATCTCGGTTGCCTCAGCGATCTGGCCCTCGGCAAGCGCCATGCGGATGGCGGTGGACGACACCGGCCGTTCGTCGATGTCCACATGGGGCTGGATATCGACCTCGATGCCCAAACGCGGCATCTCGGTGGCGAGCAGGCTCGGGGAACCAGTGCGGCCCTTGCCGAAATGGAAATCGTAGCCGACCGCGATGCCGCTGATACCGAGGCGCGCAATGAGATCTTGGTGAATGAAATCATGCGCCGTGGTACCGGCACGGCCCTTGTCAAATGTCATCACCACGGCTCCGGCAAGGCCGGTTCCGGCTAGCAGCCGTAGCTTCGCAGCCTCGTCCGACAGCCGGAATTGCGGCGTGTTCGGGCTGAAAAACAGCCGCGGATGCGGCTCAAAGGTTACCGCCAGCGCGCGGGTCTTGTGCAGTTCCGCCATGCGGAGCGCCGCACCGATCACGGCGCGGTGGCCAAGATGCACGCCGTCGAAATTACCCATCGCCACCACGCATCCCCTCGGGATGTCGCTCGCGGAGGTGGTGTCGCGGATCACGGTAAAGCCAGACGTCATGATTGGATTCGTTGATGGTTTTCGATGCGTGCCGGACCGTGACGCGGCGATGGCAGGGGAGTCAAGCCAGAGGCAAGCTCCGCCGCGTATCGGTATTCCATTCGAATTTGACGGATTTACCGCCGCCTCCCGGTTAACGGGAAATTTAACCGATGCTGCTAAATCTCAACCCGGATCGGTTTGCCGTTCGGCGAACATCATTTTTTGCAATGCGCGTATCGTGCCTGAGGGGGACTGAAGATGGCGGTTGATTTGTCGATGTCGGTGCTGGTGGTGGATGATTACAACACCATGATCCGCATCATTCGCAATCTTCTGAAGCAGCTTGGCTTCGAACATATCGACGACGCCAGCGACGGGTCGATGGCGCTCGAGAAGATGCGCCAGAAGAAGTATGGCCTCGTGATCTCTGACTGGAACATGGAGCCGATGACCGGCTACGACCTGCTCAAGGAAGTCCGTGCCGACCCCAACCTGTCGCAGACCCCGTTCATCATGATCACGGCGGAATCGAAAACCGAAAACGTGATCGCCGCCAAGAAGGCCGGCGTGAACAACTACATCGTCAAGCCGTTCAACGCGGCGACGCTGAAGACCAAGATCGAAGCCGTGTTCCCGGACGCCGTGCCGGCGTAAGAACCGGTTTCAGTCGAGAGAGTTTTGCGATGCCCGGCCGATGTGCCGGGCACTTTGCGTTTAAAGAGCTAGATCCGCTTGTCATCCCCGCGAAAGCGGGGATCCAGTACACGCAGGCCTTTCAAAAGAAACGCTGACGTTCGTGTTTACTGGATCGCCCGGTCAAGCCGGGCGATGACAAAATGAGCCTTTGATCACCACTTCAACTCCCGCATCAGCGCCTTCGGCGGATGCCCGAACAGCTCTTTCACCTCGGCCGCATTCATCTGCTCCACGCCGTCAAAATCCCCGGCATGGATGCCGCGGGTGACGAACAGCAGGTCGATGCCGTAGCCATGCGCGCCGGCGAGGTCCGTGCGCACGCTGTCGCCGATCGCCAGCACGCGGCCGAGCTCCGTGTCCTTGCCGCGGCTCGCCTTGGCCAGCGCCATCGCCCGGTCATAGATCGGCCGGTGCGGCTTGCCGTAGAAGATCACCTCGCCGCCCATCTCGCGATAGAGCTCGGCCACGGCACCGGCGCAGTAGATCAGCCGGTCGCCGCGCTCGACGATGATGTCCGGATTGGCGCACACCATGGTGAGCTTTTTCGACAGCGCCTGCTGCATCATGTCGCGGTAGTCTTCGGCGGTTTCGGTCTCGTCGTCGAACAGGCCGCTGCAGACGATGTAGTCGCTCTCCGTGAGCGGCACGAGCTTCACATCCAGGCCGCGATGGATCGACGAGTCGCGATCGGGGCCGATCAGGTGCATGGCCTGGCCCGGCCGGTCGGCGACGAAGTTGCGGGTCAGGTCGCCGGACGAGACGATGGCGTCATAGCAGTCGTCGGGCACGCCCAGCTTGCGCAGCTGCCGCTGCACCGAATCCGCCGGGCGCGGCGCATTGGTGATCAGCACAACGGTGCCGCCCTGGCCGCGGAACGTATGCAGCGCTGCGCAGGCATCCGGGAACGACTCCAGCCCGTTGTGGACGACGCCCCAGATGTCGCTGAGAACGACATCAACCTGGCCGGTGAGGTCGCGCAGACGCTCGGCGAAACGCAAAGTGGTCATGGATGAAGGTGCCGATCAGTTCGGACCGGTGGCGCGGCGGGCCAAGGCAGCGAGGCCGCCATTGCGCGGCGGTTCGCCCCGTGGGGCGGCGCTGGCTGGCCGTGCCGGGCTTACGGTTCCCGTGGGAGCCTTGGCAGGCGAAGTTGCCGCGGCTCCGTTAGCAGCCGGGGTTTCCGGGCGCAACGGTCGCGGGGCTGCGAACAGGAAGCCCTGGCCGAAGCGGACGTCGAAATCGAGCAGGTCCACCACGGCGCGCTCGCCCTCGATGCGGTCGGCGATGAGGTCGATGCCGAAGCGGCCGAGCAGATCGGAGAGATCGCCGGCATGGATATCGGACAGCGAGGCCTGTTTCGGATCCAGCAGCAGCGCCGCCGGCACCTTGATGAAGCGGACGCCGCGCTCGGCCAGTTCGCGCGGCTCGATGCGCAGGTCGGTCACATGATCGATGGAGAAGCGGTAGCCGCGCTGGGACAAAGCGGCGAGGTGCTCGCTTTCCACCGCGCCGAGATGGCGGAACGTGCTGTGCTTGAATTCGAGGATGAAGGAGGGCGCCAGCGCGCGATTGGCATCGAGGAAATCGATGAACTGCGCGAAGGCCACCGGGTCCGTCAATGTGGACTTGGCCACATTGCAGAATACGCCGACATCCTTGTTGCGCACCATCAGGCGGCGCAGCACCTGCATGCTGCGCAGGAGCACGCTGTGGTCGATCTCCTGCATCAGGCCGGCGGCTTCCGCGGGGCCGATGAAATCGTCGGCGACGATGATCAGGTCCTGCTCGTCGCGCAGCCGCGAAATGGCCTCGTAGAAGCGCACCTTGCGCTGCGGCAGCGTCACCACGGGCTGCAGATAGATGTCGATACGGTTCTCGTTGATGGCGCGGCGGATGGTGTTCGCGAACTGGATGTCGTCCTGCGATGGCGAGGTCACGGCCGGCTTGGCCGCAGGCGTCACTGTATCTTCGGCAACCTCGACCGCGAGCGGCATGGGGGGCGGCGTATTGATCACCTTCACCGGCGGATTCGGTGGCGCGATGGCTGTCGGCATCGGTTCTGGTGCCGGCGGGATCGCGGTCAGCATGTCTTCATGGGTGGCGACCGAATGGGCGAGCTGCCGCATCATCGAGCCGAGTTCGCCGATCTCGCCCATCACCCCCTGGATGCGGTCCTGATGGGCCGTATTCGACGTGTTCAGCTTGGCTTCGAGCGCGGCAAGACGGCGGCCATATTCGGCGACCTGGCGGGCGAGGTCGGTGGTGCCGCGGGAGAGGTCGGAGATCTGGCCCGAGGCCTCTGCGCGGTCTTTGATGCGCAGCGACACGGCATTGTAGAGGATCATGATGGTGAGCGCGGCGAGGCTGGCGATCGCCGCCTCCTGGCCGGAGACCTTCGCGACCATATGCAGCACGGCGCCGAGCGAAGCCGCGATCAGCACCATGCAGATGCCGACGAATATCGTAGAGATGCGAATCATGACGCGCGCGGCACCCTGGTCCAAATGTCCTTGTGCGGCAGGCGCGCTCGATGGCCGCCGCTAAATATTGGACCAGCTTACCATTATTGCTGATTCGGACACGAGGCCCCGCCGCCATGCCGCGGGTGCTTTTGCACCGCTTAAGTGCTGGCCCGGCCCAGCGTATCCGCCATGGTGGCGCCGCGGGCACCCATCGGGCGGCCGGGGCCGACGGTGGTGTCGGTGGCGGTCTGATGCTCGATCTCGGCATTCAGCTCCGCCCCGCACAGCACGATGATGGCCGACATCCACATCCACATCATCAAACCAATGGCCGCGCCGAGCGAGCCGTAGGTGGCGTCGTAATTGCCGAAACTGGACAGGTACCAGGACAGCAGCAGCGAGCCGGCGAGCCACAGCACGGCGGCGGCGATGGTGCCGGTGCCCAGCCATTCCCACCGCGCGCCGGGCCGGCTGGGCCCGAACCGGTAGAGCAGGCCGAGGGCAAGGATCACCACCAGCAATAGCAGCGGCCAGCGTGCCAGGCTCACCAGCAGCTTGCTGTCCTGCGCGAGGCCGATGCTGTCCATCGCCAGCGGGAAAGCGACCACGGCGCTGACCATCAGCAGCAGGGCTGCGATGCCGCCGGCGGTGAAGGCGAGCGACAGCGCATTCAGCTTGATGAAACTGCGTTTTTCGCGCTCGTCATAGACGACGTTGAGCGCATCGATGACAGCCTTTACCCCGGCATTGGCGCTCCACAGCGCCAGCGCGATACCGAGCAGGAAGGTGAAACCGAGGCTGGCCGGCCCCTTGGCCAATACGCGCGCGATCTGGTCCTGCACGATCTGGAACGAGCCGGCGGGCAGCACCATGGCCAGGGTCTGCAGGTTGTCCGAAATGGTCGAGGTGTCGGCGAACAGGCCATAGCAGGAGACCAGCGCGGTGATGGCGGGGAAGACGGCCAGCAGGCCGTAGAACACGACGCCTGCGGCGATGGCGAGCAGGCGGTCCTCGTTGATCTGCTCATAGGTACGCCGCAGGATGTCTGTCCAGCCGGCGCGGGGGATTTCGAGGGGGGTGGTGGAATCCCGGCCGCGACCGGGTTGCGCGAGCTCGACAGGAGCGGGCGGCGGTTGGCGATCGCGGCGCGATCGTCGTGGCGCCGTCAGGCTCTGCACAGCCAGCACCGTGGCCGTGGTGGCGGCGACCAGCCACAGGCTTTCGGCATCGATCCGGCGACGGCGCATCAGTTCTCTGCTTTGGCCTGCTTGCGCGGCGGGGTGATGTCCTTGGCGAGCTGGTGACGGCGGGTCAGCGCCCAGCCTGCCAGTGTCGCGGCCAGAAGGAGCCCTGCCTTGACCGGGCCATTACCGCCGGCCGTGGCCACGCGTGAGCGCGGCTGGGTGCTCGGCTTGAATTCGGCAGGCTGGTTCGCCCGCTGCGCAGGTGACCCAGATGACCGTGCGGGGGTCGCATGGACGGCCACGCGCAGCCGGCTGCCCAGCGTGGGAAACTGCCGCGCCGGCTTTTTCAGCCGGGCGGCGGCTAATCCGGCGAAGATCGCAGCGAGCAGGAGCAACAATCCTCCCGTGACGCCAAAGGCCGGAAACAGCCCGTATTTGATCTCCACCCAGCGAAACAGCGCGGCAGCGCCCACCAGCAGCGTGGCGATCAGGAAAATCCCGGCCGCCGCATAGAGCCCGGCCGCGGTGGCATAGGACACGGCCATGCTCGTGCCCTGTTCGCTCCGGTCGCGCAGATAGGACGATGTCGCGCGTTTGACCTGATCGAGCTTGAGCGTCAGGCCGGTACGGGCAAGCGCGCTGACGAGCGGTGACATGGGGATGGCCTCGTTGCTGGCCCGGCCGATGCAGCCGGTATCCAAAAAGGAACTAGGACCAAAAAGGATGGTTCCGCCGCCTGCATGGCTGCCAATGCGGTGCATGCCGGTTCTTGCCGGTTCCTGCCCGCGCTGGTACCACCCGCGCATGCGAGACACTTCTGAAAAATCGGCCAAACCCAAAAAACCGCAAAAACTCCGCGCGCGCCTGCCGCGTGGCCTTGGCGACCGTGGCCCGGCAGACATCGCCGCCACGCGCCGCATGACCGACACCATCCGCGAGGTCTATGAGCGCTACGGCTTCGAGCCGGTCGAGACGCCGACCATGGAATTCACCGACGCGCTCGGCAAATTCCTGCCCGATCAGGACCGGCCGAATGAGGGCGTGTTCTCGTTCCAGGACGATGACGAGCAGTGGATCTCGCTGCGCTACGATCTGACGGCGCCGCTCGCGCGCTATGTCGCCGAGCACTGGGACGCGCTGCCAAAACCGTATCGCAGCTACCGCGCGGGTTACGTCTATCGCAACGAGAAGCCGGGTCCCGGTCGCTTCCGTCAGTTCATGCAGTTCGACGCCGATACGGTGGGCTCCGGCTCGCCGGCAGCCGATGCCGAGATGTGCATGATGGCCGCCGACACGATGGAAGCTTTGGGCATTCCACGCGGCTCTTACGTGGTGCGCGTGAACAATCGCAAAGTGCTCGACGGCGTGATGGAGAGCATCGGTCTTGGCGGTGACGATCAGGCCGGCCGTCGTCTTACGGTGCTGCGCGCCATCGACAAGATGGACAAGTTTCCCGTCGACGAGATCAAGAAGCTGCTCGGCCCCGGTCGTTGGGATGGCGGTGAGGAAGGCAAGGGCGACTTTACGAAGGGCGCCGGGCTTTCAGCAGACGATTCCGAAACGGTGCTGCGCAGTCTCGACGCGACGAGTGCGCCGACCGCAAAGCTCGATAGCTCCGAAGCCTACAAGCAGGGCCGGGCTGAACTCGACGAGATCGCGAAGCTGATCACCGCAGCCGGCTATGGCGAAGATCGCATCAAGATCGATCCCTCGGTTGTACGCGGTCTCGAATATTATACCGGCCCCGTCTACGAAGTTGAGCTCACGCTCGAGACCAAGGACGAGAAAGGGCGCCCGGTGCGCTTCGGCTCGGTCGGTGGCGGTGGTCGCTATGATGGCCTCGTCTCGCGCTTCCGCGGCGAGCCGGTGCCGGCGACAGGCTTCTCCATCGGCGTCTCGCGCCTGCAGGCCGCGCTGACACTGCTCGGCAAGATCGACACCAGGCAGCAGCCCGGTCCCGTTGTCGTCACCGTGTTCGGCGGCGAGATCGCGGATTATCAGGCGATGGTCGCAAAACTGCGCAATGCCGGCATCCGCGCCGAGCTGTATCTCGGCAATCCCAAGCATGCGCTTGGTCAGCAGATGAAATATGCCGACAAGCGCAACTCACCGCTCGCGATCATCCAGGGTTCGGATGAGCGCGCCGCGGGCAAGCTGCAGATCAAGGACCTGATCGCCGGCGCCGGTCTCACCGAGATCAAGGATCGCGAGGAATATCTTGCGAAACAGGCCGAGGCGCAGATCGAGATCGCGGAAACGGATCTGGTCAGCGCCGTTCAGATGCTGCTTGCCAAGCACGGCGTGAGCTGGAGCGCGTAGGGAGGATGAGGCGACTTGTCCGCCATAGCTCGAAGAGCGACGGCGGAAGCCGTCATCCGCCGGCCGAGCTTGTGGGACGAAGGGCGGCGGATTACGCTTCACTCATCCGCCCTACGATGAGCGTGAAATGAAAAAGGGAGACACCAATGCCTGAGATCACCGTGAGCATGGCCGCCGGCCGCACCGACGAGCAGAAGAAGGGCATGATGCTCGACATCACCCAGGCGCTGGTGAAGAATCTCGGCGTCGCCGCCGATGCCGTCACCATCCAGATCAACGAAGCGCCGCTGCATCACAAGATGAAGGGCGGCAAGACGTTTGTGGAACGCGCCGCAGAAGCTGCAGCAGCGGCGAAGAAGTAGTTTTGGTCGTTGCGCTCTTGTGTGAGCGCCCGCATTCATCTCGAAATGTCATCCCTGCGAAAGCAGGGATCCAGTAGACACCAGCGTCTCGGCTTGAAGCGCTGGTGCTGGTGTTTACTGGATCGCCCGGTCAAGCCGGGCGACGACAGGTTGAGTGTCGTCGCTCGCCCCCATCACCCGAACACAGCGACATTCTGCCGGCTCGCCATGATCGGCGTGCCGCTGCGATTCCACAGCGTCATCGCCTGGCTCGAATAGCCACTCGCGATCTGCTCGGCCACGTTGTGGATCAGCCACCAGCCATCGTCAGTCGCGATTTCGTCCGTCAGCATGTCGATCGCCCAGGTCATGGTGGAGATCGGCGACGGCGTTTTTGATCGCGCGGAGGCGGCCGGTGGTGGCGCATCGGCGAGCGCCAGCAATGCCACCAGCGATGGCGCGATGCCCGCCTCCTTGTGGCGCAGCCAGAGCGACATCTGCGGATCGTCGCTGCCGCTGAAGGGCGGCGAGCCCGAGACGAAACGCCCATCGATATGCTGCGCGAAGCTCAGGCTGGCCGGCGCGTTGCGGAAGAAGTTCGGGCAGGTGTCGGGATCCTTCAGCTCCGGCGTGCCAATGGCCACATGCCTGAATGCGGACTCGCGCGCGGCGCCAAAACAGAACATCGCGCGCGTCGCGAGGCCGGCTTCACCAATGAGATCGACGCTCGCGAACAAGGTCGATTTGCCCCGACGCAACACGCTGGCCTTGAGCTGCAATGCGCCCGCGGCCGGGCCGATAAATGCAATCTGCGCCGAGCGCAGCGGCGGCACAGCACCGAATTCATTGACTGCGGCCTGCATGCAGAGCGCAGAAGCGAGTCCGCCATAAACGGTGCGGCCCTGCAGCCAGTCGTCGCTGACGCTGACGGTCCAGCCGTCGCCGGCGCGCGCCATGCCGGCCATCAATGCGGTAAATTCAGTCATGCGTCGTTTCCCCGACCGTTCCTTGTTGGATGATTGCCATCATCTATAGCGGGGAATGCGGGGAGGGGGAATATGGCAGAGGTCGTAGGGCGGATGAGCGAAGCGTCATCCGCCGTTCTTCGCCACATACAGTCGGCCGGCGGATGACGGCTTCCGCCGTCGCTCTTCGAGCTATGGCGGACAAGTCGCCTCATCCGCCCTACAAATCCGCAAGCCGCTTACTTCGGCTGCCCCGCGCGCATCTTCTGCATGTCCGAAATGTTCATCTTCATGCCGCCGGGCATCACGATATCGCCGGGCTTCTGGTCGGCCTTGCAGGCGCTGATCCATTTGGCCTGGATCGTGGTCACCATGTCCGGCGGCAGGTTGCCGCCGGTGGATTTGGCGGTGGTCTTCACCGTATAGGCAGAATTGAAATCACCGGTGGCGTCGATATGGCTGGTCACGGTGGCGTCGCCGATCGTGCAGACGCTGTCGCCGATATAGCTGTTGCCGGACTTCGTCATCTCCTGCCTGGAGCATTTCGCCGCGTCCGACGACATCCTGTTTATCTGCCGATCGACCGTCTCATCGGTGCATTGCTGCATCACCATCGGCGGTGTCACGGTCTTCGACACGCCGGTGATCTGCGTGGTCAATTCCCACAAGCCCGCTTTGCGGATCGGCATTTGAACGCTGTCGGCGAATGCCGGCGCGGTGCTGCACAAGAGGGTGAGAGCGATCAGGCTTGCGCGCTGAGTCATGGGATGCCTCCGATATCCTGTTGCGATGACGCATGGGACCGGCTTTACGGCATCCGATTATGTCTTTTGTGTTATCGCGCGTTTGTACGCGTTGTACTTGCAGGACTTATAGGATGGGTTGAGCGTCAGCGATACCCATCACCGCAAGCGTCTGGCAGCGATGGGTATCGCTTCGCTCAACCCATCCTACAGCCGCGGAGTTTTAATACTTCACGCTGAGCGGACGCTCGTTTGCGCCATAGGGCACCCAGCGGCAGGAGAACGAGACGTAGCCGCCATATTCGTTCTGCGCGCCGAGGAATTTCACAACCTTGCCGTAACGCGCACAGTGGTCGATGGCGAGCGCACGAATGTCGGTCTGGTTGATCAGCGAGGTGGAGATGATGCCGCCGGTGTCGTTGCCCTTGAAGGAAGGCACCCATTGGGCCGAAGCACTGCTAACGGCCGCGCCGCTCATCGCTGCAGTCACGCCCATCGCCCAAATCGCCAGCCGAATCGTCCGCATCACCGTCTCCTTATTCTCGAAGCGGCACCTTAGAGCCCCAAGGCGACGGTGGAAAGAACGCGCGGCATGATCTGACGGAGTTGTGCGCAGGGTGTTGCCGCGGTGCACTTGACCCCGCACGGCCTTCGCGGCACGGTCCCGGAACCTTTTATCCAGCCGGCGGATTCCCCATGCGCACCCTCAACTCGATCCTGAAGAAAGCTGCTTTCGCCGCTGTCGCCGGCATGGCGTTGTTCAGCGCCGCGCCGAGCGCGCAGGCTGCCAACCTGCTCGAGATGAATTTCGGCCTGTTCGGACCGAATTACGAAGGCAAGGTCGGCTCCTGCGAATCCGCACTGTGGAAGATCACCTACCAGTTCAAGGACAAGGAAGCGGATTTCTGGAATTCCTCGCTGCAATTCACCGGCTTCAGCCATGTGCGCGAGACCGCCTTCCGTCCGTGGGCCTCCGATAACATTCCGCGTCGTTTCTGCAGCGCCGATGCCACCTTCACCGATGGCAAGCAGCGCCAGGTGCATTATTCGATCATCGAGGACGGCGGCTTTGCCGGCTATGGCGATGGCGTCGAATGGTGTGTCACCGGCCTCGATCGCGACTGGGCCTATAACCCGAAGTGCCGCGCGGCGAAGTTCTGAGATTTCGTATTTGGCCCGGATGGCGCGGCCGTCCGGGCTATTTCTTTCGCACTATTGTTCTTGAATTGTTCTTGAGGCCTGACTAGGCTCGCGCCAGTACAGGGGTGGGGCGCGTCATGGTTCAGGCATTTCGGTCGGTCGTTTCGCTCGGCATTTTTCTGCTGATCGCACTGGTGGGCAGCAACGCGTCGGCGCAAGATCGGCGGCAAAATGCCCCCGGCGAATTCGACTTCTATGTCCTGTCGCTGTCCTGGTCGCCGTCCTTTTGCGAAGCGGCGCAGGAGCGCGGGAATTCCGGTCGCAATCAGCAGATGCAGTGCGGCGGGCGGCCCTATGCTTTCGTGGTGCATGGCCTCTGGCCGCAATATGACCGCGGCTTCCCGAACTATTGCGAGCGCCCGGCGCCGAGGTTGCCGCGCAATATCATGACCTCGATGCTGGACCTGATGCCGGCGCCGGGCCTGATCTTCAACGAATGGGACAAGCACGGCACCTGTTCCGGCCTCGGCCCACGCGCCTATTTTGAAACCACGCGCAAGGCGCGTGCGGGCGTGAAAATCCCGGATGAGTTCATCGACCTGCAACAGGCCAAGACCATCGCGCCCGAGGCGGTGGAAGAGGCCTTCATCAAGGTCAATCCCGGCCTCAGCCATTCCGCCATCGCCATCACTTGCGAGCGCAATCGCCTGCAGGAGGTGAGGATCTGCATGAGCAAGGATCTCCAGTTCCGCGCCTGCGAGGAAACCGACCGCCGCGCCTGCCGCCGCGACAAGGTGGTGATGCCGCCGGTCAGGGGCGGGTAGGTCTTTTCCTGTCGTTGCCCGGCTTGACCGGGCAACCCAGTAAACACCGGCAGAAGTGCTTGAGCCGCGCATTCGGTGTCTACTGGATCCCCCGCCTTCGCGGGGGATGACAAGTTGAGGGTTGGCGTGACATGGCGTACTCCATCTCCCATGAATTATCGCCACGCCTTCCATGCCGGCAATTTTGCCGACGTCATCAAGCATCTCGTGCTGGTCCGCATCCTGACCCATTTGCAGGAGAAGGCGACGCCGTTCCGGATCATCGACACCCATGCGGGCGCCGGCCGCTATGACCTCACCGGCGATGAGGCGACGCGCACGGTCGAATGGAGCACCGGCATCGCCCGCATGATGCAGTCGAGCTTCTCCGAGGCGGCCGAGAAACTGATTGCGCCCTATCTGGACATCGTCCGCTCCTTCAATCCCGACAGCGATCTCACCACCTATCCCGGCTCGCCGCTGATCGCCCGCGCCTTGATGCGCCCGCAGGATCGGATGGTGTGCTGCGAACTGGAGCCAACCGCGCGCAAGCAGCTCATCTCGGCGCTGCGCCATGACGAGCAGGCGCGCGTGGTCGATATCGATGGCTGGGTCGGCCTGCCCGCTTACGTGCCGCCGAATGAGCGCCGCGGCCTGGTGCTGATCGATCCGCCGTTCGAGGCGAAGGACGAGTTTTCGCGGTTGGCGACGGTGTTTGCGCAGGCTTATGCGAAATGGGCGACCGGCATTTACATGCTGTGGTATCCCGCCAAGAGTCGCCGCGGCACCGACGATCTCGCGCGCAGCGTTGCCGCGACCATTGCGTCATCGGCAACACCGGGCAAATGCCTCCGCCTCGAATTCAGTATCGCGCCGCAAACCGCCGATGGCCCGCTGACCTCCACCGGATTGCTGATCGTCAATCCGCCGTGGAAACTACAGGACGAGCTGCGGGTGATCCTGCCGCAGCTGGAAAGGCCGCTCGGCGTCGGCGGCGTGGCGCGCTTCCGGCTCGAAAACGTCAAGGCCTAGCAGCGTCCTCAACTACCCAAACGACAACTCTCAGGCCGCGTTTCCAAAAACGGTAGTCACCTCAATGGAACCGTACTAAGCTGGTTGCATGACTGGCTTTACGTTCCGCTTCCGCGAATGGTTGCGGCGGAGTGACGTGGCCCAAAAGACCATAATAAGAAACGGCCAAGTTTTCTGAGGGGTGAATGTCCGGTCGGTCGCGGTGCAAGTGCACCGCGGCGGAGCAATGCGGGGAGGGAGTTTCCCGATGGGCATGAGTGGTACGGTCAAGTTCTTCAATGGCGAGCGCGGCTATGGCTTCATCAAGCCGGATGATGGTGGACGCGATGTGTTCGTCCACATCACCGCCGTCGAGCGCGCGGGATTGAAGGATCTGACTGAGGGACAGCGGATCACATTCGAGGTCGAACCCGACAAGAAGGGCAAGGGCCCGAAAGCGGTCGATCTGGTGATTACAGGGTGAGGCGCGCAGCGCGTAGGATGGGTTGAGCGTAGGCGCGCAGCGCCGGAGCGACAACCCATCGGCGGAGACAGCCACATCGTAAGGCAGATGGGTTTTCGCTTCGCTCAACCCATCCTACGGTCGCGTGACGGCAAGAAAAATCCCGGCCGCAGAGCGGCCGGGAGTAGGTCGTCATGGTTTCTTCTAACTTGGAGCTTGCGCTCTGATCCGTGCGTTCGGATCAGAAGTGATAGTTCACGCCGATGCGGACGGTGCCGAAGGACAGAGCATTGTCCGTGGGCAGGGTACCGGTGAGCGTGTAGGTGTTCTTGGACAGATCGACATAGAGATATTCGATCTTGGCGGTCCAGTTCTGATAGATGCCGACTTCGGCGCCGACACCGGCGGTCCAGCCGACCGAGGTCTGCGACTGCTGCAGGCCGTTGGCTTCTGCCTCCAGGCTGCCGAATGCGAGACCAGCGGTGCCGTACAGCAGCACATTGTTGAAAGCATAACCGAGGCGGCCGCGCACGGTGCCGAACCACGGATTGGAGAATTTGTAGGTCGCGAAACGGTCATCGGCGCCGGTGGCAGAAATGTCGCCTTCGAGACCGAACACGATCGCGCCGCTCTGCATGTTGTAACCGGCGGTCGCGCCACCGACGATGCCCTTCGGCTTGGTCGGGCTGTTGGAGACGCTGCCCCATTCATAGCCAAGGGTGGCACCCAGATACGGGCCAGCCCAGCTATAGGCGTTCAGCGGCTGCTGCACGGTATACGGCGCGCGCGACCGGTAAGGCAGGTCCGCCGCTTGTGCCGCCGTCGTGCCAGCCACCATGACCGCGACTGCCGCGAACGCAAACTTGCTCATCTCAACTCTCCAACACGCGTTACTGCCGTACCCCAGCGGTGCGCTGCACAAAGGCTTAGGGTTACGAAATTCCATCATTTATCGAGACGATTTATCGAGAGTTTTAGATTAAGCGGGTCTTAACGCGTGTGGCCGGCGCTGTATTGGCGTTAAAAAAGTCTTACTTGGGGCAATCTGCGTGGTCGCAAGACTGCCGCAAGTCTGCCCCCGTGCTGCCGCACCAAATGCCGCCGGATGCTGGCAGCAGGCCGCCGTAACGCTTAGATTGGCGGCATGATTCAAGACCCCACCGATCCCCTGACGGCGCCGGATGAGGCGGTGACCGAGCCCGGTTCCGCGCCTGCCGACAGGCTGCAGGTCCAGTCCGGCCTGCAGGCGCCGCCGGATGTGGAAGCCGATCCGGCAGAGGATGAGGACGAGGCAGCACTTCCCGACGAAGCCGAGGAAATCGCTGAAGAAATCGTCGAAGGCACGCTGGCTGTCGGCCGCGCGGCCATCGAGCAGGCGGTGCGCCTGGCGCCGACTTCGCCGGGCGTCTACCGCATGCTCAATGCGGCCCATGACGTGCTTTACGTGGGCAAGGCCAAGAACGTCAAAAAGCGCCTGTCGTCCTATGCGCGCCCGACCGGTCAGGTGATGCGCATCGCGCGGATGATTGCCGCGACGTCGGTGGTGGAGATCATTTCGACCGCGACGGAAACCGAGGCGCTGCTGCTCGAAGCAAACCTCATCAAGCAGCTTCGTCCGCGCTTCAATGTGCAGCTCCGCGACGACAAGTCGTTCCCTTATATCCTGATCACCGGAGATCACTGGGCGCCACAGATCGTCAAGCATCGTGGCGCGCAGTCGCGGCCCGGCCGCTATTTTGGTCCGTTCGCCTCGGTCGGCGCGGTGAACCGCACCATCACCGCCTTGCAGCGCGCGTTCCTCGTGCGCTCATGCACGGACTCGTTTTTCGAGAGCCGCACGCGGCCGTGCCTGCTCTACCAAATCCGCCGCTGCTCTGGCCCTTGCACCAATGAAGTCGATTTCCCCGGCTATACCGAGCTGGTGCGCGAGGCGACGGACTTCCTGTCCGGCAAGAGCCGCGCGGTGAAGAAGCTGCTCGCCGACGAGATGGAGAAGGCGTCGGAGGACCTCGCCTTCGAGACCGCGGCGCTCTATCGCGACCGTCTCGCCGCGCTTTCGGCCATCCAGTCACAGCAGGGCATCAATCCGCGCACGGTGGAAGAGGCGGATGTGTTCGCCATCCATCAGGAGGGCGGCTATTCCTGCGTGGAAGTGTTCTTCTTCCGCACCGGCCAGAACTGGGGCAATCGCGCCTATTTCCCGAAGGCCGAAAAGTCCTTCACGGCGGAGGAAGTACTCGGCTCATTCCTGGCGCAGTTCTATGAGGACAAGCCGCCGCCGAAAATGGTGCTGCTGTCCCATGTCATCGAGGAAAGCGATCTGCTCGCCAGCGCGCTCAGCGTCAAGGCCGGGTTCAAGGTCGAGGTGATCACGCCGCAGCGCGGCGAGAAGAAGGAGCTGATCGTCCATGCGCAGACCAATGCGCGCGAAGCGCTCGGCCGCAAGCTCGCCGATACCGCGACGCAGACGCGCCTGCTCGAAGGACTGGTGACGTCGCTTCAACTACCGAAAGTGCCGCAGCGTATCGAGGTCTACGACAACAGCCACATCCAGGGCACCAATGCCGTGGGCGCAATGATCGTCGCCGGGCCGGATGGTTTCATCAAGAATCAGTATCGCAAGTTCAACATCAAGTCGGCCGAGACCACGCCGGGCGATGACTTCGCGATGATGAAGGAGGTGCTGCAGCGCCGGTTCAAGCGCCTGCTCACGCCGCCCGCGGAAGGCGAGGCGCCGAAGCGCAAGGATGACGATGTGCCGCTGTGGCCCGACCTTGTCATCATCGACGGTGGCCGCGGCCAGCTCAATGCGGTCAAGGAAATTTTCGACGAGCTGAAGCTGACAGATGTCACTTTGATGTCAGTGGCCAAGGGGCCGGATCGCAATGCCGGCCGTGAGACGCTGTTTTTGCCCGGCCGCGAGGCCATCAAGCTGGAGCCGCGCGATCCCGTCCTTTATTTCATCCAGCGGCTGCGCGACGAGGCGCACCG
Organism: Tardiphaga sp.; assembly: GCF_044336785.1. Taxonomy (GTDB): domain Bacteria; phylum Pseudomonadota; class Alphaproteobacteria; order Rhizobiales; family Xanthobacteraceae; genus Tardiphaga. Next base: position 27,170 of record NZ_JBIIOT010000013.1, on the reverse strand, counting down.
TTTCGTGATCGGTTCGCACCGCACCCTGCGCAAGAAGGACATCAGAGAGGCCGGCCTGCAGGAAATTCCGGGCATCGGCCCGACCCGCAAACGGGCGCTGCTTCATCATTTCGGCACGCTGAAAGAGATCGAGCGGGCGTCCGTCGGCGATCTCGGCAAGGTTCCGGGCATTTCGACCGAGAATGCGCGCAAGATTTTCGACTTTTTCCACCCCCAGCCGGGCGCCCGATAAGCATGGCGCTCTCCAGGACGTGGCATCTCGTACGCCCTGTTTTGAGGTAAACTCGCCTGCACCGCTTCGCACCGGTTGACCTTCGGGCACCGGCAGTATTGGTAAGACGCATGACAGTGACCACACGACGGGCCGCGACCAAGGCGATGACCCTGCCGAACATCCTGACCTATTCCCGGATTGCCGCCGTCCCGGTGGTGGTCGGCTGTATCTATTGGCAGTCGTCGATGGATGGGCCGCTCTGGCTGCGCTGGGTAGCTGTCGCCATTTTCATTGCGGCTGCAATCACCGATTTCCTCGATGGCTATTATGCCCGGATCTGGAATCAGCAGTCGTCCTTTGGCCGCATGCTGGATCCGATTGCCGACAAGCTGCTGGTGGCATCCTGCCTCTTGATGCTGGCCTCCGACGCCACCATCAATCGCTGGACGCTATGGGCGGCCATTGTGATCCTGTGTCGCGAGATTCTCGTCTCGGGTCTGCGCGAATATCTCGCAGGCCTGCGCGTCAGCGTCCCCGTGACGCAGCTAGCGAAATGGAAAACCGCGGCACAGCTTGTGGCGATCGGCTTCCTGCTCGCCGGCGAGGCGGGCGATGTGCTGTTCGGCTATGTGACCTTTACGGGCATCGTGCTGCTGTGGATCTCGGCGATCGTCACGCTCTATACCGGATATGACTATTTCCGCGCCGGCGTCCGCCACCTCTTCGAGGAGGATGCATGAAGCTGATGTATTTCGCCTGGGTCCGCGAGCGGATCGGCAAGGCCGAAGAAGTGATCGAGCCGCCGGCCACGGTAAGCACGGTCGGCGATCTGATCGCCTGGCTGTCGTCGCGCGGCGAGGAATATGCCCATGCCTTCGAGACGCCGAAGGTGATCCGTGCGGCGATCGACCATACCCATGTGCAGCCGGGCACGGCGATCGCCGGCGCGCGCGAGATTGCGTTCTTTCCGCCGATGACCGGCGGCTGATGCCGATGTCGTCATGACCGACAACGTCACCATCCGCATCCAGACCGCCGATTTCGACGTCAACAGCGAGATCGCTTCACTTACGGCCAGCCGCACCGATATCGGCGCGGTCGTGACGTTCAGCGGCATCTGCCGCGGCGGCGGCAGCGATGCGACAACGGCGCTGACGCTGGAACATTATCCGGGCATGGCCGAAGCCGAGATTGGCCGCCATGCGGCGGAGGCGATGACGCGCTGGCCGCTGACAGGCGTCACCGTCATCCATCGCACCGGTCGCATCCTGCCGGGCGAAAATATCATGGTGGTGCTGACCGCTTCGGCGCATCGCCAGGCGGCGTTTCAGGCCGCTGAGTTTCTGATGGACTACCTCAAGGCGCATGCTCCGTTCTGGAAGCGCGAGGAAACCGCCGGTGGCAGCGACTGGGTCGCTGCGAAAACCGACGATGACGACGCTGCGGCGCGCTGGGACAAATGATGGCTAGGAAGACTGTGAAGACCGTTGCGAAGAAGGCGAGCAAAACGCCTGCGAAGAAGACGACGGCAAAGGCCAAGACGAACGCCAAGGCTTCGGTGAAGAAGCTCGCTGCCGCAACGTTGCCAAAGATCGGCGCAAGCGAGCTGGTGACGCTGCTGGATTATGTGCGCTACGCCACCAGCCGCTTCATCGAGGCTAAGCTGGCTTTCGCGCATGGCACCACCGATCCCGTGTCGGAAGCAGCCTTCATCGTGTGCGAACTACTGCATCTGCATCCCGACCAGTTCGAGAGCTTTGCCATGGCGCGGGTGACCGTCGCCGAGGGCAAAAAGATCCTCGACGTGATCCATCGCCGCGTGACGACGCGGAAGCCGGCAGCTTACCTCGTCAACAAGATCTATATGCGCGGCCTGCCGTTCTATGTGGATGAGCGAACCATCGTGCCACGCTCTTTCATCGGCGAATTGCTCGATACGCATTTTGCCGGCGATGACGGCGAAGGCGCTTCGCTGATCGACGATCCCATGGAGGTCGAGAGCGTGCTCGATCTCTGCACCGGCTCTGGCTGCATCGCGATTCTGGCTGCGCAGTCATTCCCGAATGCCCAGGTCGATGCCGTCGATCTGTCGCCTGCAGCGCTCGCCGTCGCGATGCGCAATGTCATCGATTACGGGCTCGATGAGCGTCTGACGCTCTACAAGGGCGATCTGTTCGAGCCACTTGGCGACACGACCTATGACCTGATCATCACCAACCCGCCTTATGTCGATGCGCAGGGTATGGCCGATCTACCGGATGAGTGTCTGGCCGAGCCGTCGATGGCCTTCGATGGCGGCTTCGATGGTTTGGATATCGTGAGAAAAATCATCGATCAGGCCGGCAATCATCTCAATCCGCATGGCGGCTTGCTGTGCGAGGTCGGCCGCGGGCGCGACAATGTCGACGCAGCGTTTCCGGATCTGCCGCTGATCTGGCTGGATACCGAAGACTCCGAAGGCGAGGTGTTCTGGATTTCTGCTGCTGCACTGCAGGGACGGGGCGGGGTCTAACATCGCGCTTGCGGCGCCCCTCACCCGCCGCGAAGACGCGGCGACCTCTCCCCGGTGGGGAGAGGTGAAAGCGACGGCGCTTCTTCTTACCTCTCCCCACCGGGGAGAGGTCGGATCGCTTTTTTGCGATCCGGGCGAGGGGGCTCTTCATTCAAGGTTTTTACAGCCATGCTGCCCGCCGAGCAGAACACATCAACACGTCACCTCTGGCTCGCCGAACTCCGCGCCACGCTTGCGCTTGGTTGGCCGCTGGTGCTGACCAATCTTGCGCAGATCGCGTTGACCACCATCGACGTGATCGTGCTCGGCCGCGTCAGCGCGGACGCCCTTGCAGCATCCGCGCTTGGCGTGAACGTCTATTTCGCGATCCTGATTTTCGCGATCGGCATTGTCACTGCGACCTCGCCGATGATGGCCGAAGCGATCGGACGCAAACTGCATGCGGTGCGCGATGTGCGCCGCACATTCCGGCAGGGCCTATGGTCTGCCGTGATCATCTCGATCCCGGCCTGGATCGTGTTGTGGCACACCGAGGATATTCTGCTGCTGTTCGGCCAGCAGGCGCAGGCGGCTGCCGATGCGCAGAGCTTCATGCGCATGCTGCAATGGGGTTTTCTGCCGGCGCTCGGCTTCATCGTGCTGCGCTCCTTCGTGGCCGCTGTGCAGCGGCCGCTATGGGCGCTGCTGGTGACAGCGGTCGCGATCCTGTTCAATGCCGCGGCAAATTGGGTGCTGGTGTTCGGTCATCTCGGCTTTCCCGCAATGGGACTGGCAGGCTCGGGGCTTGCGACCACGCTGTCGAACACGTTCCTGTTCGTCATCTTCGTCGCGGTGGTGCTGTGGCATCCGAAGTTTCGGCGCTATCGCCTGTTCGGCAATTTTTGGCGCGTCGACTGGCCGCGCCTTGCAAAATTGTGGCAGATCGGCCTGCCCATCGGCGCCACGCTCGCTTTCGAGATCACCGTGTTCAACGCTGCGGTGTTCCTGATGGGACAGTTCGGAACGGCAGCAATTGCAGCGCATGCGATTGCGATTCAGATCGCGTCGATCTCCTTCATGGTGCCCATGGGATTAAGCCAGGCGGCCACCGTGCGTGTCGGCCTTGCCAGGGGCGCTGCCGATCGCGATGGCATCACGCGCGCTGGCTGGACGGCTTTCGTGCTGGCGGTCGGCTTCATGGCCTCGATGAGTTTGCTGCTGCTGGCGGTGCCGCGTGTGCTGATCGGCGCCTTTATCGATCTTGGCAATCCCGCCAATGCCGTCGTCATCGACACGGCGATGTCGTTCCTGTTTTGCGCGGCGGTGTTCCAGATCGCCGATGGCGCGCAGTCGGTGGGCGCCGGCATGCTGCGTGGCTTGCAGGATACGCGCGTGCCGATGATCATCGCCGGATTGGGCTATTGGGGCTTTGGCATGGGGTTGAGCTTGTTGTTCGCGTTCAAGCTCGGTTTTGGTGGCGTGGGGATCTGGATCGGGCTTGCGGCGGGGTTGGCAGTGGTCGCGCCGGTGATGCTATGGCGCTGGACACAGCGGGAGCGACTGGGGCTGGTGCCGAAGGGGCTCTGACTGTCATCTCCGCGAAAGCGGGGATCCAGTAAACACCTGCGTCACGGTTCTAGAACTGCTGCCAGTGTCTACTGGGGCACCCGGTCAAGCCGGGTGACGACAAGTGATTGGCAGGAGCGAGCCCATTAAAAAAGCCGCAGCTGCCAGCTGCGGCTTTTTTTTAGAACACCTTGCGGATCCAGTTTTGCGGATCCGGCGCGCGACCGTACTGGATATCCACCAGCTGCTTGCGAAGACCCATGGCGACCTTGCCGGCTTCGCCGCCATTGATCAGGAATTCACCCGACGTGGTGCGCACCTTGCCGATCGGCGAGATCACTGCGGCCGTGCCGCAGGCAAAGGCTTCCTTGAGCTTGCCGCTGGTCGCATCGGCGCGCCACTGCTCGAGCGAATACAGCTCTTCACGCACGGTCACGCCGGCGGCCTTCGCGAGCGCGATGATGGAGTCGCGCGTGATGCCGGGCAGGATGGTGCCGAGCGGCGGCGTCGAGAGCGAGCCATCGTCGAACACGAAGAACACATTCATGCCGCCGAGCTCTTCGATATATTTGCGCTCGACCGCATCGAGGAATACGACCTGATCGCAGCCGTGATCCATGGCCTCAGCCTGCGCACGCAGGCTGGCCGCATAATTGCCGCCGCATTTCACGGCGCCGGTGCCGCCGACCGCTGCGCGGGTGTAGTTCTCCGAGGCATAGATCGAGACCGGGGCCGGGCCGCCCTTGAAGTACGAACCAACCGGCGAGGCAATAACGCCGAAGATGTATTCCGACGATGGCTTCACGCCGAGGAACGTCTCGTTCGCGATCATGAACGGGCGCAGATAGAGGCTGCCTTCACCGCCGGGGATCCAGGCGCGGTCGATGCGGACAAGCTGCTCGACGGCTTCGATGAAGACCGGCTCCGGCAGCGGCGCCATCGCCATGCGGGTGGCTGAATTCCAGAAGCGCTTGGCGTTCGCATCGGGGCGGAACAGGTTCACGCCGCCGTCTTCGCGGACATAGGCCTTCAGGCCCTCGAAGATTTCCTGGGCGTAGTGCAGGACGGCCGCAGCCGGATCGAGCTGGAAGTTCGAACGCGCCTCGATGCGTGCGCTGTGCCAGCCCTTGTCCTGGCTGTAGCGCACCGTTGCCATGTGATCGGTGAATACACGGCCGAAGCCGGGGTCCTTGAGCTTGGCCACGCGCTCCGCCTCGGGAACCGCGTGGTGGCTGTGGTGGATCTCGAAATCCAGCCAGATTGCGCCATCGACCTTGTCGAATGAAACGCCCATGGACCTTACTCCTGCTTGGCACCCGCCGTGCGTCGGCGACCGCGTGTGCTGTTCTACGTCGTGTCCGGATCGGCCGCAAAAGCTGATTTCGCCGGCCGGCCGGTTACCCCATGCTGGGCTATGGCCGTCTGCGGAAGTCCGGTATGGTTCTCAAATCGGACCTATATGGCCCAGTCCGGCAAAGTTATAAAATTTCGTCGGGATGGCCAAGTTTGTAAGATTGAACCCAAGATATGTCAATATGGCTGACGTAAATTTCAATGCTGCCATGTCGCGGCCGGTGGAGGCGCCCGAGCGGGCGGCTGCTGCACCGCTGCGCTGGGACATTATCGAGCTGCTGTTCTTCGCCTATCGCGATTTCGTCGGCGATCCTGACCATGTGCTCGACCAGTTCGGCTTCGGCCGGGCGCATCACCGGGTCGTGCATTTCGTGCACCGCTATCCCGGGCTGAAAGTGGCGGACCTGCTCGATGTCCTGCGCATCACCAAACAGTCGCTCGGGCGGGTGCTGAAGCAATTGCTGGACGAAGGCTATATCGTGCAGAAGTCCGGCGAGGTGGATCGTCGGCAGCGGCTTCTTTTCGCCACCGCCAAAGGCGAAGCTCTGGTGGCGCAGATGGCGGGACTGCAAACTACGCGCATCGAACGTGCATTAAAGGATTTTTCGCCGGGCGACGTCGCAGCGATCAAGCGTTTTCTCGGCGGCATGATCGATCGCGACGATCCGGACAAGGTGCTGCAGGTGATCCTCGGCACGGATAACGGGACCAACAGATGATACTCGCCCAGGCCGCCAAGAAGATTCCGGTGCAGCCGGCGGATGATGCGCCGCATCTGCTGCTGGTGGATGACGATCGCCGCATCCGCGATCTCCTCTCGCGCTTCCTCGCCAGTGAAGGCTATCGCGTCACGACAGCGCCCAGCGCGAAGGAAGCGCGGGCAAAACTGCTCGGGCTGCATTTCGACCTGCTGATTCTTGATGTGATGATGCCCGGCGAGACCGGCTTCGATCTCGCGCGCTTCATCCGCACCTCGTCGCATGTGCCGATCGTGATGCTGACCGCGCGCACGGAGTCGAATGATCGCATCGAAGGCCTGCAGATCGGCGCCGACGACTATGTGTCGAAACCGTTCGAGCCGCGCGAGCTGGCTCTGCGCATCGCCAACATCCTGAAGCGCAGCGCGCCGGTGGTGGTCGAGCGCGCGGAGCAGCTGCAATTCGGGCCTTACATCTATCACCTCGCCCGCGGCGAGTTGCGGCAGGGCGAGGAGATCATCCATCTCACCGACCGCGAGCGCGACATGCTGCGGGTTCTTGCCGAGACGCCGGGCGAGACAGTGCCGCGCGGCGCACTGACCGGCGATGGCACGGTGAATGAGCGCGCGGTGGACGTGCAGATCAATCGCCTGCGTCGCAAGATCGAGGTCGATCCGGCCAATCCGCTGTTCCTGCAGGCCGTGCGCGGGATCGGCTATCGTCTGGTGGCGTCGCCATAGCATGAGCAGCTTCGACACTGGCATGACCGTGTTGCGCTCCGCCTCCGAGCGGATGGCGTCGGCCAATCGTGTGATGGGCCGGCGCTTCAATGAGCTGATGCCGAAGGGCCTCTATGCCCGTGCGCTGCTGATCATGATCGTACCGATGGTGATCCTGCAGTCGGTGGTGGCCTTCGTGTTCATGGAGCGCCACTGGAATACGGTGACGCGGCGACTGTCGGCTGTCGTAGTGCAGGACATTGCGGCGCTGATCGATGTCTACAAGACCTATCCGCAGGACAAGGATCGCACCCAGATCAAGGCGATCGCGCAGCAGCGCCTCGGTCTCGTGGTGGATTTCCTGCCGCTCGGCGACATGCCGCCGCCAGGGCCAAAGCCATTCTTCTCGCTGCTGGATCAGACGCTGTCGGTGCAGATCGGACGGCAGATCCCGCGGCCATTCTGGATCGATACGGTCGGCCGATCGAATCTTGTCGAGATCCGCATTCAGCTCGACGATGCCGTGATGCGCATCTTCGCGCAGCGCAGTGCCGCCTATGCGTCGAATTCCGAAATCTTCCTGTTCTGGATGGTTGGCACGTCATCGATCCTGCTGATCGTCGCCATCCTGTTCCTGCGCAATCAGATCCGGCCGATCCTGAAACTCGCCGATGCGGCCGAAAGCTTCGGCAAGGGCCGCGAGGTGCCGAACTTCCGGCCGCGTGGTGCGCGCGAGGTGCGGCGCGCGGCGAACTCCTTCATCGAGATGAAAGCGCGCATCGAACGCGCCATGGAGCAGCGCACGGCGATGCTCGCCGGTGTGTCGCACGATCTGCGCACGATCCTGACGCGCTTCAAGCTCGAACTGGCGCTGCTCGAAGACGGGCCGGAAGTGGAGGGTATGCGCAAGGACATCGACGAGATGCAGGCGATGCTCGAGGCCTATCTCGCCTTCGCGCGCGGCGACAGTGGCGAGCCGTCGCAGCCCACCGACATGTCCTCGGCGCTTGAAGAGCTGCGCAGCGACGCCGAGCGCAACGGCCACAAGGCGACGGTGACATTCCATGGCTTGCCGATCGTCACCGTGCGGCCGGCGGCGTTCAAGCGTTGTCTCGGCAATCTCGTCAACAATGCCGCACGCCATGCCCATGACATTGCCATCACCGGTCACCGCGATCATCGCTATCTGACAGTGACGGTGGATGATGACGGGCCGGGTATCCCGATGAACATGCGCGAAGAGGTGTTCAAGCCCTTCCTGCGGCTCGACGATGCGCGCAATCAGGACGAGGGCGGTACGGGGCTTGGCTTGGCCATCGCACGCGACATCGCGCGCTCCCATGGCGGGGATATCACGCTGGCGGATAGTCCGATGGGTGGGCTGAGAGCTGTGGTACGGGTGCCGGTGTAACTATTGGGTCGTCCCCGCGAAGGCGGGGACACCGGAGGCGTAGTCCAGGTTCGAGAAGAGCCAATCTGGCGTTGCCTTGATCTCAGACGTCCGTGTGTATGGGTCCCCGCCTTCGCGGGGACGACACGAAGTGTGTTGCGCTTACTTCGCGAGCTCTCGCGACCTCGCAGCTGCCGCTGCAATCGCCTTTGTCAGCAGTGGTTCGAAACCATCCTCTGCCATCAGCACACCAAGCGCGGCCGCCGTCGTGCCGCCCGGCGAGGTCACGTTCTTGCGCAGGGTTGCCGCATCGAGGTCGGACTGGCGCAGCAATTCGCCCGAGCCGGAGACCGTCTCGCGCGCGAGTTTCATCGCGAGCTCGGGCGGCAATCCGGCCGCGATGCCGGCGCGGGCCATTTCTTCCGCCAGCAGGAATACATAGGCCGGTCCGGAGCCGGACACGGCGGTCACCGCGTCGATCAGGCTTTCATCCTCGACCCATTCAACTGAGCCCGTAGCACGCAGCAGCGCGTCGGTGAGATCGCCCTGGCCCGACGTGACGTCGCTTGCCGCAACAGCGACAGTGATACCGCGCCCAATCGCAGCCGGGGTGTTCGGCATCGCGCGCACGATCTTGCCGCCGCAGGCCTTCGCGATGCCGGCGATGGTGGTGCCTGCCATGATCGAGACGACCAGCGAGTCGCCGACGATGGCACGTAGCGTCGGGCCAACTTCGGCGAACATCTGCGGCTTCACGGCGAGGATGAGGGCGGCGACCTTGCCGATCTCGTGAACGTCCGGGTTGAGACGCACGCCCTTGGCGGTTAGCGCCTTGATCTCATCCGAGAGATAGGGATCAAGCACGACGACACGCGTGGGATCCAGCCCGCCAGCGAGCCAGCCCATCAACATTGCGCCGCCCATCTTGCCTGCGCCGGCGAGGATGATGTGGCCGTCGAGGGAGTGGAGGGCGGATGAATTGGTCGTCATGGTTGAGTCCCGGCTGTCTTGGAGGCGCGGGACATTAGCATCGGGTGCCTTGGGCGCAATGCAGCCGGTCAGGCCAAACTCTTTTTCAGAAAATACCTTGGCCCGCCCTGCGGATAGTCCGGCAGTTCGCCGAACACTTCATAGCCCTGCTTTTCGTAGAAGCTGCGAGCCTGAAACCAGTAGGTATCGAGCCAGAGCCCGGTGCAACCGCGCTGTCGCGCGATGTCTTCCGCAAGCTTCAAGACCTTGGTGCCGATGTCCTGACCGCGGAATTTTTCAGGCACCACGAACAGTTCGACGAAGCACCAGTCATAGGCGGTCTTGCCCCAGATGCCGCCGGCGGGCTCGCCGGTCTCGGGATCGTGGATCAGGATCGACAGCGGTTGATAGTTGCTCGGCCCAACCGACTTTTCGTTATAGGCAAGCAGCGCATTCCAGACCGCGAGGCGCTCGGTGTCGCCGGGCGCGTCTGGAACAGTGATCTGTGGCGTCGCGCTCACGCTTCGCCTGCAGTATCGAACATCGCGGCGCTCATCGCTTGCTCGGCAGTCTTGCCGGCCCAGACGACGAACTGCATTGCGGGGTAATAGCGTTCGCAGGCATGGATCGCGGACACGAGCATGGACTCGCATTGCGCTGTCGTGGCGGTCATGCCGTCCGGCAGCGGGATCGCCTGCCGGTACATGATCATGCCGGATGCCGTCCAGATATCAAAATGGCCGACCCACATCTGCTCGTTCACGGCAGCGATCAGGCGCTGCACTTCGCTGCGACGTGCGGCTGGAATCTTCATGTCGAAAGCGCAAGCCAGATGGAGCGCTTCGATTTCGCCCATCCAGGTGAAGGAGAGTTGATAGTCGGTCCAGTCGCCCTTGGAGACGATCGTGACTTCGTCTTCGCCCGAGCGCTCGAACGCCCAGTTGTGATCGGCAGCAATGTCCTCCACGACCGCGAGCGGATTGGCGCGTGAATCGATGGTGCCTTCGAGAAGTGACATGCGGTCGCGACCTTGCCTTGGGAGTCTGTGATGCAAACGACTGGCCGGGTACGCGAAATGTCGGAATGCCGTTGCGGGGCTTTAGACTTAAATCGTCCAGAACTTGCGAGACCGAAGTGATGTGATTTGCGGAATCCGCGCAACGCCGCCCTGACTCAGTCCACAGACAATGGCTCTTTCATCCACAGGTCATCACGTCGCAACGAGAACAAACCGGAATCGGATTCCCGGAATGCGAGTCCGGCGGAATCCGATGCGCGCAGGGAGAGTCCGGCGACGCGGTTCGGCCTCAATTATTAACGGCCGCCCGCCCTTGCTGGCGTCCAGGTGCTTCGGCATAGTTTGGCAACACACGGAAACAGCCATCATGACCGAAGCGTCCCAGACCGTCAGCCATCCAGTATTCGCCAAGCCGCAGCGCGTGGCCTTTGTACAATCGTCCTGGCATCGCGACATCGTCTCACCGTGTTGGGAATCCTTTCACGCCGAACTCGCCGCGCGCAACGTTGATGCCTCGCAGATCGACCTGTTCGAGGTGCCGGGCTCGTTCGAGATTCCGCTGCATGTGCAGGTGCTGGCAAAGACCCGGCGCTACACGGCCATCGTGGCTGCTGGGCTCGTCGTCGATCATGGCGTGCACAGCTATGTCGCCGATACGGTGATCCGTGCGTTGATGGATGTGCAGCTCCGGACCGAGATTCCGGTGTTCTCCGCGGTGGTGACGCCGAATGATTTCCGTGAGACGGACGAAGGCGTCGCGTTCTTCCGCAAGCACTTTGCGCAGAAGGGGACCGAGGTCGCCGCAGCGTGCGCGGAGACCCTGTTCAGCCTCGAGCGGCTGCGCGGTCAGGTCGCGGCGGGGATTGTTTAGCTCTCTACCCCTCTCCCCTTGTGGGAGGGGGTGGATCGAACGCGAAGCGTTCGAGACGGGTGAGGGGTAGCCGCAAGCTCCGAGCCCAGCATCGCCCCTCATCCGTCTTCGCTTCGCGAAGCCACCTTCTCCCACAAGGGGAGAAGGAAGATGCGGCGTTTAGTCGAACAGGCTCGACACCGACTCTTCCGCTGCCGTGCGCTCGATGGCTTCGCCGATCAGGCTCGCAATCGAGAGGGTGCGGATGTTCGGTGTGTTGATCACTGCTTCGGTGGGCTGGATCGAATCCGTGATCACGAGCTCCTTCAGCTTCGATCCGCCGATGCGCGCCGCGGCGCCGCCGGAGAGCACGCCGTGGGTGAGGTAGGCGTAGACATCCTTGGCGCCATTGGCGAGCAAAGCGTCGGCCGCGTTCACCAGCGTACCGCCGGAGTCGACGATGTCGTCGATCAGGATGCAGGTATAGCCGGCGACGTCGCCGATCACGTTCATCACTTCGGACTCGCCGGCGCGTTCGCGGCGCTTGTCGACGATTGCCAGTGGCGTGTTGATGCGCTTGGCGAGGCCGCGGGCGCGGACCACGCCGCCGACGTCGGGCGACACCACCATCACCTTGGTGAGATCGAATTTCTCCTTGATGTCACGCACCATCACCGGCGAGGCAAAGAGATTATCGACGGGAATGTCGAAGAAGCCCTGGATCTGGCCGGCATGCAGGTCGAGCGTCATGACGCGATCGACACCCGCATGGGTGATCAGGTTGGCGACCAGCTTGGCCGAGATCGGCGAGCGCGATCCGACTTTGCGGTCCTGTCGGGCATAACCGAAATAGGGGATCACCGCAGTGATGCGGCGGGCTGATGCGCGACGCAGCGCGTCGGTGATGATCAGCAGCTCCATCAGGTGGTCATTGGTCGGGAACGACGTCGACTGCAGCACGAACACGTCGGAGCCGCGGACGTTCTCCTGAACCTCGACGAAAATCTCCATATCGGCGAAGCGCCGGACGCTGGCTTTTGTCAGCGGCAGCTTCAGCCAGTCGGCAATCTCTTTGGCGAGGGCTGGATTGGAATTGCCTGCGACGAGCTTGATGGATCCGTTTTTGCCCGACATCGACGCGTCTCCCCGCGGTTTGGTGGATACAACGTTCAGCATATCGGGTTACCCACAAGAACTAGTCTAGCTGAGCGAGGTGATATCGCGGGGATGTCACAGTTTGCAACCCGCAGATGACGGTTTTCCTGCGCAAAATCGGGTCGCTGCTTAACGCGCGCTAAAATCAGCGCACGTCCGCGAAGGCAGTGGCCTGCGACGGCAACTCATCGGTGCTGGCCATGGCTGGACCGCGTTGCACAGGAGCTGGCTCAGGCGCGCTTTCTCCGGGCGCTGTGCCGTTGATCATACCGCTGAGGCCGGTGAGGCCCGCCTGTGCGATCCGGCGCAAAGCGAGGTCGTCCGCCGTGCCCCAGGCGTCGCGGCTGCCGCCTTTGCCGGTGGCTTCTTCACCGCTGAGGCGGAAGGCGCGGTTCTGGTCGCGGTCATAGACGTCCCAGACCCAGGCAATGGAGGTGTTGTGCCCGCGGACCTGTGCCGACAGATAACTGCGGATACGGAAGGCGGCGCTGTCCTTGCGCGAGACGATGGCCAGGCTGCGCAGCTTGGCTTCGCTGTCGAGGACGCTGACCATGCGCTCGAACACCTGCGGCGGCGGACCGTCGATGGATTCGAAGGCGACGGTCGGGCCGCTGGCGGGCGACATGCTGGCCTGGGCGTTCATCGGGCCGCCGCCGGAATTGCTGACGCAGCCCCCGAGGCCGAGCACGACACCGAGCAGCAGAACTGCCGGCAGCAGCTTCGATCGCGAGGCAGGAACGGCAGGAAATCGCATGCGAGAGCGTCCGACGTGAGGCGGCAGCGCGTCGGCTGCCGGACACAGGAGCGATATCGTTAAAATGCGTTAAGGTCTAGGGCGGGCGCGCCGCAGATCTTACCAAGGTGCATGCACCGATGCCGCGTTTCTTGCAATTTGCCTTAAATTTTAGAGGGTTACGCCAACGGTAGAATGGCGGCTATGGTTAATCGCCGAGCACGATGGCGTGGATCTGGCGGCCGTAGTCGCCTTCCTTGCGATGGACAGTCCGGCGATACGAGAACAGTTGCTCGTTCGGATAGGTGTCGATTCCCGTGTCGTTGATCGCCGTGATGCCGGCGCGTTCAAGCCTCATGCGGATGAAGCCAGCGAGATCGAACATCGAATGGTGCTCTTGCGCCGACGGTATGAAGAAGCGCGCGAAATCCGGATCAGCATCGACGAAGCGGGTGACGAATTCGGCGCCGACTTCATAGCTCGGCTGGCGGATCAGCGGGCCGATGGCAACGGTGATGTCGGGTTTGGTGGCGCCGAGCTTTTCCATCTCGGTAATGGTGTTTTCGAGCACGCCGGTGAAGGCGCCCTTCCAGCCGGCATGTGCTGCGCCGATCACCCGTGCTTTGGGATCGGCAAACAGGATCGGGCCGCAGTCTGCCGTCGTGACGCCAAGCACGATGCCGGGTGTCGCCGTTACCATCGCATCGGCGCGCGGGCGCGTCTCGACCGTCCATGGCGTGGTTGCGACCGCAACGTCGGGCGAATGGATCTGATGCACCGTCAGGAAATGATCGATATCGACCCCCATGGCCTCGGCCATGCGCCGACGATTCTCGGCAACATCGGCTGGGTTGTCATCAGAGCCAAGTCCGCCATTGAGGCCGGCATAGATGCCTTTGGAAACTCCGCCATCGCGGGTGAAAAAGGCATGACGCAGCTCGGGAAGCGCAGCGAGAGCAGGGGAGGTGAAGGTCTTCATGCAGGCATCTCCGGCGTATCGCTGAGTGCCACCAGCGTTTCGATTTTGGGATCGGAAATGCCGATCACCTTGAACATCGAGCCCATGCCGCCGCGGCCGCTATCGATCAGGCGCTTCAACGCGCTCGATACGGTGTCTGACACTTGCGGCGTGGCCTTGGCCATCAGCGTGAGCGCGCGCGTCTCGATGCCGAGGCGTTTGAGGAATTCGCCTTGCGTGACTGGTCCGTGAACGCGCGCGCCGACATCCTCGGCTGCGCGGGCCAGCGCCTGGAAGTCTACATGCGCGGTGATATCCGCATGGCCCGGATTCTTCAGTGGATCGGTGTAGCTGTGTTTTGCGACGGCCTGGAATGTATCGCCGGCATCGCTGCGCACATGGCCGTAATCGATGATAACGGCCGCGCCGCCATGGTCGCGCAATCGGCTGGCAATGGTCATCATCTCGCTGTCCGGCCGCCATTCGAAGATCGCGCCCGTCGGCGCTGCGCGCACCAGAGGTGGTAGGAGCAACTCGAACCGCGGGATCGGCTCGGCGGAAGCGCCGAAGATGAGTTGATTGTCCGCGCCGATATCGACGGTGCGCTCATGCCAGCCGCCGTCGCGCTTGATGGCCTGATGGATCGGCAGCACGTCGAAATATTCATTGGCGAAGATCACGCTCGGGCCGTCCGGCACGGTGGCGAGGCTGTCATGCCAGGTGAGATTCCGCAGCGCCGGTAGCGAGGCCTTTTGCTTCTCGCGCAGCACCGGATTGATTTCGACCAGATGCACATGGAGCGCCTGATACAGATCCGGCAGCACGCGTATGGCGCGCAGGGCATCGGACATCATGGTGCCACGGCCGGGGCCGAGTTCGATCAGGTGCAGTTCCGATGGCGAGTCCATCTCGCGCCAGACCGAGGCTGCCCACAGGCCGAGCAATTCGCCGAACATCTGGCTGACTTCCGGCGACGTCGTGAAGTCGCCCTCACGGCCGAGCGGATCGCGCGCGATGTAGTATCCATGGCGCGGATGCGTCAGACACAGCTCCATGTAGCGCCACACCGGCATCGGTCCGGTGGCGCGGATCAGGCGCTTGATCTCGTCGAGCAGGGGCGAAGTGTCGGTCACGGTCATGCCTTACCCGGAGTGAGTTCAGTGCGGTCCGGCAGGCGCGAGGCGCGCACGATCAGCACGAGGCCAACGACGATCATCGGCACCGACAGCAACTGCCCCATGGTGACCTGGCCAATGACGAAACCGGTCGGTGCGTCGGGTTCGCGGAACAGTTCGCCGAAGATCCGCGCGCAGCCATAGACAATGGTGAAGGCGCCGAGGATCAGGCCCGGGCGTTTCAGCGCATTCATGCGGACCATGACCGCGAGGACGACGAACAGCAACAGGCCTTCGAGGCCGGCTTCATAAAGCTGGCTCGGATGCCGCGGTTGCGGCCCGGCATGCGGGAAGATCACAGCCCATGGCACGCTGTTGTCGGTGACGCGGCCCCAGAGCTCGCCATTGATGAAATTGGCGACGCGGCCAAGAAAAATGCCGATCGGCGCGACTGCGCAAGTGAGGTCGCCGAGCGACAGGATCGAGATGCGCTGCGACCAGGCGAAGGCCATGACGGCGACGACGCAGCCGAGATAGCCGCCATGAAAGGACATGCCGCCATTCCAGAGCTGGAAGATTTCCAGCGGGTGTGCGGCGTAATACGGGAAATTCCAGAACAGGACTTCGCCGGTGCGTCCGCCGATGATGATGCCGAGCGTCACCCAGAGAATGAAATCGTCGAACTGGATCAGCGAGACCGGCGCCGGGCCGCCCCAGAGCTTTTCGCGCTTGATCAGCGCGCGGGCATAGACCCAGCCCAGCACGATGCCGGCGATATAGGCCAGCGCATACCAGCGAATGACGATCGGGCCGATCGCAACGGCAACGGGATCGAAGTTTGGAAATTGGATCGCGAGGAATGGCATGGCGTGGGCTTACGGCTCCCGATCACGGCAGTAAAGCACAAGGCCATGACGAATTAAGGGATATTCGCGTTTGTGACTGTGGAAGCCAAGCGAGGCTTGAAGTAAATGCGCGGGATCGCCATTGTTTGCCGCGCCGCCAGCTGCGGCTCTTGAGTTTATCCGACCGGAGTTCTTGCCATGACCCAGACCAACAATCGGTTATTCGACGAGATCGGCCGCTTGATGAACGAAGCCGCCGGTGCCGCCCAGGGCGTCAAGCGCGAGGTGGATACGGTTGTCCGCACCCAGGCCGAGAAGATTCTCCGCGATCTCGATCTGGTGAAGCGCGAGGAATTCGAGGCGGTGAAGGATATGGCCCGTCTTGCCCGGGAAGAGAACGAGACGCTGAAGGCGCGGATCGCGGCGCTGGAGGCCAAGCTCGGCGGCTAATCGGCGCCTCAAGTCGATAATTTATGTAAATACGCTAATGCTTGACGGAAGTCATTTATGTATTTACGTTTATAGCTGTGAAGGTCACCTTCGACCCGCAAAAGCGCCTGAAAACGCTCCGCGAGCGAGGGATTGATTTCGCGGTCGATGCGGAGAAGGTGTTTACTGGCAACCACCGTACCGTCCGTGACGATAGATTTGACTACGGTGAAAAGCGGTATTCGACAATTGGTTGGCTAGGAAACCGGATGGCGGTGGTGATCTTGACACCGCGTCCCACTGGTCATCACATCATTTCGATGAGGTTTTGCCATGGGCGGGAAATCAAGAAGTTCAGCAAGCGCTTCGGCGAAATCTGAGGCTTCGACATCCGAGCCTTGGGTCGATCCGGATGATGGTCCGGAATGGACCGAGGAAATGTGGCAGCGTGCTGAAATCCGAGAGGGTGACAGGATCATTCGTCCCGGCCGCCCTCCGCTTGATGAACTCCTGAAGAAATCCACCGTCACCATTCGCCTCGATCCCGACGTAGTAGCGTCCTACAAGGCCCTCGGAACCGGTTGGCAGACCAAAATCAACGACGATCTCCGCAAGGCCCGCAAGCTCGGCCCCAAGCGCAAGACCGCCTGATCCCGGCCTTTTTGCCCGACATTTCCTTGTCATTTCGGCCCTTTGGCGCTACAAGCCCGGCACGTCCGCAGCCCCCGCACCCCTGGAGGCTTGCTGCAGCGTGACCAATGAGGCCGCCTAGCGGCCTTTAATTTTTCAAAAACAAGGACTTAGACAATGGCGACCGTGAAGGAATTCAAGGCGACCGCACGTCCGGTGAGCGGCAAGGGGGCCGCACGGGCAGAGCGACGCGCCGGCCGTATCCCGGCTGTGATCTATGGTGACAACAAGCCCCCGCTGGCGATCTCGGTGGACGACAAGGAACTGCGTCTGCGCATTCAGGCCGGCCGCTTCCTGACCACCATTTTCAACATCGATCTCGATGGCCAGAAGCACCGCGTGATTCCGCGCGACTATCACCTCGATCCGGTCAAGGATTTCCCGATCCACGTGGATTTCTTCCGTCTCGGCGAAGGCGCGACCATCCGCGTCAATGTCCCGCTGCACGTGAACGGCGCTGAAACCGCGCCGGGCGTGAAGCGCGGCGGCACGATCAACATTGTCGCTCACACGATCGAACTCGAAGCCGAAGCCGACAGCATTCCGCAGTTTCTGGAAGTTGACGTCTCGACCCTCGATATCGGTTCGTCGCTGCACATCACCGACATCAAGCTGCCGAAGGGCGTGAAGACGCTGGCGCGCGATGCCGACCTCACGCTGGTCACCATCGTGCCGCCGTCGGGTTACGGTGAAGAAGCTCCGGCTGCTGGTGCAGCGCCTGCCGCTGCTGCTCCGGCCGCTGGTGGCAAGGCTCCCGCCGCAGGTGCCAAGGCTCCGGCTGCTGGTGCCAAGGCTCCGGCCGCCGCTCCGGCGAAGAAGAAGTAAGCCAGCGCGGGAGACCGCGTCATGCGCCTCTTTGTTGGTCTCGGAAACCCTGGTGCGAAATACCAGGGCAACCGGCACAATATCGGGTTCATGGTTCTCGACGAGATCGCGCGGCGTCACGGTTTTGCACCGTGGCGCCGTCGCTTTCAGGGCGAGACATCGGAAGGCACGCTCGCTGGCGAGCGCGTCATTCTGCTGAAGCCCATGACTTTCATGAACGAATCCGGTCGCTCCGTGCAGGAGGCAGCCTCGTTCTTCAAGATTTCACTCGGCGACATCGCCGCGTTTCACGACGAACTCGAACTGCCTTTCGCCAAAGTGCGCGTGAAGGTCGGCGGCGGCATTGCCGGGCATAACGGCCTGCGCTCGATCTCCGCCCATGTCGGCAACGACTATCGCCGTGTTCGTCTCGGTATCGGACATCCCGGTGCCAAGGAGCTGGTGCATAATCACGTGCTGGGCGATTTCGCCAAGGCGGAACGCGCGCAGCTTGATGCGTTCAACGATGCGGTGTCCGACCATGTCGGGCTGCTCATCGGCGGCAACGACTCGTCGTTCCAGAACAAGGTGCATCTGACGATGCAAGCCAAGGGTTTCACGTCGAAGGACGACAACGGCTCCGCTGAGAAGCCGTCGAAGAATTAGGACAGGGTCATGGGATTCAAATGCGGGATCGTCGGGCTGCCGAATGTCGGCAAATCGACGCTGTTCAATGCGCTCACCGAAACCGCTGCCGCGCAGGCGGCGAATTATCCGTTCTGCACCATCGAGCCGAATGTCGGTGAAGTCGCGGTGCCGGACAAACGGCTCGACAAGCTGTCCGAGATCGGCAAGTCGCAGCAGATCATCCCGACCCGCCTGACCTTCGTGGACATCGCCGGCCTCGTGAAAGGCGCGTCGAAGGGCGAAGGCCTCGGCAACCAGTTCCTCGCCACCATCCGCGAAGTCGATGCCGTCGCCCATGTGGTGCGCTGCTTCGTCGATGACGACATCACCCATGTGGAAGGCAAGATCGATCCGCTCGCCGATATCGAGATCATCGAGACCGAATTGATGCTCGCCGACCTCGATTCCTGCGAAAAGCGCATCGATAACCTGACCAAGAAGGCCAAGGGCAACGACAAGGACGCCAAGGAGCAGCTCGAGCTCGTGCAGCGCGCATTGGTACTGCTGCGCGACGGCAAGCCGACCCGCTTCCTGGAGCGCAAGCCTGAGGAAGAACGCGCATTCAGCATGCTTGGCCTGCTGACGTCGAAGCCCGTCCTCTATGTCTGCAATGTCGAGGAAGGTTCGGCCGGCGAGGGCAATGAGTATTCCAAGCGCGTGGCCGAACATGCCGCGAAGGAAGGTGCTGTTGCGGTCGCCATCTCGGCCAAGATCGAGTCCGAAATCGCCACGCTGTCACGCGCCGAGCGCGCTGAATTCCTCGAGACCCTCGGTCTTGAAGAAGCCGGCCTCGATCGCCTGATCCGCGCCGGCTACACGCTGCTGCAGCTCATCACCTATTTCACGGTGGGCCCGAAGGAAGCGCGCGCCTGGACCATCACCAAGGGCACCAAGGCGCCGCAGGCGGCAGCGGTCATTCACACCGATTTCGAAAAGGGTTTTATCCGCGCTGAGACCATCGCCTATGACGACTATGTCAGGCTGAATGGCGAAGCTGGCGCCCGCGATGGCGGCAAGCTGCGGCTGGAAGGCAAGGAATATGTCGTCAATGACGGCGACGTGCTGCACTTCCGCTTCAATACGTAAGCTCCTGCCTTACACTCCGCCCTCATGGTGAGGAGGCGCGAAGCGCTGGCTCGAACCATGAGTTGGCCTGGCCCGGAGCTCCGCCATCTCATGGTTCGAGACGCGCGCAAGATGCGCGCTCCTCACCATGAGGGATTGGGCGCGCGGCACGAAACAAGGGCTTCATCGCCGCCGCTACTACAAGCCCCGCTGCTCGCCCTGATCGCGGATCGCGCCCAGGTGTTCATTAATCCGGAACACGATCAGCACGAATTCCGCGCTGATGCGCGCCGCGATAATGCCGACCACCACGCTGGCGAGGCTCGACAGCAGGATGATGAAGCCGCCGAACGGGCTGATCGCCATCGTCGCAAGCCCCGAAAAGATGCCGGAAATGCCGAACAGGATAATCAGGGCAATCACCAGCCAGTAGAAGGTCTTGATGATGGTGGGCGTGATGAAGCGGTCCCACTGGAACAGGTCGCGGAATTCGAACATTTGGAAAATCTCCCCCGGCAGTCAACGTGACGTTCAATGTCGCTGGCGTCCAGAGCCTGTTCCCCTTCCCGTCAGTGACGGGCAAGCCATGCAAGCGACCGGGTTGAGATTGCCGCAAATAACGGCCACAATCAGGCTCCTTTGACGGCATTCCCCAACATGACCCTGACATTCGAAGACTTTCAGCCGGGCCATTTCGGCAGTTTCGGGCCGCGCCTGATCAGCCGCGATGAAATCATCGCCTATGCCAAAGAATACGATCCGCAGCCCATGCATCTCGATGAAGAGGCCGCCAAGGCCTCGATGCTGAAAGGGCTCGCAGGTTCAGGCTGGCATATGTGCTCGCTGATGATGCGCATGATCTATGACGGCTTCCTGCATGACACCACGTCTTTGGGATCGCCGGGTGTCACCGAAATGAAGTGGCTGATGCCGTTTCGGCCCGGCGACGAGCTGACGCTCGATGTCGAGGTGCTGGAAGCACGCGCCTCGCAGTCGCGTCCATCGATGGGCGTCGTGACCTTTCGCTGCAGCACGCGCAACGCGAAGGGACAGACGGTGTCCGACATGACCGTGCCGATCATGATCGGTCGCCGCGCGACTGCGGAGCAGGTGTGACATGCCTTTTCTCGACGACATGAAAATCGGCCTCCGCCGCGAGCTCGGCACCTTCACCTTTACGGCCGAGAATATCAAAACCTTCGCGCGCGAATTCGATCCACAACCGTTCCATCTCGATGAAGAAGCCGGCCGCAATTCCATCTTCGGCGGTCTTGCGGCATCCGGCTGGCATGTTGCATCGGTCTGCATGAAGCTCCTCGTTGCTGCGGGCGATCGTGCGCGTCAGGAAGCCGAAGCGCGGGGCGAGGAATTTGGAACAGGCGGACCCTCGCCCGGTTTCCGCGATCTGCGCTGGCTCAAACCGGTTCTCGCCGGCGATACATTGACCTATTCCAGTGAAGTCGTCTCGGCGCGCGCTACAGCATCGAAGCCTGGTTGGGGTATCGTTCAATCCAAGAATATTGCGGTCAATCAGCGGGGCGAGGAGGTCTACTCTTTCCTCGGCTCGGTATTTCTGCCACAGCGCAGCGACCGCAATTAACCCAATCCAATTTTGTCGGTGGAACCGACCCAACGTTAATGTGTTTTGAACTTTGTGAGCGTGATGTGCGACTCACGCTCAACGAATGCTTAGGCATCTCAGGCTCGCGCGAGCGAGACCGCCTAAGACGAGAGATCACTGGGGACTACAATGGCTGATCGCGCCGGATTGAAATTTGTCGGCTTCATCTTTGCGAGCATCACGCTTGCGGTGATGTTCGGGACCTGCATGGTTGTGAAGGGATATGCCGACGGCGCCTATACGCTGGATAACAGCGTGGCCGTTAGCGAGTAATTGCTTACGAGGCCCTCGCGCCAGATGCGCGAGCGGCAGACGAGATCGCCGAGCGATCAGCCGCGAAAATCAGCGGCTCCAGGCGAAGGCCATCAGGGCTACCGCTACCAAAAGCAAACCTGAAAATCGAACGATGATGGTGCCCATTTTGGGCGCTGACGCGCGTGCCGGAATCGGCGCGGCGGTACTCGGACGAATCGTTTGCACGGATGTCTCCCCAGACCCCAGACAGTTTTTTCTGCCTGTATCCTTGGTCAGGGACAGGTCGTTAAAGTTCAATTGAAATTTTGTCGAAGAATCTGAAATTTCAATGAAAAACGCCGCCCTGGCCAGGGCGGCGCTTGAAATCACTAGCTAATTACCGATCAGTCGTGGCGGAGGTTGTCCGCGGCGCGCTTCCACTGCGCGACATTGTCGGCGATCAGGCGGGTCGATTTCATGGCCGCCTGGCTCAGCTGCGCATAGCCCGAGATCTCGCGCTGGACGCGCTGACCTTCGGCATGAAGCAGATCGCGCAGGCTTTCCAGCTCGCCGATCAGCTTCTCGATCTCGGCCAGCGAGGTGCCGGCGACGCGCTGGATCAGCGAATTGACGCTGTTCACGGTTGCCTCGGTCGAGGAATCGAGCGGAGCCGCTGCATCGGTGGTGGCAGCAGGCGTTTCGGCCGTCGCGCCATTCGCGCCGGGGCGACGCAGATAGGCAATGTCATTGCGGACGAAGTCGCGGATCCCGGCTTCGACTTCGGAGACGGCAGCGAGGTTGCTGTCTTCGGCGGTGGCGGCGGTCTCAGTCTGCTCGGGGCGAGTCGCGTTCATAGGTTTTCTCCTGATCGACGCATGACGCGCGGACTGTCCCCCGCACGGCGTAACAACATTGTCATCTGCGCAGTCGATTCTGACAGGATAGCGGCCAATATGCGGCGAGTGGTCGTTCTTTGCCTGAAATTCGCGGATAAAGTGTACGCAAACTTAAGCTACCAGCTGTGCTTAAAGCCCGCGGTAAGACTCTTGTTCGTCACGCCGGTCGTTGTCTCGCTGAGCGAGCCGGTGACATTGATACCGCCGAACAGCTTCTGCTCGGCGCCGAACTTGCGCAGCCATTTATCGTCGGTGGTCGCCAGCGTCTGGCCGGCAAGGAAACTGGTGCCGGTTTCCGAGATGTTGAAGCGCGCCAGCTGATCCGTCTCATAGCTGCGCGTCGGACGGCCGTTATAGCCGACCATCGGAATGCTGCCCTGCTGGATGACGTTGTAGCCACTCTGCAGCGTCAGCGAATATTGATTGCCGGCGAGCGGCACCGACTTACTGATCGAGGTGCCGAACTTGGTCTGGTCCGAATACGGATCGACGCGCGCTTCGATGGCGGTCTTGTCCCAGATCGAACCGACACCGGGCGCTGTCATTGCCGCCCATGCGGTGCCGTTCGATGTCGCCTGCGTGCCATCGCCGAACTGGTTGCGATAGGAATCCTGCATGCTGGTCGGCCCGCTTTGCCGCGCGACAGTCATGTCGGCGCCGATGCGCGTATCCCAGAATGGCAGCACCGATTGCTTGACCGAGACGGCGGACGCGCCGTTGCTGTCATTGGCCGTCCAGGACGAGCTTTGCTTGCCGACGATCAGCGAGGATTTGCGTTCGCGCAGCGAGCCTTTTGCTGTTGGTGAGTCATTGGCGCCGAGCGAACTCCAGTCGGGTTCCGCCGGATTTTTCTGCGCCATCGGCGAAGTATCGACCGGTTCGATCTCGCCAGGCGGCGGCGCGAGATCGTGGGTTTCGACATCATTGATGCCGGCCCACGGATTTTGCGCGGCAGCCGGCGACGCCAAGGCGCCTGCGCAAACCGTCGCAGCGAAGCAAAGTCGAAAAAAAGGAACCGTCATCGCAGCCATCATGCCCATGCCCAGCAGATCGCGTTGGTCCGCAGATCATACCGTCACGACTGGCAAAATTATGGCATTGCAGCAATCAGCCGCAAATGACGATCACGATCTTCGGCAGATGGATTGCGCGGCCCAATGCCTGCTCGACCAGATCGAATGTATCGACGACAACGCGCATGCTGGTCAGCCGACCGCCGCGGAATTGCGCGAATTGTGCGAGACGCAGGCTGATCGGCCGATTGGTGTCGAGCGCCGTCAGCGAGAAGCGCATCATCGCCGAGCCGGAATCCTCGCTCAGCAACACGTTCTCGCGCTCATAGCGATGCACGCGCACATTCTGCGCGATCTGCCTGCAGACCTCGAGAACGGCAGCCTTGCCGTGCCGCGCGCCGAGAAATGGAAACATGTCGATCGGACCGAACACGGCCCACTCGATATTGTCGTCAATCATGGCGGCGAGATCGTCGAAATGCTGATCGTTGATCGCGCGGTGCAACGCGCGCGACAAACGCCAGAGGCAATGCTCTGTCATTTGATATGGATCCTGGGTGGCTGAAACTCAAAAGCCCGGGCAGCAAAATGGGCCCGGCAAAGTCGTGTAATCAATTGAAGCTTAAAGTAATATAATTTCGCGTGCATTGCAATGAATATTTTTGCAATGCACAAATGCTGATTGACTCATCAATCGCGCCAATTGCTGGCGGCCCTAGCGGGGGAGGGTATCCCGCTCCCGATTCTGGAGATGTTCGACGCTGAGCTCCACGGGACGGGACGCAGCGATACCGAACAAGATGGCCCCGGCGACCGCGCCGAGCAAGGCGCCGATCGGCATGAATGTGAAGAACACCAGCATGGCGCTGTAGCCTTCGAAATTGGTGGTCTTGAAGAATTCGACCCAGGCGACACCGGCACCGATCCCGAGCGCGCCGCCGCCGAGCAGTCCGAGGACTAGGCCCAGCAGGATCAACAAGACAACTTTCATGCAAATTCCCCGACCACTCAAATTGCGTCAAATCAACGCGACTGAAGGTTCAAAGGTTCATCGCTTTTTGGCCGTGGCGATCACGGGAGCCAATGTCGGAACGTGGCTCATCGCGCAGCGTTGATTCCGCGTTCACGAACGGAGGGTCTGATGACCAAACACATCCAGCCGGTGCCGCCAGAGAACCGCAGCGACAAGGGGCCGTGGAACGTGCCGAAGGTGCAACTCGACGACACCAAGGGCCATCGCGACGACGAGAAGCACAATATCCGGGAACAGGCCGCGCACGGCAATCTCGTGCAAAATACATCCAACCGCCGCTCCGGTTGATCGCAATCGGGAGCCGGGCGTCTATATAGACGTGATGGCTCCCAAACCCGTCATTCCCGCAAGGCTGCGCCGCGCGCCGCCGATCCTCGTCTGCAAGAAATGCCTCGGCCGCATCGATGACGGCAAGAAGCTGCGCAAGGCGCTGAAGTCGGATTCGAAAACCCGCAGCCGGAACCAGGATGTGAAACCGCCGCGCGTGGTGATGACGAGCTGTCTTGGCATCTGCCCGAAGCGCGCGGTGGTTGTCGCGAGCGCGGCGACACTGCAGGACGGGAAGTATCTGTTGCTGTCGGAGGCCGATGCCAGCGCAGAGGCGATGTCTGCGCTGATGCCGGATTAATCCGTCGTCCCCGCGAAGGCGGGGACCCATAACCACCGTCAATTAAGTTGAAACAGCAGAGTTACAACGGTCGTGCTTATTTAGATCGACGGCGTGTATGGATCCCCGCTTTCGCGGGGACGACATGAGTTCACGCCGCCGGCTTCACCGGCTCTTCATCCAGCGGCACATGCTCCATTTCCTCGCCGAACGAAATCGGATGCGCCATCGCCTCATGCAGCTTGTGGGCATCGAGTTCGCCCTCCCAGCGGCTGATCACGATGGTCGCCACGCCATTGCCGATCAGGTTGGTCAGTGCGCGGCATTCGCTCATGAACTTGTCGATGCCGACGATGATCGCGAGCGAGGTGATCGGGATGTCGGGAATGATCGACAGCGTAGCTGCCAGCGTCACGAAGCCGGCGCCGGTCACGCCCGAAGCGCCTTTCGAGGTGAGCATGGCGACGCCGAGGATCGCGGCCATCTGGCCATAGGAGAGATCCGTATTGGTCGCCTGCGCCAGGAACAGGATGGCCAGCGTCATATAGATATTGGTGCCGTCGAGATTGAAGCTGTAGCCGGTCGGGATCACCAGGCCGACCACGGGCTTCGATGCACCCAGCGCTTCCA
This sequence comes from Tardiphaga sp., assembly GCF_044336785.1. Classification (GTDB taxonomy): domain Bacteria; phylum Pseudomonadota; class Alphaproteobacteria; order Rhizobiales; family Xanthobacteraceae; genus Tardiphaga. Next base: position 1,387 of record NZ_JBIIOT010000013.1, on the reverse strand, counting down.
TCTTGGTGATCATGCGTGGCAGCACGGTTTCCGACGATGAGGTGCCGAGCACGATCAGCAGCTCATCCTTGATATAGGCGATGAAGCGCAGGATCGAGAAGCCGAAGGCGCGTGCGATGCCGCCCAGCACCAGCAGCACGAACAGCAGCGATGCCGCATAGAACGTCACGATCAGATAGCCGAGATTGACCAGCGCGCCGAGGCCGAACGAGCCGATGGTGAAGGCCATCGCACCGAACGCGCCGATCGGCGCCAGCTGCACGATCATGCCGATGATGCGGAAGAACATTTTTCCGGCGAGGTCGATGCCATGCGCGATGGCTTCGCCGGGCTTGCCCATATGCGAGATCGCAAAGCCCGACAGGATCGCCACCAGCAGCACCTGCAGCAGGTCGCCCTTGGCCAGCGAGTCGAAATAGGAGGTCGGGATGATCGCCATCAGATGGCTGACGAAGCTCTCTTCCTTGGCGCGCGTCACATAGCTTGCCACCGACTTCGCATCGAGCGTGGCGGGATCGATATTGAAGCCCGCGCCGGGCTGCAGGAAATGACCGACCAGCAGGCCGATCAGCAGCGCCACCGACGACACCACTTCGAAATAGAGCAGCGTCTTGCCGCCGATGCGGCCGACCTTGCTCATGTCGCCGATGGAGGCGATGCCATGCACCACGGTGCAGAAGATCGCCGGTGCGATCATCATCTTGATGAGGGCAATGAAGCCATCGCCGAGCGGCTTCAGCGCCTTGCCGGCATTGGGATAGAAGTAACCGAGCGCCACGCCGATGATGATGGCGATGATCACCTGGATATAGAGGATCTTGTACCAGGGTTTTTTGGGCATCGTCGTTTCCATCCCACTAGAGGCGCTTGATGTCAGGCGCGTGCGTGCGGCCCGCTGCCTGCAACACTATCCGGTTTAACTGCGACGGAACATCGCAGCTTGTACAGGCCTATGATAAAAATCAGGCGCAGCCCCGCCATGTGCGATGCGCATGCGGGAGCCAACTGTGCAGGTGTCGCGGTGCCGCAAATGTGAGTTTGTCAGGCAAGGCGTGTCCGAACCTGTAGGATGGGTTGAGCGCAGGTGCGCAGCGCCGAAGCGATAACCCATCGGCGGAGCAACCCGCAGGCGACGGCCGATGGGTTTTCGCTGCGCTCAACCCATCCTACGGGCCGGCGTTTTCCGATCGACCATGTCAAACAGCCACGTCCGTGAAATTTCTTGCGCGCACGCGCCGTCCTTGTCGCGTCCGCGGCGCGAGGTGGACTTTCCCTGGTTTCCCCCTCGAAGAGTGAGGGGAATGACGCGCCAAGAAGCGCAATGTGGGTAGTCCATGCGATGTGCTCGGGCTGAAACGTCAGCCTCCGCCCATCGCAACGCCTCTCG
>NZ_JBIIOT010000077.1:0-24609 GCF_044336785.1 Tardiphaga sp. | reverse complement strand
ATCCGATAGGGTGAGTGCAAGAGGGCTAGGTGACAATGGCGCGGGCGATCGAAGAGCTTGGCCGGCTACTGTCGGGAGCGATTTTGTTCACGGAGCGCATCTGACGCTGCGGTGGGATTTCAGCAACATCGCTTACGGGAACGACAGCGCTGGCAAGAAAGCGTTCGGAACGGCAAAAGCCGAGATCGCTTTGGCGGAGCTGAAAACCCGTCGTCTCGGTTAACGCGATTGAAGGCGATGAACCATAGAGTTGCGTCGCCCAGACCGCCTCCTACCACCTGTTGTGGGTCAGCTTTGCAATGGGCCTTGATGTAGAGGCGGTTGCGCAGCGACGCTCAGCTTCCTATTCATAGGCCAGATAATTCGGAGTTTGAGTTCATGTCTGATCGTCCCGCGGTTTTGCCTCCGACGTCGCTCGGCGCCGCAGTTCGCCCTCTAGCAATTATGCCGGACGATGAATACCATCGTCTTTTAGAGGTGATATCGGGCCCTCAGTCGTTTTCTCCATCAAAGCAGACCTATGCTCGCCTTGAGCGCGAGGCACCGAGTCTCTCCGCGAATTTAAATTTCTTGCTGGCCGCGCTGTCTTACTTAAGCTCACAGACCGAACGATTCGAAGAGGCTGGTCAGCGGATCGATACCGTCGTCGATTCGCTTGTTGCCGAGCTCGATGAAGATGCTCAGTGGGGCGATGCCAAGAAAGTTGCCTATGAACGGCTGCTGGAAATATTTACTCAGAATAGACTTGCCAAAAATTATAAGAAGTTGGAGCGACTAAGGACCGGCTTTCTGCCCAATGCAGTGGCCTTTTCTTCGTTTGTGGATTTGCGGCCTAATTTCGCTGACGAGACCACTGAGGCGATCCAGTTTCTCCCGGTCGTACAATTCCGCGTAACAACCGACGCTGACGCCGTTTCCGCGCGCGAGCACATATTTCAACTTACAGAAGATGGTCTGGGTCTTATGAAAGAGGCTATCGAGCGCGTTGAAACCAAGCTGAAGACGCTCAAAGAGGACGCGACGATCAACGCGAAGATTGTCTCGTGAACATACCTATCCAGCCAAGAGACTTTAATGAGGACACCGTCGTTGATCCTAGAATGACGGCCGCTCGGTTCTGGGTAGCTGATCTGACGAAGATCAAAGTTGCGCCGGCTGATGGACGCCGTCTTGGATGGCCCAAGCCGCGAGGTTATCGACGGGGTGGGCGCATCAAGCTCGTCGATACACAGATTCAATACGTCGATCTGACGACCGCAGATGTTACAAAACCGCGGAGCGGAAAACTTTACCATGGGAATCTAGAGTGGCAGTCTGCGTCTCGCGAGGCGCAGGCTCAGGCTCAGTTGCCGGATTATGGATCTGGTTTCCAAGCAGAGTTGGCCCTACCGCATTCGCTCACGCCGTCCAGAAAGCTTGTCGATCTGTGGATCGACGGGATTCAGCGATTTGCGAAAAGCGGAACGCGCTTAGATGTGGAGCTAGGTCTAGAGCGGCTCTCCGTTTCCGAAAAATCAGAAGCTCTTTCACGCCAAATTACTTCGGTCATCACTTCGTTCGCACACTTCAAAAAGTATGAGAATTTTTCGCCTCTGCATCTCGCGGATGCTGGTCGGTGGGACGTAAATTTTCAGATCGTTCTTAGCGAGCATCTACCTTTAGTTCCTGATCGTTCAGACGAGTTTCTATCGTTGCTGCTATCAGAAATTAAGTCTGCTCTTCGGTCAGGATGGACATTAAGTGATGGATCGTGGGGAAGTCTAAACCTGGTCCGTAATGAGGTGGTCTTGCTGCTCAATCGTCAAGACATTCTGGAAGATCCCTCGTTTGAAGCAGGCATTGAACTGTAGGCTGTCCTAGATGTTTAGATTTGTGCATTTCTCGGATCTGCACTTCTGCATTTACCCATTACGGCGAAATCTGCAGTCTCTGCATTTGCGGGGGCTATGGAAACATGTCGATGTCCTTCATCAGCAAGTTAAACAGTTCGATTTGTCCACCGTCGTCAGGCCCTCGAGTTACGATCCAAGGATCACGGCCGCTGTTGCTCGGTTCTGCTACGATAGACGAAATATCATTGACGGTTCGATCATCTCGGGCGATTTAGCAGCCACCGGTAAACCTGTGGATTTAAGAGTCGCTAAGGGGTTTATCGAAGATGCGCCAACCGTTGGTCCCTACGCGAGCTACATCGCGCAGAGCCTGGCCGGCACCTCGCGGCCGATATACATTCTGCCTGGAAATCACGATAAGTACGTAAATGACTCGGGGACTCCAGGATCCCCTCATTTCGACCTGATGCTTGAGCATCACATGCGCAATAAGTACGCTGACGTCGGGTATTGGGCGCAGCGAAAGCCAAATGGTAAAGAGACGATTGCGTGCGTCTACGCGGATTTTTCTCTACGCAATGTTAGCGATGCCCCCGACCCCGCTTTCTATCACGGACAGGGAAAGGTTTATACCGACACGCTTGGCGACCTAGAATTAGTCACTCGAGGCGTAAGGGAAAAGTACGACGATGCGTTGATTTTTTGGCTCATACATTTTGCGCCATTCCACGCAAAACGCACGCTTCACCTTGATGATTGGCACCTAATCGCTCGCTCAGCAAACAGGCTTGGTGTATCTTTTACAATTTGCGGGCACACGCATGAGAAATCAAAGCACGTGATAAACAATCATCTGATCTATTGTAGCGGATCAGCCGGCTCGGTCGATATGGTTGGTAACAGCTTCGTTCACCTAATTGAGGTCGATGTGGCCGGCAGACAAGTCGTTCGCAAGAACTACAGATACTCGCCTGGCAACCAAGAATTTACATTCGACTCCGCTGATTGAATGAGTCACCGAAGATGGAAGCCTGCTTCAGTTAGTGAAGCGTTTGCCGTCGGCTAGGAAGATCACATGGGGTTCTATAACGAAGCCCGGGTCGTTTTCTTCACATGTCGTGATTTCGCCCTGCTTCCACGGCGAGAATACGTTGAGCGGTTCACCAGGCTTTGCGTCGATCATTTTGAGCGTTTGGCCTTCGATTAACACGCGAGCTAGCTCCTCTGACTCCGCGTCGATCCAGCAAGCGTCGCGAAGAGTCGAAGCCTTCCAACTCGGGGAGGCGACATGTTCAAGCGCAGGCGTCAATTTGTAAACGGGCATTTGATAACGCTCCATCGTTACTTCAAGCTCGTCGGGGAAAACAACACCGGTCGCAAGCCGGCCGATGTCGCCAGCGCTATTGGATACCGGTTAATCGAGCTTTTTGAGTACGTTCGGATTGAATACTTCGTACTTGACGGTCCAGACTGTGTTCTCATGGTTGAACCAGACGCACTGGATCTCGCGGCCCTCATCGGGCCGAATGTAGTTCACGGTCATCGTTGGTCCGCCAGATTTCACCCGAACCATGTCGCCTTCTTTAAAATCAGCCACCGCTTCTCTCCTGTGTTAAGCTATGCAGCCACAAGGCGTGATTCGGGACAACCACAACAGATTGGTCTCTGCACTCAATCCACACCGAAAGAGCAGCGTAGCGTGACGTCACGGCGTGACAAAAACAGAATGCGACAGGGTAGGGGAATCGGTTTATCTCCGCGCCGTCCGGCGGGAGGGGACTTCTCGGCGGCTCGTCGAGCCGGCATCGAGGCCTATGCGCGTCTCCCTACGAGCCTCGCTACGGCGAGGGAGATCGGATGGATCTAGCGCGCGATCTGCGCGGTGGTTTGGCAATGAGGCAAAGTGTATTCGCAGCGCTCATACGCCACGCTAGCTATACTCCGAACTTGCCGCGCATGTACGCGATGAACGCACTGACGATGCTCAACCCCAGTACGCGGTGCCAAACTGATGGGCCGACGTTCTTGGCGACGCGGATCCAATAGAGTCGACGCGCGTGAGCCGGACCAAGACGCGCGACGTCAATCTCGAAGAGCTCCTGGAGGTCGCCCAGTGTCGCTTCGCAAGACGCTTTCGGGCTAAACCACTGAAGGATTGCTTCTGCCAACGCCGGCGGCTCCGCTTGCGGTCTCGCGGGCGTGATTGCAATAGGCGGCTCTGCGCTCAAGCGGCCGCGCCGCTGAAGCTCAATCATCTGCTGCTCGATGATATGTTCGACCTGGTGCAATCTTTCGGCTTCTGGGAGGTCCTTCAAGCCGCTGATGACAAACTTTACGTCGCCAAGATGCGCCTCGAACCTATCGTCATTGATCTGGGTAATGCGCCACTGGTGGTTATTCACGCCATCGCTCCTTTCCAATCGAGACCCTCGATGAGTCGATTAAATCCACTCACAGAGGCATTGAGGACTTTCTGTCCGGTTCCGGTAAGCTCGAAATACATTTTTGCGCGGCCGCCCCGTTCGGCCGTCGCTTCGCCCTTTCGGCTCTTCACAAATCCTTTGCTCTCCAGCTTTTCGAGAGTGGCGTAGATCGTCGCCATCGGCACCTCTCTGCCAAGACGCTTTGCGAGATCCTCAAAAATCGAGACGCCATACGCTTCCCCGTTCTTGCGCATGATTGCGATCATCACGATTTGTTCGTTATCCTTGAGGGTAATATCCATCGGTCTGTCCTCTGCTCTTCCCATTGACTCATTCAACATTCACATCATTCACAACATTCAAACGAGCAGTATCTTCTAGATAGCAGAAGATATGACAGAGCGCAATGTTCCAGAAGCTGGAAAATATCGGCGCCCCGGGCGCGCGCCGAGGCGCCCCGAGAGGGGTAGATTTTTAACCAAATCAGTGATGGGATGGTCAGTGGGTGTGAGAACCCTGACCGAGATATAGCCGCGCCATTCCTTGTCAGAATGCCCGCTCGATTGGCGTCGAGAGGGAAGCGGCTGAATAGATGGCTCCGAAAGGACCATCTAACGGACGCGCTTGGCGGCGCGGCTCCGACCGGCAGATTATGGCCGGGGACGAGCGTGCTGTCCAGAGGGGCGATTCCCATCCCCCCTTAAAAGCGTCTCGACCAGTCTCTCGGCTGGTTCTCACCCCCCGGCTGCCCTGTCTGTCACAGGGCACGGCTGTGAGAAGCCAAACCGAGAAGCAAACGATGAACATCACCACCATCGCCCGGAAACGGGCCGTAGAAGCCGTCCCGGCCATTGCCCACGAGCCGCCATGGCGCTTGCCGCCATCGCACCACGCCCGCCTCGCTGGCAGCCCCAGCGCCATCCTGATGCGCCTCCGAGAGGAAGCCGCAGCGGAGATCGATCGCCTACTGCATTTCTTGGACGCCACCGAAGGCGATTCTGACCGCGAAGACGGCGGCGACGATGAGCCGTCGCTCGGCTGGACCCGTTCCGGAGCCGAGGGCAGCGATGACGACTGCGAGCTCGACGGCGAGGTGGCGGCATGACCCCGGTCGAGCGTTGCGAGCGCAACTCCGAGCGGTGGCAAGCCATGGAAACCCCGGTCTACGACCTTGCCGACATGGCTCATGTGACGGCGCAGGTTTGGGGCGACTACCAGAAGGAACTAAAGGGCTATGCCGAGCTGCAAGGCTGCACCGGGCCCGACCTGATCGAGCACATCAAGACGTGGGACCGCTCCGTGAGCTTCATGGTTATGCGCCTCGAGGACATGGCCGAGAAGATGCTGGAGCACTACGAGTGAAAACCGCTCTCGCCATCTTCGACCGTGTGCTGATCGCGCTGGTGTTCGGCTTCCTGACCTTCATCGTCGGGCAGAGCCATCCGATCATCTGGTGACGTCTACTCCACCGGAGGAAAACGCGATGCCCGGGCCAGTCCCGGGCATCACCTAGAATTTGGGGACACCGGAGCGGGGGCCCCAGTACCCAGTGCCGCTGCCCAAAGCAAGTAACAAAAGTGATTTGCGCCCGACAAATTGAGCAAGCCGTCAAGTGGCGTTCCCGTTTGGTGCCGCAATCTATTGTTCTGATTTTGTTACGTTTTATTCACAGGCGGTGTGAATGTCGGGGATAACTAGACTGGTTCGTCGTGGATAACCCGTACCGCACACTTACCCGAGCGGTCCAGTGTAGTTATCCAGAATGTGTCCCGTTAAGTGATTTGCACACGCAAAGCTGAGAGAGGCCAACATGTCGCGCGGTGCGCAAGTTTATCGTCAGACAGACGCGACCAAGCTCATGCGGGCCGTGCGGAAAGCTGGACTCGAAATCGAGCGCGTTGAGGTCGATCAGTCTGGCAAGATTATCGTCATTCCGAAACCCGCTGATGATCGGAGCGCCGATGTCGCATCTTCTGTCGCCTAAGCAAGGTGCGGAGCGACTGCACGTCTCGGTCAAGACCTTGATGGGTTTTGTCGATGACGGTGAGCTCCGGTACGTCAACGTCGGTCGCGGCAAGTTTAAGCGCCGCTGCATGTTCACCGAGCAAGATCTCGCCGAGTTCATCGAGCGCCGCGCAACGAGAGACGTGCCATGTCGGTCTACAAGTCCAAGAAATCGCCGTTCTGGCAGTACGACTTCCAGCACAAAGGTCGTCGGTTTTATGGCTCAACGGAATGCACGACTCGCCGAGAGGCAGCGAAGTTCGAAGGTGTAAAGCGGGAGCAGGCCAAGGCGCTCGTGAAGGCGATGCGCTTGTCGGAAGGGTCTCTGGCAATCGACGATGTCGCGTCTCGTCTGTGGGAGCAGAAAGGCCAGCACGATGCTGCGCCGGACGCTACCGAGGCCAATCTCGCGCGCCTTGTCGAGTTTTTCGGCGGCATGACGCATCTCACCGAGATCGATCACAACGATGCGCAGCGCATGGTTTCTTGGCGGCGCGGGCATCGCGTGAAAGGGCGCAAGAACGCGCCGCTGATTTCCAACGCCACGGTGAATCGCTCGGCCACGAAGGTGCTGCAGCGCCTATTCACTTTCGCCAAGGCAGGCGGCGCACGGTTCGATCATGAGCCGAAGTGGAAAGAGTTGCTGCTGCCCGAACCCGTGGAGCGCGTGCGCGAGCTACAGGACAGCGAGGCGGATGCTTTTGATGGGGCTATGCGCGACGATTATGCGCCGTTCTTCGATTTCGTCAGGGCAAGCGGGCTGAGGCAGAAAGAGTGCATCACTCTGCGGTGGAGCGAGGTCAACTTCGGCACTCGGCAGATCGTTAGGCTCGGCAAGGGTGGCCGGCGCGTTGTTTTCCCGATCACTGACACGATCCGCGAAATTCTGTTCCCGCTCCAAGGGCAGCACGATGAGTTCGTGTTCACCTATGTCGCCGTATACGGCAACAAGAAGCTGGGCAGGGTGAGAGGGCAGCGATACCCGCTCACGCTCACCGGTGCCAAGACGGCATGGCAAAGGCTCCGCGCAAAAGCCGGCGTGAAGGATTTCCGCTTCCACGACTACCGTCACGACTTCGGCACCAAGCTGTTGCGCGCGACGGGCAATCTTAAGCTCGTGCAGAAGGCGCTGAACCACAAGGACATCAAGAGCACCATGCGATACGCGCACGTTCTCGACGAGGATGTGGCGAGCGCGGTGGAGGCCGTCGCAAAATCCCGGAAAAATCCCCGGACTACTATCAAGAAGGTGAGCTAAGTACATGACGCAGCGAATGATATCTGAGCGAGCGTCAAAGCTTCCAGATGTCGTTCGCGGCAACGCTGGGGCTTGTGGCGCTCGTGCAGATCGGCATGCCGGGTCTGTTTGCGACATCGGAAAGCTCGACGACGGCGCGGATTGTTCTGTGGGGTGGGCGTGAACTGGCGTTGTTGCTCTTGGCGTCGCTGGTCGCCGGTCTCGCGACGATGCCCTACGCGGCCTATCATTTTCACCGCGTCACGCCCTATGGCATCATCGCCAATCTGTTGGCGATGCCGGTGGTGTCGGCGCTGGTGATGCCGGCAGGACTGCTCGGGCTTCTCGCCATTCCGTTCGGCTTCGACAGCGTGTTCTGGCACATCATGGAGATCGGCCTGCAATGGATGATTGTCGTGTCCAAATGGGTGGCCGGGCTGCCCGGTGCGATCGGCCGTGTGCCCGCCTTCGAGACGGGGCCGCTGATTGCCGCCAGTTCTGGGATTGTACTGCTCGCCTTGCTGCGCACGCCGTTGCGTTATGCCGGGGTCATTGCTCTCGCGGTCGCTATGGCCTGGGCGGCGGCCAGCAAACAGCCTGACATCCTCATTGCGGGCGACGGTCATAGCGTGGCCGTGCGCGGCCGCGACGGGCGGCTGCAGGTGATGCGCAGCGGCAAGGATGCGTTTCTTGTGAAGGAATGGCTGGCCGCGGATGCTGATGCGCGGCTGCCCACGGATCAGTCGCTCGGCGACAGCGTGTCGTGCGATCCCTCAGGCTGCGTGGCAGCGCTCAACGATGGCGCCCTGATTGCCCTCACACTGCAGCCCGAAGCGTTCAGTGAGGACTGCGAGCGCACGGCGGTCATCGTGACCACGAGGCAGCCGCCGGCCGATTGCCGGGCGATGGTGATCGATCGCGAGGCACTGCAAGGTCAGGGAGCCACAGGCCTGCGGCGCGTCGGGAACGGCTTTGTCGTGGAGGCATCACGCGCGCGCGGTCTGCAGCGCCCTTGGGCGCGGGCACCTGATGATGTCGCAGAAACTGCAATATCGACCGGCCAACGCGCACGCCAGGGACCGGTCGATGCAACGCCGACAGAGACGGATCTCCAGCCGGACGATCACTAAAAGCGCTCAGTAGCGGCGATAGAGGCCGGTGAGCTTGCCCTGGATGCGGACGCGGTTCGGCGGCAGAATGCGGACTTCATAGGCCGTATTCGCCGGCTCCAGCGCGATCGAGGCGCCGCGACGGCGGAAGCGCTTCAGGGTGGCTTCCTCGTCGTCGATCAGCGCGACCACGATGTCACCGGTGTCGGCGCTGTCGGATTTCTGGATCAGCGCCATGTCGCCATCGAGAATGCCGGCGTCCTGCATGGAATCGCCGCGCACCTCGAGAGCGTAATGTTCGCCATTGCCGAGCATGTCCTGCGGCACGCTGATGGAGTGGCTGCGGGTCTGCAGCGCCTCGATGGGCGTGCCGGCCGCGATCCGGCCCATGACGGGCACCGAGATGGTGCGGCCGCCGTCATCCTCACTGGCAACCGGTGCCGGAGCAGAGCGGCTCTTGCCGAGATTGCCTTCGATCACGCTTGGCGTGAAACCGCGACGGCCGGTGGGGGCTGCGGTGGTGAGTTCGGGCAACTTGATGACTTCGATCGCGCGGGCGCGGTTCGGCAGGCGGCGAATGAAACCGCGTTCTTCCAGCGCCGTGATCAGGCGGTGGATGCCGGACTTGGAGCGTAGGTCCAGTGCATCCTTCATTTCGTCGAAGGAGGGCGGCACACCGGCCTCCTTCAGCCGCTGGTCGATGAAGCGGAGCAGTTCATATTGTTTGCGCGTGAGCATCTGAAGCCATCCTTAGTTGGCAAGGCCTTCAAGCAACGATTGTCGGGCCGCCGCGTGTGTTTCAGGACCTCGTTATCGGCGATCAATCAGACCGTCGGTCGAGGGCAGTCACGAGTTTGGGCACTCTCGATTTCACTAAGCCGCAGAATCTCGAAACAAATCATGAACGAACACTATCTGTTCCGTACATGTTCCGCAATGGCTAATTTCGCCTCAAGGATGCGTTTGCTGACCAGAAAACGCGGACCGTAGGATGGGGCGAGCGCAGGCGCGAAGCGCCGGAGTGAAACCCATCATTCCGTCGATGCGGCGGGCTCCGCCGATGGGTTTCGCTGCGCTCTACCCATCCTACAAGATCACAGAATCCGCTCGGACAGCGCCATCGGCGGTGGCGGAGTGGTCACGCCGGCCGCCAGCGATCGCTGCACCATGACCGTGTCGGCCCAGCGGCCGGAACGGTAGGCGACGCCCGCCAGCACGCCGACCCGCGCAAACCCGAAATGATCGTGCAGCCCGAGCGAGGGGGCATTGTCGGCGTCGATATAGCCGATGATCTGGCGGAAACCGGCGGCGGCGCAGACATCGATCAGTTCGCGCAGCAACCGGCCGCCGACGCCTTTGCCGGTGTGCTCGTGATGCACATAGATCGAGTGCTTCACGGCATAGCGATAGGCCGGCCGTTTGCGGAACTGAACCACATAGGCGTAGCCGACGACCTCGCCGCCGCGCGTCGCCACAATGTGCGGGAAGCGCTTGTTCTTCAGGTTCTTGCGACGATCGCGCAGATCGTCGGGCTGCATCGCATCGGCATCGCTGACGCCTTCCTCCACACCCTGGCGGATGTGGCGGCGATAGATCGACAGCATCGCATCGACATCGCTGTCGCGTGATGGCCGGACGATGATCGGGGTGTCGGTCGCCTCTTGCGAACTCACTTGCGGGGATCCCGCTCTTCGGAGACCACGTAGGTGTAGAGCCGGATGCGGCCCGAGGCATCCACCTTGCGATAGATGCCCTGGATTTCGACGTCGAAGCCCGGGAAGGTGTTGAAGCAGGTTTCGAACATCTTGAGATAATCGATCATCGGCTGCGCCCGCGCGGTCAGGCGTTCACCCGGAACGATGGTGGCGATGCCCGGCGGATAGACCACGAAGGGCGTGGTGGCGATGCGGCCGGAGATCTCGTCGATTGGCAGATAGTCGACATCGTTGCGCACCAGCAGGCGCGCGGCGTCATGGGGCGACATGGCAATCTCCGGCAGATGCTGATCCATGAACTGCTTGGCCTGCAGGCCGCTGACATCGGCATTGCGATAGAATTTGTGCATGTCGGCGCAGAGATCGCGCAGGCGCACGCCGGCATAGCGGGCCGGGCGGCGGCGCGCGAATTCGGGGATGACGTCCTCGAGCAGGGCGTTGTCGTCGTGGAAGCGCTTGAAGGCCACGAGGCCAGAGACCAGCGTGCCGGCCTTGCTCGCCTCGACGCCGGGCGTCAGCAGGAAGAGCAGCGAATTGAGGTCGTTCTTCTCGGGCACAATCTGGTTTTCGCGCAGATATTGCGCAACCACCGGCGCCGGAATGCCGTGCTCGGCATAGTCACCGGTGGTGCGATCGAAGCCCGGCGTCAGCACCGTGAGCTTGTTCGGGTCGGTCATCGCGAAGCCGGCTTCCATATTCTGGAAACCGTGCCACTTGGCATCCGGCGAGAGCTGCCAGAAGGCAGGATTGGTGGCGAGTTGATCGGTGCTGATGCTTTCCCACGGCACGCTGTGAACCGCGCCGGACTGCGCGACGTCGGGAATCTCCACACGTACCGGCACGAAGGGCTCGAAGAACCAGCGGCGCTCGGCCCGGGCTTCCTTTTCCTCGAATTCGCGACGCACCGCGCGCATTTTCTTGCGCAGCTCGATGCCGAGACGGATCGTGTCGTCCCACAGCACTTCGCCCGAGCGGCCCTTCATCATCTGCGCGCCCACATCCAGCGATGCGAACAGCGGATAGAACGGCGACGTCGAGGCGTGCTGCATGAAGCTTTCGTTGAAGCGGCGATGCTCGACGCGGCGCTTCTGGCCGCGGATGTGGCGATCCTTCATGTGGATCTGCGACGCCTGCGAGAACGAGGCGAGCTGCTTGTGGGTCGATTGCGTGGCGATGATGCCGGGCGACTCCGGGCCGAGGTCCTTCAGGCCCATGGCGAAGCGGCCGGCATAGAGCGGGTGGAATTTCATGAAGCCTGCCCAGGCTTCGTCGAACAGGATGTATTCGCAGAGATGTCCGATCCGCTTGATGATCATCTCGGCGCTATAGATGGTGCCGTCATAGGTGCATTGTTCGATCACAGCGACGCGGAACGGACGCTCGCGCTTCCAGGCCTCGGGATCGGTGACCATCGGATTGGTGCGGATGCGCTCGCGCAGCGCTTCCTCGCTGAACGCGTCCCAGTTCATCGGGCCAATCAGGCCCCATGGATTGCGCTCGGTCGGCACATAGATCGGCGTGCCGCCGGAGATCATCAGCGCCCCATGCAGCGCCGCCTTGTGGTTGTTGCGGTCGAACAGCACAAGATCACCGTCGGTCACAAGCGCCGACAGCGCGACCTTGTTGGAGGTCGAGGTGCCGTTGAGCACGAAATAGGTCTTCTCCGCGCCAAAAATCTTGGCGGCCTCTTTCTGCGCCTGCAGCGCCGGGCCTTCATGGGTGAGGAGGTCGCCGAGATCGAGCACGGAATTGTCGAGGTCGTCGCGGAACACCGCTTCGCCGAGATGCTCCATGAACACGCGGCCGATTGGCGAGCGGCTGTAGAACACGCCGCCATTGTGACCGGGGCAGGTCCAGAGCTGGTTGCCTTCCTCGGCATAGTCGACGAGGGCGCCGAAGAACGGCGTCTTCAGCGTCTCGGCATATTGCTTGAGGCGGCTGACCAGGTTCTTGGCGATGAAGGGCGGGGTTTCTTCCGACAGGAAGATGTAGCCGTCGATGAAATCGAGCACCTCGACCGGAATGTCCTCGAAGCGCTGGCGGCGGATCAGCAGCATGATCGGGAAATCGAGGCCACGGCGACGCATCAGGTTGATCAGGGCTGCTGTCTTGCCCTCAAGGCCCTTCTTGCCCCAGTCGACCACCATGCAGCCGATGGCGGCATCGGTCTGGACCGCGATGGCCGCGTCTTCCAGTTTGCGCGCCTTGACCACTTCGAAGCCGGATTTCTCGATTTCCTCGACGATCTGGTTGAGGCGGACTCCTTCCAGATCATCGGCATCGAAGGTCGGCATGGCGAAGAGGAAGTTGAAGCGCTTGAAGTAATCCATGAACGGGCACCGAATCTGTTGTCTGCGCTCTCTGTCGCCGCGTTACGTGACAACTTGGTGACCGAGGGCCGGCGGAATTTATGATGGGCTATGCCCCGGCGGGCAACGCCTGAGGAACGTGTCGGTTCGCGGTATTCCGCTAAGTCGGAAGGCGAATGATCTGGCAGGGATCGCCGGCCTTGGCGGGCGGGGCGTTTGGCGGGCGCACCAGCAGGCCTTCAGCCACGGCGAGATTGCCGAGCAGCGAGGAGTCCTGCTTCGTCACCGGCGTCGCCACCAGTTTGTCATCTTGCCATTCGAGGCGGGTGCGCAGGTAATCCTCGCGGTGGTCATTGGCGGCGAGATCGCGCCCGAGGATGGCGGCTTCGCGAAAATGCTGGACCTCGCTGCGGCCCGCCAGCGCGCGCAGCAGCGGCACCATGAACAGGAAGCCGCAGACATAGGACGAGACGGGATTGCCGGGCAGGCCGATCACCCGCATGGCACCGCGGCGGCCATGCATCATCGGCTTGCCCGGCCGCATGGCGATCTTCCAGAACGCCATCCCGACGCCAGCCTCGATCAGCGACTGCTGCACGAGATCGTGGTCGCCGACAGACGCGCCGCCGGTGGTGATGAGGACATCGACGTTCAGTTCGATAGCGCGCCGGATCGCGGCGGTGGTGGATTCCAGCGTGTCGCGGGCGATGCCGAGATCGATCACCTCGGCGCCTTCGGCGCGCGCCAGCGCACGCAGGGCATAGCCGTTGGAGAGCACGATCTGGCCGGGGCCGGGCGTGGCGCCGGGAAGCACCAGTTCGTCGCCAGTGGCGAGCATGGCGACCACCGGGCGGCGGCGCACCGGGACATGCGGATGGTTCATGCCTGCGGCCAGCGCGAGGTCACGATCGGTAAGGCGGATTCCTGCGCGCAGCAGCACATCGCCTTGCTTGAAGTCCACGCCTGCGGCGCGGATGTGCTTGCCGGCTGTGGCTGCCTCGTTGATCACGACAATGTCGCCGTCACGCGTCGTGTCTTCCTGAATCACGATGCCGTCGGCGCCCGCCGGCACGACGCCGCCGGTGAAGATCCGCAGCGCTTCGCCGCCGGCGAGAGCACGGTCGAATGGCCTGCCGGCGGAAATCTCGCCGATCACGTTCAGCCGGGCGCCCAGCGTCGCATCCGCGGCGCGCACCGCATAGCCGTCCATGGCCGACATCGCCTCCGGAGGCTGCGTGCGCAGCGAGGCGACATCACGCGCCAGTACGCGGTGAAATGCGTCTTCCAGCGTGACGGTTTCCTCGGGCAAGCCTTCGGCACCGTTCAGGATCGCAGCCATGGCGTCGGTGAAGGGCATCAGGGCCATTGGCGGATCTCCGGATTTGCGTGGATGCCCGTCTTAAAGGAGCAGGCGGGGGAGGCAAGCGTCGGTTGTGCCGGTGGCGGGCTTGGGAATTGCTCCTGATGCCGTTACCAGAGAGGCATGACCGACGGGTACGATATGGGCGCTGGCGATGTCTTGCGCTGGCGCAGCGATGTGGACGCATTGTCGTTCCAGCCAGAGGGGCATGGCGGCGTCTGCATGGTGCATAGGCATGCGTTCCGGACACTGCTGAAGCACATGCCCACGCCGGAAGAATGTGCGGCGTTCTTTCACGCGCAGGAAACCGCGTTCCAGTTCGCAGCCCGCGCCAAGATCGCCCATACGCGCCTTCCTCCCGACGCCAATCTGCATCTGACCAGCCGCGATCTTGCCCGCGCCATGGCGAAATTGGCGGTCGCATCAAAGGAACAAAGCGGTTAAACTGCCCGCAGAATTGACGAGGAATCCCATGCAGCAGACCCAGACCGCCCAGCTCTCCACCGCCGCGATCGACGCCAATGTCGTCGTGCAGGCCGTTCTCGCCATGGCGCTCGGGCTGTTCGTCGTCGGCGTGGTCGGCTTCTCGCATATCAGCGCCGTCCACAATGCGGCCCATGACGTGCGTCACGCCAACGCCTTTCCCTGCCACTGATCTCTCAGGCTGATGTCCGTTTTTCGTTCGATCGTATTCTCGGCGGTGCTCGCCGGGATCGTTGCTGGTGCGGCCACGACGGCCGTTCAGATGGTCGGCACCGTCAAGCTGATCCAGCAGGCCGAGGTCTATGAGAAGAAGGCCGAGGCACCGGCGCCTGCTGCAACGCCAGCAGCCGCGCCCGCGGCGTCCGGCCACGATCATGGCGGACATCAGCAGGCTGCCGCCCATGATCACGGCGGCGAGTGGGAGCCCGAAGAGGGTTTTCAGCGCAATGCCTTCACGGCCGGCGCCAATGTTCTGACCGCTATCGGTTTCGCGCTGCTGCTTGCCGGCATCTTTGCGCTGCGCGGCCGTCCGGTGGACTGGCGCGAGGGCCTGTTCTGGGGCCTTGGCGGCTTTGTCGTGTTCGTTGCCGCACCCGGTCTCGGACTGCCGCCGGAAGTGCCCGGCCAGCCGGTGGCCGATCTGACCCTGCGCCAGACCTGGTGGATCGCGACGGCTGTCGCCACCGCAGGCGGCCTCGCGCTGCTGGTGTTCCGTCGCGCCTCCTGGGCCGCGCTGCTCGGCCTGGGGCTGATCGTGCTGCCGCATCTGATCGGCGCGCCGCAGGCGCCCGCCGGCCATACCGAGGTGCCGGAGTCGCTGGCGCACAGCTTTGTCGTCGCGGCCACCATCACCGGCCTGATTTTCTGGGCGGTGCTCGGCGTGGTCACCAGCCTCGCTTACGGGCGTATTGCACGAGCCTGAGCGGTATCCCGTTAGTTGGCCGTTAAGGCTGGGGGTATATGGGTAGTCTGGTCGCATGGCGTTGCATCCGTCGTGCGGATGAAGACACGCCATGCTCACAACCAAAGCGTCCAAGGGTAAGCGGGGTGACCACGCCACGGGCCACGGCTGGTTTGTGACCTTTGCCGATCTGATGAGCCTGCTCATGTGCTACTTCGCCATGATGCTGGCATTTTCCCAGCCCGATCGCGGCAAGATGGCGATTGTCGCCGGCTCGATGCGCGAGGCGTTCGGCGTCAAGCATGAAGCGCGCTATGCCGGCGTGATCGAGCTCGATGGCCTGCCCACCCGCGGCAAGGTCGCGCATGTGGATCACGTATCGCCTGAGCATGCGAGCGGCACGCCTGGTGCCGACGGCGAACCTTCAACCGATGTCGCGCTGGCGGCCGAGCGCAATCTGCTGCGCGCCAGTAGCTCATTGCGGCATGCGCTGCAGGATGCGCCGGATCTCGCCGCGATTTCCAAAAGCCTGATGTGGGAAGACACGCCGCAGGGCGTGAATATGCAGATCACCGATCAGGAAGGGCGCCCGATGTTCGCGGACGGCTCCAGCGTGCTGACGGCGCAGATGCAGCGGCTGATTGAGCGCATGGCGGCGCCGTTGAAGGCGACGTCGCTGCGAATTTCCATCACGGGCCACACGGCCGCCGGCGGGCCGCCGGGGCAGGGCTATCGCGATGCCTACGACCTCGCATGGGATCGCGCCAACGCCGTGCGGCAGATCCTGGCGCGTGAAGGTTTTCCGAACGACAGGTTGTTCCTGGTCGCGAGCAAGGGCGACAGCGAGCCGCTGTTTCCCGATACGCCATCGGCGGCGGCCAACCGGCGCGTTACGATCACGCTGATCCGCGAAAGCCCGGCACTGCCGCCGAACCTCAAGCCGTAGCTTTGCTCAGACGCCGAGTGCCTTCAGCGTTTCGGCGACGGTGGTCGGCGAGGTGACGTGGACGGTCTGCAGCCCGCGCGTGCGGGCGCCATCGATATTGGCTAGCGAGTCGTCGAAGAACAGGATGCGGCCGGCCGGCGCGCCGATTTGCGCCACGACGTGATCGAAACTCTCGGGCTCTGGCTTGCGCATGCCGATCGAGGACGACAGGAACACGTCGCGGAAGTGACCGAGCAGATCGGCATGGGCGATCGAAAAATGCGCCACATGGGCCGGATTGGTGTTGGAGAAGGCATAGATCGGCCAGCGCTTTGCGGCGCGTGGAAGCAGGTCGTCAATTCCAGGCATCGCACCGACGAAAATGGCGTTCCAACCCTCGAGGAATTGCTCCGGCGATATGTCGAGGTCCAGCTCCTGGCGGAGATGGGCGAAAAAGGCCTCGTCTGAAATCTCACCGCGCTCGTGCTGCATGTAGACGTCATCCTGCGCGAGAGACGCAACGACGTTGTCCGGAACACGACCGGCATGGTTCATCCACACCTGCATCACGCGTTTGAAATCGATGTCGATCACGACGCGGCCGAGATCGAACAGCAGGGCATCGATGGAGGAAACGTCGAAGGCCGAGGTGGATGGAGTCATCTGTGTGCGATTCCGAACGATGTGAGCAGTTTGGATCAGCTCGATCTAACATTTTGAAAGCACGAGCCTATCACCGTTTCATGACGGCCGCCGCGATGCGTGATCAACCCATCTGTTGCGCTGCACGCATAGGAGGTGTTCGAAACTTCAAATGTTATTAGACGTAAATGGTTTGTTACAAAGCTATTATTGAAGAAGGAATTATTGGATGTTCACGTTGATCGCTCTGGCCGTCGTTACGATCGGCGGCCGTTTTCTGACAAAGCTTTATGAGCGCCATCTCGATGCGCAGGTCGGCCCGTGGATCGTGCATGAATTGCAGCCGCAGCGAATCCAGGCGCAACGTCGGATCGACTGCCGTTAAGCCTGTTACCCCCGACTTCGCCGGTATTCAGGTTACCCACAAAGTTACAATTCGCATGCGTAATTACGTATGCAGCATTTACGCTTGGACGGCGGACGGTTGGTAGCTCTGATGCCGCCACGCTCGCCGACCCGGATGTCTCATCCTCCCGCCCGGTCGCTTGAACGTGGTGCCGGGACCGCCGCCAACACCCCCCATGCTCGCGTGCGGTCCCGGTCCATTTTTTCGCGGAAGCGACGAGAGGGATCGGGATGGCGACAGGTTACAATTTCAGCGCGATGTCGATCGATGCGCTCTGGCAGATCCACGAAGAGCTGCGCATCGTGCTGGCGGCCAAGATGGCGGCCCAGCGGCAGGAGATCGATGAGCGGCTGCGCGATCTCGATCAGTTTTCGGCGTCGTCTCAACGCGCGGTGACGGCCCTGCGCCCCAAGGCCGGGCCGTTCTATCGCAATCCCGATCGACCGACGCAGGTCTGGTCGGGCCGTGGGCTGCGTCCGCGCTGGCTGGTGTTTCAGCTCGCGGCGGGGCGAAGGCTCGATGAGTTTCGGATCGAGGCAGATAGCAGCATCGTCGATGCCGACGATGCGCGGGCGCAAAGACACGGCTGATCAGTTAGCCTTTGATCAGTCGATGGCGTTGTCGGTCACCAGATAGTGGCCGGACTTGCCGCCCTTCTTCTCGACGAGATGGATGCCCTCGATCTGCACGCCGCGTTCGACGGCCTTGATCATGTCGTAGATGGTGAGGCAGGCCACCGACACCGCGGTGAGCGCTTCCATCT
The DNA here is from genome assembly GCF_044336785.1 of Tardiphaga sp. Lineage (GTDB taxonomy): Bacteria > Pseudomonadota > Alphaproteobacteria > Rhizobiales > Xanthobacteraceae > Tardiphaga. The sequence goes on along the minus strand of NZ_JBIIOT010000077.1, from coordinate 6,500 downwards.
CGACGCCGGTGGGGCCGGTCACCTTCACGGTCGCGCGCACGCGGCAACCCGGCAGCTTTTTGTCGGGAGTAATGTCCACGGTGACCTTCGACAGCGCCAGGGGATGGCACAGCGGGATCAGGTCCGATGTCCGCTTCGCGGCCATGATGCCGGCGATCCGCGCCGTGCCGAGCACGTCGCCTTTCTTGGCATTGCCGGACTCGATCATATCGAGCGTGGCCTTGCTCATGATCACGAGGCCTTCGGCGACCGCGACGCGTTCGGTGGCGGGCTTGGCCGACACATCCACCATGCGGGCTTCGCCAGAGGAGTCGATATGGGTGAGGGCGGGCGCCTTGGGGTGATGCGTTTTGGATTTCGTTTTCCTGGCCATGATGACTGTGCCTATGCGCGCTTCAACAGCGTCTTGGTCGCGGCCGTGACATCCGCCTGCCGCATCAGGCTCTCGCCGACCAGGAAGGTCGAGATGCCGACGCGCTCCAGCCGCGCCAGATCATCCGGCGCGAAGATGCCGCTTTCGCCGACCTTGAGCCGGTCTTGCGGCATCATCGGCGCCAGCCGTTCGCTGGTCGCAAGCGTCACTTCGAAGGTGCGCAGATTGCGGTTGTTGATGCCGATCATCGGCGAGCGCAGGTTCAGCGCGCGTTCGAGTTCGGCCTCGTCATGGACTTCGAGCAGCACGTCCATGCCGTGATCGATGGCGGCGTCCTCGATGTCGCGAGCGAGCGCATCGTCCAGGGCGGCCATGATGATCAGGATGCAATCGGCGCCATGGGCGCGCGCCTCGACCACCTGATAGGTGTCGAACAGAAAATCCTTGCGCAGCACGGGCAGTTTGGTGGCGGCGCGCGCGGCCACCATGAAATCGATATGGCCCTGGAACGACGGCGTATCCGTGAGCACCGAGAGGCAAGCCGCCCCGCCGTCTTCATAGGCCTTGGCGAGCGTCGGTGGATCGAAGTCGTCGCGGATCAGGCCCTTGGAAGGCGATGCCTTCTTTACTTCGGCAATCAGCGCGAAGTCGCCCTTGTCGAGCTTGCGGTGGATCGCCGTCATGAAGCCGCGCGGCGGCGATGCGGTCCTGGCCAGCGCTTCGAGCGTGGCGAGCGGATGCTCGCGCTTCGCCTTGGCGATTTCCTCGCGCTTATAGGCTTCGATCTTGGTGAGGATGTCGGACATATCGTTCGATCCGTCAGGCGTTGGAGACGGCCACGAGTTGCTTCAGCTTGGCGAGCGCCGCGCCGCTGTCGATGGACGTCTGGCCCATGGCGACACCTTCCTTGATGTCCCTGGCCTTGCCGGCAACCAGCAGTGCTGCAGCGGCATTGAACAGCGCCACGTCACGGAACGCGCTCGGCTTGCCATCGAGCACCGCCTGCAGCGAGGCGGCGTTGGCCTTGGCATCGCCGCCCTTGAGCGATTCCGGAGTGACATAGGGCAGGCCGGCATCTTCGGGCCTGATCTCGAAATTGGTGATCTGGCCGTTCTCCAGCGATGACACGAAGGTCGGGCCGGTGAGGGTGATCTCGTCAAGGCCGTCGGAGCCGTGCACCACCCAGGCTCGCGCGGCGCCGAGATTTTTGAGGACATGCGCCAGCGGCTGCACCCATTGCCGCGAGAATACGCCGACCATCTGGTATTTGACGCCGGCCGGATTGGAGAGCGGGCCGAGCAGGTTGAAGATGGTGCGGGTGGCGAGCTCGACGCGGGTCGGGCCGACATTCTTCATGGCCGGATGATGTGCCGGCGCGAACATGAAGCCGATCCCGGCCTCGGTGGCGCAGCGGCTGACATCGGCGGGCTTGAGATCGATGTTGACGCCGAGCGCGGCCAGCACGTCGGCGGCGCCGGATTTCGACGACAGCGCGCGGTTGCCATGCTTGGCCACCGGCACGCCGCAGCCGGCAACGATGAAGGATGCGCAGGTCGAGACGTTGACGGAGCCCGAGCCGTCACCGCCGGTGCCAACGATATCGACGGCGTCGGCAGGCGCGGTGACGCGCAGCATCTTGGCGCGCATCACTTCGACGGCACCGGTAATCTCATCCACGGTTTCGCCGCGGACGCGCAGGCCCATCAACAGCGCGCCCATCTGCGAGGGCGTCGCTTCGCCCGACATCATGCTGTCGAAAGCGGCCGACGATTCCTCGCGCGTCAGCGAGGCGCCGGTCGCGACCTTGGCGATAATGGCCCGAAGATTGTCCATGGGATGCTTCCGAAAGTGATGCGATGCATTCTTGTAGGATGGGTTGAGCGTCAGCGATACCCATCACCGCAGGCGCCCGGCCGTGATGGGTATCGCTTCGCTCAACCCATCCTACGATCTTGAGATCAGTTGTTGCTCGTCGCGCCGGTCGCCAGCGCAAACGCTTCCTGATTGATCTTGGTACCGACCTGCTGCTCGAGCTTGGTGATGTATTGCGCCACCAGTTCATCGGTCAGCCCGCGCTGCAGGCTTTCCTTCAGCTTCTTGGCGTCATCCGAGGCCATGTCGACGGTCGGCGCCGTGATGTCGATGATGCGGTACACGATCCAGTCCGACGTGCCGGCGCCCGGCGCCTGGCCGGCGGCATCCTTGACGCCGCGGAACACGGCCTGGATCACGCCTGGCGAAAGATCCGCCACGGTGGCATCGCGCTTGAAGGGCGCCGAGGTGATCACCTTGAGGCCGGCCGCTGCCGCTTCGTCGGCGAGCTTGGCGCCGCCTTCGAGCTTCTTGACCATGTCCTCGGCCTTGGTGCGCAGGCGCTTGGTGATCTCGTCCTCGCGCCAGCGGGTTTCGACCTGCGCCTTGACCTCGTCGAGGGTACGGTCGCGTGCCGGCGTGATGCCGAGCACGTCGTACCAGATGTAACCACCGCCGACCTGGATGGCGTCATTGTCCACGCCCACATCGCTGTTGAAGGCCTGCGCAACGATATCCGTATTGGCTGGCAGGCCGGTGACGGGCTTGCCATCCGGAGCTTGGCCCGAACGATCGACCGCCTCGATGGTGACGGCCGACAGATTCAGTTTCTTCGCGGCATCGACGATGTTGGCACCGCCGCCGCGCTCGTCCTCGACCTTGTTGTGCATCTCGTTGACGACGGCGCGCGCGCGCTCGATGGCGAGGTCGCGCTTGATGGTCGCGGCGACGCTGTCATAGCTCGGCGTGGTGCCGGCCTGGACCTTGCCGACCTTGACGATGGTGGTGCCGAAACGGCCGGTCACCGGCTGGCTGATCGAATCCGGCCCCAGCGAGAAGGCGGCATCGGCCACGTTCGGATCGAGAATGCCGGCGCGGCTGACCAGGCCCAGTTCGACGTCGGCCGGTTTCAGGCCGCGTTCCTTGGCGAGATCGTCGAAAGAGAAGCTGTCATTCAGCTTGGCGCGGGCCGCCTGGGCTTCTTCGGCATTCGGGAACACGATCTGCGAGATCTGGCGCTGTTCCGGCGTCGAGATGCGGTCCTTGCGATCGTCGTAGAGCTTCTTCGCGTCCTCGTCCGACACCGTGGACCACTTCGCCATTTCTTCCGGCGTCAGCGCGAGGAAGGCGATCTTGCGATATTCGGGGGCGCGGAACTGGGTCTTGCGCTCGTTGAAATAGGCGGCGAGGGCTTCGGGCGAGGGCGCCTCGATGGTACCGGCCTGGGCGGCGTCGAGCTTCACGTAATCAATGGTGCGCGTTTCGTTCTGGTAACGGCTAAGCGCCTCGACCATGGGCTTCGGCGTATCGACGCCGGAGGTGACCGTGGAGGCGATCTGGCGGCGCAGCGAAACCTTGCGCTGCTCGGCGATATAGCGCGCCTCGGTATAGCCGAGCGAACGGATCACCTGCTGGAAGCGGGCGCCGTCGAACTGGCCGTTCATGCCCTGGAAGTTCGGATCGGCCATGATCTGGCGCAGCACTTCCTGATCGGACACGCCGAGGCCCTTGCGGCGGGCATCTTCGTCGAGAGCGGCTTCAGCGATGACCTGCTGTAGCACCTGGCGGTCGAGGCCGAAGGCGCGCGCCTGATCCGGCGTCAGCGGACGGCCGAACTGACGGCCGATCTGCTGCAGCTTGTCGCTGAACAACTGGCGGAACTGCTCGGTGGTGACATCGGTCGAGCCGATGGTGGCGACCTTGGTCTGGCTCGAGCCCTTGAAGGCGTCGCCGATGCCCCAGACGCCGAAGCTGACGATCAGCACGCCCATCACGACGGTCATAATCGTCTTGCCAATCCAATTGGATGACGCTTTGCGCATTCCTCGAAGCATGGGGCCAATCTTGTCTGTCAGGAGGGGAACCGGCTTGCGCCAGCGGCTGGAGCCGCTTGCAGCCATCGCCGAATAGGACGCGCATCATAAAGTGGCAACCCCCCCGTCGCAACCGGACCGGACGGGACGGATTGAAGCGGTTTCAGGCGCTTGGCCGGGTTTCAACCAATGGAACTTTTGTCCGATCTACCGCTTGATGCGGCAGGTCAAAAGACCGGTCGGGGAGGTAAGATGCGGATTCGGGTGCAAGCGGGGGTGGCCATTGCCGGCCTCTGGCTGGCGCTGTCGCCGGCATGGGCGCAGCAAAACCCGGCTATGGAAAATCCGAGCGTGGCGCAGCCGCTGGCCGCTGGCGCCAACAGTTTTTCCGAAGGACAGGCCCGTGACCTGTTGAAATCCCAAGGCTATTCCGACGTTTCCCAGCTCATGAATGACAGCCAGGGGATCTGGCGCGGGACCGCCATGAGCGGCACCAAGCGGGTCCGCGTCAGCGTCGATTTCAAAGGCAACGTCTTGGCGCAGCCGGAGTGAGGCGGAAGAGCTCATGACCAAGGTGACGATTTCCCGCCTGTTCGATGATTACGCCGACGCGCAATCGGCGGTGAGCCAGCTGCGCGAAGCCGGCGTTGCGGACGACGACATCAGCGTCATCGCGAACAACGCCGACAAATGGTACGCGCCCGATTATGCCGCGGGCGCGGGTAAGGGGGCGGCCATCGGCGCTGGCTTTGGCGGATTCGGTGGCCTGCTGGCCGGGTTGGGCCTGCTGGCGATTCCCGGTCTGGGTCCCGTCGTGGCCGCCGGCTGGTTTGCAGCAGCTGCCACGGGCGCGGCCGTAGCCGGCGCCGCTGGAGGTGCCATCGGCATGTTGGCGGAAGCTGGCGTCGCGGTGAACGAGGCCGAGGTCTATGCCGAAAGTATCCGCCGCGGCGGTTCGCTGGTCAGCGCCAAAGTCCAAGCGGACGATAAAGACAGGTTCGAGGCGATCCTGAATCCGTCCTCTGTGGATATCGCCACCCGTCGCAACGAACTCACGGCGACCGGCTGGCATGGCTTTGATCCCAAGGCGCCGGACTTGACGGCTGATGAGATCAGCCGTCACCGCGGCAAGCGCGGCACCGGGCCAGCTTGAGCCCTCCGTCCGGCTCTGTTAGCTCAAAGGCCTCGTCACATCCCCTTGTTACAGGAAGCACCTCATGACCGATGCCGTTCGTCCGTTGATCGCTGGCAATTGGAAGATGAACGGCCTGAAAGCGTCTCTGAGCGAGTTCGAGGCAATGCTTCGCGGTGCTCCTGAAGTCTTGGAAAAGGCTGATCTTCTGGTTTGTCCGCCGGTGACGCTGCTGGCTGGTTTTGCTGACAGAGCGTCGAGCTTCGGGCAGGAGGGCAAACACACGGTCACGGTAGGCGCGCAGGATTGCCACGCCAAGGCTTCAGGGGCCCATACAGGTGATGTCGCGGCCGAAATGCTGGCCGATGCGGGCGCGACTGCCATCATTGTCGGCCATTCCGAGCGCCGTGCCGATCATGGCGAGACCGACGCCGTGGTGCGCGACAAGGCGCTGGCCGCCTGGCGTGCTGGCGTCATGGCAATCGTTTGCATCGGCGAGACCCAGGCTGAGCGCGATGCGGGCAAGACCCTCGATGTCTGCGGGACCCAGCTCAAGGGCTCGCTGCCGGATGACTGCACCTCAGGCAACCTGATCGTGGCCTATGAACCGGTCTGGGCGATCGGTACTGGCCTGACGCCGACTGCCAAAGATGTTGAGCAAGTTCATAAGTTTATCCGCGAACACCTCAACCAGCGTTTCAAGAACGAGGGTCCCTCGATCAAGATCCTGTATGGCGGTTCGGTGAAGCCTTCAAATGCCAAGGAACTCATGGCGGTGCCGAATGTGAATGGCGCATTGGTCGGTGGTGCCAGCCTGAAGGCGGCGGACTTCCTGGCAATTGCCGCCGGGTGTCCATAAATCCCCTCTAAAGCTCTGGCCGATGTCGTCGCATGGGGAGGTTTGCGATTGCCGCCCAAAGGGTTGGCAATTTCAACCTTCCTCGTGTAGACACCTGCAGATTCAAACCCCGTAAGCACTGGGACTGCAGCCGGCGATCGGCGCGGCGTGCTTGCGATGGAAGGACACGATGCAAAGCGTCATTATCGTTATCCACCTCATGATCGTGGCCGCCCTGATCGGCGTCGTTCTGCTGCAGAAGTCCGAAGGCGGTGGCCTGGGTATCGGCAGCGGTGGCGGTGGCGGCGGCGG
>NZ_JBIIOT010000159.1:0-6791 GCF_044336785.1 Tardiphaga sp. | reverse complement strand
AGAGCACCGTGTTCAAGGCGATCTTCGGCCTGCTGAAGCTCCGCGACGGCAGGATCACCTTCAAGGGCCGTGACGTCACCGGCCTCAGCCAGCGCGCGCTGCTGTCCGCCGGCATCTGCTATGTGCCGCAGGGCCGCAACATCTTTACGGAATTGTCGGTGCGCCACAATATCGAGCTCGGCGCCGTCGCCGCCGGCCGCGACATCACTGATCTGCCCGCACGCATCGAATCCGCCCTCGACAAATTCCCGGTGCTGCGGTCCAAGGCAAGGCAGCAAGCATCGACGCTGTCCGGCGGCGAGCAGAAGCAGCTCGAGATCGCCCGCGGCCTGCTGCTCAATCCGCAACTGGTGCTGATCGACGAACCGTCCATCGGCCTGTCTCCGCTGATGGTGCAGCAGACCTTCAACATCCTGAAAGAGCTGCGCGACAAAGGCGTCTCGATCCTGATGATCGAGCAGAATGCGCGCTCGGCACTGGAGATTTCCGATTTCGGCATCGTGCTCGAACTCGGCCAGACCCGCCTGATGGACAAGGCCGACAAGGTGCTGAACGATCCGCGCATCGGCCAGTTGTTCCTCGGTGGCGCAATGACGGAGACGGCTGCATGAACACCCGCTCGATCGCAACAGTCTCGCTGTCCGGCACCCTGGACGAAAAGCTGCGCGCCATCGCCGCCGCGGGCTTCGAGGAGGTCGAGATCTTCGAGGCGGATCTCCTCTCCTTCAACGGCTCGCCCCGCGATGTCAGCGATCTCTGCGGCGAATTGAATCTCGGGATCTGCGCCTTCCAGCCGTTCCGCGATTTCGAGGGCATGCCCGAGCCGCAGCGCAGCCGCAATTTTGCGCGCGCCGAGCGCAAATTCGCGCTGATGCACGAGCTGCGCACCGACCTGATGCTGATCTGCAGCAACATCTCGCCGGCGTCGCAGGGCGGCATCGACCGCGCCGCCGCTGATTTTCGCGAACTCGGCGACCTCGCCGCCCGACATAATATCAAGGTCGGCTTCGAGGCCCTCGCCTGGGGCGCGCATGTGAACGACTATCGCGATGCCTGGGAGATCGTGCGCCGCGCCGATCACAAAAACATCGGCGTCATCCTCGACAGTTTTCACGCGCTGGCGCCGGGTTTTCCCACCGGACCGATCGCCTCGATCCCGGCCGACAAGATCTTCCTCGTCCAGCTCGCCGATGCGCCAAAACTCGGCCTCGATGTGCTGTCCTGGAGCCGGCATTTCCGCTGCTTCCCCGGCCAGGGCGACCTGCCCGTGGTCAAGTTCATGGAGGCCGTGCAGGCCGCCGGCTATCGCGGCCCGTGGTCGCTCGAGATCTTCAACGACCAGTTCCGCGCCGGCTCCGCCGTGCGCACCGCCACCGACGGATTGCGCTCGCTGATCCTGCTGCAGGACCAGCTGGCAAAGCCCGCGGAGGTGCTGGCGCCGAAGTCGCCGACGCTCGGCACCGGCTTTCTCGAATTCGCCGTCAACGAGACCAAGGCCGCCGAACTCTCCACATGGCTGGGGCAACTCGGCTTTCGCAAGACCGGCGCGCATCGCAGCAAGGATGTCGCGCGCTGGTCGCAGGGATCGATCGATCTCGTGGTCAACAGCGAGCCCGACGGTTTTGCGCATTCGCATTACGTCACGCATGGTGCCGGCGTCTGCGCCATCGCGCTCGATGTCGGCAATGCAAGGCAGGCCATGGAGCGCGCCGAGGCGATGCAGGCGCGCACCTTCTATCAGCCGGTCGGCCCGGGCGAGCTGGAAATCCCCGCCATCCACGGTGTCGGCGGCAGCCTGCTCTATTTCCTCGATGAAGCCGGCAACAACTGGGACACCGACTTCGCGCCGGTCGCAAGCGATGCCAGCGCGGATCATCTCGTCAGCGTCGATCACATCTCGCAATCCATGCCCTATGACGAGATGCTGTCCTGGCTCTTGTTCTACACCGGCATCCTCGATCTGCAGCGCCTGCCCGGCATGGAAGTGCCGGATCCCGTCGGCCTCGTGCAGAGCCAGGCGCTGATCTCGCCCAACGCCGCGCTGCGCATGGTACTGAACGGCTCCTCAGCCACGCGCACTTTGTCGAACCGCTTCATCTCCGAATTCTTCGGCTCCGGCGTGCAGCACATCGCCTTCCTCTGCGACGACATCTTCAAGACCGTCGCCGGCATGCGCGCCCGTGGCGCAAAATTCCTGCGCATCCCCGACAATTACTATGACGATGTGGACGCCAAATACGGCCTCGATGCTGAGCTGATGGCGGCGCTGCGCGACAACCAGATCCTCTACGACCGCGAAGGCGACGGCGAGTTCTTCCAGATCTACACCAACGTGTTCGACGAACGCTTCTTCTTCGAGATCGTGGAGCGGCGAAATTATCAGGGCTTTGGCGCGCCAAATGCCGGCATCCGGCTGGCCGCACAGGCCCGCGAGGCGCGGCCCATCACCGTGCCGCGCAGCTGAGCGGCATCGCCGACGTCAGTAGTCCACTTTCGCCAGATACAGCCCGTCCGGCGGCGCGACGATGCCGCAGGCGGCGCGGTTCTTGGCTTCGAGCGCGGCGCTCATATCGTCCGGTGTCCAGCGGCCATGGCCGACCCAGACCAGCGAGCCCACCATCGAACGCACCTGGCTGTGCAGGAACGACCGCGCCGAGGTGAGGATCGTCACCGCCTCGCCGTCCTGATCCACATCAAGCTGATCCAGCGTACGGATCGGCGATTTCGCCTGGCATTCGGTATCGCGAAAGGTCGTAAAGTCATGCCGGCCGAGCAGCCGCTGGGCACCTTCGCGCATCAGCGCGACATCAAGCGGTTTCGGCACGCGCCACACATGCCCCATATCGACCGCGAGATTCGCGCGGCGGTTGGTGATGCGATAAATGTAGTGCCGCTTGATCGCCGAGAACCGCGCCTCGAAATCATCCGGCACCACATCGGCGGACAGCACCGCCACCGGATGCGGCCGCAGATGCGCGTTCATGCCATCGCGAAAACGTCCGGGCACCAGGATCTTCGGCACGTCGCAATGCGCCACCTGCCCCAGTGCATGGACGCCAGCATCGGTGCGGCCGGCACCATGGACGCGGATCGGCTCGCCGCAGATCGCCTCGGCGGCGCGTTCCAGCGCCCCCTGCACGGTCAGCGTGGCATCGGTCTGCACCTGCCAGCCCGAGAACGGCATGCCGTCATATTCGATGAGCATCTTGTAGCGCGGCATCAGCCCACCCGTAGGGGTGGCTGCAGCGCCGTGCCGCGCAAAAATTCGTCGGGCTTCATCGCCTGCTTGCCGGCGCGCTGCAGTTCGAGGATGCGGATGGCGCCATCGCCGCAGGCGATGGTCAGGCGATCATCGAGCAACGTGCCCGGCGCGCCCGATCCCTTCGCCAACTCACAGCGCAGGATCTTGAGCCGCACCGTCTCGCCGTCCACATCCACCTCGCACCATGCGCCGGGAAACGGCGACAGGCCGTGAATGTGGCGCAGCACGGCGCGCGCCGGTCTGGTCCAATCGATCCTGGCTTCGGCCTTTTCGATCTTGGCGGCGTATTCGACGCCCTGCTCGCTCTGCTTGACGAGTTGCAGCCCGCCGCGATCGAGCGCACCCATGGCCCGCACCATCAGGTCGGCGCCGAGCGGCGCCAGCGCGTCATGCAGGTCCATCGCCGTCATACTGTCGGTGATCGGCAGGCGCTCGGCCATGGCGACATCGCCGGTATCGAGGCCGACATCCATCTTCATCACCATGACGCCGCTCTCGGCATCATCGGCCATGATGGCGCGCTGCAGCGGCGCCGCGCCGCGCCAGCGCGGCAGCAGCGAGCCATGCAGGTTGAAGCAGCCGAGCGGCACCGCATCGAGAATGTTCTGCGGCAGGATCATGCCATAGGCGACGACCACGGCGGCATCGGCATCGAAGGCGCGAAACTGCGCCTCGGCTTCCTCGGTGCGCAGCGTCTTCGGAGTCAGCACGGGAATGCCGAGCCGCTCCGCCTCGCGCGCCACCGGCGTCGGCTGCAATTTCATCCCACGCCCGGCCGGCTTCGCCTCGCGCGTATAGACGGCGACGACCTCATGGCCGTGGGCCACGAGTTCGAGCAGCGTCGGCACGGCGAAATCCGGCGTGCCCATGAAAATCAGACGCAGCGACATGTGGAGGCTTCCTAGGTCGTCATGGCAGGTCTATCGCCCGCGGCCATCCTTCGAGACGCGGCCAAATGGCCGCTCCTCAGGATGAGGACTGAGTATGGCTCTGTAGATGCCCCTCATGGTGAGGAGCCCGCGCAGCGGGCGTCTCGAACCATGCAGGCCAAGCACTCTCCCCATCGCTCGAACGACATATACGATATCCCTGCCACTACAGGGAGATTTATGAAACTCAGCCCACGCGCTTGGCGATCTTCGTGAATTTCTTCATCACGCGATCACGCTTGAGCTTCGACAGGTAATCGACGAACAGCACGCCATTGAGATGGTCGATCTCGTGCTGGATGCAGGTGGCAAACAGGCCGGAAGCGTCTTCTTCCACGAGCTTGCCGTCGAGATCGAGATAGCGGATGCGCACCGTCGCCGGGCGTTCCACTTCCTCGTAATATTCGGGGATCGACAGGCAGCCTTCCTCATAGACCGAGAGCTCTTCCGAGGCCGAGATGATCTCCGGATTGATGAAGACGCGCGGCTGCTTGCCGCCCTCCTCGTCATCCTTCTTGGCGAGATCCATGGTGATCAGGCGGAGCGGAACCGCGATCTGGATCGCCGCCAGGCCGATGCCGGGGGCGTCATACATGGTCTCGAACATGTCGTCGGCGAGCTTGCGCACCTCCGACGTCACCGTCTCGACAGGTTTAGAGATCAGCCGCAACTGTTTGTCCGGCAGAATGATGATTTCACGAATGGCCATGGCGGGCGATTTAATCCGCGCGTGTTGCGCGGTCAATGCGCGGGATGGGCATTAACCTTGCGGTAACCATGTCCGTTAGGAAAGGATTAACCATGGCTGTTGAGGACTGATTAACCATATCGCTCAACGCTTCATTAACCATGGACGTTTACTTTTTGTTCACGATCGGCGTCTTTGCAACATGAGCAGCGACGCTCCGTTCACCTCTCCCCACCGGGTTGTGGGGGCGGGGTCGGGCGGGGGGGGGGGGGCCCAAACTCAGGCGACGGAGCAAGCCCCCTCACCCGCCCGACTTCGTCGGTCGACCTCTCCCCGGAGGGGAGAGGTGAAGCAAGAATCGTCTGCTCGTTCGATCTCGTGAGGCCATCGTTTCCATGACCACAGCGCCCGATACGCCCGACGCCACCCTGCAGCCCCGCGCCTCCTGGCGCGTGAGCATGGCGGTCTATCTGCAGCCGCGCGTGCTGATCGTGCTGATGCTCGGCCTGTCCTCGGGTCTGCCGCTGGCATTGTCCGGCTCGACACTGCTAGTCTGGATGCGCGAGAGCGGCGTCGATCTCGGCACCATCGGCCTGTTCGCGCTGGTCGGCACGCCCTACACGCTGAAATTCCTCTGGGCGCCGCTGGTGGACGCGCTGCATGTGCCGTTCTTTACCCGTGCCTTCGGCCGCCGCCGCGGCTGGCTGGTGTTTTCGCAATTGCTGCTGATCGCCGCGATCCTGCTGCTCGCACTTACCGATCCCGCACGCTCTCCGCTGTTCGTGGCGCTTGGCGCGCTGCTGGTCGCTGCGATGTCATCGACTCAGGACATCGTGGTCGATGCGTTTCGCGTCGAGAGCCTGCCGGAGAGCGAGCAGGCCGCCGGCATGGCCTCCTATGTGGCGGCGTATCGGATCGGCATGCTGATCTCCACCGCCGGCATCCTGTTCCTGGTCAGCGCCTTCGAGGCCACCGGCATCGCACGCTCCTCCGCCTGGATGTGGGGCTATGTGGCGATGGCCGCCATGGTGCTGATCGGCACCGTCACGGCGTTGCTCGCCACCGAACCCGAGCAATCCGCGCAGGCCGAAGCAGCCACCCGCGGCGAAAGCGCGTTCCAGCGCGTGCTGCGCGCCGCCATCGGCGCGTTCTCCGAATTTCTTGCACGCAAGGACGCCTGGGCCGCACTTGCTTTCGTCGTGCTGTTCAAATTCACAGACGCATTCTCGGGCACGATGACCGCCCCTTTCGTCATCGACCTCGGTTTCACCCGCAATGACTACGCAGCCATCGTCAAAGGCGTCGGCCTCGCCGCCACGCTGATCGGCGGCTTTGCCGGCGGTTTCGTCGCGCGGCGCTATTCGCTGGCGGCGAGTCTGTGGATCGGTGCGGTGCTTCAGGCGGTATCGAATCTCGCTTTCGCCTGGCTGGCGCTGGTCGGCGTCAATCAATGGGCGCTGGCGCTGGCGATCTCGGTGGAGAATTTCACCAGCGCGATCGGCACGGTGATTTTCGTCGCCTATCTGTCGGCGCTGTGCAAGAATCCGCTGCACACGGCCACGCAATATGCATTGCTGACGGCGCTCGCGGCGGTGGGGCGGACTTATCTGTCAGCCGGCGCAGGCTATGTCGCGCAGGCGACGGGATGGCCGATGTTTTTCGTGATCAGTGTGCTCGTGGCGGTGCCAAGCCTGGTGCTGCTCCTGTGGCTGCAGCGACGCGGACATTTTGCGGCGTTAGGGCCGGTGAAGATCTAGCCGCCCTTTGTCGTCACCCGGCTTGACCGGGTGACCCAGTACACACCATGATTGATGAGTATACTGGATCGCCCGATCAAGTCGGGCGATGACAGATGGAGACTGAACGCGCGCTCACGAGCTTCAGCGATGCGGACGTACACATTCTACGTCTA
>NZ_JBIIOT010000100.1:0-17864 GCF_044336785.1 Tardiphaga sp. | reverse complement strand
TCGGCGGCACGCTCTACATCGGCGTGACGAACAATATCATCCGCCGTGTCGCTGAACATAGAGCGAAGACTGCCGAGGGTTTTACGAAGAAATACGACGTCGATCGTCTGGTTTATTTCGAGTGTTTCGACCACATCGAATACGCCATCCATCGCGAGAAGCGATTGAAGAAATGGACGCGTGAGTGGAAGATCGCACTGATCGAGAAGGATAATCCCAACTGGGATGATCTGTATCCAGCACTTTTGAGACAGGCATAGCCTCTCTTGTCATCACCCGCGAAAGCGGGTGATCCAGTACACACCGCAGCGTCAGTGCTTACTGGATCGCCCGGTCAAGCCGGGCGACGACAACAGAGCAGATGGCCGCCCTAATTCGTCTTCCCCACCAAACTCCACTTCGTCACCAGCGCTTCGCTCATCTGGCCCGCCTGCTCGGCGCACGCGACCTCGGCAACCTTGAACGCCACTTCCTTGCCGACCAGCCGCTTCAATTGCGTCGCCTGCGCTTCACCGGCGACCACGATCTCGAACGTCTCCGGCCCCGTCTCCAGATTGCACAGCCCCGCCGGCGCCGGCAGGCGGCGCGGTTCGGTGACCACCTGATACACATCCACGCGCTTGCCCTTGGCATCGCGGCTGCGCATGGCATTGAGCTGGCCATGGAGCACATCACCCAGCTTCATGTCCTTCGGCGCCACCGGCTTGGCCGGCGCTTGCTCAGCATCTGACGCCGCATAAGCGACCGAAGTCCCTGCGCCTGCCATCACAAGCATCGCCGCGCAAAGCTGCGCCTTGAATCCAGATCGTCGCATCAGAAACAGTCCCGTCTTAAAACAAAGTCCGCTGTCGCATCGCCGCCGACAGCGTGCCTTCGTCGAGATAGTCCAACTCGCCGCCCACCGGCACGCCATGCGCCAGGCGGGTGACTTTCACGTTGGCCTCCTGAAGAAGGTCGGTGATGTAATGTGCTGTCGTCTGGCCATCCACGGTCGCATTCAACGCCAGGATGACTTCCGTCACTTCCGGCGCATGCGCCCGAGCGACCAGCGCATCGATGGTCAGATCGCCGGGCCCGACACCATCGAGCGGCGACAGCGTGCCGCCGAGCACATGATATTTGCCGGGCGCCGCATTCGCGCGCTCCAGCGCCCAGAGATCAGCGACATCGGCCACGACGACAATGGTCGTCGGATCGCGTCGCGCATCCGTACAGATCGTGCATGGCGATTGCGTGTCGATATTGCTGCAGACCTTGCAGACCTGCACGCGATCGATCGCCGTCTGCAGTGCGCCGGCCAGCGGCGTCATCAACGCATCGCGCTTCTTGATCAGATGCAGCGCCGCCCGCCGCGCCGAACGCGGCCCGAGGCCGGGCAATCGCGCCAACAGCTGGATCAGGCGCTCGATTTCAGGTCCGGCAACGGAGGCCATGGTCGTTCGAAACCTTTAGCCGAGGCCCATTCCGGGCGGCAGGCCGAGGCCGCCAGTCAGCGACTGCATCTTCTCCTGCATCGCCGCTTCCGCCTTGCGGCGTGCATCACCCAGCGCAGTCACCAGCAGGTCCTCGAGAATCTCGACATCTTCCGGCTTCACCAGCGATGGATCGATCTTCACGGCTTTCACTTCGGTTTTTGCCGTCATGCGCACCGAGACGAGACCGCCGCCGGACACGCCCTCGACCTCCACATGGTCGAGCTCTTCCTGCATCGCCTTCATCTTCGACTGCAGCTGCGCTGCCTGCTTCATCATGCCAAGAAAGTCAGCCATGGAACGTCCTTTGGTTTAATCGTCGTCGCCGGATTCGGCGCCATCATCGGAAATCAAAGCGTCGTCGTCACCTTCCGGAATTTCGGGGGCCAGCAAACGCACTTCCATCTTGGCGCCGGGGAATTTCGCGAACACCGCCTGCACGCGCGGATCGGCTTCGGCACTGCGCTGGCGTTCGTTCTTCTGCTCCTGCACCTGCTCGCGGATCGTCGCCTGGCCTTGCTCGTTCGACACGATCACAGCCCAGCGTCGGCCCGTCCACATTTCCAGTTTGCGCGAGAGGTCATTGATCAGCGAGCGCGCGGCGGTGCGCTCCATCGCAAGTTCGAGCCGGCCATCCTCGATGCGGATCAGGCGCACATCGGCTTCCAGCGCGCCACGCACCATCAGGTCACGCTTTTCGCCCGCCAATGCGATCAATTCGGGGAAGTTCGAGATTTTCAGCACCGTCGCGGGCGCAGCTTCGGCCATGCCGACTTGCGGCCGCGGCATCGGCTCGGCATTGCCACGCTGCATGGTCGGGCCCCGCGGCGCGCTCATGGTCGGCGCCGAAGGCGGCACTGCGGACGGCATTGACGCGGAAGACTGCGCCGACGGCGCATTCAGCATCGGCGAGGGGCGGCCACCGCCATTGCCAATCACGGGCGATGATCCGCCGCCCTGCTCGATCATGCGGATGGCTTCATCCGGCGTCGGCAGATCGGCGACATAGGCGATGCGCACCAGCACCATCTCGGCCGCCGCAGCCGGACGCGTCGCGCCCTGCACCTCGGTGATGCCCTTCAGCAGCATCTGCCACATCCGCGACAACACGCGCATGGAAAGCTTTGATGCAAAGTCTCGCGCCCGCAGGCGCTCGGTCTCGCCG
This sequence comes from Tardiphaga sp., assembly GCF_044336785.1. Taxonomy (GTDB): domain Bacteria; phylum Pseudomonadota; class Alphaproteobacteria; order Rhizobiales; family Xanthobacteraceae; genus Tardiphaga. The sequence continues at coordinate 15,227 of NZ_JBIIOT010000100.1, read as the reverse complement.
AACGCGACATTGTCGGCCGTCGCCGGCACGATTTTGACGCGGGTGACGAAATTGACGAATTCGGCGAGATCGCTCAGCACCACGATCGGATCGGCGCCGACATCATACTGCTCGCGGAATTCCTTGAAGGCAGCAGCGATATCGCCGCGTGCCAGCGAATCAAACAGGTCGATGACGCGCGTGCGATCGGCGAGGCCGAGCATCTGCCGGACCGCATCGGCCTTCACGAGGCCCGCCGCATGGGCAATCGCCTGATCGAACAGCGACAGCGAATCGCGCACCGAGCCTTCGGCTGCGCGCGCGATGATGCCGAGCGCTTCCGGCTCGACCTCGACGCCTTCCTTGCCGGCGATATTCGACAGATGCGACATCAGCACATCGGCATCGACGCGGCGCAGGTCAAAGCGCTGGCAGCGCGACAGCACCGTGATCGGCACCTTGCGGATTTCGGTTGTCGCGAACACGAATTTCGCGTGCTCCGGCGGCTCCTCCAGCGTTTTCAGGAACGCGTTGAAGGCGGCCGTCGACAGCATGTGGACTTCGTCGATGATATAGACCTTGTAGCGCGCGCTGGATGGCGCATAGCGCACGCTGTCATTGATCTGGCGGACGTCATCGACGCCGGTATGCGAGGCGGCGTCCATTTCCAGCACGTCGATATGACGGCTTTCCATGATAGCTTTGCAATGCACGCCATGCGTCGGCATCTGGATGGTCGGCCCCTTCACGGAGCCATCGGCCATCTCGTAATTCAGCGCCCGCGCCAGAATGCGCGCCGTGGTGGTCTTGCCGACTCCGCGCACGCCGGTGAGGATCCAGGCCTGCGGAATCCGTCCGGTCTCGAATGCGTTGGAGACGGTGCGCACCAGCGCTTCCTGGCCGATCAGATCGTCAAAATTTCCCGGCCGGTATTTTCGCGCCAGCACCCGATACGGCGCTGCAGCAGCGGGCGCATTCATTGCGAAGCCGGCCTGGGCGACATCATCATCGGAAGGGGGCATGCCGGCATCGGTCATCGAGAAATCCGCAATGTGTTGTCTCAAGAGGCCGGTTTGCGGAACATCGGGCAGATCGACCGGCAAAACATGAATGTTCCTGCCGGGATGCCGCCTGCCCACCGGGCGAAATCCAGCATGAAGCGCCGAATTTGCTCGATAAAACAAGTAGGAGACTGACGAGCGACCCGATCCGGATCTCGTTAGGGCTGCTACCTTCCGGTCCTGACCCGATTGGCGAGTGGCTCGTCCACCGCCAATCTCCCGGTGCCTATTTGGGGCCAAACCGGCCGGAAAGCAAGCGCAGCGCGTGCCGCAACTTTGCCTCAGGATTTGCCTCTGTGTTGCCGCAAGAAATCGTGGCGGATGCGCGCAAAAGCATGCACCACGGAGTTGTTTGCGCCGCCAGTTCCTGCGACGCTGCGCGGCAAAATCGAGAGACCGAATGGCCACCACGCCCGCCTTCGAGCTGCACAGACAGCTCCAGCAAGACACGATCGACATCGGCGACCTGCCCCTCAGCCGCGTGCTGGTGGTGAAGGACGCGCATTATCCCTGGCTGATGCTGGTGCCGCGCCGCCCCGATATCGTTGATATCATCGATCTCGACGAGGTGGCGCAGGCGCAGCTGACGACCGAAATCAATCGCGTCGGTCGTGCGCTCAAAGAGGTCACCCGTTGCGACAAGCTCAATGTTGCAGCCCTCGGCAATGTAGTGCCGCAACTGCACGTCCACATCATCGCACGCCGCAAGACAGACGCCGCCTGGCCGCGCCCGGTCTGGGGCGTGACGCCGCCGCTCGCGCATGATGCCGAGGAAGTGCAGCGTTTCATCTCAGAACTCCGTCGCAAGATCTGGCTCGGTTGAATCACATGACAAGCAAGCTGTTTCCCCTCGGCCAGCCGGCCTTCATCTCCAATACCCTCGATCGCGCCGCGCATCTGCGCTTCAGCGACGAAAAACTGTTCGCGCTGGAAAACAAGAGCGATAGCCGCGCCTACGTGATCTATCGCGACTCGCTGGTGATGAAGAAGGACGGGGACAATGTCCGCGCGCTGCTGTCTATCGACGAAGCCGTAAAATTCGGCGCCAATCCTGGTACGATTTTTCTCGGCCTGCGCGACGGCGCCGCCGTGTTCGGCATGGGCATCTCGGCGCCGGCAGCGGAAAAGCTGGTCGGCCGTGACGATGTCGTAGTGTCCGAACTGCGCGGCATGGCGATGCAGGGCATCGTGCCGCCGGACCAGCTTTCGGCGATCGCGCAGGCCAAGTCGATGGTGTCCTGGCATCAGCGCCACGGCTTCTGCGCCAATTGCGGCACCAGGTCCGCGATGGCCGAAGGCGGCTGGAAGCGCGTCTGCCCGAGTTGCAAGACCGAGCATTTTCCGCGCACCGATCCCGTCGTCATCATGCTGGTGGAAAAGGGCGACAAGTGCCTGCTCGGCCGCCAGAAGCAGTTCGCGCCCGGCATGTATTCGTGTCTCGCCGGCTTTGTCGAAGCAGCGGAGACCATCGAGGATGCGGTGAAGCGCGAGATCTTTGAGGAATCCGGCATCCGCTGCACCGACGTCACCTATTACATGACGCAGCCGTGGCCCTATCCGTCATCCCTGATGATCGGCTGCTCGGCGCGTGCGCTGACCGACGACATCGTCATCGATAAAATGGAACTTGAGGACGCCCGGTGGTTTGACCGTGACGAGGCGATGCTGATGTGGAAGCGCGAGCACCCGGACGGGCTCGCAGGACCGCATCCATTCGCCATCGCGCATCATCTGCTTGGACGGTGGCTGCATCCCGACCAAGCTTGAACCAAAGCCTGACTAACGGGGATTTCCATGACTGCTCAGCCCAAGCGTGTCCTGTGCATCGGCCTGCCCGTGCGCGACCTGACCTTCGCCGTCGAATCCGTGCCCGGCCGCGGCCAGAAATTTCCATCCCAGCGCTTTGCGCAGATCATCGGCGGCAATGCGCTCAATGCGGCGATCGGCGTCAACCGGCTGGGCGGCAAGGCCGCGATGACCGGGCCCATGGGCGACAAGAGCGAGACTGCCGATCAGTTCCTGTTCGACGATCTCGCCAAGGAAGGCATCGATGCCACGCATCTCGTGCATATGAAGGGCCTTGTGACGCCGATCTCGGCGGTCATGATCGACCCCACGGGCGAGCGGACCATCGTCACCTTTCGCGATCCAAAATTGTGGGACGTGAAGTTGCCGGATCACGATGTGCTGCTGAAGGACTGCGACGCGATCCTGGTCGAAAGCCGCTGCGCCGGCTTCGCCACCGATCTCTGCATCGAGGCGCGCCATCGCGGCATTCCCGTGGTCGTCGATATCGACAGCACCATCTCCCAGCGCGAGGGCCTGCTGACAGCATCGTCGCACCTGATCTTCTCCGACGAAGCGCTGCAGACCACGGCCGGCATTCATGACAACCTCAAGGCGCTGCAGAAGCTCGCCACGCTGACCTCGTCCTTCCTTGCCGTCACCCGTGGCCCCAAGGGGACGCTATGGCTGGACGAACAGGGGAATCCGAAGGAGACACCGGCCTTCCCCGTCCATGTGGTCGATACGCTCGGGGCAGGTGATATTTTCCACGGCGCCTTCGCGCTGGAATTCGCCGGCGGCAAATCCGTGCCAGAAGCGCTTCGCTTCGCCTCGGCCGCCGCGGCGCTCAAATGCACCCGCTATGGCGGCGCGTTTGCCTGCCCGCAACGTGCTGAAGTCGAAAAGCTTTTGCGGGATTCGAAAGTGGGCGCGCTGAGCTGAAGCCGGAGGATGAGTTGATGAGGGCGCGAAACGCTGGAGTGAAAATCTATCGTCCTCGTGTGAGAAATGACGGATTTTCGCTACGTTCAACCCATCCGACGACACAGATCCCCTCACCTTGATTTAGAAGATTGTTCCATATATTAGGTCTATCGACCCTATAATTAGAACAAAGTTCTTCTCATGACCGATGTCCTCGACCAAACCTCCGAATCGACCCGCCGCCTCGATGCGATCGATCGCAAGATCCTGACGGTCCTGCAGGAGGATGCATCGCTGTCCGTCGCCGAAATTGGCGACCGTGTTGGCCTGTCCTCGACGCCATGCTGGAAGCGCATCCAGCGCCTAGAGGCCGACGGCGTGATCCTGCGCCGGGTCGCCCTGGTCGATCAGAACAAGATCGGACTCGGCATCTCGGTGTTTGTTTCGGTGGAGAGCAGCGACCACTCCGACGCCTGGCTGAAGAAATTTGCTGAAGCCGTCAGCGCGATGCCGGAAGTGATGGAATTCTATCGCATGGCCGGCGATGTCGATTACATGCTGCGCGTCGTCGTCGCCGACATGCAGAGCTATGACGTGTTCTACAAGAAGCTGATCAGCGCAGTGGCGCTGAAGAACGTGACGTCGCGATTCGCGATGGAAAAGATCAAGTCGGTGACGGCACTGCCCGTGCCGCCGATGCCTGCGAACTGACGGCTTGCAACTGTCGTCGCCCGGCTTGACCGGGCGACCCAGTACACGCCTGATTGGCGCATTATCACGACAGTTAGAGTTTACTGGATCGCCCGCTTTTGCGGGCGATGACAGTTTGAGATCGACAGCTCAAATCGTCTGATTATACGCGCCGACTTCCGGATGCGTCTTCAGCACGAGATTGACCGCATCGAACATGTCATGCATGCGCTGCTTCGACACCGGGCTTTCGACCACGACCACCAGTTCCGGCTTGTTCGATGAAGCCCGCACCAGGCCCCAGCTGCCATCCTCGCAGGTGACGCGCACGCCGTTGACCGTGACCAGATCGCGGATCGGCTGACCAGCGACCTTGTCGCCCTTCTTCTGCGCGGCCTCGAAATGCTTCACCACGGCATCGACGACGCCATATTTGGTTTCGTCGGCACAATGCGGCGACATGGTCGGCGATGACCACGTCTTCGGCAACGCCTCCTTGAGATCCGCCATGCTCTTGCCGGGCGCCCGATCCAGCATCTCGCAAATTGCGATGGCCGAGACGAGACCATCGTCGTAGCCGCGACCGACCGGGGCATTGAAGAAGAAGTGGCCGGACTTCTCGAAGCCCGCCAACGCCTTCAATTCATGGGTACGGCGCTTCATGTAGGAATGGCCGGTCTTCCAGTAGGTCGTCTTGGCATTCTGTGCCTGCAGCACGGGATCGGTGATGAAGAGCCCCGTCGATTTCACATCGACGACGAATTCCGCATTCTTGTGAACCGCCGACATATCGCGCGCGAGCATCACGCCAACCTTGTCCGCAAAGATTTCCTCACCGGTGTTATCGACGACGCCGCAACGATCGCCGTCACCATCGAAACCGAGGCCGACATCGGCCTTGTGTTCGAGCACCGCATCGCGGATCGCGTGCAGCATCTCCATGTCTTCCGGATTCGGATTGTATTTCGGGAAGGTGTGATCGAGCTCGACATCGAGCGGGATCACCTCGCAGCCGATCGCTTCCATCACCTGCGGAGCGAAGGCGCCGGCGGTGCCGTTGCCGCAAGCGACGACGACCTTCAGCTTGCGCTTGAGCTTCGGACGATTGGTGAGATCGGCGATGTAACGCGCCGGATAATTTTCATGGAAGTGATAAGAGCCGCCAGCCTTGTTCTTGAACTCGGCGTTGAGCACGATCTCTTTCAACCGCGTCATTTCATCGGGGCCGAACGTCAGCGGCTTGTTGGCGCCCATCTTCACGCCGGTCCAGCCATTGTCGTTATGCGAGGCGGTGACCATGGCGACGCAGGGCACGTCGAGATCGAATTGCGCGAAATAGGCCATCGGCGTCACAGCCAAGCCGATATCATGCACCTTGCAGCCTGCCGCCATCAGGCCCGTCATCAGCGCATATTTGATCGAGGCGGAATAGCCGCGGAAATCGTGACCGGTGACGATCTCCTGCTTCTGGCCGAGCTCGCCGATCAGCACGCCGAGCCCCATGCCCAGCGCCTGCACGCCCATCAGGTTGATTTCCTTGCCGAACAGCCAGCGCGCGTCATATTCGCGAAAGCCAGTGGCCTTCACCATTGGCTCGGATTCGTAGGCATAGGTATTTGGCACGAGCAAGGGTTTGGGCTTCGGAAACATCGACGACCTCTCGCGAATGATGATGTTTTTTATTTGAATAGCACAGCCTTAGCTGCCCTGCGCGCCATTGGGAAGGCACGACGGTATTCAAGTGACCGAAGGTGTTTGAAATGGGGCCGCAGCGTTAAGCGGAAAGGTTACTACTGCTCGAGAACCATCTGTCCGTTGGAATATTCGAACCGCTTCAGCTTGGAGAGAAACGACAGGCCGAGCAGATTCTCCGACAGTGCCTCATCCGGCAGCACCATGGCATCGACATCACGCACGGTGATATCGCCAACCTGCACCATCGGCAGTTTTGCACGCGCGGCTTTCAGCTTGCCATTCGCCGTTGTCACCGTGGCGTTATATTCGGCGCGCGAGGGACGCAGGCCGAAGCGGGCCGCCGAGGTCTCGTTTAGCGCGATCACCGATGCGCCGGTATCGACCATGAAGCCGATGCGCTGACCATCGATACGCGCTTCGGTCTGGAAGTGACCGCGGGAATCACGGGGGATGGCCAGGCTACGGATGCCGGCCTGTGGCGCGCTGAGAGAAGCAAGGCGGGTGGGCGCAGCTTCCGTGCGCGCCATCGCAGGCGTGGACGTCATCTTGTCGGCAACCTGCGCCATCACGGTACCAAGCCCGATCAGCACGGCTGCAAAAAACATGATGCTACGCATACGCAACCCTTTACCCAATGCATCCCGACGGAACCGCAATCGAGCACGGATCGCCGCCACCGTCCGTACTGGGCCGGCAGACACGGTGCAATTTTCGCGAAAAGGATGAGCGAAGGGTTAAGACGGGCTCATGTTCCCCGCGGCTTGGCCCGCCGCGTCGGCATGGCGGTCGCAGGATCGTCGGGCCAAGGATGGCGCGGATAGCGGCCGCGCAAGTCCGAGCGTACATCCTGATAGCTGCCACGCCAGAAGCCCGGCAAATCGCGCGTCACCTGCACCGGCCGCTGCGCCGGCGACAGCAATTCCAGCACCAGCGGGACCTTGCCCTTGGCGACGGATGGATGGCTGCTCAATCCGAACAGTTCCTGCAGGCGGACGGCGATGGTCGGCCCCTGCTCGGCCTCGTAATCGATGGCCAGCATGCTGCCGGTCGGCGCTTCGAAATGAGTCGGCGCCTCCTTGTCGAGGCGGGCGCGCTGATCCCATGGGAGCAGGTTCATAATGGCGTCGGACAGGTCGCCAGCGGAAAAATCTCTGAGCGAGGTTTTGCCGAACAGTGCGGGCATCAGCCAGGTCTCACGCGTATCGATCAACGCCTGATCCGACAGATCAAGCCAGGCATCGCCCTCAGAGGCGCGCAAAAACATGACGCGGCCACGCCACTGTTGCAGCGCCTTGGACCAAGGCAGCCGATCGAGGCCGAGCATCGCCAGGCCATCGGCGAAAACGCGCGCTGCGTCTTCGGAGGCCGTCACCGTCAGCGGCGCTTCCGACAGCGTGATCGCATGCAGCATGCGCTTGCGGCGGCCACGGAGCGATGTCGAGGCACGATCGAAGCTGATCTCATCGGCATTCTCGATCTGATCGGCGAAGCGCGATTCAATTTCGACTTGCGAGAACGGCGCCGCGAGCAGGATGCGGCCATTGGCAGCGGTGCCGGTGAGTTCTCCGACAACGATATAGGGCATTTTTGCCAGTGCAGCGCTTTGCTCGACAGATGCGCCGCGGCCATTGGCGAGCACGAAACTGCCATTGCCGCGGTTTTTCGCGATGCGATCCGGGAAGGCGAAAGCGAGCATGGCGCCGGTGGACAGTGGCTCCGTGCTACCGTTGGACGGGGATGACACCTGTGCCACCCAGCGCTCCACCAATTGCCTCGCACTGCTCGCCCGCTGCGAACGATCACGGCGAAACTGATCGAGGCGATGATCGAGATCGACACTGTCGCCACCAAGGCCGCGTTCGGTGAGGATGGCAGCAACCTCGGCCGCCTCATCGCCATAGCCGAAACGCGCTGAATCCACGATCATCCGCGCGAGGCGCGGCGGCAGCGCCAGTGCACGCAGCGCCTGCCCCTCTTCCGTGATGCGGCCATCGGCATCGAGAGCACCAAGTTCGACCAGCAGGCTGCGCGCTTCCTTCAGCGCCGGCAGCGGCGGGGGATCGAGGAAAGTGAGCTGCGCGGGATCGCTGACGCCCCATTGCGCGCAGTCCAGCAACAGCGTCGAGAGATCGGCGCTGAGAATTTCCGGCTGCGTATAAGCAGGCAGCGACGCGGTCTGCGGTTCGTCCCATAGTCGATAGCTGATGCCCGGCTCGGTACGACCTGCGCGACCACGGCGCTGATCCACGGCGGCGCGGGAGGCGCGCACGGTTTCCAGCCGCGTCAGCCCGATGTCGGGCTCATAGCGCGGTACGCGCGCGAGGCCGCAATCGACAACGATGCGCACGCCTTCGATGGTCAGCGACGTCTCTGCGATAGAGGTTGCCAGCACCACCTTGCGCTGGCCCTTCGGCGCCGGCTGGATCGCGCGGTCCTGCACGGCGGCATCGAGCGCACCGAACAATGGGACGATCTCGATGGACGCATCCTGCACACGTTCGGCCAGGAAATTCTGCGTACGGCGGATTTCCGCGGCGCCGGGCAGGAAGGCGAGCACGGAGCCACTATCCGCACGCAATGCCGATGCGATCGCGTCGGCCATCTGGCGCTCGATCTGCTGATCGGGCTTGCGGCCGAGATAGCGCGTCTCCACCGGGAAAGCGCGGCCTTCGCTGGCAATCACGGGAGCATCGCCGAGCAGCTTCGCGATCCGTGCGCCATCGATGGTGGCGGACATCACGAGAATGCGGAGATCCTCGCGCAATCCGGTCTGCGCATCGCGCGCGAGCGCGAGACCGAGGTCGGCGTCGAGGGAGCGCTCGTGGAATTCGTCGAACAGCACGGCGCCGACCCCGGTGAGTTCGGGATCATCGAGGATCTGCCGTGCAAAGATGCCCTCGGTCACGACTTCGATTCGGGTGCTGCGCGAAATCTTGGAGCCGAAGCGGACGCGATAGCCGACCGTTTCGCCGGCGCGCTCACCCAGCGTCTTCGCCATCCGTTCGGCGCTGGCGCGCGCGGCGATGCGGCGCGGCTCCAGCATGATGATCTTCTTGCCCTGGAGCCAGGGCGCATCGAGCAGCGCCAGCGGCACGCGCGTGGTCTTGCCGGCGCCGGGCGGCGCCACCAGCACGGCCGCATTGGCCGATTTCAGCGCATTCGCGAGGTCGCCCAGCACGGCGTCGATGGGCAGGGATGTACCGAAAGTCCGGATCATGACACTCGTATCTGTTAACGCCCATTAACCAGCCGCAGAAACTCGCGCAAGCGTGACCATCCGATCACCATTTTCGATGGATACTGCAAGGCAATTGAAACCGATTGTCCCGATGATGTGCGCAATAACAGGGCGCCGACAGGGATCGCGATGACCACAAGCGGCACATATGCGGGCGCCGAGCGCGCCATCGCGTCGGAGCGGGTCGACTGGGTCGACTACGCCAAGGGCATCTGCATCATTATGGTGGTGATGATGCATTCGGTGCTGGGCACCGAGCTGGCCGCGGGCCAGACCGGCTACATGCATTACGTGGTCGAATTCGCCAAACCGTTCCGGATGCCGGATTTCTTCCTGATTTCGGGCCTGTTCCTGGCGCGGGTGATCGACCGCGACTGGCGCACCTATCTCGACCGCAAGGTCGTCCATTTCCTGTATTTCTACGTGCTCTGGGTCACTATCCAGTTCGGCTTCAAGGCGCCGGGCTTCGCCGCCGAGCATGGCTGGCCCTATGTGATCAAGCTGTATCTGCTGTCCTATATCGATCCGTTCGGCACGCTGTGGTTCATTTATCTGCTGCCGGTGTTTTTCGTGCTGACCAAAGCCGTGCGAAATGTCCCGGCGGTGCTGATCTGGGGCATCGCGGCACTGCTGGAGAGCCTGCATATTGCCACCGGCTGGACCGCCATCGACGAATTCTGCGCACGCTTCGTCTATTTCTACTCCGGCTACCTGTTCGCCACGCAGGTATTCGCGCTTTCCGACAAAGCCCGCGCCAAGCCCGTTCTCGCGCTTATCGGCCTTGCGATTTGGGCTGTAGTAAATGCCGCGCTGGTCCATGGCGGCGTCAGCGAATGGCCTGTGATGTCGCTGGTGTTGGGCTTTGCCGGCGCCGTGGCGATCATCGTCGTCGGCACGCTGCTGGCGAAGATGCAGTGGCTCAATTTCGTTCGTTTCCTCGGTGAGCATTCCATCGTGATCTATCTCGCCTTCTTCTTGCCAATGGCCACCGCGCGTGCCGTCTTGCTGAAATTCGCTCCACTCGATATCGGCACCATCGCGCTGCTCGTGACCATCAGCGGCGTGGTCGGCGCATTGGTGATCTGGTGGCTGGCACTGCGCCTGCGCGCGAATTTCCTGTTCGAGCGACCGCAGGCGTTCTGGATCGCGCCGAAGAAGCAGGGCGCACGGCTGCAGGCTGCGGAGTGACCTCTGCCTGTCGTTGCCCGGCTTGACCGGGCAACCCAGTACGCGCTGAAGCTGGCGTTCTATCACGGACGCCGGCGGTTACTGGATTGCCCGCTTTCGCGGGCAATGACAGGAGATGTCGGGACTGTCATTCCCCGCAAAAATCCTTAAATTGCGGCCATGTCGAAAGCCCCCACAAAAACCTCCGCCGATACCGCCACCGCCGCGAGCCCGACCGCACCGGGCAAAGGCGATCACATCTTTCTGGTGGACGGTTCGTCCTACATTTTCCGCGCCTATCACGCACTGCCGCCGCTGAACCGCAAATCCGACGGCTTGCAGGTCAATGCGGTGCTCGGCTTCTGCAACATGCTGTGGAAACTGATGCGCGACATGCCCCCGGACAACCGGCCGACGCATCTGGCGATCATCTTCGACAAGTCCGAGATCACCTTCCGCAACAAACTCTACCCGGAATACAAGGCGCACCGCCCGCCGGCGCCCGATGACCTGATCCCGCAATTCGCGCTGATCCGCGACGCCGTGCGAGCCTTCGATCTGCCCTGCATCGAACAGGGCGGCTTCGAGGCCGACGACCTGATCGCCACCTATGTGCGGCAGGCCTGCGAGCGCGGCGCCACGGCCACCATCGTGTCGTCCGACAAGGACCTGATGCAACTCGTGACCGATTGCGTCACCATGTATGACACCATGAAGGACAAGCGCCTGGGCATTGCCGAGGTGATCGAGAAATTCGGCGTCCCACCGGAAAAGGTGGTCGAGGTGCAGGCACTGGCCGGCGACAGTGTGGACAATGTGCCGGGCGTTCCCGGCATCGGCATCAAGACGGCCGCGCAGCTCATCACCGAATATGGCGATCTGGAAACGCTGCTGAATCGCGCGTCCGAAATCAAACAGCCGAAGCGGCGGGAATCGCTGATCGAGCATGCGGAGAAAGCGCGTATCTCGCGGCAGTTGGTGCTGCTGGATGACAAGGTGGCGCTCGACGTGCCGCTCGACGATCTCGCGGTGCATGAACCCGATGCGCGAAAACTGATCGCATTCTTGAAGCGGATGGAGTTCACCACCCTCACCCGCCGCGTCGCGGAATATTCGCATATCGATGTGGCCGACGTAACGGCAGAGACCGAAAGCGGCACCGCAAAACCAACCGCGAAAAGCGGCGAAGCTGGTGGACAAGGTGGGGATCTGTTTGGCGACACCAAACAACCATCTGCGGCAAAGAAAACGACCAACGGCATCGGCGCCCACGCGACGGGTCCAGGCGGCAAGGATGTGCTGACGCCCGCCGCTTTCGCAAAGGTCCGAGCAGAAGCGGCGCGCAACACACCGGTGAAACGCGATGGCTACAAAACCATTCGCAGTCAAGCCGACCTCGATAAATGGATCGCCCGCATCCTCGATACCGGCCATCTCGCGTTCGAAGCCAAAGCGAGCTCGATCGATCCGATGCAAGCCGATATCATCGGCATCGCATTGGCGCTCGGCCCGAATGACGCGGCGTATATTCCCTTCGCCCATCGCCAGTCCGGCGACGGCGCAGGACTGTTCGCCGCCGACCTCGAGCCGGATCAACTCAAGACCGCTGATGCGCTGGAAACACTGAAGCCGCTGCTGGAAACGCCGGGTCTGCTGAAGATCGGCTTCAACATCAAATTCACCGCCGTGCTGCTGGCTCAGCACGGCGTGACACTGCGCAATCATGACGACGTGCAATTGATGTCCTATGCGCTTGACGCCGGGCGCAATGCGCATGGGCTGGATGCATTGGCTGACAGCTGGCTCGGCCACGCCACGCTGACCCACGGCGAGATCATCGGCTCTGGCAAAGGCAAACTGACCTTCGAACAAGTGAAGATCGACCGCGCCACCGAATATGCCGCCGAGGACGCCGACGTCTTGCTGCGGCTTTGGACCGTGCTGAAGCCGCGCCTCGCGGCCGAACACATGACAACGGTCTATGAGACGCTGGAGCGCCCGCTGATTTCCGTGCTGGCGCGGATGGAACGCCGCGGCATTTCCATCGATCGGCAGGTCCTCTCGAAACTTTCTGCCGATTTCGCGCAGACCGCGGCGCGGATCGAATCCGAGATCAAGGAGATCGCCGGCGAGGATCTCAATATCGGCAGCCCGAAGCAGCTCGGCGACGTGCTGTTCGGCAAGATGGGCCTGCCGGGCGGCTCGAAGACCAAGACCGGCGCATGGTCGACCTCGGCGCAGGTGCTGGATGAGCTGGCCGAACAGGGCCACGAATTTCCGCGAAAAATTCTCGACTGGCGGCAGGTGTCGAAGCTGCGCTCGACCTATACGGACGCGCTGCCGAATTACGTGCATCCGCAGACCCATCGCGTGCACACCACCTACGCGCTGGCGGCGACCACGACGGGTCGCCTGTCGTCCAACGAACCGAACCTGCAGAACATCCCGGTGCGCACCGAGGACGGGCGAAAGATCCGCCGCGCTTTCGTGGCCAGCGAAGGCCACAAGCTGGTCTCGGCCGACTATTCGCAGATCGAGCTGCGCCTGCTGGCCGAGATCGCCGATATCCCGGTGCTGAAACAGGCGTTCCAGGATGGGCTCGACATTCACGCCATGACGGCGTCGGAAATGTTCGGCGTGCCGGTGAAGGACATGCCGGCCGAAGTACGCCGCCGCGCCAAGGCGATCAATTTCGGCATCATCTACGGCATCTCGGCCTTCGGCCTCGCCAATCAGCTCAGCATCCCGCGCGAAGAGGCCGGGGCCTATATCAAGAAGTACTTTGAGCGCTTCCCCGGCATCCGCGCCTATATGGACGCGACGCGCGACTTCTGCCGCGAGCATGGCTATGTGACCACGCTGTTCGGCCGCAAGTGCCACTATCCCGAGATCAAGGCGAGCAATCCATCGGTCCGCGCCTTCAACGAACGCGCAGCGATCAATGCGCGCCTGCAGGGCACCGCCGCCGACATCATCCGCCGCGCCATGGCGCGCATGGAAGATGCACTGGCCGAGAAAAAGCTGTCAGCCAAAATGCTGCTGCAGGTTCATGACGAATTGATCTTTGAGGTGCCGGACGACGAGGTGGCAGCAACGCTGCCCGTGGTCCAGCACACGATGCAGGACGCGCCGTTCCCAGCGGTGTTGTTGTCGGTGCCGCTTCAGGTCGATGCGCGGGCAGCGGATAACTGGGAAGAAGCGCATTAAAGCGCACGCCTCGTCATTGCGACGAGCAAAGCGACGAAGCAATCCGGTCCTTCGCTTTCCTGGATTGCTTCGCTGCGCTCGCAATGACGGCTGATGGTCCGGAGCTTTAGTCCAGCTTCACCTCAAACCCGCGCTTAACCGCCGGCCGCGCCATCAGCTGCTCGTACCAGCGCTTCACATTCGGAAAATCCTCCAGCGCCACTTTGTGGCGCGGATGGCGCCAGACCCAGCCGAGAATGGCGAAATCCGCCACCGACAGCGTACCCGCGACGAATTCGTGATCCTTCAGCCGCCGATCCAGCACGCCGTAAAGCCGGCGGGTTTCATCGGAGAAGCGCTTGAGACCGTAGGCACGATCCGCTTCGTTCTCCAGCGCGATGAAATGATGCACTTGGCCGGGCATCGGACCGAATCCGCCCATCTGCCACATCAGCCATTCCAGCACCGGAATGCGATCGCCCAGCGATTTCGGCAGGAACTTGCCGGTCTTCTCGCCGAGATAGAGCAGAATGGCGCCGGATTCGAACACGCTGACCGGCTTCCCGTCCGGCCCATCGGGGTCGACAATGGCCGGAATCTTGTTGTTCGGGCTGATTTTCAGGAAATCCGGCTTCTGCTGGTCGCCCTTCGAGATGTTCACCGGGAACACCTTGTAGGCCAGCCCCATTTCCTCCAGCGCCACGGAGATCTTGCGGCCATTCGGCGTGTTCCAGGTGTGAAATTCGATGGTCATGCGTTTCCCTTCCCGATTTTCTCAACCTGTATCATCGTCCGCCCGCCCCGCAAATGTCGGCTGTTGAAGAGGTGTCTTGCGCTCTGGCCTATCCGGCCCCGGGCCGGTAAATTGCCGCGGTTTACCTGAAAGAGAGATCGCCTTGTCCAACACAACCGCCCGCGCCCGCCTGCACGAGATCATCCGCGACCGTTCGTTCGGTTATGGCGAGATCACGCTCGCCTCGGGCCGCAAGAGCAATTTCTATTTCAACCTGAAGCCCACCATGTGCGACCCCGAAGGTGCCGCACTGCTGGCCGAGCTGACCTATGAGGCACTGAAGGACGACAAGCTCGATTATGTCGGCGGCCTCGAGATGGGCGCGGTGCCGCTGGCCGGCGCGCTGGCGCAGCTGTCCTGGATGAAGGGCGCGCCGATCGGCGCCTTCTTCGTGCGCAAGAAGCCGAAGGAGCATGGCGCCCGCCTTGCCATCGAGGGCCTCACCAAGACCGAGAGCCTCAAAGGCAAGCGCATCGTTATCGTCGAGGACGTCACCACCACCGGCGGCTCGGCCGTGAAGGCACTCGATGCGGTGCGCGAGGCCGGTGCGGAAGTGGCGCTCGTGTTCACCATGGTCGATCGTGATGAAGGCGCCAGCGAGACGTTTGCAGCGGCTGGTGTGCCATTTCGCTCGCTTTACAAGGCATCCGAATTCCTGAAGGGTTGAGCATCGCCGGCCTCTTCGCGAGACCGAATATCGTCTCCGAAA
>NZ_JBIIOT010000076.1:0-24819 GCF_044336785.1 Tardiphaga sp. | reverse complement strand
GCGCCTATGCGGAAGAGGCCGGCTTGAAACTCGGTGGTGTCGCGCAGCCTCTGCGGGTAGCGCTCACCGGCAAGACCACATCGCCCGGCATTTTCGACGTGCTGGCGGTATTGGGCCGGCAGGAATGCCTTGATCGGCTCGCCGATCAGGCCTCTGTTTAGCATAGCTGTAGGCTACTTTTGCCTGTCTTGCAGCGCACACGGCAATACGCTACGCATTCTGCCGACTGCTCTGGAATTCCCGTCTGACATCGCCATTTCTCCTGATATGACGGTGGTTTGACGGCCCCTCAACGATCTCATCGGGGACTATGCGATGGACGCGAAAACAAACACCAAATCCGCAACGCTGACAGTCGACGGCAAGAGCTTCGATCTGCCGATCCATAGCGGGACCGTCGGCCCCGACGTCATCGACATCGGCAAGCTGTACGCCCAGTCGGGCATGTTCACCTACGATCCGGGCTTCACCTCGACCGCGAGCTGCCAGTCCCAGATTACCTATATCGACGGCGACGCCGGCATTCTCGAATATCGCGGCTACCCGATCGAGCAGCTCGCCGAGAAGGGCGACTTCCTCGAGACCTGCTACCTGCTGCTGCACGGCGAACTGCCGACCGCCAAGCAGAAGGCCGAGTTCGATCATCTCGTGACCAACCACACCATGGTCCACGACCAGATGACGCGCTTCTTCACCGGCTTCCGCCGCGATGCGCATCCGATGGCCGTCATGGTCGCCTCGGTCGGCGCCCTCGCCGCCTTCTATCACGACTCCACCGACATCAATGACGCCAAGCAGCGCGAGATCGCCTCGATCCGCATGATCGCCAAGATCCCGACGCTCGCTGCGATGGCCTACAAGTACACGATCGGCCAGCCCTTCGTGTATCCGACCAACTCGCTCGATTTCGCCGCGAACTTCATGAAGATGTGCTTCGCCGTTCCGTGCGAGGACTACAAGGTCAATCCCGTGCTCGCCAAGGCGCTGGACAAGATCTTCACGCTGCATGCCGATCACGAGCAGAACGCCTCGACCTCGACCGTCCGTATCGCCGGCTCGTCGGGCGCCAATCCGTTCGCCTGTATCGCTGCCGGCATCGCCTGCCTGTGGGGCCCCGCTCACGGCGGCGCCAACGAAGCGGCACTTCAGATGCTCGCCGAGATCGGCACCGTGGACAAGATTCCGGAATTCATCGCCAAGGTGAAGGACAAGAATTCGTCCGTGCGCCTGATGGGCTTCGGTCACCGCGTCTACAAGAACTACGATCCGCGCGCCAAGCTGATGCAGCAGGCCTGCCACGAAGTTCTCAAGGAAACCGGTCACGGCGGCGACGAGATGCTCGCCGTTGCCATGGAGCTCGAGAAGATCGCGCTGTCGGACCAGTACTTCATCGACCGCAAGCTGTACCCGAACGTGGACTTCTATTCGGGCATCACGCTGAAGGCGATGGGCTTCCCGACCTCGATGTTCACCGTGCTGTTCGCCGTCGCCCGCACCGTCGGCTGGATCAGCCAGTGGAGCGAAATGATCGGCGACCCGCAGCAGAAGATCGGCCGTCCGCGCCAGCTCTTCACCGGCGCCGCCCGCCGCGACTACACGGACATCGCCAAGCGCTAAGCTTGCGAAACGACGAAAAAGCAAACCGGCGGATCGCAAGATCCGCCGGTTTTGTTTTCTTCACCGTCCTCATCCTGAGGAGCGCGCAAAGCGCGCGTCTCGAAGGATGGTGGCATACTCCGGAGGCCCGGCCATCTCATGGTTCGAGACGGCGCTGCGCGCCTCCTCACCATGAGGGACAGAGATCAATACTTCGCGCGATCCGGCAGCTTGCGGAATTCCTGCCAGACGGCCTGCGCATCCTTCTGCATGAATTGCGAGACCTTCACCTTCCGCTTGGCGTAAGGCAGCTTCATATCCGTCCCGATATTCTGGTCGTCGAACAGATCGGCGTAATCCGTCCACGACGCCGCATAAACGATGCGGTCGAGCCGCGCCCAATACGCGGTCGCGTAGCACATCGGGCAGCATTCGCAGCTCGTATACATGGTGGCGCCCTTGAGATTGGGCGCGCCGATCTTCTTGCAGGCCGCGCGAATGGCATTGACCTCGGCATGTGCCGACGGATCGTTGTCGCGCAACACGCTGTTGCCGGTGGCCGAGAGCACCTCGCCGCCACGCACGATGACGGCACCGAAGGCGCCGCCGGTGCGCTCGGTCACGCCAGCCTTGCGCATCAGGTCGATGGCATGGGCCATATGCTTGCGATCTTCATCGGTGAACACATCGGCTGCCGGCTTGGCCATCGCGTCGACACCCGATAACGCGGCAACGATGCCACCTGCGCCGGCTGCGAGGAAATGGCGACGATCGATCGAACGCGCCGCAGAGAAGAGTGTGTCAAGGGACTCGTGGTCGTTCGCTTTGCTCATGCTTCACCCGATGGCGACCGATCGGCCGCAGTTGGACATGCGCCCGACGGTATCAGGGCACAAGGCACCATCACGGGAACCCGGTTTAAATTTGGTTGCGAGTTCCTGACCGCCAACGGCATCAGGGCTAACGGCGCGTTAATGCCGCTTTTGACCGATCACACCAGCAATGACATCGGCCGCCGCCTTGCTCGGCGACATGCTGCCGATGCCCATGATGTCGTCGAGCTTTGCCATGGCCTCGACCTGCCGCCGGCGCATCGGCGTCTCCGCAAGCACGTCCTGCAGTGACGCCGCCAGCTTCTCAGGCGTGCAGTCTTCCTGGATGAATTCAGGAATGACGTTCTCGCCGATCACGAGATTGGCGAGGATCACCGAGGACGCGGTCACGAAACGGCGAATGATCCGCGCCTCGATCTTGCCTGCCTGATAGGCGGTGACCATCGGCACCCCCGCCAGCGCCAGTTCGAGCGTGACGGTGCCCGACTTGGCAAAGGCCGCATGCGCGATGCGGAAGGCAGCGCGCTTCTCCGCTTCACCAACGACCACGCGCGGCTGCACGGGCCATCGCTTCAGGGCTTCCGTGATCCCCTCAACCAGATGCGGCATGGTCGGCAGGATCAAGTCGAACCCCACGCCGCGCTTGCGCAACAGATCCAGCGTCGCGCCGAACGTTTCCATATGATGGCGGATTTCGCTTCGGCGGCTGCCGGGCAGCACGAGCAGCACCGGCGGCTTGCTACAGCGTCGTATCTGCTCGTCAGCATTCGGCCGCAGCGTATCGATCTGCTCGATGAGGGGATGGCCGACATAGGTGCAAGGCGGCCCTCCCAAGCGCTGATGTGCCTCGGGCTCGAATGGCAGCAGCGCCAGCACATGATCGACATAAGCACGCATGGCCTTGGCGCGGCCGGGACGCCACGCCCACACCGTCGGCGAGACGTAGTTCACGATCGGAATCGACGCATCGCGTTTATGCACGCGCTTGGCGACACGCTGCGTGAAGTCCGGGCTGTCGATGATGAGCAGCACGTCCGGCCTGGTCCGCAGCACGTCGTCAGTGGCCTGAGCGATCAGCTTGAGGATCGACGGCAGCTTCTTCACGACGGCCGCAAGGCCGATGATGGAGAGCTGCTCGATGGGAAACAGCGACTGCAATCCCTCGCGCGCCATCGAGGAGCCGCCGACGCCCGAGAATACGACGTCATCGCCGAGACGCTGCTTCAGCTCGCGCATCAGCGCAGAGCCCAGCCGGTCACCGGATTCCTCGGTGGCGATGAGATGGATTTTGTGCGTCACGCCAACAATCCCGTCACGAAGACATTGGCAGCGTCGGCCGCCTCGATCATCGCCTGCGGCTCGGCGACGATCGTATTGCCGGCCACAATGGCGATGCCCGCGAGCTTCGCCGCGATCGCGCCCTCGACCGTGCGCGGCCCCGTCGTGGGCAGATCGAAGCGCAGATCCTGGCTGCTCTTGGGCGCCTTCACCAGAACGCCCCTGCCCGCCTTTGCACGGATACGGCCATTGGCGCGCAACTCGGCCACGCGCGCCAGCAGTGCATCGGTGCCGCCGATATCCTCGATCCCCACGACATGTCCGTCGATCACCACGCAGGCCTGGCCGATATCGAACGGGCTCAGCGCACCCAGCACGTCACGCCCGCGAGCGATGTCCGCTTCGGCCTGCGCATCCGGCACAGCGCGCGTAATGCTGCCGGCGGGCATCAACAGATCCGGCGCAACGTCTTTCACGCCGAGCAGACGAAATCCCTCGTCTTCGAACAGCCGGCTGATGCCGGTGAGCAGATGATCGTCGCCGCCACGAAACGCGCGAAACACTTTTGGCATCACCCGCAACGTGCCCCAGTCGAGGCGGACTTCGGAGATCGCCGGGCGCACCAGCGTGCCGATGAAGACGAGATCGCGGCACCGCGCACTGCGCATCACCCGCAGCAGAGCGCCCAACTTACCGATCGGGGTCCAGTAATGCTCAAAGCGCGCCGCCTGCTCCGGATCGCAAAAGCCCTTGAGCCCGAAGATCACCGGCGTGATGCCGCGGGCTTGCAGCGAGTCCGCCACTGCAAACGGCATGGCGCCACCGCCGGCAATGATGCCGAGCGGCGACCCGACCGAGACTTGCTGCAGTGGGGGCCGGCCGTTCATGTCAGGCCTCGCGCTCCCCGTGTCAGGACTGGCCGCCGACATCCGGCAGACACAGTGCGCGATGCTTGCCGCCCGCGATGAAGGCGAGGATTTCGGCAATGGCGGGGTCTTCGCTGGCCAGCGGCTGCACGCGCTCGAGACGCTCGGCGAAGACGCCCTCGCCGTGGAACAGCTTCTGATAGAAGCCGCGCACGGTGGCGAGACGGTCCTTGGTGAACTTGCGGCGCTTCATGCCGATCAGGTTCAACCCCTCCAGCGCCGCATACTGGCCATTGACGAGACCGAACGGAATGATGTCGCCGCGCACGCCGCAGACGCCGCCGACCATCGCCTGCGGGCCGATGCGCGTAAATTGATGCACGGCCGACAGGCCACCCATGAAAACGAAATCACCGATCTCGCAGTGGCCGCCGAGCGTTGCCGATGTCGCGAAGATCACGTCATTGCCGACATGGCAGTCATGGCCCACATGGGAGCAATTCATAAAGTAGCCGCGATCGCCGACGGTGGTGATGCCGCCGCCACCCACGGTACCGGCATTCATCGTCACGCTTTCGCGGATCGTGCAGCCATTGCCGATCACAAGCTTCGTCAGCTCGCCTTTATAGGCAAGTGACTGCGGCGGCGTGCCCAGGGACGCGAATGGATAGATCGTGCAGTTCTCGCCGATGGTGGTCTGCGCGGTGACATTCACATGCGACAGCAGCTTGGTGCCCGCACCGATCGTGACATGCGGCCCGATCACGCAGAACGGCCCGATTTCGGCCCCATCGCCGATCACGGCGCCGTCGGCGATACGGACGGTCGGGTCGATGCTGCTCATCGGAAAAGTCCAATCCCAGCCACGCGGGCTGCCTGCGAATATCGTGATTTTTCCAGTGGTTAGCGCGAGTTCTGGGGGCTGTCCAGTGACGTGTGATTGCGATCTGTTACGTCAGCACAGCTTCTTTTGGGCACAGGGCCCGCCCTAAGCGCGCCGCACAGCGTCCGGCGAGATCGCCGCCAGATCCCGGCAGCCGGCGAGCAACAGACGCGGGCGGGACACTCTCAGTCGTCGCGTGTCAGCGCGAGGCGACGCGTTGCCACTTCGACGCCAGCCGCGACCTGATCGCACGTACGCGTGCTTCATGTGCGGCCCAGTAGGCGCGGCTCGCGGCCGGCGTGCCCTGCTTGAGCCTGGCATAGACACGCTTCGGCGCGCCTGCTGACGCCGCAACTGTCGTTGCAGGTCGATCTGGCTTGTCAGCAACGACTGGCTGCTTTTTCGCTGGCGCATCAGGCAATGGCGTCACGACGCCACGAACGCCCTCGACTGCGTAGGATGAATTCAGCGATGCCAGATGCTTTCGCGCACGTTCGCAATAGGTCACCGACAGCGGGCTCATGATGTCCTCGCCATGACCGGCGCGGTACTTCATCAACGCCCGGCACAGATCGCCATCCGCCAGGCGCCACGCTTTGGCGAGATAGGTCACGCCGTAATGGATGTTGATCTCAGGCTTGGCGAGGTCATCGGGCGTGCCACGAAAGCCCAGCATGGTCGCGGTCTGCGGCCGCACCTGCATCAGTCCGATTTCACCGACAAGGCCGACGGTCATCGGGTTGAAGCTGCTCTCCACCTTCACCACCGCCTCGGCGATGTCCGTAGGCAGACCGACCCTGGCCGTTTCCTGTTCGAGCAGAGCGCGGATTTCGGCGCGCGTGATCTTGCCGACCTGCTCCACCGAAGACGCGCCCACAGCCGGTGCAGCCAGTGCCACACCGCCGATCAGCGCCAGTCCCGCAACAAGCTTCACCCGCATGGCCGCTCCGAAAAGCAGCATTCTATCGGCAAGGCGTTAAGATCACCTCGCCGCCGCGAGGCATTCACAGGCTGGATCAGTCCGTCAGCATGGCGCCGACATCGGCCTCGGCCACGGTCACGCCATTGACCTTGGCATCGCCGTGGAACCACCACATCGCGCGCTTCCGGTTGATCAGATGCAGGTGATATTCGATCGTGTCACCCGGCATCACCGGCTTGCGGAACTTGCACTTGTCGATGGTGAGGAAATACACGGCACGAGGCTTCGCGGTACCCTCGACCGACGAAATGCCGATCACGCCGGCGGTCTGCGCCATGCCCTCGATCATCAGCACGCCCGGATAGACCGGACGTTCGGGGAAATGGCCGAGAAAGCACGGTTCATTGATGGTGACGTTCTTGATGCCGATGCCGCTGAAGTCCTTGCGGATGCCGACCACGCGATCGATCAGCAGGAAGGGGTAGCGATGCGGCAGCGTCTTGAGGATGGTGTTGATATCCACCGCCTCGATGATAACCGGCGATTCCTCGCTCATTCCCGCTCGTCCTTCGTATCCAGTTTGTCCGTGTCCGCGCCGGGCGCAGTCTCACGGGCCAATTTCTCCACCGCGAGAATCTCGCGGAACCATTGTTTTGTCGGCCGGGCAAAGATGCCGCCCCAGCGGCCGCGCGGCGGGATGCTGTCCTTGACGCCCGCCATGGCCGCAACCTGCGCACCGTCGCCAATCGTAATGTGATTGTTGAGGCCGACCATGGCCCCCAGCGCGACGTTGTCGCCGATGGTCAGGCTGCCCGCAAGGCCACATTTGGCGGCAATGACGCAGTGCCGTCCGATCGTCACATTGTGACCGATCTGGACCTGATTGTCGATTTTGGTCCCCTCGCCGACCACCGTATCGCGCAGGCTACCGCGATCGATGGTCGTCCCGGCGCCGACCTCGACATCGTTCTGGATCAGGACGCGGCCGGTCTGCGGTACCTTGATATGCCTGTCGCGGCCGAACACGAAGCCGAAGCCATCCTGGCCGAATTTGCAGCCGGGATGCACCAGCACGTTGTTCCCGATGAGCGTGAACTGCAGCACGCTGCCAGCACCGATATTGCAGTCGCGGCCGATCTTGACCCCGGCAGCGATCACTGCCCCGGAGCCAATGATGGTGCCCGAACCGATCTCGACATCCGGGCCAATCACAGCGAGCGGATCGACGGTGACGTCGTCCTCGAGCTGCGCCGTCGGATGGATGATGGCCTGTTCGGAAATGCCGGTCACATCGAAGCCGGAGGCCGGCCGAAGTGCATCCGCATGGAAAGCTGTGGCAAGCCCGACAAAGGCTGCGAAGGGCTGCCTCGCGCGCAACACGGCGACATGGGCCGGGATCTCGCCCTTGAAGCCCTCGCTGATCAACACAGCGCCAGCCTGCGTGCGGGCAAGCTGATCGGCATAGCGGACGTTTTCGAAGAAAGCCAGGTGGTGCGGGCCAGCCTCGTCCAGCGAGGCGACGCCCGTGATCACATGGTCGGCCCTGTCGGCATCGACCAGACGCGCCTTCGTTGACGCGGCAATCTCAGCCAGCGTCAACGAAGGGTATTGCTTGTAGAAGGTCGGCAGCGCCATTCCATCCGTCGCGGTGCGGCCGTCAGGCAAGATTAGAACGAAGTTCCGCCGCCGAACCTGAACTGCTGAACACGGTCATAGGTGCCCTTGGTCAGCGGCACTGCGTAGTCGAAGCGCAGCGGACCGAACGGCGACTGCCAGATCAGGCCAACACCAACCGACGAGCGAACCTGATTGCCGTCGTCATAGGTCATGCCCGAGCAATTGCCGACCGAGGTCTGCGAGGCAGGCACGCAACCAACATTCGTGGCGCCGGCCTTGAACGACTGGACTTCACCGGTCGCTGCCCAGGTCGTCGGGCCCTGGTAATCCCAGAGACCGCCAGCGTCAGCATAGAGCGCGCCCTTGATGCCAACTTCCTTCGGCAGGAACCAGAACGGCATCTGCAATTCAGCCGAAGCGCCCCAATACTTGGTGCCGCCGAGAGCATCGCCGTAGGAACCGAGAGCGACATAGCTCACGTCACGCGGACCGATGCCGTTCTGGGCGAAACCACGCACCAGGTTCGGACCCATCTGGAAGTGATCCAGCATGCGGATGTCCTTGCCGACATTGTTCAGCATGCCGCCCTGAACGCGGAGCAAGCCAACGATGTCTGCCACCAGCGGGGTGTAGTACTTCGCGTCGACAGTGGTCTTGAGGTAGCTGACGTCGCCGCCAACGCCCGCATAGTCCTGCTTGAACTCGATGAACAGGCCGTCCGTCGGGTTCTTGTTGTTGTCGAGCGTGTTGTAGTTGAGCGTGTAGCCCAGCATCGAGGTCAGCGCCTTGCCGTTCGCCAGTTCGCGGCGAACCGGGAGCGACGACTCGCCGTCGGCGTAACAGCCCCAGGTGTTGACGTTGCCGGCATCGACGAAGCCAAGACCGTTCAGCTGGTTCAACTGGCCAGGCGTATTGGTCGCCTGCGGGCTGCCCGGCAGGTTGTTACAATTCGCGAGCTGAGCCGGCAGCGAGATTTCCTGCTGGAAGATCGAGTAGCGCAGCTGCAGTGCGAGGTCTTCACGCAGCTGGAAGCCGAGGCGCGGGCTGAAGCCCATCGTCTTGGTGTTATACGAGATGTACTGGTTCGACAGCTGCTCGCGATAGAAGAAGTCGAGGCCGAGTGCCACGCGGTAGTCGAGCAGGTAAGGCTCGACGAAGGACAGCGAGTAGCCGCGGGCATACTGGCCGTACTGCACCGACGCCTTGGCGAACAGGCCGCGGCCGAGGAAGTTACGCTCGGAGACGCTGACTTCACCCAGAGCACCGTCGGTGGTCGAGTAACCGCCCGAGATCGAGAAGTCGCCGGTGGACTTTTCTTCCAGATCGACAGCGAGGATCACGCGATCCGCGGACGAACCGGGCTCGGTGGTGATCTTCACGCTCTTGAAGAAGTCGAGGTTCTTCAGGCGGCGCTCGGCACGATCGACCAGCGCACGGTTATAGGCATCGCCTTCCGAGAGGTCGAATTCGCGACGGATGACATAGTCACGGGTACGGGTGTTGCCGCGCACATTGATGCGCTCGATATAGACGCGCGGGCCCTCTTCCACCGAATAGCCGATGGAGACGGTGTGCGCTTCGAAGTTACGATCGCCACGCGGACGAACCACGGCGAAGGCATAGCCGCGACGCGACATCTCGATCTGCATCTCTTCGACCGACTTCTCCAGCGCTTCCGCGTTGTAGAGCGAGCCGACGCCGACGCGCGAGAAGCTCGACAGCGAACGGGGATCGAAGTTCGGGATCGTCGAGGTGAAATCGACATTGGCGACGCGGTACTGCTGGCCTTCCTCGATCTTGAAGGTGACCAGGAAGCCCTTCTGGCCCGGATCGTATTCGGTCAGAGCGGCAACCACTTGCACGTCGGCAAAGCCGTTCTTGAGGTAATAGCGGCGGATCAGGTCGCGGTCGGCTTCGACGCGGTCCGGATCATAGATGTCGCCCGAACCGAGGAACGAGAGGAAGTTCGACTCGCGGGTCTTGATCACGTCCTTGAGGCGATAGGACGAGTAATAGTTGTTGCCGATGAACTCGATCGACTTCACGCCGGTCTTCGCGCCTTCGTTGATCGTGAAGATCAGGTCGACGCGGTTGTTCGGCTGCTCGATGATTTCCGGCACGACGCTGACGTCATAGCGGCCGGAGCGGCGATAGATTTCGGAGATGCGCTGGGCGTCGGCCTGCACCATCGGACGCGAGAGCGTGCCGCGGGCCTTCGACTGCACTTCAGCGTTCAGCTGGTCGTCCTTGACCTTCTTGTTGCCTTCGAAGGCAACGCGGCCGATCACCGGGTTCTCGATCACGCTGACGACCAGACGGCCACCGGCCTGATTGATCTTCACGTCCTGGAACAGGCCGGTCTCGATCAGCATCTTCAGGCCATCGTCGATGGAGCCCTGATCCAGACGACCGCTCGGGCCGGGACGGAAATAGGAGCGGATGGTGTCGACATCGACGCGACGATTGCCTTCAACAGCGATCGAAGCGGCGGTCTGCGCCATGGCTGTGGAGGAAACAAGCGTCCCAGCCACCGTAACGGCGACCGGCATGGCAACCATGATCGAAGCAGCAAACAAACCGCCCCGGAAACCCCGCAATCCAAAAATCATGCGCCAAGCGCCCTTATCATTCCAGTACCGCCAGCCCGCACCCCTACGACCTGACAGAATCCCTTGAGTTGCCCAGCTTGTAGCCAATTTTACCCGAGTGGCAAACGACCATTCGCCGAAGTTTTCTAATTTCATTCCAAGACGTTGCCTTACGGCCACGTTATCCCCGCCCTGACATGAACAGACATCATGACCCGGCAAGGTGAAGAATGTCGTTATAGGTTGCGAAAACCATCAACATCAGCACCAAACCAAGTCCAATTCGGAATCCCATCTCCTGTGCGCGTTCGGACAGTGGACGACCGCGCACCGCCTCCACTGCATAGAACAGCAGATGGCCGCCGTCGAGCAATGGAACCGGAAACAGGTTGAGAAGGCCGATGGAGATCGACAGGACCGCTGCCAGATGGATCAGGGCGGTCAGGCCGATGGTGGCCACCTGCCCCGAGATCTGGGCGATTCGCATCGGACCGCCGATCTGGTCGGCCGCCTCGCGTCCGGTGAAGACGCCGCCGATATAGGAGAAGGTCCGGTCTACGACGAACCAGGTCTCCTTGACGCCCAGCACCAGTGCCGTCGCCGGATTGACCTTTTCCGTGGTCGCCTCGCCCGCGGTGGTGGCGCGGGTGATGCCCAGCACGCCGAGGCGGTGGACGTTGCCGAAATTATCCTTCACCTCGCGCAGCTCAGGCGTCGCCTTGAGATCGATATTGGCATCGCCGCGCTTGACGGTCACCGCGAGCTGCTCGCCGGCGCTGATGCCGACAATGCGCTGCATGTCGGAGAAGCTGGTGATGGCCTTGCCGTTGATGGTCGTGATCACGTCGCCGGACTGGAAGCCGGCCTTCTCGGCGGCGCTGCCGGCCTGGATGCTGTCCACCTTGGCGGTGGTGCTCGGCTTGCCGAAGAAGGTGAACAGGCAGGTGAAAATGACGATGGCGAGCAGGAAGTTCGCAATCGGACCGGCGGCCACGATGGCGGCGCGCTGGCCGACACGCTTGTGGTGGAAGGCGTCCTTGCGCTCGGAGGCGGTCATGCTCTGCAGCGCTTCTGCTGACGGCGTCGAAGCCTCGCTCTCGTCGCCGAAGAACTTGACGTAACCACCCAGCGGGATTGCCGAAATCCGCCAGCGCGTACCGTGGCGATCGTTGAAGCCGGCCAGCTCGGGGCCGAAGCCCAGCGAGAAGGTCAGAACCTTAACGCCATTCCAACGGGCGACCAGAAAATGGCCGAGTTCGTGAAAGAACACGACGATGGTCAGGACGAACAGGAACGGAATGATGTAGCCGATCAGCCCGTGGCTCAACGTGGTGAAGCCATGCTGCAAAAAGTCAATCATCTCAGTCCCCTATACGAAGCCAGACAGCCTCGTCCCTAAACGTCTACGAAGCCTTTGCGGCAATTTCAGGCAAGAGGCTTGCCGCCAGTTTTCGCGCTTTATGGTCAACGGAAATCGCATCATCCGCCGATGACAGCGGCGCCAGGTTACCGGCGCGCACCCATTCATTCATGGTCGCCTCGACCAGCCGGGCGATGGCGCCAAAGCGGATCTTGCCGGCAATGAAGGCGGCGACCGCGATCTCATTGGCCGCATTGTAGACCGTGGTCGCGCCCGAGCCGGTGCGCAGCGCGTCATAAGCGAGCTTCAGGCCGGGGAAACGGGCGTAGTCCGGCGCCTCGAAGGTCAGCGAGCCGATCTTGGCGAGGTCGAGCGGTGCCGCCCTGCCCTTGCTGATGCGGTTCGGCCAGCCCAGGCAATGCGCGATCGGCGTGCGCATGTCCGGCGAGCCGAGCTGGGCGACCACCGACATATCCGTGAATTCCACCATGCCGTGGATGATCGACTGCGGATGCACCAGCACGTCGATCTCGTCCGGCGACAGCGCGAACAGATAGGACGCCTCGATGACTTCAAGACCCTTGTTCATCATCGAGGCGGAATCGATGGTGATCTTCTGGCCCATGGACCAGTTCGGATGCTTGAGCGCCTGCTGAAGCGTCGCCTGCTCGATGTCCTCGGCCTTCCAGGTCCGGAACGGTCCGCCCGAGGCGGTGATGATCACGCGGGTGAGTTCGTCGCGGCTGCCCGAGGCCAGCGCCTGGAACAGGGCATTGTGCTCGCTATCCGCCGGCAGGATGGTCGCGCCCGCCTTGGCGGCACGGTCCATGAAGAAGTCGCCGGCGCAGACCAGGCACTCCTTGTTCGCCAGCGCAACGGTTGCGCCCCGGTCCACGGCAGCCAGCGCCGGCTTCAGGCCGGCAGCGCCGGAGACGGCAGCCATCACCCAGTCGGCGGGACGGGCGGCGGCTTCGGTCACGGCGCTATCGCCTGCCCCGGTTTCGATCCCGGTGCCGGCAAGTGCTGCGCGGAGTTCCTCACCCTTGCTCGCGTCAGCCACGGCCACGAAGCGGGCTCTGAACTCCTTGGCGAGCTTGACGATGCCCTCGACATTGCTGTTCGCGGTCAGCGCCTCGACCTTGTAGCGCTCGGGCGCCGCGCGGATGAGGTCCATCGTGCTGTCGCCGATCGATCCGGTGGCACCGAGGACCGTGACGCTGCGGACCGACGCCTCGGCAGCCTTTTCGTTACGCAGGGGAACTGGGCTCATCACATCACCAAACCATAAGACCGCGACCGACGCCATCGGCGCCACCGCGTAAAAGACCGATCACCGCGGCGGCCACCACCGCGAAAACATAACCATCGAGCCTATCCAGCAGGCCGCCATGGCCCGGAATGATCTGGCCGGAATCCTTGACACCAAATCTGCGCTTCACGGCGGACTCGAAGAGGTCGCCGAGTTGCGACAGAACTGTCAGCACGACGGCAATCAGCACAAGCGGCATCAAATTGCCAAATCCATAGCGGGCAAAGCCGACAGCGACGAGGATGCTCAGCACCGTTCCGCCGATCGCGCCGGCCCAGGTCTTTTTCGGACTGACACGTGGCCACAGCTTCGGACCGCCAATGGTGCGGCCGAACGCATAGCCACCGATATCGGTCAGCCAGACGATGAGCAGGATGAAAATCAGCGCGGCGAAACCCCACTCCGCATCCCGGCGCACCAGCACCGATGCCGCAAGGGCTGCGAGTGCATAAACGAGCCCGATGGCAATCCAGCCCGGACGCTGGCCGACAATGCTGCGCCACTCGAGGAACAGGCCCACCGACACCAGCGTCACGAGGCCAGCCCACAGCCAGCCGCCCGCATAGGCAACGCCGATCGCGAGCGGGATCAGGACGAGTGCGGCCAGCACGCGCTGCACGAGATTGCGCACACCGCGGTCGTCCGCCGGTTTCGGCGCACTGTCTGGAGATGGGTTCGTCACGAAGCGGTTTTCGCAACCAGGCCGCCGAAGCGGCGTTCGCGCGTCGCGTATTCCGCGATGGCGCCTTCCAGCGCCGCCTTGTCGAAGTCGGGCCAGTGGATCGGCACGAACACGAATTCGCTATAGGCCGCCTGCCACATCAGGAAGTTCGACAGCCGCTGTTCGCCGGAGGTGCGGATGATCAGATCCGGATCCGGGATATCGGTCGTGTCGAGATATTGATTGAGCGTCTCAGCCGTGATGCTCTCGGCGGTGCGCTTGCCCTCGGCGACCTCGATCGCAAGGCGCTGCGCAGCCATCGCGATCTCGTGGCGCGAACCGTAATTGAAGGCGACCACGAGCGTCAGCTTGGTATTGTTGCGGGTGAGGTCTTCGGCTTCCTTGAGGAGCGAGGCGATATCGCCTTCGAGCCCCTGTCGTTCGCCGATCACCCGCACGCGCACGCCGTCGCGATGCAGCGTGGCGAGGTCGTTGCGGATGAAGCGGCGCAGCAGGCCGAACAGGTCGCTGATCTCGGACGCCGGTCGCGACCAGTTCTCCGACGAGAACGAGAAGATGGTCAGATACTGGATGCCGAGCTCGTTGGAGGCGCGCACGACGCGGCGCAGCGCCTCGACGCCACGGCGATGGCCTTCGGCGCGCGGCAGGCCGCGCGCTGCCGCCCAGCGCCCGTTGCCGTCCATGATGATCGCAACATGCGCCGGCGAGGATCGGTCAGATCGCTCTGTGGCTGGCGCGGCGGCATTCGACATCGATTGAAATCCCCGAGCGGTTGGTCCGCGAAATCTATGGCCGATTTGCGGACCAAACACTTGCAATAGGTTTAAGCGCGACGAGTCGCAGCCTAAACCGTCATGATTTCCTTTTCCTTCGCCGCCAGCAACTGATCGACTTCGGCAATCACGGCGTCGGTGGCCTTCTGCACCTCGGTATCATGGCGCTTCTGGTCGTCCTCGGAAATCTCGTGCGCCTTCTCGAGCTTCTTGATGATGTCGAGACCGTCGCGACGGACGTGACGCACCGCAACCTTGGCGGCCTCGGCATATTTATGCGCGATCTTCACGAGTTCCTTGCGGCGCTCCTCGTTCAGTTCCGGCACGCGCAGGCGTAGCGTGGTGCCTTCGGTGGCCGGCGACAGACCGAGATTGGAATCGACGATCGCTTTTTCGACGGCCTTGACCATCGACTTGTCCCACACCTGCACCGACAGCATGCGCGGCTCAGGCACCGAGATGGTGGCGACCTGGTTCAGCGGCATGGCGCTGCCATAGGCATCGACCATGACCGGCTCCAGCATCGAGGATGCCGCGCGACCGGTGCGCAGACCGCCCAGATCGTGCTTCAGGGATGCGACCGAGCCCTGCATGCGGCGCTTCAGGTCGTTGATATCGAATGGGGCCAGAGCGGCCATGCAAGCTCTCCTTGGTCACTGTCGGCAGGCCCCGCACGCGGCCCCTGCCCTCGTTGAAGATCAGCCCGCGACGATGGTGCCGCGGCCCGTACCTGTCAGAATGGCGCCGATCGAACCCGGCTCCGCAATGGAAAACACGATAATAGGCAGCGAGGCCTCGCGCGCCAGCGCAAAAGCCGTCGCGTCCATGACCTTGTAGTTGCCTTCCACCGCCTGGGAATGGCTGAGCCGCTCGAAGCGCGTGGCGGTCTTGTCCTTCTTCGGGTCGGCGCTGTAGACGCCGTCCACATTGGTGGCCTTCAGCACCGCCGCCGCCCCGATCTCGGCGCCGCGCAGCACGGCCGTGGTATCGGTGGTGAAGAACGGATTGCCGGTGCCGCCGGCGAGCAGCACGATACGGCCTTCCGACAGATATTTATGCGCGGTGGCGCGGGTGAAGAGCTCGCAGACCTGCGGCATCACCATGGCCGACAGCGTGCGCGCCGGCACCGCCTGGCGCTCGATGGCGGCTTCCAGCGCGAGGCAGTTCATGACGGTGGCGAGCATGCCCATGGTGTCGCCGGTCGGTCGCGACACGCCGCGGGACGACACTTCGACACCGCGGAAAATATTGCCACCGCCGACGACGACGGCGATTTCCACGCCAAGCTTCTGCGCTGCGATGAGATCGCGCGCGATGCGGTCGATGGTGGTTTGATCAATGCCGAAAGGCTGTCCGCCGGCGAATGACTCGCCCGACACTTTGACGACGACGCGACGATAGAGCGGCTCAGCCATGATGCGATCGCTTCCTTTCGAGGCGGCAGCTCCCGGCAGTGATCTGCCGGGAGGTATTTGCTATCGAAGCTGACAGCTTCGATCTTACTTCTGGCCCGAGGCCGCAGCGACTTCGGCCGCGAAGTCCGAGGTCACCTTCTCGATGCCTTCGCCCAGCGCGTAGCGGACGAAGCCCTTGACGGTGATCGGCGCGCCGACCTTGCCTTCGGCTTCCTTCACCGCCTGCGCCACCGACTTGCCGGTGTCGTGGATAAAGGCCTGATCGAGCAGGCAGACTTCCTTGTAATAGGTCTTCAGGCCGTTCTCGACGATCTTTTCGATCATCGCATCGGGCTTGCCCTGCTGGCGATACTTGTCCGCCATGACTTCCTTCTCGCGGGCGACCACGGCCGGATCAAGACCGGTCGAGTCCAGCGCCTGCGGGTTGGTCGCGGCGACATGCATGGCGATCTGCTTGCCGAGGGTCGCGAGCTCGTCGGTCTTGCCGGTGGATTCCAGCGCGACGATGATGCCCATCTTGCCGAGGCCTTCGATCACGGCGTTATGCACGTAGCTCGACACGACGCCGGCGGAGACTTCCAGCTTCTTGGCGCGGCGCAGCGACATGTTCTCGCCGATGGTGGCGATCGCTTCGGTGATGGCGGTCTCGACATTCGAGCTGCCGACCTTGTGCGCCTTGATGGCGTCCACGTCGTCGCCGACCTTCAGCGCGACCTGGGCGATCATCTTGACGAGGCCCTGGAACTGGTCGTTGCGGGCGACAAAGTCGGTTTCCGAATTGACTTCGACCACGACACCCTGGGTGCCTTCGGTCAGCACGCCGATCAGACCTTCGGCAGCGACGCGGTCAGCCTTCTTGGCGGCCTTGGAGAGGCCCTTGGCGCGCAGCCAGTCGATTGCGGCCTGGATGTCGCCGTCATTGGCGGCCAGCGCGTTCTTGCAATCCATCATGCCGACGCCCGTGGTCTCACGGAGGTCCTTGACCATCGCTGCGGTAATTGCTGCCATTTTAGAGCCCTCTGCCTGTCAGGGTGAAACGCTGCGGCCGGTGCCGGGTTCACCACAGGAACTAACATCTGGAGAATTGTAGATACGGAACGTGCGGCCGAGATGACGGCCGCACGATGTTCTTCAGTCTGGACGCGATCTAGTCCGAAATCCGGACAGATCAATGCGTGGTGATTACTCGGCTTCCGCGGTCAGCGACTTCGCCTGGGCAACCCATGCATCGGCACGGGCGGGCAGACCGACTTCTTCGCCGATCTTGTGGGCGGTGTCGTGGTCGAGTTCGGCCAACTGCCAGAAGTGGAAGACGCCGAGGTCGTTCAGCTTCTTCTCGATGGCGCCGGACACGCCGGTGAGCTTCTTGAGGTCGTCGGCCGAGCCGCGCGGACCGGCCAGGCCCTGGAAGCCCGTCGGCAGCTCTTCGGCAACCGGAGCCTGCGAGGCGCCGACATCGTAGCCCGACTCACCCTGGTTGCGCGAGATGCCGTCGATGACGGCGCGCGCGATCAGGTCGCAATACAGCGTCAGCGCACGGCCGGCGTCGTCATTGCCCGGAACGACATAGGTAATGCCCTTCGGATCCGAATTGGTGTCGACGATCGCCGCCACCGGGATGCCCAGACGCTGGGCTTCCTGGATCGCAATGTCTTCCTTGTTGGTGTCGATCACGAAGATCAGGTCGGGCAGACCGCCCATGTCCTTGATGCCGCCGAGCGAACGGTCGAGCTTGTCGCGCTCGCGCTGCAGGGTCAGGCGCTCTTTCTTGGTATAGGCCGAGGCATCGCCCGAATTCAGCACTTCTTCCAGGTGACGCAGGCGCTTGATCGAACCGGAAATGGTCTTCCAGTTGGTCAGCGTGCCACCGAGCCAGCGCGAATTGACGAAATACATCGCCGAACGCTTCGCAGCTTCGGCAACGACGTCCTGCGCCTGGCGCTTGGTGCCGACGAACAGGATGCGGCCGCCCTTGGCGACGGTGTCGCTGACAGCCTTCAGCGCGGTGTGCAGCAACGGCACGGTCTGCGCGAGGTCGATGATGTGGATGTTGTTGCGGGCGCCGAAAATGTATTCGGCCATCTTCGGATTCCAGCGGTGGGACTGGTGACCAAAGTGAACGCCAGCTTCGAGCAACTGACGCATAGAAAATTCAGGTAGTGCCATCGTTCTAATTCTCCGGTTTGTTCCTCCGGAAGCGTGTGAGCATCGGGGGTGTGCGGACAGATGAATTCTGCCTGCAGCCCGGTGCCACCGGACGGCGATTAAGCCATGCTTCCGTGTGAGATGGGCCGGCTTATAGCCGGATTCTGGGGAGAAGCAAGGCGAAACAGCGGTTTGGAGGGGGTTATCACCCCGCCCGCTGCCGTAGGATGGGTTGAGCGCAGCGATACCCATCCTTCCATCGCCTGCAGCTGGCTCCGCCGATGGGTTTCGCTCCGGCGCTGCGCGCCTGCGCTCAACCCATCCTGCGCCATCCGATGTTCAAAGGCACATCTTGACGGGAACAATATACCGACAACAATCCTTGGATGACATTCGAGATTGTGGGCGAAATTCTCGATATCGAAACGATTGCAACGGGTTCTGGCATTCGCGAGATCGCCCGTCTCCGCAAGGTCTATGGTCGCGGCCGTTGGCGCAAACGGAAAGGAATCTGCCGTATCCGTCTGGCCGATGGTCAAATCCAGCTTGCTGAAATACATTGGTATGAAGCGGCGGGCATCGGCCGCCGGGAATACAAGATCAAACATCTGCTCTGAGCAGGCTGCCATGGCAAAGACCTCTCCCGAACAACTGGTCATCTGCCTCGACAACGAGGGTTACGCCGCCGCGCTTGAACGGCGAAAGATCTATGTCGTGCTGCCCGACGACGAGGCCGAAAAGCGTGGCCTGCTGCGCGTCATCGATGAATCCGGGGAAGACTATCTGTATCCGAAATCGTCGTTCAGCCCGGTCACCCTGCCCGATGCCTTGAAAAAGGCCGTGCTCGCGACTTGATGCCGTAGGATGGGTTGAGCGCAGCGATACCCATCGTTCCATCGCCTGCAGCTGGCTCCGCCGATGGGTTTCGCTCCGGCGCTGCGCGCCTGCGCTCAACCCATCCTACAAGGTTTCGACCATCTCCACGCCGGTCACCGCCTTGATCGCGCCCGCGATCTGCGGCGACACCACGAAGCGGCCTTCGAGCTTGAACTCCACCTCGGTCTGCATATCCAGCCGCAGCACGATCGAGACGTCGCCGCCTGCCCCCGGCCCGGTCTGCCGCTGCAGGCGCTTGTCCAGCGAATCCAACGCCTTGGTATCTTTCATCACGATCCGCAGGCCCTTCTGGGTCTTGGCGGCGGCGGCATCCAGCGGCTCGGCATTGAGGACGCGGGCGCGGACGTCCTCGCCCTGCAATTCGGCGCCGAGCTGCAGCAGCACGGCAGCGCCGGGTTCCAGCACCTCGCGGAACTGGGCGAGGCCCTCCGAGAACAGCACCGCCTCGAAATGACCGGTCGGGTCCGACAGGCCCATGATGCCCATCTTGTTGCCGGTCTTGGTGCGGCGCTCCTGGCGCGACACCACGGTTGCGGCCACCCTGCCCGCGGTGGCGCCGGTCTTCACCGCCTTGCAGAACTCCGCCCAGCTCTGCACCCGCAGCCGCTTCAGCGCGGTGGCGTAATCGTCGAGCGGATGGCCGGACAGGAAGAAGCCGATGGCGTCATATTCCTTGCGCAGCTTCTCCGCCGGTAGCCAGTTCTCGATCTGCGGCAGCATCACGGTGGGCGCGTCCACCGCGCCGCCGAACATGTCGTTCTGGCCCGACGTCGCCGCCTCATTGGCGCGCTGGCAGGCGGACAGAATACTGTCCGCGCCGCCATGCACGCGGGCGCGATGCGGATCGAGCGTATCGAACGCGCCGGCGGCGGCCAGCGTTTCGATGATGCGCTTGTTGACCGCACGCGGCGACACGCGCGACGCAAAGTCAGCCAGCGAGGTGAACAGCCCGTTCTTGTTGCGCTCGGCAACAATCTGCTCGACTGCCGCCGCACCGACGCCCTTGAGCGCGGCCAGCGCGTAATAGATCGTGTTCTCGCCGACCTCGAAGGTCACGCCCGACCGATTGATGTTCGGCGCCTCGACCTTGATGCCGAGCCGCTGAGCCTCGGCGCGGAATTCGGAGAGCTTGTCGGTGTTGCTCATATCCAGCGTCATCGACGCCGCGATGAACTCCACCGGATAATGCGCCTTCATATAGGCGGTGTGATAGGAGACGAGCGCGTAAGCGGCCGCGTGGCTCTTGTTGAAGCCGTAATCCGCGAATTTTGCGAGCAGATCGAAAATCGTATCGGCCTGCGCTTTCGGCACGCCGTTTTTCACCGAGCCCGCGACAAAGATCTCGCGCTGCTTTTCCATCTCGGCGCGGATCTTCTTGCCCATCGCGCGGCGCAAGAGATCGGCGTCGCCGAGCGAATAGCCCGCCATCACCTGCGCGATCTGCATCACCTGTTCCTGATAGATGATGACGCCGAACGTCTCCTTCAGGATCGGTTCGATGATCGGGTGCAGATATTCCGGCTCCTCGTCGCCATGCTTGCGCGCGCAATAGGTCGGGATGTTCGCCATCGGGCCCGGGCGATACAGCGCCACCAGTGCGATGATGTCCTCGAAACGGTCAGGCCGCATATCGACGAGCGCGCGCCGCATGCCCGCACTTTCCACCTGGAACACGCCGACCACTTCGCCGCGCGCCAGCATCTCGTAGCTTGCGGTATCGGTGATCGCCGTCGTGGCGAGATCGACATGGATGTCGCGCTGCTTGAGCAGCTTGCACGCGACATCGAGCACCGTCAGCGTCTTCAGGCCAAGGAAGTCGAATTTCACGAGGCCGGCAGGCTCGACCCATTTCATGTTGAACTGGGTGACCGGCATGTCCGATTTCGGATCGCGATACATCGGCACGAGTTCGGACAAGGGCCGGTCGCCGATCACGATGCCGGCGGCATGCGTCGAGGCGTGCCGTGTCAGGCCTTCCAGTTTCTGCGCGATGTCGAAGGCTTTGGCGACGATCGGATCTTCATCGCGCGCGGCCTGCAGTTTCGGCTCGTCCTCGATCGCCTGCTTCAGCGTGACGGGCGCCGCCGGATTCTGCGGCACGAGTTTTGTCAGCTTGTCGACCTGGCCATAAGGCATCTGCAGCACGCGGCCGACGTCGCGCAGCACGCCGCGCGCCTGCAGCGTACCGAAGGTGATGATCTGCGCCACCTGCTCGCGGCCGTAGCGCTCCTGCACGTAAGTAATCACCTCGCCGCGGCGATCCTGGCAGAAGTCGATGTCGAAGTCCGGCATCGAGACGCGTTCCGGATTGAGGAAGCGTTCGAACAGCAAGTTGAACTGCAGGGGATCGAGGTCGGTGATGGTCAGCACCCAGGCGACCAGCGATCCCGCGCCCGAACCACGGCCCGGCCCCACCGGAATGCCCTGGCTCTTCGCCCATTTGATGAAGTCCGACACGATCAGGAAGTAGCCGGCATAGTTCATGCGGGCGATGACGTTGAGCTCGAAATCGAGCCGCGCGCGATAGTCTTCCTCGCTGCGTCCCTGCGACAGGCCGTGCACCTTCAGGCGCCGATCGAGCCCCTCCTGCGCCTGCCGGCGCAACTCGTCCGTTTCCTCCTGTGCAGCCCCTTCCGCGTTGCTGCCGGCGCCGACGGTGAAGCGCGGCAGAATCGGTTTTCGCGTGCGCGGGCGATAGGCACAGCGTTCGGCGATCTCCACGGTGGAAGCCAACGCCTCCGGGATGTCGGCAAACAGCACCGCCATTTCGGCGCGCGTCTTGAAGCGATGATCGGGGGTCAGTTGCTCGCGATCGCTTTCGGCGATGATGCGGCCACCGGCGATACACATCAGCGCGTCATGCGCCTCGTGATCCTCGGTGGTGGCGAAATACGGCTCGTTGGCCGCCACCAGCGGCAGGCCGCGGCTGTAAGCGAGATCGATCAGCCCCGCTTCGGCGCGGCGCTCCTTCTCGATATTGTGGCGCTGCAGTTCGATATAGAGCCGGTCGCCGAACAGCCCTGCGAGTTGCTCGCAGCGCTGGGAGGCAAGCGCCGCCTGATCGGCGATCAGCGCCTGCGCCAGCGGGCCTTCCGGGCCGCCGGTCAGCGCGATGACATCGAGCGCTTCGTCCTTGAGCCAGTCGAGCTTGATATGCGGGGTCTGATGCACCGGCGTTTCGAGGAACGCGCGGGAATTGAGCCGCATCAGGCTGCCATAGCCACGCTCGCGCGTGGCCAGGAACACCATGCGCGGCATCATCACATTGTGCGCGTTGCGCGCATTCGGATCCTGATCGCCGAAATCGACAGCCAGTTCGACGCCGACGATGGGCTGGATGCCATAGCCGGACAGCTTCTCCGAGAATTCCAGCGCCCCGAACATGTTGTCGACGTCGGTCAGCGCCAGCGCCGGCTGGTGATCGGCCTTGGCCAGGTCCGCCAGCTTCTGGACCTTCATCGAGCCCTTCAGCAGCGAATAGGCGGAGTGCACGTGCAGATGCACGAATCCGGGCGTGGATGCGGCTGGACGGTCACTCATGTCGGCATTCCGGGTCGGTCGTCACGGGGAAAGCGGCGGCATCATCGGGCCGACTCGCTTCATCATCGTGGCCTCCGGAGGCCGTCCAGCGCAACACAAAGGCTGGCGGCGTCCCCATTATCCCGGCCCGGGTGTCAGCCGGGCCCGGCCGCGCCAGCCTCAGAGCTGGGGGATCACTTGCGCCCATACCGCGATCATCCCGACGAACAGGACGATCGATGCCAGTGCCGCGGCTTCTTCAACAAAGGTCTTCAGCATGTCAGCCTCCGTGATCTCTCGTGAACATATGCAGAACAATGTTCTTATTTCGTTCCGAGAGTCAAGCAGGCCAGACAGGAGAACAGAACCTGTACATCGTGATGGTTAAAATCGGGGGGTGACCGTAGCCGTGTGGCCCAAGGCTCGTGTGACCCAAGGCTCGTGTGACCCAAGGCTATTGCCTATCGCGACACGCGGATAGGGATAGCCCTTGGCCTGCAAGGTTCGAGACGCGCGCGTTGCGCGCTCCTCACCATAAGAGTCTTCTACAGAACCGCACTCAGCCTTCATCCTGAGGAGCGGCCGTTTGGCCGCGTCTCGAAGGATGGCCGCGGCTGCCTCGGCGATAAGATTCGGTAGCCGCGCCCTGCAACTGGAGGCGCCACGGCACACCGCCGTCGTCCTCAGTGATACTCCTTGGGATCCTCGACTTCGCTGCTGGCCCACAGGCCCAGCGAGACGAAGATGATCGGCACCAGGCACAATCCCAGTGACATCCAGATCACAATCAATGCCGTGTTCAGCATGGCGATAGCTCCCTGATCGTTCTGCGTTGGATCGGGCGTATCGTGGCTGCCATGGCGATGTGTGAACGCCATTTACAAGCCTACCTAGGCCTTCATTTTAATGCTCCCTTAACCTCAATGCCCTGCAATTTATGGTGAGTACTTTTTGCTCACGGCACGTGCCGGCTGCGCGCTTTTGCACAGGGCGCAAAAATGTCATGTCCAGAGATGTCCGCAGGCGGCATTGCGGCGCGACAGCCGCTTTGTGAGTTGACGAGAGGCCATGCGACCGGCTTTGTGCTGACATGACATTGACCGCCGGCAGCGAGTCGGCAGGGAGACTTTTGATGCGCGCAGCCTTGTTTGCCTTGCTGGCCCTCGGTGCCACCTCCGCCCTCGCGATCGCACCGGCCGCAGCGCAGCCCCGCGATCCCGGCCCGTTCTCGTTCTACACGCCCTCCGGCTACGCGTTCTGCATGCGCTCGCTCTACGGCGACGACGATTGCAGCTACTCGACCTATCAGCAGTGCTTCAACACGGCGTCGGGCCTCGGCCTCTCCTGCTTCCAGAACCCGGCCTTCGCTTACGCGCAGCAGCCCGTTTACGGCGACGCCCAGCCGGCCCCGCGCAAGCGCAAGAAGCAGCGCAACTACTGAGCAACCTCGATCGAGGATAATGAACGGCCGGCTTTGCCGGCCGTTTTTGTTTGAGTGGTGGTCGTAGGATGGGTTGAGCGCTGGCCGAAGGCCGGCGCGATAACCCATCGGCGGAGCCAGCCGCGAGGTTCGGCTGATGGGTTTTCGCTCCGCTCAACCCATCCTACGTCCTCGATCTTAGTTCTTATTTTGTTCTTGACAAAATTCCCATCCTCGCCAATATCCCGCTTGTCCCGTTCGCGAGGGGCGCTCTCATGAGGCGTCTTTTGGGCGGAACGTGGATGCGGCGCCTGCGGGCGGGAGGCTCACGCGGCCTCACGCACTCGGGTGGTCGAGGGTCACCGTCCGGGCCCACTACGGGGCCCTGCCGCTAGCGCGGCTGGACGTGGTGCCGGCGAAGGCGGAGAAATCCGTCGGATGGCTCTCTTGCGAGAGAGCGCCCAGTACCCGGAAGAACGGTCCTTCGACTAGCAAGACGTCGCGGTGGCGCGCCGTAAGGCGTTGCGCGGCTCCGGTTTGCTGGCGATCCAGCAGGCAGGAGCAGCGTCCAGTCCCACCCAGTGCGCCTTGCGGCGTGCCACCTCCCCTCATGTTTCGAGGGGAGAATGCTCACACCTCGGACGCGTAAGCGCCGCGAGACTGCGGACTCATGATTTCAGGAATGACGGGGCTGTTTGACAGGTTGATCAGAATGG
>NZ_JBIIOT010000164.1:0-6663 GCF_044336785.1 Tardiphaga sp. | reverse complement strand
GGTGCAAAGCGCCGGAGCGATAACCCATCGTTCCGGCGTTGTGGTTGGCTCCGCTGATGGGTTTTCGCTGGGCTCAACCCATCCTACGGCCCTAAACCTGCCCGACCCGTGTCAGCTGCAACCTCGCCACTGCCCCTGCAATAAAGCTCCGCGGGAACAGCCTGAGCAAAATCGGCACGATCTTGATACCGAGTCCCGGAAACACCGTGCCCTTGTTCGCCATCAGGCTCTTGTAAGCCAGCGTCGCGACATCCTTCGGCGACACGCCGAGAATCATCGAATCCAGCCCCGGCTTGAAACCCGCCCGCGCCTGGAATTCCGAGGGCACCGGGCCGGGGCAGATGGCCGTGACGCGCACGCCCTTGGGGCCGAGCTCCTGGCGCAGCGCTTCGGTGAAGGACAGCACATAGGCCTTGCTGGCGTAATAGACCGCCATGCCGGGGCCCGGGATGAGGCCGGCGATCGAACTCATATTGAGGATGCCGCCTTTGTGCCGGATCACTTGCGGTGCGAGGCGCAGCGAAAGATCGGTGAGCGTGCGGATATTCAGGTCGATCATGCGCAGCTGCGCATCGCGGTCCATGTCGACGGCGAAACCGAACATGCCGAAGCCGGCATTGTTGATGAGATACTCGACCTCGACGCCGTTGCTCTGCAACGCTTCTTCGATCTTCGCGCAGGCGTCCGGTTGTTCGAGATCGCAGGGAATGACGATCGGGGCCGAGCCGCCGGCGGCGACGATCTCGTCTGACAAAGCGGTGAGGCGATCGGCACGCCGTGCCACCAGTGCCAGCCGATGCCTGTGGGCGGCGAAGACGCGGACCATCTCGGCGCCAATTCCCGCCGAAGCTCCGGTGATCAACGTTACGCGCTCAGTCACAGGGAATTCTCTTGCAAGTATGGCTTGAAGACGAATGGCTCTAACTAAGGCGTAATAGGGATATCATTGATGCGCAAGCGCCAATGGCCACCCGGATACCGGGGCAGCCAATTCAGCGCGTGTCTCGCCAAAGAGCCGCATGCGATATCGCCGATCACGCATCGTGCTATCGGCGATATGTGACGGATTGAATCAGGCCGTCTCGGCCGTATCGCCGGCTACCCGGCGCTTGAGTTCGACGCGGTCACGTGCGGACACGCCGAGCAGATCGGCGGCACGCCAGACCACGTTTTCCTCGAATTCGCTGACCTTGCCGTCGGCAAAAACCAGCTCCCACATCATCTCGACCAGACGGATGCGGCCGGGCTCATCCACCACGCGCATGATGACGCTGGTGAAGTGATAGAGATCGACAGCCTCGCCTTCGACCAGCGTCGCCGCCTCGATCAGGCGATCGGCGGTGCCGGGGTCGAGCTCGAAGCGCGTCTCGATCAGGCTGTGGAGTTTTTCCTGTTCGATCTTGGATGGCGCGCCATCGATCGAAATCACATGAATCAGCAGCGCGGTTGCCGCGAGGCGGAAACCGGTATCGTCGAATTTCTGGTCGGCCGTGGCATCGGGGGCCACAACGTCTGAAATGAATTGGCGTAATTTTTCGAGCATGAGATTTTTGAACCAGATCGGCGGGCCGCGCACCATGCGGCGAATGAGCCATCGCGTTGTGGCGCGGAACATGAACGCACACAATACACGCCGGTTCCTGACCGCGTAATTACAGTTAAGTAAGCCCTGGTTCGTTTACGGAATTTCGTAGACCAAAACTGTATCAGCAATGCCGCGTAAAGCGGCAGTCTTCTCGATGGGTGCGGTACCCGCCTGTTGCAGAATCGCTTCGACAGCTTTTGCGGAAACGATCGGTGTCGTCACATGAATGGATTGTGACGTGGCGAGACCCTGGACGCGGGCGGCGATATTCACGGTCTGGCCGAAATAGTCCTGCCGCTCATTGAGCATCACGGCGAGGCATGGCCCTTCATGGATGCCGATCTTGACGACGAGATCGCGGGTCTCGCGTTCGTCATTGAGACGCTCCATCGCCTTGCGCATTTCGATCGCGGCCAGCAGTGCCTGTTCGGGACGGGTGAAAGTGGCCATCACGCTGTCGCCGATGGTCTTCACCACGGCGCCGCCTTCGGCTGCGATGATGTCGAGCAGCGCATGGAAATGCGCGCGGACGAGATCGAAAGCGGCGAGATCTCCGACGCGCTCATAAAGCGCGGTGGAGCCCTTGAGGTCGGTGAACAGGAAGGTCAGCGAGGTGATCTTCAGGCGCTGGTCGATATTGAGATTGTCGGCCTTGTAGAGATCGCGAAAGGTCTGGTTGCTGAGGATGCGCTTGGCGGTGACGAAGGGTTTGCGCTTGCCGATCAGGTGATGAAGCGCATCGGCGGCGACCAGGATCGACGGCAGCACGCGGGTGCCGGTCTGATTGTCGTAGGCGATCGTCAGCGGGCCCGGCTGCATGGTGGTGGTCAGCGTCGGTGCATGTTCGCTGCGATAGGTGAGGGAGAGATGTCGCATCTCATTGGTCGGCTCGCCCTGCACATCGATGAAATGCGCGGTGTGAGTCACCGGCTCGAACAGGATGATGAATTGCGGTGGTAGCTGCAGCGTCAGTTCGGCCCTTTGATGCGCGGGCAGTTCGCGGGCATCGAGCACAACGTCCTCCGACAAGGTCGACAGTGCGTCCGCGTTGAATTCGATGCCCGAGCTCCAGAACACCTGGCGGAAATATTCCCAGATCGGCAGTGAATTCGGATCATGGGCGGCGATGCGTCGGATGCGCGGCGAGATGGTGAAGGCGACCTCGACCTGCTCATCGACCGACACGGCATAGCCGCGGCCGCACAGGCCGCATTGATAGTCGTCGCTGCGCAGCGATTTCAGCGTGCCATGGGCATCGAGCACCCCGCCGCAGCCGGGACACATCACATTCCAGGTCAGATCGAACAGGCCGAGCTTGGACGCATGAAGGAAGCCGGCGATGGCTTTCTCTTCATTGAGGCCAGTGCGGGCTGCGAAATCCAGCGTGTTGACGCGATTGAGCTCATGATCCGCGCCCTCCTGCGCCAGAAGCGCGATGGCGTCGGCGACCGCGGGATCGGTGACTTTCTTCA
Source organism: Tardiphaga sp. (assembly GCF_044336785.1). Lineage (GTDB taxonomy): Bacteria > Pseudomonadota > Alphaproteobacteria > Rhizobiales > Xanthobacteraceae > Tardiphaga. The sequence continues at coordinate 3,606 of NZ_JBIIOT010000164.1, read as the reverse complement.
GGCGCGCGAAGTGGGAGAGAATGTCGCTCATAACTCGATAGATAAGGGGTGTGGGGCAGGAGTCCAAGACGCGTCACGAGCTCTGTCCCTCATCGCGGATCAAACTCGATCCCTCATCCTGAGGAGCGCGCTCTTGCGCGCGTCTCGAAGGATGGTGGCATGCTCCGAGCCAGGCCAGCTCATGGTTCGAGACGGCGCTTCGCGCCTCCTCACCATGAGGGCTTACCTTGCGGCGATCCTGAACTCCGGTGATCGGTCCGGCTGTGTCGTCACGACGCCGATCGGCATCACCGGCTCCGCTTCCGGCAGCGTCACCCGGAAATTCCCGATGATCTTCGCCAGCGCCAGCGTGGCCTCGACGATGGCGAAATGGGCGCCGATGCAGACGCGGGCGCCGACGCCGAAGGGGAGATAGGCAAAACGGTCCGGCTGCGGATGGCCGGACGTGAAGCGCTGCGGCATGAAGGCGTTGGGCTCGGACCAGCGCGTCTCGTTCCGGTGCAGCAGCCATGGCGCGATCAGGACGATGTCGTTCTTTGCGACCGCCATGCCGCTGATCGTGTCGGGGGCACGGGCGGCGCGTGCGATCAGGAAGGCCGGCGGATAGAGCCGCATGGTCTCGTCGATGACCGCGCGGGTCAATTTCAGGCGGTCGAATTCCAGCGCGCCGGTGGCCATGGCTGCCCGCGCCTCGCTGGCCACAAGCTCCTGCGTGGCGGGATCGAGCGTCAGCAGATACAGCGCCCAGAACAGAGCGGTTGCCGTGGTCTCATGGCCGGCGAGGATCATGGTGGCGACCTGATCGCCGAGCTGGTCGTCGGTAAATTCGGCGCCGGTCTCGGGATCGCGCGCCGCCAGCATCAGTTCGAACAGATCGCGCGGCGGGGCATCGTCCGCCTTGCCGGCAGCGCGGCGCTCGGCCACCAGCATGGCGACGAAGCGGGTCCAGCGGCGGCGGAAGCGCCAGCGGGGAAAATCCTGCGGCGTCGGCCAGCCCGCCGGCAGCAGCAGGTCGAAGAAATGCGGCCGGGCCAGCGTCTGCCCGTATTCCATGACGAAGTCACGCAGCACCTTGCCGTGCTTCGTCATGCCATAGGAAAACATGGTGCGGCCGGCGATCTCCAGCGTCATGCGCTGCATGATCTCGCGCAGATCCACCGGACCGTCGGTCTTGCCCTGCAGGTCGGCCACCGTGTCGTCGATGGCCGAGAGCATGTGCGGCACCAGCGTGCCCACCGCGCGCGGCGTGAAGGCTGGCGCCAACGTGCGGCGCTGATGCTTCCAGGCGCGCCCTTCGGCGGTCAGCAGGCCGTCACCGAGCAGTGGCCGCAACACCCGGAAGGCGGCGGGGGTGCGGGTGTAGTTCTCGTAATTGTCCACCAGCACGTGGCGGATCGCATCGGGGTCGTTGAGGATGAAGCTGGCATGGCCGAAAAAGCGGCCCTTGATGATGTCGTCCTCATAGGCCTTCTGGCCCCAGGTCTCGATGGCACTGCGGCGCATCGCCTTCATGCGGTCGCGTGCCGTCATGTCCTCGGGCGCACGCGGCGGGGCCGGCGGCACCACATGGCGCTTCGGGATCGGGAAGTCGTAGACCTCGGCAATGCTCACGACAGGCCTCGCAACGATGAGAGCGACAGCGGATCATATCATCGGACAAAGCCGGCGTCTTGAAGGCGTCATTGTTTGCAGGTGCAGCATCGATTTATGCGGGAGCGACTGGACAGGGCATGTCCTTCGCAGGCATCACCATTGGTGATGACGGAATCCCCCAAACCTGCTCCCTTGCCCTCTGACGGAATTGCCGCGCCGCTGCGGTTTCCGGTGTTCCGCCGCATCTGGCTGGCCAGCCTGCTGTCAAATCTGGGCCTGATGATCCAGAGCGTCGGCGCCGCCTGGGCGATGACGCAGATGACCGCCTCCGCCGACAAGGTGGCACTGGTGCAGACGGCCTTGATGCTGCCGATCATGATACTGGCCATGCCGGCCGGCGCCGTGGCCGACATGTATGACCGCCGCATGGTGTCGCTGGCATCCTTGGCGCTGTCGCTCGTCGGCGCCAGCACGCTCACGGCGATGGACTGGACCGGCCATATCACGCCGAACATCCTGCTCGCCTTCTGCTTCATCATCGGCAGCGGCATGGCGCTGTTCGGCCCGGCCTGGCAGTCCTCGGTGGGCGAGCAGGTGCCGGAAGACGTGCTGCCCGCCGCCGTGGCCCTGAACGGGATCAGCTACAACATCGCCCGCAGTTTTGGCCCGGCCATCGGCGGCGTCGTCGTGGCGGCCGCGGGGGCTGTCGCGGCGTTCGGCGCCAATGCGCTGCTCTATGTGCCGCTGTTCGTCGTGCTGCTGCTGTGGCGGCGGCAGATCGAGGTCTCGCGGCTGCCGCGCGAGCGGTTGAACCGGGCCATCGTCTCCGGCATCCGCTACATCGCCAATTCGCCCTCCATCAAGATCGTGCTGATGCGCACGCTGATCACCGGCATCTGCGGTGGCTCGATCTCGGCGTTGATGCCGCTGGTGGCGCGCGACCTGCTGCATGGCGGCGCGCAGACATACGGCATCATGCTTGGCGCCTTCGGCATGGGCGCCGTTATCGGCGCGCTGAATATCGGCCATATCCGCAAGCATTTTGCCAGCGAAACCGCGATCCGCGGCTGCACGCTGATCATGGGCATGGCCATCATCGGCGTGGCGATGTCGACCGAGCCGGTGCTGACCGCCGCATCATTGGTTGTCGCTGGCGCCGTCTGGATGGCTGCGATCGCGTTGTTCAATATCGGCGTGCAGCTGTCGGCGCCGCGCTGGGTCGCGGGGCGTTCGCTCGCCGCGTTCCAGGCGGCCATCGCCGGCGGCATCGCCATCGGCAGCTGGGGCTGGGGCCGTCTCACCGACGTCGTCGGGATCGAATGGGCGCTGATCGTCTCGGGCATCGCGATGTTCGCCTCGCCGCTGTTCGGCCTGGTGTGGCGGATGCCGCCCACCGGCGCCCGCGATGAGGATGCGGAGCGGCTTGAGGATCCCGAAGTGCAATTGCAGCTCACGGCGCGCAGCGGGCCGCTGGTGGTGGAGATCGAATACCGCGTCGATCAGGAACAGGCGCGTGCCTTCCATGGCGTCATGCAGGAGGTGCAGCTCACAAGGCAGCGCAATGGCGCCTATGGCTGGTCGATCGCGCGCGACATTGCCGATCCGGAATTGTGGACCGAGCGCTATCATTGCCCGACATGGATGGACTTCTTGCGCCAGCGCAATCGCACGACGCAGTCGGAGCGCGCGCTGTATCTGCGTGCGGCGGGCTTCCATCTCGGCCCCGATCCCGTCCGCGTCCGCCGCATGCTGGAGCGGCCTTTCGGCTCGGTCCGCTGGAAGGAAGAGACGCCGGATCGCGCGGCGACGGAAGTGTTGCCGGCCTCGACGCCAGCGGGCAGCAGTTAGTTCCCTCGCCCCGCTTGCGGGGAGAGGGTGGCCGCGCGAAGCGCGGTCGGGTGAGGGGGCTCTCCATTTGCTCGGAGCGTGTGGATAGCCCCCTCACCCGACTTCCACGCGCTGCGCGCGCTACAGTCGACCTCTCCCCGCAGGCGGGGAGAGGTTAGAACGTCA